>NZ_JBAMME010000379.1:31654-71093 GCF_039793925.1 Thermogutta sp. | reverse complement strand
GGCACTTTTGGCCAGCGGACGTGCTGCGGTCGGAGCCGGTGCCTGGCTGCGGCGCCGTAAACGTGCTGCCACAGAGCAATCAGACTGCGCACAGCAAGCAGTCGCGTGAGTGGCCGGGCTGTCCGCGGGACATAGCGATCACGCGCCGCGGATTGAACCGATAAAGTGGGAGGAAAAAAAGTCGTACACCTACCGGCGATGCGGAAAAACCCCTCCGAGGACGTCGTCTCATCACGGCGTCACAGGGCCCCGGGCTCCCCTCCCCGGGGCCTGCTCTTATTCCAGGGTGGGGCTGCCATCAATCCAGAGGCACAACGTCGGATCCGCGGGAATCCACGGAAATAACTCGTCGCCCGTCCACCACGATTTGGTAGCGTGTACCTGCCTGGCCTTGGATGATCGCCTGCTGGCCTTCCAATTTAACGGGAAACGGTGAGACCACGCGGTGCGTGTCGTTCGCCGCGACTTCCAATCGGTGCGGCTTTCCGTCCAGAGCCAGACGCAGATTCACGAGGGCGCAGGGGTTGATGAAAGGACCCTGGCGGCGCTGGAGACGGATGTGGAAGGAGTCCGGCAGCAGCCCGGCGTAATCTCCTTCTTCGCGAGGAACCTGCATCTGTTCCCCCGCAATGAGAATTCCCTCAGCTAGGTGATGCCAGTCGAGGGTGTTGTCGTAAGGGGCGAGGAGCGTCAGGGAGTACGCATAAACGAGGCCACACCACTGCACGGGAAGCCCCATCCAGTTGGGTGCCCGCCAGTTGGTCGCCCCGTAGACTGGGACGGTTGCATAAAGCATCACCGGGTATTCGCCCCAAAGGTAAACGAAGGGAATACCGGTCAGAGCCCAGCGGCGTGCCAGCTCCAGGTACCCCCTGTTTCCGGTGAGCTGGTAACCTCGGACGTAGGCGTGGACCAGATGTGCCGAAGCCAGAATGTCAGGGGTGTGCAGAGAAAGTTCCCAGGTCTGCGCCCCGCGTGGCGTGCGAAATCGCTTCATGTATTCCAGTGTCTTGATGCCCGCTTGAAGTGCCCGTTCATTCCCGGTGAAATAGGCGGCATCGAGAAGGAGGACTGCAAACCGTCCGCAGTAGCCGCTGGCCGTGTCTTCAAAATGCCCCTTTTGGTAGGGTCCCTGATAACGGAATGAACCGTCCTCCCGCTGCTGCTGGAGGATACTTTCAACCTGGTTCTGCGTCATTCGGAGCCACTGTTCAACGCGGCCGGTCAAGAACCAGGCCGATTCATCGGGTAGATGGGCTCCGCCGGGCACGAGTTCCGGAACCTCCGGCAACTTGCCTGAGAGCCGCCAGATCGTGGACACCATATCCACGTGGAATCGTCGGCCCCAATTGGGCTCCACGCAATGTCCCCAACCGTTTTCGTTGCGGATGGGCCCCTCTGTCAGCGCCCAAAGGCAAAGTTGCTCCTGCGCCTCCCGACCGCGAGGTGGCTCGGGCAAGTCGGGCAATCCCTTGCGCCTAACAGCCCAGAGGATTTGCTCTTCCAGTCGGCTGTCTCCCACTCGCAGAACAGCATGGATCTGATGACCGCGCAACGCCATCCGGTGGTCAGCGGTGCCGTCGAAGACGTTTGGGGTGGCATAGATAGGCTGCAAATGCATGTCTTCCCAAGAGAGGGCAGCCCCTATCCGGTCTGTGACGAAGGCCATCAGGGGCATCGTCACTTTGATCGGATCCGGGGCAAAACGTACGTGCTCTTCTGTCTCGATATCCAGCGTGGAAGAGCTCCGTTCTCCTTTCCCGAGGTACTCCAGGCCGGCAAACAATCCCTGCTGGAGAAGTCCCACGGGCCGCACGACCGGTCCTTCCACTTCGTCCCCGACGTTCCCGGTTGCTTCCAAGTTGAATGTGACTTCGCCGTTGTCAACGTGTATTTGGGCGCGGACGCCCTCTCCGACCAAGCCAACATGATCTCCTTGATTGCTGATGGAAAGTTCAGGAACCCGAGTGATGAAGCCCGGTCCCTCCAAAGTAGCAGGCGCCACAATCGGGGCGATTGCGACCACCGTGTGCTGACCCCGACGAATGCGTGCCGCGTTGTCCTGGGGAGATATTTCCAGACGCAGGTCTGGCGGGAGGTCGCCCGGCACCGCAATCCAATCGGCCGGGAGAGAATCGTCATAAACCCACACCACTCGCCGCAGGCCTCTTTCCATTTCCGGAAACTGTATCTCAATGGCGACGCCTTCCAGCACCCGGCTTCGCCGACGGGGAACCTCGATAACTCTGTGATCTTCCGCCGGGATCTCCATTTTTTTGCCCCCCGCCATGATCGAAACACCCGTTTTCGTGTTGTTGGCAACGTCAAAACGGACGCTTTCGGGGGTGACGGTAACTTCTCCCACGGCGACGTCCAATATTTTGAGAGCGGTGACACGAACGCGCCGAATCTCGTAAACACCGGGCGCAGCACCGGGGTCAAGCCTCAGTTGCCTCAGGCCGCCTGGAGTAGCGATCTCCACCCGGTACTCGTGCCACTGGCCGTCCCCCTGGACCGGAAAATGGCGGACTTTGTCTTCTCCCCAATGCGGAGACCGACCGCATGTCCAATACACAGCCCCGCCGGTGGACACCGTGGTCCGAAGTTCCAGGGTTACCTCACAGGCGTCGGCGGGAATCGCCAGCGTCCGCGCCAGATAGGGATCTTCTCCCAAACTTTCTACCACGAGAACGCCGTCCCTTAGCGTCAAACGGCACTGGTTGAGCGCTTGAAACCCGGCCGTGTCCGCGGCAAACGTGATGTCGATCGATTCTCCCCGAATTCTTGGAACGGGAAGGCTGGGCCAGGTCGGTGCAGTTTGCTGGGCGCAGATGTGCACAGACAATCCCACCACGATTGCGAATGCAGTCGAGGCCAAAGATAGACGCTTCATGGAGGGCTCCTTTTGCTGGTGCTTCAGGCGACTGATCCTATTTCACAGTGAAGCGAAAGCGTCTTCGTGTTTCAAACGCACAACATGACTCTTGTACGCATTCAAGCTGGGTGTTTCAAGCTTGGAACACCATCTCGCTTGCGCAAAATTCTGGGGAGGCGAATCATACGCGGATTACCCCTGTAATGCTGCGAATTCTCGCGTATTACGCCGCATTCTGTCTGTTTGGGCACATTTTGTTGGAGTTTGGCACGGACTCTGCTAAAGCGTATTGGGCAAGACGTCATCCCATCGATGGGACACAGGATGAAAACTTGTCGGGTCGGTCTGCGGTGGACCGACAGCTAGTTAGTTCCTCTGGTCCTCAGTATAAGGAGCGACAGGGTGAAGCGCGTGTTGTCTCGTATCTGGCGGGAGGAAGAAGGCGTTTTGACCTTCGAATGGATCCTCCTCATCACGGTCCTGGTGATCGGTGTAGTCGGCGGTCTCAGTGCGGTCCGCGATGCCGTGATCACGGAATTGGGCGACGTCGTCGAGGCCATGATCTCCCTCGACCAGTCCTATTACATCGCCCATCCGTGGGATGTGCAAGTGCCTGACTGCGTGGTGGATGGTGCGTCCGACTCGTCCTACACCGATTCCGCTGGTATGGATCAGGGTCGCCTGGCCACCGGTGATCTCACTCAGGATCAGGGCGCCATCGGTGCTTGTGGCGACGACGTTGAAGATCCGAGCCTGTGATCCAGCCATAGGCTGAAGGCCTCGACAGCTTTGTCGAGCTTTCCGTCGTCACTGAAACAACCGGCTCCGCGTGGTGTGATCACCCCGGAGCCGGTTTTTATTTGCGACACAGGCCCCGTTCTTTTACGAATGAATCAACCGAAAATTGTGCAGAGCGGAATTTTGAACCGTCATTCTGACAATCGTGGAATAAAAATTGCGTACGAGTGTTTCTGAGATTGACTCAGCGTACAGATGGCTTAGCTTGGGAGAGCAGGTATGAAAGTGATTCGATTGATGTGGCGCCATGTGCGGCAAAGCGACGGAGTTTTGACTTTCGAGTGGATTCTGCTCATCACGCTCATTGTGATCGGGATAGTGGGCGGTCTTTCGGCTGCTCGGGATGCGGTCATCAGCGAACTGGGGGACGTTGTGGGGGCCCTGGTGCACATTGACCAATCGTACACGGTATCCGCAGACGACACAGGTTGGGGCAATGCCTTCAGTTTCACCGATTCGTTACCCGAGTGTGCCGGTGAGCAAAACCGTCCTACGACCGGTCGCCCTGATCAAGGCCCTGTGGGCACGTGCTCCACTCCGTGACCGGCGGACTTCTGTTGCCTTGAGGCAACACACAGCGGGTACATGTTTTCCTGAAGTATCGCATGCAAACATAGTTTCGACGCGTTTTTGCTTGACAACCGGAGGCTTTATGGGGATGGCCATATCACAGGTTTGGCAATGGTTCCAGAAGAGCCATCTTGAAAACTCTCGGTCCACACAATTGAGGAAACGCAAGCCACTCACTCAAGACCGTGCAGCCCGACGCGGCGTCCTCACGTTCGAGTGGGTGATCCTCATCACGCTTCTTGTGCTGGGAGTTGTCGGGGCCTACACGGCATTTCGGGATGGGGTCATCGACGAGCTCGGTGACATCTGTGGCGCTGTCTTATCAGTGGACCAGTCGTTCGAGACCCACGCCCCGGACGGCCTGCCCTGCGCAGGGAGTTGGGGAAGCTGGCAGGACGATGACGCTGCCCAGAACATAGAACGCGGCCGGAACTTATGAGAAGGGCATTGGCCGCAGAAAACGCTACCAACGGCCATTGAAAACTTTTTCCCAAAACCAACTATTCTTCCGATTTTAGGGAGGTCTCTTCTTTGAACATGCTGGATTCTCTCATTGTGGCGATTGCGGTGCTTCTGGTGACTTTTTGGGCGGCCATCACAGACCTGCGGGAGCGGCGAATTCCAAATGTCCTAACGGTTCCCGCCATGGTGGCGGGATTGTGTTTTCACTCGCTCATGCCGGGGGGACAGGGGTGGCTATTCTCGCTGGCGGGCTTCGCAGTGGGAGCAGCGTTGTTGATTCTGCCGTACATTTTCGGCGGTGGAGGGATGGGTGACATCAAACTGCTTGCGGCTTTGGGGTCGTGGTTGGGGCCGCGAGGACTCCTCATCGCGTTTGCCTGTGGTGTCGTCGTGGGATCGATTTTCAGCCTGGTCTGCCTGGTGACCGGAAAGTCGCTGGAAGAACTTGTGCGCCCCAGCACACGACAGAAGCAGCCGGGCGATGTCGGATCTGCCGGAGCCGCTCCGTCGAGAAGGTTTAACGTTTCAAGCCGCAAGGCCCTACCGTTCGCGGTACCCCTGGCCGTGGGAACCTGGTTGATGGTTGCGCTGGCTTTGCTGCGGGGTGGATGGTACTGAGGTTTCCCACCGGCACAAGACAGTTTTCGCTGGCTCATTTGATGTTTCATTCGACTATCGGCACTGAAATTGCACAACGATCGTTCATAACAGTGGCAAAACCTCGGATAAGAGAGCTTACATACGGAAAAAACTCTTCTTCGGTGAGAGTTGAGCGTCTAAGGAGGTTTTTCGTTCTTATCTGATAACGCGTGAGGTTGTTGCCCAATAGAAACAGGCCACGTGCTGTGTTGCTCGTTTGTAACAAAGGAGAGGAAGTTCCATGAAACGTGTCAGTCCCGCGGGTGTTACATTCGTCGTGGTGGCCATTTTGGTGGGATTGGGGGCCGCCTACGTGGTTCGGCATCTATCCCGACCCGCCGAGCAGCAGGCCAGAACGGCCGGTAGAAAGATGACCAAGATCGTGGTCGCCAAGTACAATCTCGGCCAGTACACACGGATTATCGACGACTACGTGGAAGAGGTCCCCGTACCCGCCGACAAGGTACCGGAAGGGGCCCTAACGCTAAAGTCTCGGGCCCTTTACCGCCTGGCCAAAGTGACGATTCCTGCCGGTCAACCCATTCGTGAGCAGGATCTTTATGAGGTTGGCGAAGTACCCTTACTATCCGAACGATTGCCGCCCGGCTATCGCGCCGTGACGCTGGCCGTGGACGCCAAGGCAGCCGTCAACGGGATGATTCAGCCGGAAAGCCTTGTGGACATCACACTCACGGTCAAGAACGATCGCCCGGAATTTGGTGGGATGGCCACTCTGACACTCCTGCGACGGGTTCGCGTCCTGGCGACGAGTCGGAACCGATTCCCGGCCGCCGAAGATCGGCCCACCGATCTCCGGAACATCACCGTGGCGGTGACTCCCGAACAGGCTAACAAACTCATCTTGGCGGAAAAGTACGGCACGCTGAGCGTTGTGCTTTGTAGTCAGCAGGAAGAGGCGGCAGTTCCCACAGATAATCCGGAAGTTGGCGAAGTCACGGCGATTCCGACCGGCACCACCTCACCTCAGCCAGTAGCAACAGATCAGCTCGAGGGTTCCAACCTGGTCAATATTTACACGCTGCTGGGGATTTCCCCGCTCCAGCCACAGTCCGAGACTCCCAAACCCGAAACCAAGACGGCTCAGATCTGGCGGGGCAGTGAAGTTCAGGAAGTGACTTTCGCGAGCTGGCAGATTCGCGAGGCGGAAAACGCCACGCTGGTTGCTCAGGGAGAAGCACCCCGACCGTTCACCCCAGGCGCACTCAACAGCAATGGCTCGTCCCATAAAGACGCCAGTGAAGAAGACTGCCCGGAATGCGCTGCGAAACGGGCAAAAGAGGCGGCTCGGGCAAGTGCCGGTAATGCCTCGCCGACCCCGGCCCCCCATCCTGCCGTCCTCCCCGGCCAGGCAAGTGTGGGAACGGGGGGTTACGGTCGGGTGGTGACTTTGCCAGGGGCCCACGCTTCCGCTGGCAGGCCGTGACAGCGACGCGGGGTGTTTTGGTGTTTGGGCTAACTGCCACACCGATGGATGCATGAGAGAACACATCAGGGCATGCTGAATAGAGTGGAAACCGACCCATGATGAACCTGTTTTACCGACAGAGCGAGACACCTGGGAATGGCCGTGGCGAGGTATCCGCTATCTCCGACCCGCGCGAAAAATGGGAAGCCGAATTCCAGAAGGTGAAAACCCGCCTGCATCGCGAGGTGATCGAGTCGCTCGACCTTTCCCGGCTGGCCAAAATGGATGAAAACCAACTCCGCCGGCATCTGCGGAACCTCACAGAGGCCGTCCTCCGCAGCCGACCGGAACTCCTCGGCAACATCGACGAGGAACGCCTGATTGACGAACTGATGGCGGAGTCGTTCGGGTTGGGGCCGCTTGAACCCTACATGCAGGACCCGGACGTCACGGATATTCTCGTCAATGGTCCGTACGAAGTGTATGTGGAAAGGTGCGGACGCCTCCAGGAAACAAACACGGTGTTTGCTGACGAGGAACACCTGCTGCAGATTATTCAGCGGATCGTGTCCCGCGTGGGCCGCCGTATCGACGAGCAGAACCCGATGGTGGATGCCCGGCTGCCGGACGGTTCTCGCGTCAACGCCGTGATTCCCCCGCTTTCTCTACGGGGACCGGTGCTCTCTATCCGCCGGTTTGGACACGAACGGCTCAAAATGGCCGATCTGCTCCGACTGGGGTCGATCTGTCCGGAGATGGTAACACTTTTGCAGGCGGCCGTGGAAGGGCGGATCAACATTCTCATCAGCGGAGGTGCCGGTTCCGGGAAGACCACTCTTCTCAACAATCTGTCGGCATTCATTCCGGAAGACGAACGTCTTGTGACCATTGAGGACTCGGCCGAGTTACGCCTCCAGCGAAAACACGTGGTGAGTTTGGAAACTCGCATCGCCAACGCGGAGGGCCGCGGTGAGGTGACCCCCCGCGATCTGGTCCGCAACGCCCTGCGGATGCGGCCCGACAGAATCATCCTGGGCGAGGTCCGTGGCGCGGAGGCCCTCGATATGCTCCAGGCGATGAACACAGGCCATGAGGGCTCCCTCACGACCATCCACGCCAATGATACCCGCGATGCTCTCTCGCGGTTGGAAGTGATGGTAGGCATGGCAGGATTCGAATTGCCGGTGCCCATTGTGCGTCAGTACATCGCCTCGGCCGTCACCCTCGTCGTTCACCTGGCGAGGTTGAAGGGCGGGGTGCGAAAGGTGATGCGGATTTCGGAAATTATTGGTTTCAACAATGGAGATTATGAACTTCAGGAGCTCTACGGCTTCCGGCAGGAGGGTGTGGACGAAGACGGGGTGGCCAAGGGACATTTCTACGCGACCGGCAACGTCCCGCGATTTCTGACTCGCCTGGAAGAGCAGGGTATCGTTCTTCCCGAGTCACTCTTCACGAAGCGTCTCATCGAAACTGCGAGCAATCGCACTTGAAAGGGAGGTTTGCATCGATGCCATGGCATGAATGGCTGTATCCTGTTCTGACATTCACCACCGTCAGTGGAATTCTGCTTTTGATTGCGCTGCGCTTTCTGGGGAAACAGCTCTCCGGGCAGAACGCCCAGCAAGATTTCGATCCCGCAGATCTTCTCTATGTGTCGCCAGAAAAAGCCGCCCGTACCCGGCTGGACCGGTGGTTTTACGAACTTCTGGAAGCCGCTGGAAGCACGCTGGACCGAACCACGGCCAGCATGATTCCCGCAGCCAGCGCGGTTCTGGGTGCCGCTGTGTGCCTGGTTCTGTTCGATGATTTTCTGCTGGCGATGCTCGGAACGCTGGTGGGTGCCGTGATTCCTCTCATGTGGTGGAAGTTCCGGGCGTGGCGACGCGTCACTGCGATGCGAAAGGAGTTGCCCTCCACCCTGGAGTTGTTTGCTGATGCTGTGCGGAGCGGGCTGTCGCTCGAGCGGGCCACGGTACTCGCCGCTGAAGAAAGCAAAGGTCCACTTCAGAGCGAATTTCGCTGGTGTGCCACCCAGCTAGAACTGGGACATTCACCCCAGCGCGTTATGGAACGCATGTCTTACCGGATTCCGCTGCCTGAATTTCGGATTTTTGCGACCGCAGTCCTGGTTCATCGGCGAACGGGAGGTGATCTCGCCAATCTCGCGAGTCGGCTCGCCCGATCGGCACGAGAGCGTTCGGAATTCCGAGGGCATATGAAGGCAGTCACGGCGGGCAGTCGGCTTTCGGTGCTCGGATTGACGATAGGAATTCTCATCGCGGTGGCGGTGCTGGGCTGGACCCGGCCGGACTACGTCCAGCAGTTCCTCACCCATCCCCGCGGACCCACGTTGCTTGGGATCGCAGGAGGCTTGCAACTTGTGGGCCTGTTCTGGGTGTGGCGGATTCTCCAGGTGAAATATTGAACCCCCGAGCATTTCGCATAGCTTTTCGTCTCGCCAGATTACACGATCGAGTAAAGTTTTCTACCCATCATATTTGCTGAGGGATCATCTCTATGACACCGATCGACCTGGGTGCGTGGAACGAGATCAATGCCTTCTGGAACGATTGGGGACTTTCCCTGCTGACCTTTTTGAGTGTTTTTGTCGTCGCTCTGCTGGTGCGAAAAATCTGGCTGTGGCGGCGGGCAAAGGTTGTTTCCGAGAGCCTATCGCCAAAGCCCCCGATTATTGATCCCGATATGGAAGATGACGGGGCCTTCGGCGCCTTAACGCCGGCTCTGGCTGCCCAGATTCCAGAATCCGCCAAGGAAAGCCGAGATTTCCAGCTTCTTTTGAAACAGGCGGGGCTTTACCATCCGGCAGCTCGCAACACGATCTATGCCTTTCGCTTCCTGCTGCTGGTCACGCCGCTTATCATCGCCGGGGTGTGTGCGATTCTGGCCGATCCCCAGTGGACCTGGCGCATTCTGGGTGTGGGAATTTTTACGGGCGTTGTGCTGTCGATTATTCCCAGACTTTACGTGTATTTTCGGCGGAAGTCGCGATACGAGGAGATTCGCAGCGGCCTGGCCGACACGGTGGATATGCTCAGCATGTGTCTGACAGGCGGCCTCAATCTCCTGGATAGTGTGGAACATGTGGCCGGCCAAATGGGGGCCTATCCTGCACTGGCTGAGGAACTCAGGCTCGTCAAACGCCAGGCTGAGGTGAGCAGTCTCAAGCTGGCCCTGGAGGACCTGACCCGACGGGTGGATCTGCCCGAGATTCGTCAGCTCGCCGCTGTGCTTACCCGCGGAACCCAACTGGGCAGCCAGCTCGCCAGCTCGCTTCACGATCACGCGGATCACCTCCGCGTCTCTCTGCGGCAGTCAGCCCTTGCCCGAGCTAACAAAGCCCCGGTCAAGCTCGTCCTGCCGATTCTGTTCTGCCTGGCACCGGCGGCCCTGATTATCCTCACAGCCCCGGCTATTCTCGAGTTGCGGAATTTCTTCGTGGCCGATACCCAGAACAGTCCCGCTACGCAGGGTGTGACTTTCGGGACCAACACCGTCATCGACGCGATGAAACAGCTCGACCAACGGGTCAACGTGGGTGTTCCGGTGGTTTCGGGACATCCGCCGATGCCCGAGTGATTTCCGATCTTTGGTAACAAATTCGATTCGCTCGGTAAAACAGGCAAAAAGCGACCGCCCCCTAATATGGGGGCGGTTCTATTTCTTGTTACGTCTGGATCGATGGCATCGGTGCTCCGGATGGGCGGGGCGAAGACCGGGGCTCTCGTCCGCCACTCGGGCTCCAAGTTGGGCTCTGTTACAGTCGACCGTGGTGGGGAAAATCACCGTTACGATCGCCTGGGTCTCGCTGCCAAACATAAGCTAAGTTTTTTCTGGAAGGAAGAGATTCTCTTCTGTGTGAGAAATTAAGAAGAGGCGCTCCAGGCGGCAGCCCCTCCGGACGGCTTCCGCTTTCGGGTGTTGCTTTGGCGAGTGGTTGAAGGCGGTTCTGCGGGGTGGTAGGCGGAATCCCGCCCCGTATAGTCGACGGCCAGAGTTTCATCAGGTGGACGGAAGGAGTCAAGCAGCGAATGGGTCAGCTTCCGACGATGCGACCGATGGCTCCAACGGCGAGGACGTCGGAATCACGCCTGTCGTTCGATGAGCTCAAGCAGCGGATCCACAGCAAACTGGTGGATAAGCTCGATCTTTCCAAAATCAGCCAGCTCGAAGGGGAGGTGCTCCGTCGGGAAATTCGCCTTCTGGTGGAGCATCTCTGCGACAGCGAAAACACAATGCTCAATCGCTCAGAGCGGGAGCGGCTGATCGATGAAGTTTTGGATGAAACCTTCGGCCTCGGACCGCTCGAATCCCTGCTGAAAGATCCCACCATCAGCGATATCCTCATCAACGGTCCCAAAAACGTGTATGTAGAACGTCGCGGCAAACTGGAGAAAACGAACGTCACATTCCGCGACAACGAGCATCTTCTTCAGATCATTGACCGAATCATTTCCAAGGTGGGGCGGCGTGTGGATGAGACGTGCCCCATGGTGGACGCCCGCATGCCGGACGGCTCGCGTTTCAACGCGATCATCCCGCCTCTGGCGCTCGACGGACCGGCGGTGTCCATTCGGCGTTTCGGTCGGAATCCTCTCAAGCTGGAGGATTTGCTCAACCTGAAGGCCCTCACCCCGGAAATGGTCATGCTTTTGGAAGGTGCCATCAAGGCTCGGCTGAATATCATCATCGCTGGTGGTACGGGTTCCGGTAAAACGACACTGCTCAATGTGCTTTCGAGTTTTATTCCCAATAACGAGCGTATTGTCACGATCGAAGACGCGGCCGAGCTTCAGCTCCAGCAGGAACACGTGGTGCGGCTGGAAACCCGGCCTCCCAATATTGAGGGGAAAGGGGCCATCACGGCCACAGACCTGGTGCGAAACGCTTTGCGTATGCGGCCGGAGCGGATCATTATCGGTGAGTGCCGTGGTCCCGAGGCCCTCGACATGCTCCAGGCAATGAACACGGGTCACGAGGGTTCGATGACCACCCTCCACGCGAACTCGCCTCGGGATGCCCTCGCCCGCCTGGAAACCATGATCATGATGGCCGGTTTTGAGCTGCCACTTAAGGCGATGCGCACACAAATTGCCAGCGCGGTGAATTTGCTCATTCAGGCCAACCGGCTCCAAGGGGGTGTGCGGCGCGTCACGCATATCACGGAGGTGGTGGGCATGGAACAGGATACGATCATCACCCAGGACATTTTCCGCTTTGAGCAGGACGGTGTGGATGAAAAAGGCCGAGCGTATGGGAAGTTCGTAGCCACGGGCGTTCGCCCGACCTTTATGCCGCGTCTGGAGGCCCGGGGAATCCGGCTGCCGCCCACCATCTTCCGCCAGCGGGTGATGATGGAGGCCTGAGAGTCATCGCAAAAGACGCGGCGATCGTGGAAATCGACCAACGAATCGTTACGTTTCGCTGGGAATTCAATGCGCAAGTGAGTTGACATATGGTCCATCCAACCCTTCTGATTGCAATTGCCGTTTTTGTGGGGGTATCGGCCCTCGTTGTGGGAGCGGCTATGCTCTTTGGCCATCGGTCGGAGGACCGCTTGCAGACGCGTCTGGAGATGTTCACCCGCCGCCCCCAGCGCGGTCAGGAAGGGCCAGTCAGCCAAAAAATCCTCGCCGAAAGCATCCAGCAAAAAGAGAATTTCCTAGATCGGCTTCTGGAACAGTTCCCCAGTATTTATCGGCTCATCGAGCAGGCGGACGTCCCGATTTCTCCAGGCCGGTTGTTGCTGATCAGCCTCGCGTTGATGGCGGGAGCGCTGGTGGCTACGGTCGTGTTTCGATTACCGTGGGTGGTAGGGGCGATCATGGGGCCAGCTTTGGGATGCCTGCCTATTCTCTGGCTCCTGTGGCGACGCAAACGCCGCTTGAAAGCCTTTGCTGCACAACTGCCGGAAGCCCTCGACATGCTGGCGCGGTCCCTGCGGGCAGGGCAAAGCTTGGCGTCTGGTTTCGGGTTGGTCGCAAGAGAAGTACCGGCTCCTCTGGGGAAGGAATTTGGACGGGTCTTCGATGAACAAAACCTCGGGGTTCCCCTGGAAGAGTCGCTGCGTGATCTGGCCGATCGAATCCCCAACATGGATCTGAAATTCTTCGCCACAGCTGTCGTCCTCCAACGGCAGACCGGCGGCGACCTCGCGGAAATCCTCGATCGAATCAGCAGCCTCATCCGCGAACGCTTTAACATCTGGGGACAGGTTCAGGCCCTGACCGGTGAAGGACGATTATCGGGAATCGTTCTTATGGCGCTGCCGATTGTTATTTTCCTGGCCGTTTATTATCTCAATCGCGACTATGTGATGATGTTATTCACTGATCCACTGGGCAAGAAAATGCTTGCCACGGCCATTGTCATGCAGGTCATTGGGGCGCTGGTTGTTCGGAAGATTGTCAATATCAAGGTGTAATTGTTCCCACTATGCTCCGTCATCCTGTAAACCGATTCAACACTGTAAATACGGATCCCACACCATGCTGGATGTGCTGACGATCATCGCCCAGAGTCTCGATTTTACCGTCCTTGTGCCGTACGCGGTTTTCGGGATGTGTGCGGCACTGGCATTCTGGATGCTGGAAATTTTCAGCGGACGCCAGCCGCGGAGGGTCGAGAGACTGCAAGAGCTCGCCCGAACACCCCGAAAACGGATGACGTCCGACGAGCTGGCACAGCGTTCTACGAGCAAACTCACCGAGGTTCTAGAAAAGGCGACGCCGGCCTTGGCCAAGCCGCTGGAGCCGAAGTCGGAAGTGGAAAGGAGCCGGCTGAAGCAACGCTTGGCAGAGGCGGGCTTCCGTGGCGATCGCGCTGTTCAAATCTTTCTGGGGCTCAAATTTGCAGCGCTTCTTGGGGGATTTGTCCTGGGCGGTTCGGTGAGCCTGGGCTTGTGGGGATTATCAAAAAGCACGACGACATCCGCGGTCATCATTGGAGGATTGGCGTTTTATTTACCCGATCTGGTGGTGTGGTTTATCGCAAAGAAACGCAAGGAAGCGATTTTTCTCGGACTGCCCGATGCCCTCGACCTTCTCGTGGTTTGTGTTGAGGCGGGGCTGGGTCTGGACCAGGCTATGAGAAAAGTCACCGAAGAATTAGCCAGTTCGCATCCGGTGATCGCCAAGGAATTCGCGCTGGCCAACCTCCAGTTGCAAATGGGACGTCCCCGAGCCGAAGTCCTTCACGAGATGGGCGTCCGCACGGGTGTCCAGGACATGCGGGCTCTGGCGGCGGTCATCATCCAGGCGGAAAAATTCGGCTCAAGTATTGCTCAGGCCCTCCGCGCTCAAAGCGAGTCGATGCGGACACGCCGGCGCCAAATGGCGGAGGAACGAGCTCAGAAGACCGCTGTCAAGCTCATCTTTCCACTTGTGTTGTTCATTTTCCCGGGGATCTTTGTAGTGCTCGTGGGGCCCGCAGCCATCACAATGATCCGCGAACTTTTCCCGATGATGGCGGGCCGGTGATTGACGCTCCAGCGCAGAGTTGGACCACGTCGAACCGTTCCAAGATACGACATGCCCACTCTTGGTCATCGGGGCGGTGGCAGGCTCTCACCCGCCCTGTGGCAGATCGGCAATGAAATCAGGAACCGCGGTTGGCCGGCAGCGCCATGGGATGTGTTGCAACGCGCCTTTCCAAACGTTGGATTGGAGGGTCGGTTCCAGCCCGAGCGATCTCCATGGCCACCTGGGCGGTGGGATGGTGGAAATGCGTTGTCGACCCGCTTCCCAAGTGCCATCATCGGCATAATGTCAGACCAACGCAACGAGCGGGCTGCCGTCTAACGGGTGGTGCCGTTCCAGCTCAAAAGGTGCTATAATGGGCTGCGCAGAAGCGAGCGATTGGGAGATCGCACCCGGGAGGGAGTGCCCACCGCGCGCCAGTTGCCTCTCGATGTAATTGAACCACCTGGTCGAAAGGAGCCGGAACAATGGTCTCGCCCGAAATGCTGCGCCGCTATCCGTATTTTGCTAAAATCAGCGAGGAGTCTCTCAAGGAAATCGCCATGATGGCCGAGGAGCGGTCTTATCCTGCCGGACTCCAGCTTTTCAATGAGGGCGATCCGGCTGACTATCTCAACATCATTGTCGAAGGAGAGGTGCAGATTCAGTATCAACTCGGTAACGGTGAGAAGCGAACGGTAGATACTTTGGTGGCCGGCGACATCCTGGTGTGGTCGGCCCTCATTGAGCCGTATCGAACGACTGCCATCGGCACGACTTCCAAACCGACCAAAGTCATCGCCATTAAGGCCAAGCCGTTACGGGAACTGTGCGATCGGGATCCGATGGTCGGTTACCGGTTGACACGGGAGATCGCCAAGTTGCTCGCCCATCGCCTGGAGAGGGCTCGCGTTCAATTGGCGGCCACTTGAGAGTTGGCCGGACGAGATTGTTCCATGCATGAAGTGGCCATCGTAGAGTCCCTCCTCCAATCGATTCAGGAGCACGTTCGCGACTGTGGTGTGAGCGGGCGAGTCCGGCGGGTGGAGGTGGTTATTGGAAAGCTCTCTGGCGTGGTGCCCGAGGCTTTTCGTTTTGCCTTCGAGGTCTTGAGCCCGGACGTCCTGGGACCTGGCTGCGAGCTTGTCGTCCACGAGACAGCGGCGGTCTGCCGTTGCCGTCAGTGCGGAGCGGTGTCCGAACTGAGCGAAATGATCCTCTTCTGCCCCAGGTGTCAAAGTGATGACGTGCTCATCGAAGGGGGACGCGATTTGTTGCTCCAGTCGATAGAATTGGACGAAGAGGCGGAGTCCGGAAATCCCGGGCCAACGGATGTGAATTTAGACGGCAGTTGCCCGGACGGTGAGGGTTAGCCGCTTGTCATCGGAATTCCCAGGAGCCTCGAGGCGGTGTCTCTCACGGCCGAATCTTGTGTTCCGATGATGGCGCCCGGGCTCAGTGGTCCCGAGGGAGGAGCTTGCTCATGAGCGGCAACCTCGGAAAGCTGGATTCGGTTCCTCATGCGATGGGGTCGCCGGGCAGAAGTACATCACTGAGGCCAATGAGGCTCATAACTTTGCGGCTCCTCAATCCCTTGAGGTAGGAACGAGCTCCATGAAAATCGTAGCGGCAAAAAAAATTTTAAAGGCAAACGATCAATTGGCAGCGGCCAACCGGAGATTCTTTCACCAAGCGGGAGTGTTCGTGGTCAACATTTTGGGCTCGCCAGGTGGCGGCAAGACGACTCTCATTGAGTCGCTTGCCTCGATCCTCAACAGCAATGGAGCGATATCGGTCATTGAAGGTGACCTGGCTGGGACAGTGGACGCTGATCGGCTTTCCGCCCGAGGGTTGCCCGTCGTCCAGATTACCACAGAGGGAGCCTGTCACCTGGACGCCAACATGGTGGCGGCAGCGCTGGATGGCCTGCCACTCTCCCGGGGAGGTTGGCTGTTTATTGAGAATGTGGGCAACCTGGTGTGCCCGGCCGGTTTCGACCTGGGCGAGAATCTGCGGATTGTGATTCTGAGCGTCCCAGAAGGGGACGACAAAGTCATCAAATATCCCACCGTTTTTCAGTCGACGCAGGCGGTGGTCATCAGCAAAGTGGACCTTCTTCCCTATTTCGAATTTCAACCCCAGCGCGTGCGGGAGACCCTTTCCCGATTGAATCCTCAGGCTTCCGTTTTTGAAGTGTCCGCAAAAACCGGTCAGGGCATGGGGGAACTTGCGGAATGGCTTATTGCCAGGCGGACGGCGGCCGCTTGCGAAGTGGCCGGTTGATGTCTCATTCCCGAATGATGACTCAGGGAGATCGAGAGTGACGCAGACTGACCGTAACTCCAGGTTGCGGATTCTCTTCCTTTGCACAGGCAATTCGTGTCGCAGTCAAATGGCCGAGGGGTGGACGAGACACCTGAAAGGTGACGTCATCGAAGCCCATTCAGCGGGTGTGCAACCGCAGGGGCTGAACCCATGGGCAGTTCGGGTCATGGCCGAAGCGGGGGTCGATATTTCGGGCCATCGCAGCAAACATCTCAATGAGGTACTGGACATTTCCTTCGATTACGTCATCACCGTGTGCGACGACGCCGCGGAAAACTGCCCCGTTTTTCCCGGCAGCACCACGCGGCTGCATGTGGCGTTTCCCGATCCCCCGCGTTTGGCTCAGGGACTGACTGACGAGGAAGCGATTCTCGAGATCTATCGAGACGTGCGGGACGCCATCCGGCGGTTTGTCGAAACACTGCCCGAATCGCTTCCCCCGCGACAGACGTGCGTCGGTTGATTCCATGGCGGAATGGGCGGCGTGAAAATCCGCGGAGGCGGGCGTGGGTGGCTGCGTCTTCTTCAGCTTCGAATGAGTCCCCATCAGGCCGCATCGTCGCCGCTGGATTCCTTCCAGAAGAACCCGATCCGGCTGGGCCTGTAGGTGCGAACGTCCCATCGTTCGGGAAAAGGAAGTTGGGAAAAATCGTAGCGGTCGTGGGCCTCCACAACAACGACGCTGTCCGATGGTAATTCCCGCATTAATCCGGTGATCAGGTCCCTCATTGCGTCCGGCGCGTCGCTGTACAGTTCGTACGGCGGGCAGCAGAAAGCCACATGGGGCTGAGTCGCAAACGTGGTATGATGTTTCCACCAGAGGAACACGTCGGCGGGGATGATTTCGGCACGGTCGTTTACTCCCAGGTGGGAGACGTTTTTGCGGAGAAACTGGCAGGCAACGGGATCCTTTTCAATGAAGTAGGCGAAAGAGGCCCCGCGGCTGAGGGCCTCCAGGCCCATGGCACCGGTGCCGGCGAAGATATCGAGCACCACGCTTCCGGGGATGGCTTCGCGGAGGATGTTGAAAACGGCCTCGCGAACGCGGTCACGCATCGGCCGAACGGACCAATCCCCACTGTACTGGAGACGCCGCCCCTTGAATTCCCCGCCGATGATGCGCAACCCAAGGGGACGGCGAAACCGCCGCTTCCCAGAGGGTGATACATCCTCGCTGCGCCCGCCCATCATTTCTTCTCCTTCGGGAATAACGCTAAATGACGCTTCCCGCGACGCTGCCGGGCTTGTGCTTTTTTCGGTCTCATCACAACTTAGGTGGGGGACGTCTTGCGGCGCGCACTGCCGTGTGTACGGAACCGGAGCTCCCGGACCACCCTGGTGCCGTTGTGAGAGTGTTTTCGGTGGGCGCTCCCCGCGTGAGTTCTATCGTCTCCCATTTTTTACCTGCATGGGAGCGAGGAATCCCCTCACCCAATTTTCGTAAAAAAGATTTACAATTTGAACGGCTCTGGGGTGAATCCCACAATGATGAAAGCCAGAACCAACCAGCCTAGAATGACACGTCCCCAGCCGAGCGGAGCCTCGTCGTTCGCGGTCGGGGGATGTTCTGGTCCCAACAGCCCCAGCAGGAAGATCATCAGGAGCCATCCCCAGTAGCCGAAGATGACCACCGCGGCAATCGCAGCCAGAAGCAGGAAAAGCCCGAAAGCGTTGGCCCGTTTCCCTAATAAGGCGTACAAAATGTGCCCGCCGTCCAGTTGTCCGATGGGAATTAAATTGAGAGCCGTAATGAGCATGCCCACCCAGCCGGCGAATGCCATTGGGCCCACAAGGAGGGTGTAACCCTCGGGCAGGGGGCCTTTAATCCACTGTGTCAGATAGGTGAAAAGGAGCGGCTCTCCCAATTCCATAAAAGCTGGGCCCCGAACAACCGGAACCACCTGGGATTGCTGAATCCCCACGATGGTGAAAACCAATGTGGGAATGAGGCCCGCCAGCGGCCCGGTGATCCCGATATCAAACAGAGCACGGCGATCCAGGCGACGAGTGTCCATGGCGATGACCGCCCCGAATGTGCCAATCGGGGAGAACGGCATGGGCAAAAAGAACGGCAGTGTCGCCGGTGCACCGTAGCGCAGGGCCTGGAGGAAGTGGCCCATCTCGTGTGAAAGGAGTACAGCCATGATACAGATCGAGTATTTCAGTCCTTCCAGGGGCCTCTGAAATCCTTGAGCCGCCGCGAACGTGCTCAGACATGTGAGCACAAAGAGGATGAGAGGGACAATCCACCTGGCCCGGGAAGGCTGGGGAGGCCGTGGCGCAAACTCTGCCCGAATGACCTCCGGTTCACGCGGTATCCCCGCTTCACGATAGGCAGAGTCGTCGGAACGCAATGGGGCATTCCCAGTTGCGTCTTCCCACCAGGGCGACCGCCGGTCTTCGGGATAGCGCTCGTTGTCGGGGTGAGAGGGCCAAGAGTCGTTCATGGATGCAAAGCTCACCTAATGTGAAGAAAACTGTCGTCGGATGGAAATTGCTCGTACAAAGGAGCCGGAGCTGACCGACGCGTTGGGTTAGGCTGATCAACCCACCACCCGAGGGCAACTCGACACCGTACACCCAGGCGGTTGCGTGGCAGTCATTCCCGGCCTAACCGTTAGTGTACCATTTCGAGTGAGCAGGAAAACCGCGCGAAGCACTCCGCCACACCCGGATCGCGTAACCGCTCATCCCGGGCCAGGATTCGACTGCCTGTCCGTCCGGTACCTCGAGCAGCGGGGGCAACCTCACCCGCGACGGAACGCCTCTTCCACGGCGGCTGCCTGTTCTGCCGTGGACGTGGGGGCAAACACCTGGTAAGTTTTCTCCTCTACCTGGAGATTGGGCGGAACCACTGGGCTGGGTGCCTGGCCGTTGTGGACGAACGTTCGGTTGCCTCCGGCGCGTTTGGCCTTTTTGAGCGTCTCCAGCAATCGCAGAAATATGGTCGTGGAGGTGTCGTCGTTGCGTAACTCGGTCACCGCGGCAGACAGTGTGAGATGGACCGTGTCATTGGCGATCGCAAATTGGGCTACTTCAAAGTGTTGCCGCAGTTGCTCTGCGTGTTGGACACCTTGCCGAGCATCTGTCTCACGCAGCAGAAGGAGGAATTGATCACCGCCATAACGCACCCACGTGGCCTGCCGCAGGGAAGCCTGTTGGAAAACCTTTGCAATAGCGGCCAGGGTCTGGTCACCCAGGCGATGACCGAACCGTTGATTGACCCTTGCGAACTGGTCGAGATCAAACAGCACGGCCGTCAACCGATCTCTGGCCAGCCTGGTCAGCGTGTGCGTTTGCAAGAACCTTTCCAGGCCAACCCGATTGAAAAGACCGGTGAGCGGGTCGAAGCAAACGGGAGACGTTAGCGCGGGTGGGGCATCGCTGGTGGCTGTCTCGTGGGCATAAACGGCTTCCAGCGCATCGCGCAATCCATGAACGGATCCCAGCACACGGCTGCATTCTCCCTGGACCTCTTTCAAAGTGGCGTGGAAGTCACCCCGCAGATCGATGCTTGTGAGCCGGACTTCCGCCTGTTGCAATGCGAGCACCTGTTCATGCAGGTGAGAAAGTATTTCATCGGGAGGCGGATTGGAGTCCGCATTCACGATATCAGGGAGGACTTGATGGTACTCTCCAATCAGCTCTTCGATGATCGGTTCGACCCCGCTCAGCAGCGACGCCAGGGCTTCCCGATCAACGGGCGATTGACCGAAGAGCTGGTCATGCAGATGACGGAGCTGATCGATCACGCTGTCCGTCTGCCGGAGAAGTTGAAGCACTGGAGAGGAAGAGGGTTCGTCGGTTGAAAGAGCATCGACCTCGCTCGCCGAATCATCTAAGCTGCCCAATCCGAAAGACGCGGGTGAAAGTGTTGATTCCTGTGCCTCCGTTGTGCCGGTGGGTCGGGAACTCTCTTCGTCCGTTGGCGCATCATGAGTGTGGGGTGCGACGCTCGTCGCACCTTGAGAGCTGACTCCTGCTGCGAAGATCTCTCCGTTTTGTTGTGATTCCCCTGTGGGAAGAGTTTCTGACACCTCGGGACCATCGAAAATCTGATCGGTGCGACCGTCGCCATTTTCTGGATCCGAAATATCGTCCGTCGCGCCGGGTGACTCTTCCCTATCATAATTTGGCGACGACCCATTCTTGGAGAGCAACGAGACTTGGTTGGACGCGGCTGACTCGGGGGGTGATTCACCATCACTCGTTTGGATTCTGGTTATGATATTACCGTCGCCGGAGTTTTCTGGGGTGGTCCGCAGAATGTCAATGTAACGGCGGAAATAGATAGCGGTGGCCACTCCCAGGGCGAGGTTCAGTACCGCGATAAGAACGAAGCTTAGCCACAAGCTCATCATTTTGCTGCAGCCCGGTTTTCAGAAGGCCGGGAATCTACGATGTCTCTTTCTTCCGCGAGTTACGTGTGGGGGAGGAATTGCGCCGCTTGATCATGAGAATCCCCACTGTACCCTGATCAACGGAGGTCCGCTCTTCGAGGATGCCTTGGGCATTTTCGATGAGCGTTTTAACTGGCAGGTGGAGATGGCTGCTGATCATCGGCAGGAGTTGCGTTTCCCAAAGGGGACGGTGCTGGGCGTCTGTCGCCTGCCGCGCTGCGGTCGTTGCCACGACGAGTATGGAGCCTTCGGGTACCATCCAGCGATGGGGCGTATATCCCGATTCTGGATCAATACCAAGCAGCGCTCCGCTGGAGGGAACAACGCGATGACGCTTGGGCGTGATAAGGACGCCATGAATGGCCCCGGCGGAGGCCATGCGGAGATTGGAGCCGCGAGGGTCGATCAGGCCACAGAAGATGGCGGCGGCCTGGTCACCGGCTGACCCTGTCCAAAGTGTTAGGTTGAGTTGCTCGACGAGTTTTCCAGGATCCTTCGCATACTGGCACAGCGCTCGCCAGGCACTCCGCACAGACGTCATGACAAGGGTATTGCGGAGGGAATCGTCGGGCATTTCACCCATCGCAAAATGGATTCGGCCGTCCCGGCCACAGCACCAGTCGTAGAATGCACCGCCTGGCCGGTCGGTTTCAAGCCAGCCCGCAAGCTCCCATCCATCGACGAGTGGGGAAATGACGGGCAACTGACTGCGGAGAAGTCGCTGCGCCGTTTCCAGCTGCCGTTGCAAGTGAGCGGCCTGGAGAGCTGTCTGGAGGGCGGCTTCCCGCTCGAGTTCGGCTGCCACTCGGCCGGCCGTCACCTCCAAAAGGTCGATGTCCCTTTCGGAAAAAGAGCGTTCTTCCTGGGCAAACACCCAAAGTGTTCCCAGGATGATGGTGGGTGTCGAAATCGGCAGGCACACCGCAGAGGCACACGGTTCCGGGGGACGCCAGTGAGCGATCTGGGCAGCGGTTTCCAGCGCCACCGCATGGCCCAGCATAGCTTCCAGATCAGCGAGTGACTCTTTGAGCATTCGGGGCGGGGCGAGGAGCCGGGTGAGTGGCAATCCCCACACCGCGCGGACTTTGAGATAACTCGTGCTCGCATCGAGAAGATACACCGCCGCCCCCTGCGCCCCGACCGCCGTGGCCGCTGCGCGAAGCACCTCTTCCAGCCGTCGGGCAAGGTGCTGGGCTTCTTCTGGGTGGGGGATCAGAGGAATACCCGCCGCCAGCTCAGCCTCGCGTTCCCACAACGCGGTGCGGATGGCGAGAATCTCTCCCAGCATGCCTGCCACGCTGCGGGCAATTTCCACGGCGGGATGCGCCGGAGAAAGCTTTTCCCTCGCACGATCGGTTGGATCAATTCGGAGGTGACCAAACGGACGACAGTTGTGCTCGGGCTGGGCGCCCTCCGCTTGCGGCGCGACCACAGGAACATCCTGGGGGCTAGTTGGCTCAACTCCAGGAATAAACCGGAGAAGGCAACCCGTCGCTTCCAGAAAGGAGCGACAGAATTGTCGCCATCCAGCAATGGTGCTGACGTCTGCGGAAGGCGGGGGAGTGAACTCTTCGGTAACGATGCGCAAGGATCGCGGGGACATCTCTTGCACGGTCCTCAAATTTTCGCGGGTGTAATCCATGGCGGTCATCCTTGACAGTGCTTTCTCCATCACATGCATTTATTGTGAAGTACGCATACTTCGTGCACTGTGTATATACTGTGAGTCGTGTATGTCTGTTATACACTCTAGCTTGTTCATAATTTCTATTTCTCTGCACCTTCGCAGAATATGCATCAGCTAGAGATTGACATCGGAGATAAGGCAGCAAAAGTGAAATAGAGTGGACAAATGAATGGGTTGTGAAGGCTGGGAAAGATATACAGAGCACTAGAGAAAAGCCGCACTCTGCCGGCTACCGGAAATCCACAATACGGGGAGAGGATCGTGAATCTCGCAAATTAGGCAATCTTAATCTCCCCAAGTTGTTCGGCAAAAGAATGCATGATGGGGAGATGATGCGCGATGTGCTGAGTGTAGCTGCAGTGCCGGCCGTACCAAAGATGTCGATTTTAGCGATTATTTCTGTTCTTCTGGCATGCTTTGGCCGATGAGCAAAATGCAGTATCGGCTCTGAACAGCCAGCCGGGCTTGGTCTATCGGCGGCAAGAAGATTGACACGGAGGCGCACGCGTGAGACGAGTCCTTTGGCGAGCAGTCACGGGCGGGATGTTGTGGGCCCTGTGCCTGGTTTTGGGAGCACGCCTCGGACCGGCAGCCGAGTCGCAAACGGGCGACAGTCTAGCTTGGATCGCGGAAGAGGGAACAAAGCAGAGCCCCGATCGGGAATGGCCTCTCGGTACGTGGGACAGGGCGGCTTCCCAGAACGAGCCGGTTCCCACCCAGGGCACTGCCCCCTGCTGTGAAATCTGCGGTGCCGGTTACGATTGCCCGCATCTGTGGACATGGTACAACGGTGCAAAAATTCTCAATCGCGGCCGCGCAAGACCCAAGCTCCTTTCTGTGGATGCGTTCGGCAATGGAGTGCTCAACACGAGTGACGCCAATTTTGATGTGGCTGGCGGATATGAAACCCGGGTCCTTTATTATCTGGGCAACGATCGCGAGAACCGCGACCAGTTCATCGAGTTCGTCTACTGGGGACTCAACGAGTGGAAGGATACGCAGGCGGTGCGTGGGCAGCGTGTTACGTACAATTCCGACTTATTTGGTGGCACCCAGTTTACCGCGGGCGACCTGTTCTCTTTCTACGGCTTGCTTGACTTCAACTACGCGGACACGCATCAGATTCGTTACGAGTCGGAAATCAACAATTTCGAGCTGAACTGGTGGTTCAAGCCGCGGCCACGTCCTGACCGACTCGCGCTGCTTCCCAATGGCCGGTGGCAGCGGCAGTGCCAGCCGGGCATGTATTTCAACTATGCCGTTGGATTTCGCAGCCTTTCTTTCGACGAGGGATTCACCTTTGACAGCCGCGGCACAGTGGTAACCGGTGGGGGAACCGAACCGCTTTACGCCCGGCAAACCATCTGGACTCAAAACGACACCTTCGGAATCCAGCTCGCTGGTGAACTCCTGTTCCGGCGGCACCGCTTTGAATGGGGAGCCCGTGTCAAAGCAGCGCCCATGTTCAATTGGGCGGAACAGTTCACCGACTTTGCCCTGGCCCACGCCCCAAATCACATCACTCGTTATGCCAAAGATGACGACGTCTCCTTTATGGGTGAAGTCAGCATTGTTGCCAATTATCGCCTTTGGGATCGTGTCCGCGTGTTCGGGGCCTACGACATGATGTGGTTGGACGGAGTGGCCCTGGCACCGGAACAGGTGGATTTCACCCTGCTCAGCCCGGGGCGGATCAACGACAACGGGACCGTGTTCTTCCAGGGTGTTTCCCTCGGGTTCGATGTCGTCTGGTGATGAGGAGGCCACTCCAGGCCGAATCGCAGGCACGGGATCTGGCAGTCCCCCGGGGGTCTCTTTATCTTGATCTTTCATGATCAGCTTTCGACCGGACGGAATCTCTACCACACGGCGTCCGTTTGCTTCGGGACAGTTGCTCCCCGCCTGCGCCCTGGCCGTGCTGCTTGGTCGATTGGTGGTGCTTGTCGTCCCGGGCGCTCTGACGACCGATCCCGACAGCTATCAGCATGTTGCCCGGGAGTTGGTCACGCGGGGGAGTTTCAGTGTTGACGGCCGGGCCACGGCCTATCGTCCACCACTTTACCCCTTGCTGCTGGCAGGGATTCAGGCGTGTTGCGATGGTTTCTGGCGGGTTGGTGTAGGGGCTTTGCACCTCATGATGGGCTGGGCGACCGCGCTGTGTGCGGGGATTCTCGCAGGCCGGGTCAACGGGCTCCGCGCGGCCGTGCTGGCGGTGTTGCTGGCGGGTTTGGATCCCCTTCTCCTTCATTCCAGCCGACTAGTGATGACGGAGACGCAGAGCGCCTTTCTTGCAGTGCTCGTCGTGTGGTTCGCAAGCAGAGTCGCAAATCGCCCGTCAGGACCTGCCTGGTTGGCTTTGGGACTGCTCCTGGGCGCGTGCGCATTGACAAGGCCCACCTTTCTTCTGTGGCCTTTCGCCGCTGGATGTCTCGCGCTCGTTTTCTTGATGCCGAGGAAAGGCGATAAAAATTTTGCCGACCAAATGGCGTCCTCGTCGTTGGACATAGGTGTCTCGCACGGGGGCACCGTCGTTGACCAGCGACGATCGTGGCGTGCCCTATCTGCGACCACGCTCTGTCAAAAGTTACGTCCGATCCTGTGGCTGGGCTTGGGATTCGTTTTGGCCATGTTTCCGTGGGGTCTTCGGAATCTCTTCGTCTTCGGAAAAGTGATCATCGGCACGACCCATGGCGGTTACACTTTCTATCTCGCCAACAATGGAGAGTTTTATCGGTTTTTACAAAATCCCGAGGGTCAACTCGTCTGGGATGCCGCTGAGTTTAACCGGCGCTGGCAGCAAACGGTGGCTACGGAAGCCGGCTGGAACGAACTGACGGCCGATCGCCTGGCTTACGACCGGGCCTGGAAAACCATCCGCGAGCAGCCAGGCATGTTTCTTTACTCGTGTGCGTACCGGCTGTTCCAGTTATGGCGACCCGTCCCCCACCAGCTTGACCCTCACGAGCCGCTTTCTGTGCGGCTGGCCCGATGGGGAGTGGGGGTGTTCTACCTGACAGAATACCTGTTTGCTTTGATCGGGCTGCTTCTTGTAATCAACAGGGCTCGCCGGGAAAAGAACGCCTCAGCTTGGTCCCTGACCGTTTGGGGATTGGGCCTCGCAGTAACGCTCAGCTTGGTTCACACCTTGTATTGGAGTAACATTCGAATGAGGGCGCCGCTTGCGCCCATCCTGGCAGTGTGGGCCGCCGTGGGAATTGAGTGGTGCCTGCAACCAGGCCGCCGGGGTGATGCAAAGTAGTTTCAGGCTGTAGATCGTGCATCATTCTGGCGGAAAAGGACACTTCACAAAAGACGCCGCAGGCCGCTTGTCAAAAACGGGGACTCTAACGTTCCGGGAGCAGATATGCGACCCAAACCGGTTCTGTCTTGACGATGTCATCAACAGGACGAATCTGAAAACACCTTTGGGGATGGAATTTCTCCAGCCCTTTCAGGGCGAATTCTCGGGGGCAGATGAGGAGCCAACAGGACTGTCGTTTCCGACCGCCATGTGGGACTGGAGTCCTCGGCGGGCCCGCTCCACAAATGGTTGGGCCCACTCCTTCTGTCCATAAAGTTCGATTACCGCCTCGCGGATCTTTCGTGCGAGTTCGGGCTGCGTCTTTTCGATGCGATCAGCCTCATTCAACCGCCATTCCAGCAAATCCCGCTGGTTGCTGATGGCGGGCTCCAGTTCACGTCTGAGGCGTTCCAGGCGGCGCCGCACCAGCTCCAGGCACTCTTCGGTGTGTCCCACGGGTCGGCGCGGCCCTTTGCCGGAGGCGTTTGGTTCACTGGAATTCTCGGAAGACGATTCGTGACCATAGAGGGCGAGAATTGCCTCCAGTTTTTGCATCGCGAGGGTGGGATCAATTTGCAGATAGCGGAGCGCTTCGAGATAATCTTGCTCAATAGGAATCGCCGTCCGTGCGGCCGCCCGCTGACGCGCCTGGAGCTCAAATTTTCTTTCCATCCGAAGGAGGTCGATCTCCTGCTGGTAATCTCGTATCTCTCCTGCCCGAGGATCGTCTGAATAACGCGACAGAAAGACCTCAATATCCGGGGCTGCTGTGAGAAGGGCGTCCGGGTCGGACCCGTCGCCCACGCGGCTTACAATCCGGTGGTAAATTTGGTCCGCCGATGGCGGCTGAAGCATGTACCAGATCGTTCCAGCCAGCAAAACGAGGGCCCCAAGCAGTATGGCTGTCTGGAGGGAGAAGAGCGGTTGTCGGGCGCTGGGAGGTGGTTCGATGCGATCGAGATCCTCCGGTCTGACCTGCACAAACCGCCCGGAAGTTGCTGTTGCAGCGGAGGTTTCCGATGTTCCTGTTTTCGGCGAACTGGCCGGTGAAGGCTCTGCGGGAGTTTCCACGGCCCCGGCCCGCGGGGATTCCTGCACCGCGGTAGCCTCCACGGTCGGTTGCCACTGGGACGGCGTGCCGATCAGGTCTTCTCGATGGAGTAAACGGAGAAGTTCGTCTGGCTCGGCCGCACGGGTGGGAGCAAGCTGCGCCGAATCAACACTCGAAAACTCGCTTGCTTCGGCGATCGGTTCATCGGAAGCCTTCTTGCTGGGAAGGGTGACCGTGGGCGTCATCGAGGGGACACCCGGCTTCTCTTCTGGCGTGCCCACTCCAAAATCCATCGGCTGGGACGTTGGTAGCACCAGGGTATTGGAAGGAACAGGTGACGTCACGTTTTCGCGATCGAGGGCATGAAGCATTGCCTGAAGTCGCCTGGCTGCCAGCGAGGCATTCGTGATCCGCTTGTCGGGATCGCGTTGCAAAAGCTCTTGGATGATGCGATCCAGTTCCTCGGGGCAGTCCGGAACGTACAACCGAACAGGGTCCGGCCGGGATGTCCGATGGAGATGGAGAATTTGTGCAAACGACGTGACCTTGAACGGCGGCCGGCCCACCAGCAGCGCATAAAGGACTGCCCCCAGACTATAAAGATCCGCCTTGGGGCCAATCGGCTGGGCCTCCGCCTGCTCCGGCGCCATATACTCGATCGTTCCCAGCACACTACCCGCGCCTGTGTGGCTGGGGGCCCCGAAAAGTCGTGCGATACCGAAGTCGGAAAGCTTTATTGTTCCGTCTTCGGCTCGAAGCAGATTGGCCGGTTTAAGGTCCCGATGAATGATGCCCCGATCGTGGGCGTGCTTCAGTGCATGGCATACCTGGATGCCAATTTGAGTAACTTCGCGCCACGTGAACTTGCGACCGGCTTTGAGTTCCTGATCCAGACTGGGACCCCGGACCAGCTCCATCACGTAAAAAAGGACCCCGTTTTCCTCTCCAAATCCCAGCAAACGCACGATATTGGGGTGATTGAGTTTCCGCAGGGTTTCGATTTCGAGTTCGAATCGAGCGCGGAAGTCGGGTTCCTCGAGAAGAGCCTCAGAGAGGGTCTTGACCGCTGCTGGCTCGCCCGTTTCGATATGCACCCCCTCATAAACCGCACCCATGCCCCCGCGCCCCAGTCGCCTGATGATGCGATAAGGTCCCAACTGTTGGGGGTCCATTGATGATCACTTTCCGTGATAGGTTGGAGCTGCCTTGACCAGGGAGTCGCGAATAAGCTCAACAATCAGTTTCCACTATTCAGTGTACCAGGACCACTCGAAAAGGCCAGGGAATAGCGTTGACCGACCCTGTGCATGGATGACGGCCGAAAAAGGTCCCCGACGGCATTTGCACGCGCCATAGAACCGAAGGCAGACGGATGAGAACACCGTGGCAAAAACCAACGCCCAACCCCTTTCGTGAGAGCTCCTCGTGAAAAAAGCACATCGCGCAAGAAATGCAGGTAACAGGAGGCCACAGATCCCAGCACTGGCCTTCTGGCCCCGTAAAAAACTAGAAAACCCCGGGATAGCTGTATCCCGGGGTGTAATGGGCTCAATGGTGGCCAAGAACGGAGATGTGCTTACCGGTGCAATCCTCAGTCTTCCAGAACTTTGATCTTGATGTTGCGGAACCAAATAGGGGCATCACCGTGTTTACCCTGCAGCCCAATGTGACCGGTGAGAGAAAGCTCAGCGACTGGCCGACTCAGCCAGGGTGGGATCTCACTCCCGTCGGGGTTGGTCTTAGCGGAAGTCCATTTCCGCATATCCATCTGGGTGACGAGTTCGCCATTGAGCACGACGTACACCATCGGGCCGCGACAGGTGATGGTCATCCGGTTCCACTCGCCCGGTTTTTTGACCATTGACTTGGTTGGAGCGAGGTGCCCGAAGATGGCCCCGCAATGCCACGTTTTCGGCATCTTGGCCCATTTTTCGGCGAAGTCGTCGCAGATCTGGACTTCGATGGAATTGGGGATCCAGTTCTTGATATCGCTGCACCGTACGACAACGCCGCTGTTGGTGCCTTCCGCATTTTTAAATTCCAAATCAAGCACAAAATTGGTATACTGGTCTTTAGTCCAAATACACTGGTCTTCGGCGGCAGTCAGAACGCCGTCCTGCCACGACCAGACTCCCTTGGGGAAAATGGCGTTGGAAAGATCGGGGGCGAACAGATCGGGCCACTGGCTGGAGTCTGGATGACCCTGGGGAAGTTCAGGATTCTCCTTGGCACACAGATTTGTGGCGGACGCCCATGTAACAGCAGCGGCGATCGCCAACCAGGAACAAAGTTTCGAAAAACGTACCATGGGGAAACCTCCAAACGGCAAAACCATCGAAACCAAAGACCCAACAATCGCGATTCGTCGTAAGAACGATGACCCTATCCTACAACGGAGTGCAGGCGGGTACAAGGGAAGCAGAATAACCCGGTGAAGTGATTCTGAAGAGTGACGCTTTTGTGTAAAGTATGGACCAATGGCGAGTTAAGATTGACGGTAATCACGTTGACAAAGGAGAAACTCTTGGCAAAATAACTCGTCCGACGAAAAATAGTTTTAAATGGGCCGAAAATCCATAATGGTGGCGAGGGGCGGGCCAGGTTACCGAGGAGGTATCAGACCGTGGAGCATATTCTGGATTATTCTTGGCGGCAGTTGAGGGACTGGTTCATCAGTAAGGGACAGCCGGGTTATCGTGTAGCCCAGGTTCTTCGCTGGGTGTACGATTCGCCTAAGGTCCCCTTCGATGAAATGAGTGATGTCCCGAAGGTGGTGCGGAAGGACCTGCGGAAAGCCTTCAAGGTATTCACCATGCAGGTCGTCTCCCATCGAAAAGCCTCGGATGGCACGGAAAAGCTTCTCCTGCGGACCCAGGACGGCGAATACATCGAATGTGTCCTGCTCCGCGACGACAAGGGTAATCGCACAGTGTGCATAAGCACGCAGGTCGGTTGCGGAATGGGATGTGTCTTTTGTGCCAGCGGTCTGGACGGCGTGGTTCGGAATCTCACGAGCGGGGAAATCCTCGAGCAGATTCTCCACCTCAAGTGCCTCCTCGAGCCTGACGAGCGGCTTAGTCATATCGTTGTGATGGGGATGGGAGAGCCGCTGGCCAATCTGGGGCGATTGCTGGGCGCCCTCTACCGTGCTACCCACAAAGACGGCCTTGGCATTAGCGCCAGGCATGTGACCATTTCCACCGTGGGGTTGCCGCATGCGATCCGCCGCCTGGCCGAGCTCGATCTCCAATACCACCTAGCGGTGTCCCTGCACGCTCCCAACGATGAGTTGCGCAACCAATTGGTGCCCGCGAACCGAAGGATCGGTATTCAGGCGATCCTGTCAGCGGCTGACGAGTACTTTGCTAAGACCGGCCGTCGGGTGACATACGAATACGTTCTTTTGAGAGAGATCAATGATCGGCCGCAACATGCCCAGGAACTGGCGCAACTTCTCAAGGGAAGGAACGCCCTGGTGAATCTGATTCCTTACAATCCCATTCAGGGATTACCGTATGAGCCGCCCGAGCGTCGGGATGTCGCCCGATTTGTGGACGTTCTCGATCGGGCGGGTATTCAGGTGACGGTTCGCTATCGAAAAGGGGCCGAAATTGAGGCGGCCTGCGGCCAGCTTCGGCGTCTGCATCCCGAAATCGTGAGTAAGTCTAAGAAAAAGAAGAAAAAGAAAAGCAAATCTGCGGAGGAGAGTGCTGTTCAGGCTAGTGAAAGTGCCGCCGTCGTGAGCGGCGAGGGGGGTAGCGGACAGGCGGAAGGGGCGTTCAACGATTCCGTGGTGATGTCCGGAGATCCCACGGTGGTCGTCACCGATGCCGAGATTCTCAATTTTGAAGAGATCGCTGAGCCGGAAACAACAAAATCCAAACGGGATTCAGAATAAAAATCCCTGTTCCGGCTGAGGGGGACGAAGCCCCGTCAGACCGAGGTGCTCATACGCCTTTGCCGTAATCTTTCTACCCCGCGGTGTTCGAATCAGCAGCTCGCAGCGCAGCAGGTAGGGTTCCACCTCGTCCACCAGGGTATCGGGTGAAAGGTTGAGCGTGTGGGCGACGGCTTCCACACCTACCGGGCCACCATTGAACACCCTCGCTATGGTTTCGAGGTATTTGCGGTCTTGGGGATCCAACCCCAGGGAATCAACTCCCTGCATCTTGAGGGCGTCCTCCGCGACACTCCGGGTGATTCGGCCGCGAGCCTTGCTCGTGGCGTAGTCTCTCACCCAGCGAAGACGGTTATTGGCAATCCGCGGAGTCCCGCGGCTGCGACGTGCGATCTCTTCCGCTGCGTCATCTTCGATGGCGACATTCAGCTTGCGGGCATTGCGGCGGACGATCTCGGCGAGCTCTTCTACCGTGTAAAAATCGAGGTGCTCGCGCATGTGAAAGCGGTCCCGCAGCGGAGCAGAAAGCAAACCGGAACGCGTGGTGGCACCGATCAGCGTGAAGGGCTTGAGTCGAATGTTCAGCGTGCGAGCATTGACGCCTTCTCCCAGCGTGATGTCGATCCGGAAATCCTCCATGGCGGGATAGAGGAATTCCTCCACCGCCTTTTGCATCCGGTGGATTTCGTCGATGAAAAGAACCGAGCGCTCTTCCGCATTGGTGAGGTAGGGAATTAAATCTTTGGGCGCCTTCAACGTGGCCCCGCTGGCGATTTGCACGCTGACCCCGAGATGTCGTGGAATACACAGCGCAAAGGTTGTTTTGCCCAGCCCTGGCGGTCCATCAAAAAGGATGTGCCCCAGAGGTTCGTTGCGTTTGAGTGCTGCATCGATGGCGATTTTGAGACGTTCGTAGACCGCGCGCTGGCCGACCATCTCCTCCATCCGCTGGGGACGGAGGAGACGATCCTCATCTTCGGGAATCTTCGTCGGCCTGAGGACCGGTTCGCGTACCATTGTCGTAGATTGTCCGCAAAGCGGCGTATACTCCAACCGTATTTCCCAACCTGCCCAAGTGATCGCAATATACCAGAGGATGTCCTCGTGCGCAAAGATCAGCCGGGAGTTGCGGGAAATGGCGCATCGGTTAGCACCGGCCTCACTTCAAAACGGCAGAAAGCAACGCGAAAAATCCCAGAACCACCGCACCCACGATCAGGCAGGCCAGGAGGATTTTCCAGGGGGACAGCGGCAACTGGCCGAACGGGTGGCCGCTCTGGCCGTTGATCACAAACCGATACACCCGGCCTCGGTAGCGATAAGCCAAAATCCACACCGGCAAAAGCACTGGTTCTCCCGACAGTTTGGTGACCTTGACATTGACATGAATATTTCTGGCGCTTCCCGGGACATACCGCCGGATGCTTTCGGCGGTTTCCAGTTCCTCAATCATCCGCTTCGCCAGTGGGCGGGCGTATTTGCGGGGAACACGGAATTGCTCGACCGTGATATTCTCCAGATCTATTGCGGTTGCCGGAACGGCCCGAGAAAAGTCGTAGCGGCCCAGTCCATGGGTTTCTTCGTGGGTCAACACGCTGCTGGCGGGGACAAGGATTGAGTCGTAGGAGTTCCGCAGTTCCCCAAAAAGTGGCCGCCAGTTTCCCCGGGCTGTGAGTGGCACCTGGTTGGTGTCCGCCGTCCAGTACGTGTGAGTCTCGGCGGAAAAACACCAAAAGGGCACAAATACTGGCACAATCTGGGTGACGGCGGCCTCCTGGGCAAGATCTGTCGGTAGAAGAAAGCCGGTTTTCATCTGGACGCGGAGGATCTGCAGGGCTTGCTCGCGATTGATGGCGAACGGAATGACTTTTGACGGAAAGACCGTTTGTCCATCCGGTTGCGGACGTAACTCGACGGAGCCGCAAAACGGGCAGCGCAGGGCTCGGGCCGAGGCATCATAGCTCATCGCGGCTCCACATCCGTCACACGTAAAGCGATTCTTGAAAACGAGCGCCTGCGGCTTCGGCGACGCATTCTCCCCAGGAGATACGGGAGCCTCTCGCCCACAGTTGGGGCAAAACAGGTCTTCCTCATCGAGCACGCTAGCACATACGGGACAGCGTTTTGCGAGCATAGGAGAGAGCTTTGGTTCAGGCGACCTGATAATTTTGTGTGAAAGCTGCAACGTGTATCATACAGCAGGAGCCATCGGCGTTGTAAATTCTGCTAGCGCAGGCGCCAGCGAGATGAGCACGACCACCACAAGCGTGCCCCTCTATGTGAGAGGGAGCCGCTCGTCAGGTCCGCGTTTGGCGTTTGGATGGTCCATTCCTCATCACTGGTCCCGACAGGCTGCCCCTTTTTGGTGATGGTTTTTCTGTGCTTGACCGCCAGTTAGAATAAACCAGGGTCCATCGCAGACGATGAGCCATGACTTGAAGTTCGGCCGTCGGCGACGCGAGATCGTGAAAGTGTCGTTTGCTCCGTTTTCGAAGGGTGACGTGGTACCATAGGGTAATTCATCCGCTCATGACAAGGTTGACACGCGATCAGGTGGTGAATCAGTCGTTTCTGGAGTTGCGTTCCTACTTGTTGGAGATTGCGGCCACTCTGGATCGGTACGATCGGGCCGAAAATCGCAACGGGGAGCAGGAGGACGTCCGCTGGACGAAGATTCGGCAGGCTCTCGATATACTGGCCCAGCAGCGGGGCCAACCGGATCGCACTGAGGCGCTTCTCATGTTGTTCTCAGATTTGACACCGCTGGAAAAATAGCGACCCGATGTGGTTTCGGATGATGGGATAAACGGCCTGATGGTAGAGGCTTTTCCGTCACAGGCAGCAGAGGCACTTGGGCAAAGCGGAGATTGTGGCCAGGATTGCCGCACACAAAAGTTCTTCATAGTGACAAGCGTTCGTCGGCAGATTTTGTAAGGGTGTGCAAATTATGCTGATCATTCAACCGCATTACCATGCCATTGCGAGAACCACCCAGGATTACGAGCGGATGGCTGCTGCGGGGGTGGTGGCCGTAGCCGAACCGGCCTTCTGGGCGGGATTTGATCGTCGTTATCCCGAGACGTTTTTGGATTATTTCCGACAGATCAGTGAGTTTGAGCCCACGCGGGCAGCCCAATACGGCATTCGCCATTTCTGCTGGGTGGCCGTGAATCCAAAGGAAGCCGAGAACCTGGAAATCAGCCATGCCGTACTTTCCCAGATGCCGGAGTTCTTCCGCAAACCGACAGTGCTGGGCGTGGGCGAAACAGGGTTGCACAAGTCCACCAAAAACGAGTGTGAAGTTTTTGAGGCCCAGATTGAGTTAGCCCTTCGATACGATCAGTTGCTCCTAGTTCATACGCCCCATCTGGAAGATAAATACTACGGGACGAAAAGAATTTTGGAGGTTCTGAAGGGCTTTTCCATTGACCCCGGTCGGGTCTGGATTGATCATGTGGAAGAGCACACGATCAAACTGGTAAAAGACGCAGGCTACTGGGTGGGGTTCACGCTCTACCCAATCACCAAGTGTTCTCCCAAGCGAGCGGTGGATATGCTCGAGCGTTACGGTTGGGAGCGGACGCTCATCAATTCCTCTGCAGACTGGGGCCCGAGCGATCCCGCGACACTCCACGAGTGCATTTTCGAGTTCCGCCGGCGTGGTTATGGATTGGACGAAGCCCTCGAGGTGTTCTACAACAACCCAGTGCGGTACCTGTCCCAGAACCCCAAATTCGATTTGCCACTGGTGAAAGTGGAAATGCTCACTCCCACGGGAGCTGTGCCTGTCGCCTGACCTTCGTCACTGGTTGGGCCAGCGGCTTATGCTGTTATCGGACGCACGATCTGAATGGCGCGTCCAGGTTGACCGAGCAGGAAGGTCGGGCCGCGGAGTGCGCAGTATCCACCTGGGAACGGATGGATCGAACCTGCTCGTTTTGCTCTTGACCCCGAGAGGCGGGGAAACGCTGTATCAAGGGGTTTTGGTTGTCGAGGCTTTCGGATCGGAAACAGGGGCAGTGGGCTTGGCGTCAGCCGGTCCAAGAAGTTCCTCCAACTTCTTGCCCAGCTCTTCACCACGGACATCCATGGCGAGGACAGTTCCGTCTTTCCCGACCAGCATTGTGGTGGGAACGGCGACAATACCGTAATACCGGGCGGGGTCCGCAGGTCCCTTGGCGCTCGGATCTTGCACGTGGATGATGGTCCAGGGGATTTTTTCGCTTTCAAGGTATTTGTCAAGTGCTGAGCGGTCGTCGTCGATGCTTATCCCGACCACATCAAACCCCTTGTCGTGGTAGCGTTCGTAATTCGCCTTGATATTCGGCATTTCCGCTCGACAGGGACCGCACCACGTGGCGAAGAAATCCACCAGCACAATTTTTCCGCGATACTGGGCCCAGTTGAAATCTTTACCGTCTGTCGTTTTGCCAGCCAGTTCCATTTTCTTGCCGGGAAGCTCCAGTCGCCGACCAATGCCCTGAAGTTGCTCGCCAGTTTCGACGATCGTGGGGTCGCTGCTCTTAGCCAGAAGTTCGCCAAATTTTTGGCAATACTGACCAGCCGGGACGTCGAGTTCGGCATACTCTAACTGCGAAAGTATCTGCAGGAGCACCGCTATCTCCGTTTCTTCGGGGCTTCCTTTTTGGCTGAGCGAACCCAGCATCTCATCAAGATACTTTTTGAGTTCAGCAGCAAGGGCATCCTTCTCCTTCTGGGAGTGCATCTGGAGTCTCAGAGCCAGAACCCCGCCCCGCGCGCTGGTTGCCACATCCTTGAACCCGAGCTGTTCTATTTTCTCGGGAATCTTAGTCACGTCGGGCCGCAGGTCCGGACCGCCAAGTCGAGCGCCCATCAAAGCCCATTGGGCGGCCGCTTTTACGTCCTCTTCTTTGAGCGGTGGTTTGCCACCAAGGATCCGGTTGGCGAGAGAAACCAGTTGTTGCGCCATTTCAGGGAGGAGCTTTTGAACCTCGGGATCCCGCATTCGCAACAGTTGCAGGAGGGCCTGGAATTTCCATTGGAGAGCTCTGTCAATCGTCGAAGCATCGGTACCGGCTTGAGAGATGATTTTATCGGCGGCCGTTATGATAGCCCGGGCCTGCTTTTGCCGAAAAACCATCAATCCTTGTGTGTCCGGGGGGCCCAATTCCTTGCTTAATTTTTCGATGAACTGAAACAGTTGCGCCGGGGTTCCTTCCGGGACGGTGATTTCTTCTGGAGCCTGCGGTGGGGCACTCTCAGAGGTGGCCGCACCGGTTCCGGCCGAGTTGGCCGATTCCGCCCACGCGAGGACGCTTCCCGTTACCACCAGAATTCCCACCACAAAGCAACACCCCATCGACGCACTCACTTTCAGACATTTACGCGTGAACATACCGGCCAGCCTTTCCACCGAATCGCACCAAGCCATGAAACGAGCACACTCGCACCTCACCCGGGAGACCAAATTCTGCCTGGGCATTTATAACCGTATGAAGTTTTAAGAAGAAAAGCAAGCAAGAGGGCCACGGAGCGTCCTCAAGGAGGACTCAAATCGCTCGTTTCCCGGCAGTTTACCGAGCAACACTCAATGGGCGATTCCACCCCCGTTTTCCCAGTGAACAGGAACTGCGTGCAGGGCGCTGAGATGGTGAAACCGGCAAATCTTATCCCAGGCCTCTTCGGCCGTCTCGGCAAACTCGAAAAGATTGAGGTCTTCGTCGTCGATCACACCCTCATCGGCGAGAAATTGAAAATCGATCACGCGTTCCCAGTACTCCCGCCCAAAGATGATGATGGGGATGGGTTGCATCCTTCCTGTCTGCCGAAGTGTGAGGGCATCGGTCAGTTCGTCCAGTGTTCCAAACCCACCTGGGAATACCACGAGGGCCTTGGCCCGCAAAAGGAAATGAAACTTCCGGAGAGCAAAATAACGGAATTGGAAGCAAAGTTCGGGCGTAATGTAGGGATTTGGAATTTGCTCCAGTGGCAACCGAATGTTGAGGCCGATCGATTTTGCCCCCGCTTCGTAGGCCCCCCGATTGGCGGCCTCCATAATGCCGGGGCCTCCCCCGGTGCAAATGACGTAGTCGCACTGCCCATCCTGTTTGCAGGATTGGGACACGAGATAGGCAAACTGTCGGGCAAGATCGTAATACCGGCTCTTGGCAAGAAGCCGCTGTGCCCGATAAACCGCCCGCTTGAGCTTGGGATTGTGCGGATCGGCGCGGAGGGCGGCCTCGGCTTCCTCCAGCAAACGCCGGGCTTCCGGCTCATCCACGATGCGGGTGCTGCCAAACACGACAACCGTCGAGTTGATTTTCTCCCGCTCAAAGGCCAGTTCGGGTTTGAGCAACTCCAGCTCCATCCGCGTGGGACGGAGTTTGGGATCGGCAAGGAACTCCAGGTCCTGGTAGGCAACCCGATAGCTGGGCGATTTCAGGATCCGTTCAATGGCGGCTTGCCGTTCCTGGGGGTCCATATCATGCCTCGGTTGTTAAACAGGGAAAATGGGATGGTTTTGCGAATCTCGTGACACCCTCCCGACTCTTGCAGATTACCCAGAAGGTGGAATTTCTCCAAGGTCAATCCCTCCTGAACGTGGCCCCTCTCAAAGTGGACACGCGGTTTATTCTGATTGTTCGGAAAGAACTGACCTGACGTGTCGCTGTCTTTTATACGAGAAAGAGAAGCCCCCAGTTGGCCAGCCCCCAGAGAGCGAGACTGGCTCCCCGAATGCAGCGCGCCCGTTTTGCTTGCGAACGAGTGCTTTTGCGGCTCCCCCGGAATTTCGCCGAAGACACCCAGCCCTGTAAAACGATCGCCAGAGCTCCCAGGAGAATCCCTACCGGTGCTGGCCAAACGACGGCTGCGATCCCTGTGGCGAAAGTCCATTCCCATGAATGAAAATCGGCGTGGCTGGTGCGATTGAACCGCTTCTGGACACGGCGATTGAGAATATCCGAACCCCATCCCAAAGCCGTGGCCAGGAGCAGATCAGCCCAAAATGGCAGGGTTAAAGGACTTTCGCGCAGCAAGGGGATATCGCTCTCGACAGACCAAACCGACGTAAATCCGTACGCCAGAATCGTGACGCTGATGCAGGGTGTCCATACAAGAAGTGGAACGGAGTTGCCATCCCAGTTGATCGCTGCAACCACGAGGACGGTCAGCAAGAAGGCCGAAAGACAAATCACCTGCAGGAGACTTACAATCGCGGGGTGATCCATTCCAGCGACTCCAGCCAACCATTTGCTCCAGTGGCCCCCGTTGACTAGCTGTGCTACGGAGCCGACAATCAGGCTGGAAATGGCTTCCACGAGCGGATAGCGTACCGAAATAGGAGCACCACAATCGCGGCATCGGCCTCGTAAAATCAGCCAACTGAGGACAGGAAGATTGTCAAACCAGCGGATGGGATGCCCGCAGCGGGGACAGTGCGAGCCCGGCCAGATCAGACTTTCACCTCGCGGCAGCCGGTGGATGACGACGTTGAGGAAACTTCCCACCACGGCGCCCATTATGAACCACCAGATTTGAATGACGGTGTCGAGTGCGTTCAAGGCGGAGCCCTCAAATCGGCGTAAATGAGACGGGAACCTCGCATGACTTATCTTGATGATAGGACACCCTGTCGACACGTGATATAATGGCGACGGCTGACAGGTCTTGAGAACCGGAGCTTCCTACTCCGCTTTGCTAGCATTCTTTCGGTAGAACCACGGGGAGAAAGCAGCCTTAATCGAAACGGCCGAGTTCAACACAAATTGAGGAGACTACGGCATGAGTTCCGACCGCACCCAACTGAGTCGTCGCGCGTTTATTCAAGAGAGCATCCTCGCTTCGCTGGCGGCGGGAGTGCTACCGGCGATGTCCCTTCGGGCGAGCGAGGCTCCAGCACCCCAAGCAGAGGCGAAGGCTGGACCCAACGGGAAGCTACAGGTGGCTGTTCTAGGTGTGCGTGGTCGAGGCCAGGATCACGCAGCCGCGTATGCCTCACGATCAGATTGCCATGTCCTCTACCTCTGCGATGCCGATCGGGACGTGGGACAGGCGTATCTCGAGCGGTTTGCCAGCCGATTTGGTTATCGCCCGAAATTCGTCCAGGACCTTCGTGAGGTGATGGCTGATCCTGCTGTGGATATCGTCTCGATCGCTACGCCCAATCACTGGCATGCCTTGGCCTCCATTTGGGCAATTCAGGCCGGGAAACACGTCTATGTAGAGAAACCTGTCAGCCACAATGTTAGCGAGGGACGCCGCATTGTTCAGGCGGCGCGGAAATATCAGAAGCTGTGCCAGGGAGGAACCCAGCGGCGATCCGAGGGCCGCTATCGTGCAGCGGCCGAGGCCATCAAAGCCGGGAAAATCGGCAAGGTGACTCTTATCAGATGCGTCATGTATCGGCCGCGGAATCCGATTGGGCCACCGGGCGATTACCCCATTCCCCCAGGAGTGGACTACAACCTCTGGGCTGGACCGGCACCAATGGCTAAAGTCACCCGCAAGTCGTTTCATTACGATTGGCATTGGTTCTGGAACTACGGC
>NZ_JBAMME010000379.1:24631-31644 GCF_039793925.1 Thermogutta sp. | reverse complement strand
ACTAATCCGAATGATGTAGTTTTCGATCCATTTATTGGTTCTGGAACTACGGCAATGGTGAGATCGGGAATAACTGCATCCACTGTGTAGACACCGCGAGGATTCTTGTGCCGTTTTACACTCTCGGGCAGTGGGTGGTCAGTTATGGCGGGCGACTTGGCTTCCACGACGCCGGGGAAACCCCCAACACTCAGGTGGCCGTCCACGATTTGGGGAATGGATTGACGCTCGTTCAGGAAGTCCGCAACCACAAAACGGATAGGCCATTCCTCAATGGTGCGGTGCTGATCGCGGGTGAAGAAGGTTACATCGCATGTGACCTGGGTGCCAACGTGGTGCTCTACGATCGAGCGGGAAATCCCAAGGAGAAGCTCCCAAGCTCTGGTGGCGATCATTTTGCCAATTTTGTGGAAGCTGTGAAAGCAGGACGTCAGGATATGCTTAATGCTGATGTTGAGGAGACACATATCTCCACGGCTCTCACGCATCTGGCCAATATTTCTTATCTCCTCGGTCACCAAGCGGGTCATAGCGAATTGGTGGCTGCCCTGGAACCGCTTCAGGTCAATGAAGACTGCGTGGCCACTCTGAACGCCATTGAGGCCCATCTGAAAGAAAACGGCATCGACCTGCAAAAAGAACCGCTCACCTTGGGGCCTCGCCTGGCGATTGATGCTGAGCACGAGAAGTTCATCGACAACCCGGATGCCGATCGTCTCCTCACGCGCGAGTACCGCGAGCCATTCGTGGTGCCTCCTCCGGAAAAGCTGTGAGGGCGCACCGGCGTCTGAGAAACGGCCGACGCTTCACGCGAGAAGCGGGTGTGGACACGGTCCCTCGCGGCGGGTCAAGGAAATTTTCCACTGCCTGCAAAAAGGGGGTTATTCCTGACCCTGAGTGCCAGGCGAGACCACCGTGAGCATCTTCCATCAAAACTGTTGCTCCTCCACGGTACGCGGCCGAAAAGTGGCTGAGCAGGATGTCGCACTTGCCTTGGCTAAAGCAATCTCGTAATTTAACGCCAATACGCTCCCAGACTCATCGGAGAACAAAGCATGGCAACGCACAGCGATCCAGCTTATTTCAACCAGCGGCGCGACAAACTACGTCGTCGCATGAAGCGCGAGCACCTAGTGGGCTTTCTAGTAAGTAAGCCCGAAAACGTTACCTATCTGACCGGTTTTAGCGGCGAGGACAGCTATCTGCTGCTGACGCAGGATCACGCGATCCTGATTAGCGACTCGCGTTTCACCGAGCAAATTCGCGAGGAGTGCCCGGGATTGGACGCCTACATCCGCCCGCAGGGCGTGTCCCTTGTCCAGGCCGCGGCGCGACTCATCAAAAAGGCAAAACTTAGCACAGTCGGCGTGGAGGGCGGCTCCCTTTCAGTGGTCTCGTTTGACAAACTTCAGGATGCGGTCACCGGCGCGGAATTTGCCAAAACAGAGAACTGGATCGAAGAGCAGCGGGCAATCAAAGACCGGGAAGAACTGCAAAGAATTCGCGCGGCCGTGGCAATCGCCCAACGGGCCTTCCTAGCTGTTCACGCGACTCTTCGTCCTGACCAGTCGGAAAAAGAGGTGGCAGACTTGCTCGACCACCATATGCGGCTTCTCGGGGCGAGGAAGTCGGCATTCCCCACGATTGTTGGAGTTGGACCTCGGGCAGCCCTTCCCCACGTGATACCGACGTCGAAGAAAATTAGAGAAGATGTATTCGTTCTGGTAGATTGGGGTGCTGATGAAGGATGGTACAAGAGCGACTTGACCCGCGTCATCCCAACTGGTAGAATCGCCCCAAAGTTCGCAAGAGTCTACAACACCGTTCTCAAGGCCCAAAAAGCGGCGATTGATGCTATCCGGCCGGGGGTGACGGCGGAGGATGTGGACCGCGCCGCTCGGCGAGTGATTGAAGAGGCAGGATTTGGCCGCCTCTTTGGGCACGGTCTGGGACACGGGGTGGGGCTTGAAATCCACGAACTTCCCCGCCTGGGACCGAAGGTGCGAACCGTTCTGCGGCCGGGAATGGTGGTGACAGTCGAACCGGGCATCTATATCCCCAACTGGGGTGGGGTTCGGCTCGAGGACGATGTTCTGGTCACCCGCGATGGACACGAAGTCCTCACCAGCCTTCCTAAAGATTTGGACGAGGTTATTACAGTCTGACACAACTCGACAGGTCTTTGCGGAAATCCAAGAAAGTTAACTTCCAGTTATAGAAGCACACTCGCCTATGGGTTCAGACGCTCCCGAAACGCACAAACAAGAGCCGCCCCAGCCGGATGTGTTTGATGTGGGACGGGTCCGGGAACTGATTGAGCTGATGCGGACCCACGATCTCAGCGAGATTGATTTGCGCTCCGGGGAAAGGCGAATTCGTCTCCGTCGGGGGCCAGAAGCAGTTGCGCCCCCTGCGGCTGCTCCGGTGCCGGTTTGGGTGCCGTCGCTTCCACCTGGAGTTGCGCCTTCCGTGCCGGCGACGACGGTACAGCCCCCGGCTCCTTCGCAACCGCCAGCGCGGGAGAGTGAGACTCTCCCTCCCCCCAAGGAGGAAAACATCACCTACATCCGCAGCCCGATGGTCGGGACCTTTTATGCATCACCGGACCCAGATTCTCCCCCGTACGTCAAAGTAGGGGACCACGTCAATCCGGAAACGATTGTGGGTATTGTGGAGGCCATGAAGGTCTTCAACGAGCTACCGGCAGAAATTTCCGGAAAAATTGTGGCCGTCCTGGTAGAAAATGGCGAGCCGGTGGAGTATGGCCAGCCGCTCTTCAAAGTGGATACGCAAGGCTGAAGGAGGGGCTGGTTAACCGTGTCGCTCGGCGTTCTCGCGAAGAAGTCTGCCACCGCCTCACACGCATAATCGCTTATGTTCAAACGGATTCTGATTGCCAATCGAGGAGAGATCGCCCTTCGGGTGCTGCGAGCCTGTCGAGAGATGGGCATCGAAACGGTAGCGGTTTTCAGCGAAGCAGATCGAGGATCGGCTTACTTGGAGCTCGCGGACGAGGCGTACTGCATCGGACCGGCCAAAGCTTCAGAAAGTTATCTCCGGTACGATCGGGTGATCAGCGCCGCCGAGATCGGCAATGCCCAGGCGATTCATCCCGGATACGGGTTTCTCTCCGAGAATGCCCATTTTGCGGAAGTTTGCCGCAGTTGCCAGATCGAGTTCATTGGGCCTCCCCATGAGGCCATGGCCCTGCTGGGGGACAAAAACGCAGCGCGGGCTCTGGCCAAGAAAGTAGGGGTGCCGGTGGTCCCGGGAAGCGACGGCACGATAGAGACGGAGGCGGAAGCTCTTCGTGTCGCCCGGGAGATCGGTTATCCGGTTCTCATCAAGGCGGCGGCTGGAGGGGGTGGCAAAGGAATGCGCATTGCGGTGAATGAACATTCCCTGAAGTCTGCGCTTCAGCAGGCGCAGCAGGAAGCCGAAGCCGCCTTCGGAAACGGTGCCGTCTATCTGGAAAAATATATTGAGCACCCGCGGCACGTGGAGGTTCAGGCTATCGGCGACCACCATGGCAATGTCGTCCACCTCTGGGAGCGTGACTGCACGATTCAGCGCCGTCATCAGAAGCTGATTGAGGAAAGCCCGGCTCCCAATCTCCCTCAGGAAGTGCGTCAGGCGATCTGTGAGGCAGCCGTCAAACTGCTCAGGGCCGCGAATTATTACAACGCCGGTACAGTGGAGTTTCTGGTGGATCGGCATTTCAACTTCTATTTCATCGAGGTTAACGCCCGTATTCAGGTGGAACATCCGGTTACGGAGATGGTGACCGGTCTGGATCTCATCAAGCTGCAGATCAAGGTTGCTGCGGGAGAGCCATTGCCGTTCAAACAGGAAGACGTGGAGCACCGTGGGGTGGCCATCGAATGCCGCATCAATGCGGAAGATCCCGACCGGGGCTTTCGGCCGTCCCCGGGACGCATCGAACGGATGTTTGTGCCGGGAGGACCAGGTGTCCGCTTCGATTCCCATGTTTATCCGGGATATGTTGTGTCACCCCATTATGATTCCATGATCGGAAAACTGATTGTCCACCGGCCTACGCGAGCCGAGGCGATTGCGGCAATGAGACGGGCACTGGAGGAGTTGCGGATCGAGGGGATTAAAACAACAGTCGAGCTGAGCAAGGCCATCCTCTCGCATCCCACGTTTGTCGATGCCCGGGCAGACACCACCTTCGTCGAACGAACATTCTTGCCAAGCCAGCAAGAGGGGGGCAAAAAATAGCGCCGCGTGCGGCGGCACAGTACTGCACGTCATCGCGGGAAAACCGGTCGTCGAGACAAGCGTATTAAAGTAGGGCAAACGGGCGGAGCGCTCGACGGGGCGGATTCTGGTCTGTGTAGGACTTTCCGTGAGGGACCATCGTTATTCGGGGAATGGAGAGTCGTTCGGTTTCGTGACAAAGAGGTGAATTGGGTATGAGTCAGGCCTTGAAAAGTCCGGTCAAAGTAGAATCGCCAATCAAACGTGTGGCCATCTTGTTTTCTGGCGGGCCGGCACCCGCTGCCAATGCCGTGATCGCCAGTGCCGCGATCGCGTTTTCCAGGATGGGGATTGAAGTGCTGGGTATCCGCCAGGGCTACACATATCTGATGGAATACACGCCCGACAAACCCCTTCAGGAGGGAAAACACTACCTTCGCCTGCGGCATGAGGACCTCGAACTGGTGCGAAGTCAGCAGGGGATTATCATCGGCACAGCGCGGGCAAATCCCGGAAAAGGCGTCCATACGTACGAAGACCTGGACGACCCGGCGAAAACAGCGCCGCTCAAGACGGTCCATGAGGCGCTCTCGTCGCTTGGCGTGGATGCCCTCATCTCCATTGGGGGGGACGATACCCTGACCACCGCAGCGAAGTTCAAACTCTTCCAGGATCGGCATCCCAACTTGGGACGGAGAATTGCGGTCGTGCATCTTCCGAAGACCATTGACAACGACTACGAGGGGATTGACTTCACATTCGGATATTTCACCGCGGTGGATATGCTGGCCACCCAGGTCCGCAATCTGCTGGCCGATGCCCGGGCGGCCGGGGCGTACTTCTTCGTTCAGGTCATGGGACGGAAGGCGGGCTGGCTGGCGTACGGTGCGGGGATCGCCGGGGAAGCGTCCCTCATTATTAGTTTGGAAGATATCCCTCCCGAATGGTGGACCACAGAAGAGACGATCAACCCAAAAACAGGTCAAAAGGTGATCGATCCCGAAACGGGGAAGCCCCAAATGCGGGAAGTCATCGACCTTAAAGCCATGGCCAACCGCGTCGTCGACACGATTATTGCGCGGGAAAAAGAAGGTAAATCTTACGGCGTGGTCGTCTTCGCGGAAGGGATGGGCGAATACTTCCCGCTGGAGGATCTTCGCAAGTGCGTTTCGGAAGAGGAGTTCGCCCAACTGGAGCCTGACCCGTTCGGACATTTCCCCGTATCTCAGATCAAATTCACGGGCCGGATCGCGCGACTGGTTAACGATCTTTACGTGGAACGGACCGGCAAGAAAAAGAAAAAGATCAACAGTTTGCAGTTCGGATATGAAGTCCGTTGCCATCGTCCCACGGCGTTTGACATCATCCTCGGTAGCCAGCTCGGGGTGGGTGCGTACCGCGCTCTGGTTGAGCGGAAGCTGGACGGTGTCATGGTCTCGGTCAGCGGCCAATTGCAGTTGCTCTATCCGCGATTTGAGGAGCTCATGCAGACCGGCAAATTGCGGGCAAGGGAGCGTCTCATTCGTCCCGAGGAGGACTTCCATCAACTACCGCGGTACCTGGAAAGCCGCATTGACTAATCCGGTGGGACAAAAAGACCGTTCCGAGACGCGACGAAACTTCGGCGATCTGGACAGTCGTTCAACGGAGACGGTGGGATTGTGAAACTTTGATACGTTGCTGGTGAGGCCTTGTGGCAAAGACTGGTGAGCTGGGTTTCTCGAGACTCAGCCCATCCGTTCATCGGTGGGTATCTTTCCTTCCCAGTCCGGCGATCGATCGCCGCTTTTTTGTTTCCAAATTGCCGAAATGTTGACCCCGCCGCGCGGGCAGTGCCGCGGGTGACAAAATTGATGTTTTCGACAAGCAAGCGGTGTGGCTATATTAAAAATCGGCACGACTTTGACTGGATTTGTCCTCCTCAGGGAAAGGATTCCCTATGGCTATGTCGGGCATTTTAAGACCGGAAGGCTCGCCGTCTGTTTGTTGCGATAACCAGGCAGAAAGGCCCAGCCGCGAGAGCGAGGGATTCGCGAGAAGCCTTTCTCCGCAGGTGCCGGGGACACTCGGCGCGATGGAGCGCAAATCCTCAGAGACGGTGGCATTTCGGAAGCTCTCGGTCTTGATCCCGGTATACAACGAGAGGTGGACGCTTGCAGAAGTGGTTCGCCGGGTGCTGGCGGCTCCAGTTTCTCTTGCCACGGAAGTCGTCATCGTCGATGATGGCTCCACAGATGGATCATATGAGCTGGCTCTGCGATTGGCCGAACAGGATTCGCGGATCAAAGTGATTCGCCATCGCACAAATACGGGAAAAGGGGCGGCCATTCGCACAGCCATCTCTCATCTCTCCGGTGACGTCGCCATCATTCAGGATGCTGATTTCGAGTATGATCCCCAGGATTTTCAGGCTCTTCTTGAACCAATTCTCAAGGGCCAGGCCGATGCCGTGTTTGGCTCGCGGTTCGTCGGGCATACCCGTCGGGTGCACTTCTTCTGGCACGCCCTGGTTAACAAATTTCTCACGCTGGTTTCCAACATGGTTAACGACTTGACTCTGACCGACATGGAGACCGGCTACAAGGCCATTCGCACAGACGTACTCAAGCAATTGCGACTGACTGCCCGAACGTTCACGATTGAGCCCGAGCTTACTTGCCGCCTCGCACAATGGGGAGCGCGGATTTATGAGGTCCCGGTTTCGTATTGCGGACGGACATACGCCGAAGGGAAAAAAATCAGAGCTTGGGACGGCGTCAAGGCACTCGGGGCGATCCTATACTACCGGTTTA
>NZ_JBAMME010000379.1:3947-24621 GCF_039793925.1 Thermogutta sp. | reverse complement strand
GGCAGTTCACCTACAACGAAGAATTTGCCGCGTTGCGCTCCTGCCAGTGTGCCGCCGCCTATCCGAGATGGATTGTGGAACAGGCACGACCGTATCTTGGGCAGAGAATTCTTGAAGCGGGAGCAGGGATCGGCAATCTTTCCCGATTCTTTCTGCGTGCAGAACGTTTGGTGCTCGCGGATTGCAATCCGTCCTACTGCCGCATGTTGCGTTATCGGTTTGAAGGCCGAGAAAACATCCGTGTGGTTCAGGCCGATCTGACGAAGGCTGAAAGTTATGAGCAGTGGCGAGAGGAGAAGCTCGACACGGTGTTTTGCAGCAATGTCCTGGAGCACCTTCCCAACGATGAGGATATCTTGAAGCGGTTTTATCAGATACTCGAAGAGGGTGGACACTGTATTCTCATCGTTCCCGGAGAATCCTCTCTGCTTGGACAATTAGATCGAGCGGCAAGACATTACCGACGCTACACCGCGCCGGGGCTGATCACAAAGATGGAATCTGCCGGCTTTCAAGTCGTATTCGCCCGACAATTTAGTCGCCTTGGCGCAACAGCCTGGTATCTGACTTCTAAAATACTGCCCCGCCGGCTCAATTCGCTGACCATGCGATGGTTTGGAAGAATTACCCCACTCATAAAGTTGCTGGACCATCTGCTTCCCTGGCCAGGTCGATCTCTGATTGTGGTGGGACGCAAACCTCAAAAACAGACTTTGCGAGCGGCTGCCTGAGAATGAGGGAAAACATCTTGCTTGATCCTTCAGGCGTGGATGGTTGTGTGTCTCGTTCGGCCGGAAGAGGGAATGAAAGACGCGGTCGCCTGGCCGCGCTTCCGGGGAAATCCTGGTTATTTACGTTTGTTTGCGGCCTTCTTGCACTCCTGGGGATGGGACTCTCCGCCCAGGCGAGTTGCGTCATCCTCGGGGTTTACCCCAGCGGCAAACCGTTGCTAGTAAAACACGTGGGCTGGCCGCTCATGGTTACTGTTTTCGGTCTGGCGGGCGTGCTGGCGGCGTGGCAGCGACCGGCGTGGAACTGGGTCCGACGGTGGCAAACGGTGATCCATCGTGCCCTTGATTTCTGGAAAATACAGCCTTGGTGGGGACGTGTCTTGATCATCGTCGGAATAGGGCACGGGCTAATCTCGGTAGGATATCTCCTGAATTGCCCTGAGGATTTATTCCGGCAGTACCAGGAAATAGAGGAATTTGCCTCGACTCCTTCCAGACTTTTCGCTGGACAACCGGTAGCGAATCTGGAATACCACATTCTGCGATACCGTCGGGTGATTCCGCCACGCGCCCAGATTGCGTACCGAGGTCACTGGGAAGCGATGATTGTGGCCTATCGGCTTTATCCTCGTCGTCTGTTCTTACTCCCGGAGGATGTGCAACGACTGGCCCGGGCGTGGGGTGACCACCGCTGGCTGGAGATTAAAACGAAGGGAGCATCCCGGGCTGATGCCTGGACGGATGAGTACTGGGCTGCACGGCACCCGCCAGCCGAGATTCCCCCGCTCGGTCAGTTTCTCGCGGATCGTCATATCGAATACATCATTCGCTATGACGAGAATCACCCCGAGCTGTGCCAGGTTGTTCGCCTCACTCCGGAAACTGGGTTAGCTCGCGGTCACGTCCTCCAGGAGGGAACCCAGCGATGATCGGCCAGTGTGGGATGATCGTCTTGACCTGGCTCTGGCTGGCTGTGGTGTGGCTTTCGGGCTGGGCCAGCAACTCGCTATTGGTAGGGTTTCGGTCGCGACAGTCTCTTTCCGGAAATGAGAGAGGGAACCTCGCTGGCGATCTTGCAACGGCCTTTCTCACAGGCGTGCTCGCGTGTGTCCTGCCGCTTTATGTGATTCTGGCGATCGCAGGACGGCTGACTGTGATCGCGTTTTCTGCCGTTCTCTTTATCCAGTTCGTGGTGGCGTGTTTGGGGGTGCGTTCGCTTGTCCGAGAACTTCGCCACCATGCCGGCGGTGTGCGAAACTGGTCCGGGCTGGTGGGTTGGGCGTTCATGGTTGGGCTGCTGGCTTCCATTATTCCCTTCTGGGGCTATGATGCGCAGGCCATTTACGGATTGAAGGCCAAGGTCCTCGCCGACGGCCTCAGCATTTATGGTCCAGACTTTATGGACCCCTATCGGGTGCATTACTGGAACAACTACCCGCTTCTTGTTCCGCTATTGGAAGCCCAGGCGTTTTTCTGGCGAAATCAGTGGGCGGTGCTGACAGGCCAAGAGCTTTGGAATGACCTGGCCATGCCTGTCCTTCTATGGGGTTTCATCGTCGCCTTAGTACTCCAGGTGGTAGCCACCACAGAACGCCACTGGCCAGGTCGCGGTCCGTGGATGGGGCTGGTCTTTGCAATAACGCCTATGTTATGGCGATGGACGGAAGGAGCTGGACTTTCTGGATCGGTTGATGTCGTGTTTGCGAGTTTTGTTCTCGGTGCTGTGCTACAACTTTCTCAACTTCCGGAAATGACGCAGTTCCGATGGGGCCCATTCATTCAGGGAGTATTATTTCTCATCGGGGCATGCTTGACGAAACAAGAGGGTGCGATCGCGGCCGGGGCGGTAGTGGGGGCACTTGGAGCGGCCACAGTTTGGAAAATCTGGAAAGCGAAAGAGCCTCTCACATCGGAGTCGGCTCGCCGCGGCATCCTGTCGGGAGTGCGCTGTTTGCTGCTCGTCAGCCTTTTTGTTGTGCCAGTGTTCTTTTTTCTCCACGCGGTGCACGGGCACATGCCCGCCCCACCATACTCCCGCCCCTATCTTGCCGCTTTCCACGTCGATTGGCTGTGTCGAGTGGCGGATCGTCCGTTGACGGTGGGCGCCTTCGCGGGAAACGAATTCGTCAACAATCGGTGGGGCCTTCTTTGGTTGCTGGGCACTTTCAGTTTATTTCTGCCACGGCTACGGCCGATCGCCGCCGCCACGGTATTTTGCCGGGTCTATTTCCTTCTGGTGTTGGCAGCGTATCTGGGAATCTTCCTTGTTACGCCCTATCCTCTCCAATTTCATCTGCACACAGCGTTTGCACGCCTGATGTTCCATATCTTTCCGGTTTTCGTGATCATAACGATTGAGCAAATCGCATCTCTCCCGTGGAAAAGTACAGCGCTGCGCAGGGAACCCGTCGCGGGATAGGAAGCGTCCAAAAAAGCGATTACGATAAATAAGGGGCTTCGTCTCCCTCGAGGCAGCTTGGAACGGGGTGGATCAAAACCGGAACAGGAGAGGTGCGATGGGTGCGGGTTTTGATCCCTATTATCTCTGGCTGGGAATCCCACCCGAGGAGCAGCCGCCCGATCACTATCGATTGTTGGGCATCGGACGTTTTGAGAACGACCCGGAGGTCATTGAGCGCGCTGCAGACCGACAGATCCAATTTCTGCGGCAGATGCTCAATACGCCACATGGCGATCTTGCCCGGAGGTTAATCTCCGAAATCAATAAAGCGCGTATTGTCCTGCTGGATCCCGCAAAAAAGAGTGCATATGACGCCCAACTGTGGGGAGAGACATTGACTGAGGGTGCGTTGGATCCTGGATGGCCTGCGGATCGCGTCGCGTCAGACATCCGGCCTCGTCAGCGAAAGCCGGTGTGGAGACGTCTGCTGGCGCCGATCATGTTCTTGTGGGATCATCCGGCGGTAACGGTCTTCCTCGCGTTGGGTTTACTGTTGAGCTCGGCACTTGTGAGTCGGTTTGTGCCGCCCGCTCCACCCCGGTCGTCTGAGCTGGCAGAGGCCGCCGCGCCTTCCTTGGCGGAGGAATCGTCGCACCCATCGACCTCACCAACTTCAGGAACTGGCCCGGCCATCTCGAAAACGACTTCAGATGGCATTGGCACCCGAGCAACGCTCCCGCCAGTTGCCGGCGACAGTTCGGCAAGTACAGCCCAGGGACCTTCCATCAACCCGGCCGCCCAAGGAATTGTCCAAAAACCCTCACCTCCTTCGTCCCCGGCGCCGTCCGTCGTGGCCTCCTCCACGCACTCATCCCCGGCTGATGTGCCGTTGCAACCGGGGTTGCTCGGGCGTATCACCGTCGGTGGGGAAGACCTTGGGGTGATTGTTCGCTATATGCCGGGCGATGCTGTGACCGGAGCTGACTTGGATCGCCTGGTGACCCAGTACGGGCTGCAACCGGGAGAACAGACAGTTCGCCTGCTCGGCGTGATTCGCGTGAAAAGTGGAGTTACCTCGGGTGTGCCGGTGCATCTCCAGCTCACCTGGGAGGGCGCACCCTGGGAAGGTGTGACAGTGACCCTCGATGGCCGCGAGCTTTCTATTCCCAAGGAGCTTCAGGAGGCGGTCTGGAACACATCGCTAGTCTTGATTCCAGGGGATCATCCTGTGGAATGCCGTCTCACGGGGCGACCTTGGGCAAAATCTTTCAAGCTGGCGGTGAGTTCTTTGGCAGTACAACCGGCAGGTGTGGGAGTTGCCCCGGTCGAGGAAGCGGCTCATGCCTCTGTCCAAGTCGGTTATACGGAAGCCATCCTGGCTCAGGTGAGTCAGCTTCCGACGTTGGCCCGACATGCGCTCAATAGTGAATTGGCTTCCCTCTCCTCGACGGAGCTGGCCTTCACTCCGCCCGAAGAGTCGCCAGGACCTGCAGAAGCGCCATTGGCCATCTCCGGAGGCCGGCCCTCTGCTCAGCGAACACCCATCCCATCGCCCCAGGATGTAAAGTCGGCGCGGGATCAGATACGCCAGGAATTTCGAAAAGACTATCAGGAGGCCACAGCGCCGGCAGCTAAGGTTTTGCTCGCGCGCATGCTCCTCAAACAGGGCAATCAGGAAACCGACCAGGTTCGCCGATTTGCCTTTTATCAGGAAGCCCGCGAATTGGCTCTGAGTGGTGGGGATTTTGATTTGGCCATCCAGGCAGGGGAGGCGTTGGGACTCAACTTCGAACTAGATCCTTGGTCCCTCCATTTGGAGGCCGCTCAGAGCCTCGTGCGGAATGCGCGATCCACCGAACAGCGAGAGAAATTGCTTTCCCAGTTGGAGACACTGGCGGAGTCCGCCGTGGGAGAAGATCGGTACCAGGAGGCGGACGGCCTGCTTGAGATGGCCGGAACACTGGCCGGTCAACTCCGGGACAACGTTCGCAAAGATCAGTTCCTGCGGCGACGAGATGAAGTTCGTGAAATTGCGGCAGCCTTTGCGTCCATTCGTGAGCATCTAGCCACCCTGCAAACCACGCCCGACGATCCCGCGGCCAATGAAGCCGTTGGCCGATTCTACTGTTTCATTAAACAGGCATGGCAGAAGGGACTCCCGTATCTAGTGAAAGCGGAAACCGCTCTCATCCGGACGGTGGCGCAGGCTGATCTGCAAAATCCGGTTCAACCGACGGCGCAGGCCCAACTCGGCGACGATTGGTGGGCGATCGCGGAGACCCTGCCAGAGAAAGAAAAAGCGGTAGTGAGACGTCATGCCGGGTACTGGTATCTTCAGTGTGAGGCCAAATTGACAGGGGACACAGCCCAGCGTGTTCGGAGTCGCTTGGTAGAGTCCGGCCGACTGATCAACCTTTTGGGGTTGGCGGTGGCACGTCGGGTCAGTCTTCAGGGAACTTGGCAGATAGGGCCGAAGGCAATCATTTCTGCCCCAGAGCCGGTCACCCAGATCATTTTTCATGTCATTCCACCCCAGGAATATGACCTGGTGGTGGATCTCCAGCCGCTTCCGCTCCCACCTCCGCCACGGGGCGCGAATCAGGGCCAGCGATCCAATCCCCTGCTGGATATCGGCCGAGGCGCCTTTGCGGTGGGGTTGACGCAGGGACAACATCAATTTCTTGCCGTGGTGGACTGGACAGTGCCCAATCAAGGAGTTTACTGTTTCCTCGCCAATTGCAATGGACGGGGGCCCGATCCAGCTAACCCCACTTTTCAGCAAGTCCAGGCCATTCGAGACCAGAGATTAAATACCCTGGTCTACAGCGTGCGAAAGACGGATGTCACGGTCACGGCCAACGGGGTGCCGATCGTCCGTTACACTGGAGACCTCTCCTCTCTCAGCATGCCGCAGGGGTGGGGTACGATCACCGCATCTCGTCTCTTTTTCGCCACACGTGGCGCCATGTATCAAATTACCCGGGCAGAACTGCGGGATCTCGGGCCGTAAGTTTCAGGCCCCGCCTGTTGGCTTTCTCTCTTTGTTGACAAAGCCCACTCAATCAGCTAATAGTGTACATATGTACATCTATGCTGTGGGTCATCGAGTCCTCTATCCCGAATGAAGGGAGATCACATGCTCCGCGAATTCACGCCGCATGCCGCCCAATTCCTCGACGAATTCTGCCAGCAGCAGCTCGAAACCGTAGGTCTCGCCTTTCCGCCGGTAGATACCCTCCAACTCGCAGCTCTGTTCAAGTTCGAAGTTGTGTTCGACTCTGCACATCCCCAGCGGGCAAGTTGCGTCACACTCCGCCATGGTGCCGGGAAACAGCCGCTAATTATCGTGCGACCCGAGGAGCGTACCGAACGCCTCCACTGGGCCGTCGCCCATGAGTTAGGGGAATTCTTGGCTGCGGAAGCGATTCGAACCTGGGGAATACCGGTGGAGGACGTGGAGCCACCTCACCGGGAATGGCTCGCCAATCAACTGGCCAGACGGCTTCTAGTTCCCCATCGCCCATTCTTCTCCGAACTTCGGCGACTGGATGGCGACCTGGTGGCTCTCAAGCGTCGCTTCAGCACCGCCAGCTACGAGGTTCTTGCCCGACGAATGCTGGACAACCATGATCCATTGGTGGTTACCATCATTGATAAGGGAAAAATTACTTTTCGCAAAAGCAACGCACTTGAGAGAGTTCCCGAGCTTACCGAGATGGAAAAGTGTGTCTGGCTTATCGCCCATCAATCGGGACTCCATCAGCGCAAAGAAGGCGACGGCCAGGAGGTACGCGTTTGGGCGATCCATGAGCCCGCCTGGAAAAGAGAAATCATTTGCACGAAAACGGTTTGGACGGACTGGTAGCAGGAAGAAAATAACCTTTCGGCCGACGTGACCTGACGCTATTTTCGAGAGTTGTCCTGAGGAACGGTCCCAATCACGAGTTCCCCTTTGTGGACGCCCTTGAGTCCGCGAAGCCGTGCCGCAATTTCACGAAGTTGTCGGGCTGGTCCCCGCAGCAGGATGACCTCCAAGCACAGATCATGTGTCAGGTGCGCATGGACCACCGAAATGATGAGGTTATGATGATCGTGCTGGAGTTTCATGAGCTGGTCGCGAAGTTGACTGCGATGGTGATCATAGACCAGCGTCAAAGTTCCCGCCACGTCCTCTGCATCTTCGATCCATGCCCGTCGCGCCAGCGAGTCGTGGATGAGTTGGCGGATTGCTTCACTTCGGGTGGCAAAACGCTCTTCACGACAATATCGCTGAAACCGTTTCAAAAGATCTTGTTCCAGCGAAACGGAAAAGCGCACAATCTTTGACACACTATCCCCCCGTTTTGTCGCTCAGGTGGAAAGAACCTATCCCGGTCAGGATTGCGAAAGCTCTGCCATCACCTCATCGGGAATATTGAAGTTTGCCGACACGTTCTGGACATCGTCGTGTTCGTCGAGCTCTTCCATGAGCTTCAACACTTTTCTCGCTGTGTCGGCGTCCAAATCCACGTAATCTTTGGGAATACGCGTCACTTCCCGGGATTCACAGGGGATGCCCGCCTGGTCCAGTGCCTCGCTCACATCGGAAAACTTGCTGGGATCGCACGTCACCTCGAACTTGTCCCCCACCTGCTTGATGTCCTCAGCCCCGGCCTCCAATGCCACCTCCATCAAACGCTCTTCAGAAACCTGGTCCGCAGGCACCAGGAACAGACCCTTCGTCTCAAACATCCAGGCCACGCACCCGCTGCTGCCAAGTTTTCCATTGTGAAGTTCAAAACACTTACGGATTTCCGCGGCCGTGCGATTGCGATTATCAGTGAGGACGTCACACATGATCGCCACACCGCCGGGCCCATACCCTTCGTAGGTCACTTCTTCCAGAGCTGCTCCCTCGATTTCGCCCGTGCCACGCTTGATTGCCCGTTGGATGTTATCCTTGGGCATACCAACGGCTTTGGCGGCTTCAATGGCAGCCCGCAAACGGGGATTCATTTTGGGATCTCCGCCCCCGATCCGGGCCGCGATAATGATCGCCTTGGACACCTTGCTCCAGATTTTTCCCCGCTTGGCGTCCACAGCGGCCTTTTTGTGTTTGATACTTGCCCAGTGCGAATGCCCGGCCATAGAAGATGCTTCCTTTTTCTTTAACTCCGTAAAAGATTGAGCTTGCCTCCGATCTCGCGCCCCGGACTTCCCGCTCCCTCTTACCTCAGTATATCACCCGGCCGTTTCTGCCCACAAGAACCGAGACCTTCTCCGCTGGGATATCCCTCTTGCGTTCGCGCTGAGACATAGCGGGCTGCATTTCTTCTCTCACGGGTACCACGGGTGAACTCCTTGGAGAATAAAGCGTATGCAAGTGCCTCGCTCCACTGCTTCGTAGAACGACTGCCACAGCCATTGGCTCCATCGGGCGCGATGATAAAACAACGTGTAATTTTTTCGGGGTTGTTGCGATTCTCCAGATGATCGGTTACACTTGCTACAAGGGACGGTCCGTGCAGACGGAGGAGTTCGGCACGGCGTCAGGCAGAAGCGACCGCCTGTGTGGGGCTGGTAGGGCGACGGCCGGACCAACATCCGTTCTCGAGGGTGCCCACGTGGTTTCCTCAGGGCCGCGATGCGTCTGCCTCTTTCGACCGCCTGTAGTATCAAGGTGCCGCTGTGGCTACCGGTGTACTCCAACGGCCGACTCTCGTGCTCAATCGACATTGGCAACCGATCCACGTCGCGACGGTTGCCCGTGCTCTGGTCATGGTTTACCAGGGGACGGCCCTCATCGTCGATCCTGAGGATTTTAGCACCTACACCTGGTCCGACTGGACTCAATTGGCTCCCGCCGAGGGTGAAAGTTTCATCCAGGGGGTCTCCTTTCGCCTCCGCGTGCCAGAAGTGATCACGTTGCGACAGTACGAGGGCGTGCCCCATTCCGGTGTGCCATTCAGTCGGCGGAACCTCTTCAAGCGGGACCATAACACCTGCCAGTACTGCGGCAAACAATGTCCGCCGGACCAACTCACGATTGATCACGTGATTCCCCGCGCAAGGGGTGGCGAGTCCACCTGGGAGAACTGTGTTCTCGCCTGCGTGGACTGCAACCGAAAGAAGGGTAATCGTACCCCCGAAGAGGCGGGAATGAAGCTCCGTCGCAAGCCGACCCGGCCGAAGTGGCGCCCAATTTATGCCGCTCGGGAGATTCGCATTGAGAGCTGGAATCGCTTCATCAGCGAGGCGTACTGGAACGTCACCCTTGAGCGGTAGCCTGATCCCATTATGATGGCAGGCTGGGTTTTCTTTTCAAGTTTCGCTGGACTTGTCGCCGATATCGCTTGATGGTATACTTGCACATGTGTGCAATTGTCAAACAAACTGAACCGGCCCCGCGTAGTAAAAACAGAGATGGAAAAGGGCCTCTCGCCATGACCAGCAAACTTGATCCCAAGGTGCGTGCTCGGTGCGAAAGCCGGGCGCAGGTCATCAAAGCGCTGGCCCATCCCTCGCGATTGTCGATCGTGGAGGAGTTGGGAAGAACCCGCGAAAGATGCGTTTGCGAGCTCGCAGACCTCCTGGGGCTGGACATATCCACAACCTCCCGCCATCTCAGCCAGTTGAAGGAGGCAGGCATCCTTGTGGATGAAAAAAGGGGGCAGATGACGTTCTACCGGCTGAGAACACCGTGCATCCTCCAGTTTCTGGACTGCGTCGATGGTGTTATTCAGCAGGGGTTGGAAAGCAGGCTCAGGTTGCTCCGGTAAGCTTCGTACCGCCCGCTGAAAACCGGCCTAGCAGGGCGGCTTTCCCGAGAAACCTCTCGGGTTTTTAAAGGTATTGATATTGTAACCTTTTGCAAATATGCATATAACCTTTGAGAAGGGAGTTCTAGAATCATGACGCGAAAAGACTGGGGAATTTTGGCGGCTTTGGTGATCGTGTTTGTCCTGGCATACTTCCTCAATTTCAGTTCGCCAAGGATCCAGAACGCCGTCATGGAAGCCTTTCTCATGCTGCAATGGTATGCCAGGAACCACACTCTGGCCTGTGTTATACCGGCCATGTTCATCGCTGGGGGAATCGCGACCTTCCTGTCTAAGGAGGGCGTTTTGCGGCATCTGGGACCGCAAGCCAACAAGATCGAAGCCTATGCGGTGGCGTCCGTTGCAGGGACTGTGCTGGCCGTCTGCTCCTGCAGCGTCCTGCCCATGTTCGCGGGCATTTACCGAGTGGGGGCGGGCCTGGGACCTGCCGCAGCTTTTCTTTACTCCGGGCCCGCGATCAATGTGATGGCCATCTTTCTCACAGCCCGAGTGCTCGGTTGGGATCTGGGAATTGCCCGGGCAGTGGGAGCCGTCACTTTCGCCGTGATTATCGGCCTTATCATGGCCTGGATCTTCCGCAAAGAAGAGGTCGACAGAATCAAGTCTTTCATGGCCCTTCCTCACTCGGCGCCCCCCAAGCGGAAGCTCTGGCAAAATGCCGCATTTCTCGGCGCGATGATCCTCTTTCTGGTGTTTTCCGATTGGAGTGATCCCAGTCGTAGCCGGGTGGAGTTCACCCCTGGTACCCAGGTCACCCTCATGGACGGCTCTGTCCGGTCACTCAACACGACGGGGCCGGTGAGCGTGGCGGTGCTCCAAGAAACAACAACAACCTACCGCCTGCAGATGGAAGAATCCATCCCCGAGCTTTCCAAAGGAATGAAGTTCAATGTGGACAAGAAGTACATCCGCACCATGACTCAGGACACCCCGCCGGGCTACGAATTCGCAGCCTGGGTCTATCCCAACCGCTGGTACTTTGCTGGCGTGTTCCTGCTCCTGACGATTTTGATGGCGTTCACCTGGTTCGAAAAAGCGGAGCTGGGAGCTTGGCTGGGAGAGACATGGTCCTTCGCCAAACAGATCATCCCGCTTTTGTTCCTCGGTGTATTTGTCACGGGCTTCGTGAGTGCTTTGCTTCCTGAAAAGCTGGTGGGGGCCCTGGTGGGAGGAGACAGCTTCCGGGCGAACTTCGTGGCGGCTGTGATCGGTGCAGCATGGTATTTCGCCACCCTCACAGAAATCCCGATTCTGGAGGCTCTGATCGGCTTGGGAATGGGCAAAGGACCTGCACTGGCACTCCTGCTGGCTGGACCGGCCCTTTCCCTCCCGAGCATTGCGGTCATTTACAGCGTATGGGGATTCAAGAAAACCGCCACGTTCGTAGCGCTGGTGGTGATTATGAGTACTCTCGTGGGAATGATCTTTGGGGCGTTTTTCGTATGATCGCGTGAATTGTTTCAATTGACAGGAGGCGTTCCGATGAAACTCGTTCAGGTTCTCGGTCCCGGATGTGCCAAATGTCAGGCACTTCTCAAAAATGCTGAAGAGGCTGTCAAACGACTGGGAATTGAGGCACACATCGAAAAGGTGTCCGACATTAATATGATCACGAGCTTCGGTGTAATGATGACGCCGGCTCTAGTGGTGGACGGTGAATTGAAGCTCCAGGGCAAGGTCGCCAGTGTTGAGGAGATCAAGCAGATCCTGGCGAGTTGAAGTCCGCAGTGAAACTAGGCACATCATCGTTTATGAACACAAGCTGTCCAGCAAATGGATAAGATGACCGAAAATCCGAGCCCACGTGCGTGTGCCTGTAAGGGCGCAAATATCGTCGTGCTGGCCTGTTCAGGGGCCTCTAACTTGGGGCATCTGGCGGACCTCGCTGCCCGTGAGCTGGGCCGCCGTGGCGTTGCCCGAATGGGATGCCTGGCGGGCATCGGGGCAGGGGCCGCGGGTAGCACGGGCGCCGTTCACAAGGCTCGCCGTGTGCTGGTTATCGACGGCTGTCCGACCCAGTGCGGGCGGCATACTTTGGAGAGGGCGGGCTTTACAGAGCTTTTGTGCGTGCGGGTAGATCAGCTCGGCTTTAAACGGGGCGAATCGCCCGTCACACAGGAGAATGTTCAACGGATTGCCGACCAGGTGAGCCGCATTCTGTCGGCGGACGCTCCCTCAGCGGGTGGCGGGGATTCCCCCTGTTGTCAATAAAGCCCGGGGCGCGTGTTTTTCGGTGGCCCCGTCACGAGTTATCGGGCAGCCCATTTCGCGAACTCATTTGGGAGGATTAGCCATGAATCAGGGATCCAGTTGGCGGAGTATTCTCACAAGCGCGATGTTGCTCTTGGCCGGCGCAGCCCTGGGAGCGGCGGTGGTGAAAATAGCGGGAAACGGCACCCCGTCGTCACAAGCGGTGACGGCTTCCCAGATTGCAACCGATACCGCCCAAGAGCGGACGCCGCAAGCCGTGACGGACGGCGTGCTCGTCTATCTATTCCACGGCAATGTGCGCTGTCCTACATGCCTTTTGATCGAAGCAAGCACAAAAGAGGTGCTTGAAACAAACTTCGCCCAGGAGCTAAACTCCCGCAAAGTCGTCATTCGGGAATTAAACTATGAAAAGCCGGAAAATCGTCAATTTATTCAAAAATATAAATTAATTGCTCCAACGGTGGTCATGGTCCGCATCCACGACGGAGAGGAAAAAGACTTTGTGAACCTCATGGAGGTATGGCAGTGTGTGGGCAATAAAGAAGCATTCGCGCGGCTTATTTCCGATAACTTGAAAAACATGCTTCAGGGCACGACGGGTTGATCCCGTGTGAAATTATCTAAGCGCGTACATGAAAGAAAGTCTCGAAAATACATGGAGGGGAACAATGCTGATGAACGGATGGTTGGCCGGTGCTCTCATTTTAGCAGTGACTTTTTCGGCAGTGAGCAATGCCCCCGCCGGCGCTGAGCTGTCAGCGCAGTCCACTCTCCAGCCTGATCGGGTGGTGGCAATCTACTTTCACCGAACCCAGCGATGTCCAACCTGTCGATTGGTGGAAAGAACGATCGGGGAAGTGCTGAAGAGACATTTCGCCCAGGAGTTTGAGACAGGACAGCTCCAGTGGGCTTCGATCGATTTCCAGGACCCACGGAATGTTCAGTTCGCCCGGGCGTATCAGGTGACGATGCCGGAACTGGTGCTGGTATTGGTTCGCAAGAACAAAGTGGCAGAGTGGCAACCCTTGCCCCGCGTTTTCAGCCTCCTTGCCAAGCCGCAAGAATTGGAACAGTATGTTCGCGACGGAGTGAGCGACTATCTCCGTAAAATCACCAGTATGCAGAAGTAAAGATCCGTGTGACGTTATGACCAGGCAGGAACATAGGTAAAGCGGCACGGACAAACGAAGGGGATCGATGGCATGGCAATTGACACTTCTGCAACGGTGGTTGGAGTGACGTTGCTTGGCTTGGCGACGGCGGTCGCACCATGCCCGTTGGCCACGAATATCGCGGCGGTTACCTACATCGCCCGAAAGCTGACTGATCGGCGCTGGGTGGTCACCAGCGGGGTCCTCTACACGCTGGGACGCTCCGTGACGTATGCCGCACTCGCAGCCATTTTGAGTACCGGCCTGACGAACCTACCGGGCCTTTCCACCGGCCTCCAGAAGTACGGACATTTATTCCTGGGCCCAATTCTCATCCTCATCGGAATGCTGCTCCTCAATTTGATTACCATTCCTTTACCGCAGGCACAGGCTGGGCACGCACAGAAGATCGCCGATCGATTTGGTATTTTCGGGGCGTTTCTCCTTGGCGTGCTTTTTGCCTTGGCCTTCTGTCCAACCTCGGCAGCGTATTTTGGAACGGTAGTCACGCTGCTCACTTCTCACTCCGTAGGATCGCTGGGTCTTGCTTTGCTCTACGGGGTGGCCACAGGGGTGCCCGTTCTCGTCTTCGCTCTGCTTGTGGTCTTCGCCGCCAGTTGGGTCGGCCGAGCCTTCGCCGCTATCAACGTTGTCGACCAGGTTGTGCGGACCTTAACCGGAATTGTCTTTATTCTAATTGGTATTTATTTTATTCTGCTCTATAACTTCGATTTGCCCGTGAATATCTTCGACATTATTTCGTAGGCAGCGCCGGTACGCCGAAAGAAGGCGAGGACTTAACGATTGTCGATCTGCGGTGGACGCTTGTCAAGTCGTGCTGGGGGTGACAGCGACCAAACAACGAGCGCGCCGGATTCTGGAAATACCCCGGGCCAGGAGCCTCTCACAGCTTGAGCATGACGATCCGCCTCCGTCGGCCAGCCGTCGCGGACTATTCCAAGCAGTCCCGGTACCACCAGACAGGGTTCGTCCAGTTTGGGATATTGAGTTTTAGAAGCTTTCACGCCCCTTGGAAAGTAAATAAACTCGTCGCCTGTACCCGGCAACCGCGGAACGACGGGAAGGTATTGCGATGTGAGATCGGTCAAGCGATCTGGCAAACGCCCGTGGTCCAGCTCGTACGCCCGAATGGCCATCCGCAACAGCGTCACACGGACCGTCAAATCGATCGTCTGCTGATTGAGAAATTCCTGATAAACGTACCAGTTAATCCAGGCCGGACTATACGTGAGAAAAGTACTCGCTTCCATAAAGAACTGTCATCCAGAATTTCGCGGTCAGCACCGGGTAATAAACGATCGGCTTCGTACTGCCGGGCAATGGGGAGCCATTCAGAAAAAATCCGGTCGAGACGCTTTTGGAAAACCGCCTTTTCGCCGGGAGATAGCAGGATCCACCCCATGGGAGCGCATGAATAAAGCTTGTTATCGGAAGAATTCGTTTTCAAAGCAAAGTCGCGCCAATAGTGGTACATAATCGGTATTCGCTCGTCAAAGGGAATCCGCTCCTTCTTCCAGATATCATAGACCTCGCGAAGCGCGGAATAGATTCCCTGGGATGTTTGCCCCGGCGCGTGGCACCACGCCCACACTGTATCGGCCCATGCTTTCCACTCGTGTTCAATGTCGAGACTGTGAACGGTTCGATCCGCGACAATCGCGGGCTGAGTGCGACGGGCCTGCAGAGAAAGACACAGGTCTGCCGTGAAAAAGATCCGGGCATACTCCAGATTCCCACGCTCGATTGCCTCATAGGTCAATCGCTCAAATAAGGCATGATGCAAAAAACGGTCGGAGACGAGAGTATCGTTGCCTGCCGACTCAGCTCGTTCGCTTAAGACATTGAAGAGCCGAGCAACGAAGGGGTCTGAATAAGGCGTCTTTGTTAGTTCTGCAAGGTGTTCGAGAAAATTCGGAATGCGTGAGACGCGACTCCAGAGTAGTCCGCTATAGTCTTCGTCAGTTCTTGTATAAGCAGCGGCTGACCATGCACGATAGTCACGCTCAAGCTCGTCGAGTGTTTTCAGGACAGTTGTCGTGTGGACCGGCCCAGGAGCGCGCCGATCACCAATGGCTAGCCACATTGAATCTTTAATCGCTGTGACAGATGACTGGAGATCTGTGAATTGCGACCACTGCGGCCCGCGAATAAAGTACACGCGTAGTGCAGGGAGGACGAACCACACTCCAATAAGCGTCCATAAAAGAGGGCTGAGCGCTATGGTGGACCAGAGGTTGTCGATATGTCGTTTCAGCCAGTGACCGATGGAAACCCGCGTCTGCGCCAGAACACCAATCGAAAATAGTGCTGATTGAAGGACGAGGGCCAGTCCCGGCCAAAGCTCGTCACGGCCTACCGGAAACAACTGTCCTGGAAGATACCCACCAAAAAACACCAAGAACAAGGCCACCACGAAGGCCTGAATGATGTTAGGAGATGCCATGCCGGCTAATTGTCCGGTTGCATACCAAATTGTGGTGGAAAGAGCATATAACAACCAAGTGGGAGGAGGTTGGATGTTGCGCGTCAAAGGAGAGTACCCGTGGAAGTCCCTCAAGATCGCATCGGAGAGGATCCAGGCTCCGCACCACGCAACCAGCCACGGAAATGCCCACCGCTGGCGGGACCACCAAATCGATTGGGGCGCAGTTGGTAATGCGGCCAAGAAATTACGATTCAAACCTCGATCGAAAATAAAAGTGGAAATGCCCATCATCACAATTGCCATCGATGGGACGAAAATCAGGACAGATAGCCCATGGTTTTTGCACCATTCCCTGAAGGCATCAGTTGAGAGCCATTGGGTGCTCAGGAAGCTGATACACACCAAAATGAGTATATATACAAAGAGGCTCATTTTAAGAAAAAGCGCCCATCCGCCGAGGTGACACTCATGAAGCCAAACCAGGTATTTCATGGGCGAGGCACTTAAATTGGGTATTTTTGGAATTGCGAAACGGGAGACGATCTGGCGAACCCGGACGGGCGCGGAAATTCCCCGAAATCGAAGGAATAGAAGGCGGCTTTTGAGCCAGCGAAGCGGTTCGTCGGGACTTTTCAGCCATTTTCCCACGAGTATCGCATCAATCATTAAAACACCTGCCGCCACAAGAAGATGAACGGGTAGCAATTCGCCGGATGTCCCCCAGGTAAAACTACCAATCTTGGGGATGATAAACCGATTAGGAAAGAGTGTTTGGAATAGATTGTCAAATCCGACGACAATTAAAATGTTGAGGATGTAGGCCACCGTGGCGCCCAGCAACGCGGACCAGATGACACGCCGGACAAAGATCGAAAAAAACAGGCCCCATACAAAAAACTCTGCTGCCAATCCCGCCCAAAAGAGAACGCCTAGATAGACATCCCATGGCCATTCTTGGAACAGCGATTGATCATCGATGATCCACCCTCTAGCGATCAAAATGACGAAGCCTATCGACAGGCATACCGCTACTCCCAGGAAAGCGACTGCACTCACGGCCAGCACAAGACGCGAGGCCTTGACCGGGAGAGCACGCAGCAAAGTTTCGGTCTTTCGCTCGGTTTCACCCGCAAAAGCCAGGGCGCCGAAAGCCAGCGCGAATAAAGCGGCGCTCACAAACGGAACCACAACCGGCGGTTGGGCGGGGTGAGTATTTGCGACGAAGAAAACGGCCAGTAGAGAAGGAATTATCCCCAATCCGAGCATGAGAACCTGCGTTTCACGCCAGTATTTCCACACCAGGGCCAGAGTTTCATCGAGGAAGCTGCTGTCTGAGCCCACCCTGGGTTTTACACAAGCGACATTCATAGCACTTCCTCCATTTGCTGGGATATTGTCGGACCCGGTTTCTGATTCATGTAGGCTGTGAATATCTCTTCCAGCGAGCAAGGGAAGCAATCAATTGAGCGAAGACCAGAAAGAGCTGCCTGACGGATGTGCTCGGTCTCGCCGGTACTGCGTTCGATAATGTGCAGCTCCAATCCCTCCCGCTTCTGTTCGAGGATCTCGACCGGAAAAGAAGGGATAATATTTACAAATGCATCTAAAGCTTGACAATTCTCGAATATCAGAAGCCACCGGCGGGTTTCACGCTTGAGTTTTTCCACCTCGTCAACGAGAATCAACTGGCCCTCTTTGAGAAAGCCGACAATATCAGCGACACGTTCTACCTCGTGGACCTGATGGCTGGCGAGAAATACCGTTTTCCCGGCGGCTGCGCGATCGACCATGCTCTCGAGAAACTGCCGTCGTACAATCACGTCCAGGCCGGAGGTGGGTTCGTCGAGAATGAGAAGCTCTAGATCGTGACTGATGGCCAGGGCCAGAAGGACCATGGCCCGCATACCTTTAGATAGCTCTTTTATTTTCTTGTGTGGGTCTAATCCCAACTGATTAATGTGTTGCAGATATTGAGTAAAATAGCCAGCCGGATAAAACGCCGCACAGAACTGGCCGATTTCGTCCACTCGCATCCACTCATACAAGCCGGGCTGTTCGGGCACATAACCGACGCGGCGACGGATCTCGAGCGACTCACGCTGGCAATCATATCCGAGAACTTCCGCTTTCCCATCGTCTGGGTCGAGTAACCCCAGAAGAATCTTGATGAGTGTGGTCTTCCCAGCACCGTTCCTCCCCAGAAGAGCCCACACAACGCCACGCGGAATCTCCAACGAGACACCGCGGAGGGCTTCCACCTTTTAAACCTCTTGGAAAGGTTTTCCGCGCGAATAACGGGATTCATGACGCATTCTCCTGTTGGGGCAGAGATCGAAGCAGATCTCGCAGCATCCGCTCAAGTTGACGAGGCGTGATTTGGGCCCGCAACGCCTCGTCCACAACCTGTTTGAGCCTTTCGTACACCCACTGTTCCCGATCCTTACGACAGCGCTGTGGGGCATCCTCCGCGACCGCCAGTCCCAACCCCCGCTGGACGGTCAGGATTCCTTCATCCTGCAGTTCTCGATAGGCGCGGGCCACCGTGTTCGGATTGACCGCAAGCCGGCGGGCCATTTCGCGGACGGAAGGGGTCAGTTCTCCCGGCTGAAGTGCACCCGACGCCACGGCAAATTTGATCTGTCGGGCGATCTGTTCGTAAATCGGGGTGGCATCAGCCGGATCCACGCGGACGTACATGTGTCTGTCTCCTGTACTAGCTCACTATTACAGTATAGCACCAGATGGCTACCTGTCAAATACTCTTTCGCTCGAACCGCTGCGGACAATAAAACCGGTGCTGACCGACTGGTGGCTGACGATTCATTCGGTCACAATATCACGAGCGACTTTCGTCTCTGCTAGCCATTGGAGGTGGTATACCATGTGCAACCAGGCATCGCGTCACTGTTGGGGCAGATGGCTCGGACTATTGGTCCTTGCCGGAATTCTGACACCGATCGGTTGCAATGGCTGGACGATCACGCTGGCCAGTGAAGAGGAGTTTGTCGGGCCGTTTCCCAGCTGGCTTAATGTACGCCGGGACTTCGGGGCGGTGGGCGATGGTGTCGCCGATGACACGCCGGCCATCCAGCGGGCTTTGGACGCGATTCGCACCCATCAGCAAGCGTCCGTGCTGTATTTCCCGGCGGGGACTTATCGCCTCACACGCTCTCTGAAAACAGTTCGCAAAGCCCACACAGACAATATGGTCTCCTTGATCGGCGAAGCTCCCGAAAAAACGATTCTTCTGTGGGACGGGCCCGACGGCGAGACGATGCTCCAATGGGACGCATGGTATGCAAAGATTTCGCGGATGACATTCGATGGCCGTGGTCGGGCGGGCATTTGTTTGTTTTACGGTCCCTCTTTCTCCACATATAACGAAACAAGCGACCTTATATTCCATGATGCTAAAAATGGCCTTGTATTTGGTGGACCACAGACTGCCGGCCAGGCCGAAAACGAAGTTCTTCGCTGCCGGTTTCTGCGATGTGAAACGGGTATCCAGACGGTCAATTGGAACTCTATGGATATTTGGGTATGGTATTGCTGGTTTGAAGATTGCGGCCGGGCAATTTACAACGTGATGGGCAACTGGCACGCCTGGCACAATGTGTTTATTCGCTCACGTGTATCGGACGTGAGTATTGCCAATCTCATGGTATTCTCAGTAGTGAATAACGTCAGTATAGAATCACGTTGCTTTCTAAATTTTTCTAGTGGACACACTTGGGGATCGCCCACCAGCATCACCGGCAACAGGATTGTCAATCCATCAGGTGAGTGGGCCATGGTGCTGGACAACGCGGGACCCTACCTGGTGGTGGACAATCAATTTCGGCTCCGGCCGAATACTCGCGCAATCAGAATGACCTGGGCGGACCAAACTCTGATCGGCAATGTTTATACGCATGAAAACGCCGTGGAAGAACGCGGACGCTTCCGGAGGGTGGCCGAACGGGTTGTCTCGCCCGATCAGATTTCGGACACTCTACCGAAAATGCCACCGGCCCCACCAAAGAAGGATCGTCCAATCATCGAGGTGCCCCCCAAGGCTAGGGCGGAGGATATCCAAAGGGCCATCGATCAAGCGGCGCAGATGGTCGGGGAACGGCCCGTGGTGCACCTTCCGATGGGAATATACCAGGTCGACCGGACGCTTGTCGTTCCTGCCGGTTCCGACCTGCAACTGGTGGGCGACGGGGCGAGTGAGGTTGCGACTCGGCTGGTGTGGAATGGGCCACCGAATGGTTGTCTTCTCCACATCGAAGGGCCCGGGCAGGTGTCGCTCCAGGATCTCCACCTGAATGGTGGCCCGGCCTCGGCGCTGGTTGTAGAGCTGCCAGATGACGCGGGTTCTCACGTACTCGCCGATCAACTTAATGTGAGCGGTTCATCATCTGGCGATGGGGATGAGCTACCCGTGGCCGTACGTGTGGAAGGGTTGACTGAGGCCACCGTTCAGTTCCGCGCGCTCCAGGGCAGCGGTCAGGCAGGTCGGTGGGTTCAGGTAATCGGCACGAATCGGGAGCCTCATGTTCCGGTAGCCATTTTCACGGGAGCGACCGGTTCCGCGGTAGGACAGTACGAGGTCCGCAACGGAGGTGCGCTCGTGGTGCGAAGTGTTTATCATGAGCGAAGTTCAGACGCGCTGTGCGGGCTCCATCTTTCCGACAGCGGCATCCTTTCCGTCGACGCCACACGGTTTTCTTACGCCACCAGCTCCAGTTCACCGACGGTTCTTGTCGAGAATTTTCGTGGACTGTGCACGCTGGCGACGTGCCTTTTCATGCCGGTTGCCACCGAAGAACCATGTCGCATCGTGATACAAGGTGACGGAAGCCGGACGAGCGTACTGGCCCTGAATAATCAATTTTGGATGAACAAACCACCGGCCACGAGTGAAACAATCTGGA
>NZ_JBAMME010000379.1:0-3937 GCF_039793925.1 Thermogutta sp. | reverse complement strand
CCAATAACAAGTCGGTGGCGGAGAGGGGATTCGAATTTCTCAAGAATTTGCCTGAGAATTCCGATCCTTCCCGCTCGCCGCATGGTGCATCTCCCCTCCAGGACCGTGGCGCCGTGCCGGACGATACGATCCTGCAGCACCTCCGGCTGCTCCGCGAAACGAACCCCTGTTACCCAGGAAAGGCCGACGGCGACACGGAAATCGTCATTCGCCGGGTGGTCGCCACCGGCCAGGGGAAGATAACAGTATGGATCCGTGCCAAAAAATAAGGAATATTCGACCTTCTATCGGAGAGCTGAATAATACGCGCGGATGCTTTCTATGTTATCTATTCGCTTATCAATTGTTAGAGTGGGCTAAATAAAGCGATATGTTGTTGGAAAAACCGTCAGCGGCGGCGCGAGGGGCTTACCGCGGGCGGTTGCCAGGTTTTTTGCAGGTCCCTGATCCACTGCTCGACGAGCGACACCGCACGCTCATCGGCCCGATTGCTCGCCAGCGGAGGCATTTGACGCGGACCCCGCAGCCGGAGACGGTGCCACAATTCGCTGGCCTCGGGGCTGCCCGGACGAACAATTTTGCTTCCCTGCGGTCCCACCTGCCCCTGTCCAGGATTCACACCGATCAGTTGTGCCCTCTCCAACGGTGTGTGGTAGCGGAAATCGGGACGGTTGACGATGCCGTCAGGGACGTGGCACATCGCACAGTTGGCATCCAGGTACGCCCGAACAAGCTCTTGACGCTGCTCGGCCGTGGCCGGGGAAACCGTGAACCAGTCGAGATAGGCCTCCCACGATTCCGGGTCACCTTGCGGTTGCTCCGTAAATATCCCCATCGCTCGCCATAAAGCGATTTGGTTGAGTGATGCTCCGCTTTCTGAGTGGGTTGCCAATTTCTCGCGCTCGGTTCCTTTGGATGAAGGAGCATTCTCGTTATTCGCATTGAGCGAAAAGGAAAAACCCGGAACGACAGGCCGATTAAAATGCCGTGTGTTGAGGCCCAGTACAAAACCCGCGGCGGGTGTATGGCAGGCCATGCAGTCCGAGCGACTTGGGAAATACCACGAAAACTTTTCTCGGCCAGTGGGAGTTACTGCCAGCACTTCAGCAGTCTTGGCACCGTCCAGAAGCTCGGCATCTGTTTGAGCATCGTTCCAAACATAGGTGTATCCTTGCCAGCCCTCCGGAGTGCGGACCAAGAGGCGGGTTTCCAGACGCCGCCACTGCCGGGGGTTGGCGAGCTCCGCGGCGGAGACGGTTCGCGGGGACTGACCGGCGGCCATTGCGCTGGCGGGCAGAAAGAACGTTTTCACCAGCACCGTGCCCTCGGGAAACTGCCATTGTCCTTTTTCGCTGAAAGTGACGCTTTGACCCCGCGGCAATGCCAGAAAACGCTGCTTCATCGCCCCGTCGGACCACAGCGGCACGTTGACATCGTAGGGCAATAATCCTTCAGAAGGCACCAAATCAGCCGCATCGGCAAACAGTCCGGTCTCGGACAGTTTCCGAGGAAACGCCGCGGCGATGGCCGACAAATTGCCCGACCGCTTCCGGAATCGGTACACGTAACCGTCGAACGCTGTGAAGTACAACTCCCCTTCCGCATCTTCGCCGAAAGAGCTGATATTGAGGCCCGTCCGGGCGACCTTGCGGTTTTCGATGACCTGTTTGTTCTCGTCGAGTCGCAGAATCCAAACATTTCCCGTAACGTAGTCTCCGTAAAAATAGGCTCCGTAAAATTCCGGAAGACGTTGTCCACGATAGACACGTCCTCCCGTTACCGACATGCCCTCATGCCGGAAATACTCTACGAGCGGATCGATGAGCACGTCGCCTGTTTGAGGGGCAGTCGGGTCGAAAGGATGGAAACCTTCGCGGATCTTCCAGCCGTAGTTTCCCCCACGGACGATGAGGTCCACCTCTTCATACCGGTTTTGCCTCACATCGCCCGCAAAGAGGTCTCCAGTTACCCGGTCAAAGGCCAAACGCCACACGTTTCGCAAGCCGTAAGCCCAGATCTCTCCCCGGCTACCATCATTCCGCCCGGCAAACGGGTTATCTTTAGGGATGGCATACGCCAGACCCGGATCGCGGTGATCCACATCGATGCGGAGGATTTTTCCCAGTAACGTTTTCAAATCTTGGCCGGCTCCAAACGGATCGTTGGCCGTGCCGCCGTCAACCGCCTCCTCGCCTACCAGCAAGCCAACGCGCTCCGTCGCGATCACCAAGAATGCGCTCTCCGGCATTCCCAGGGCGCCTACCTTGTTCGTCTACACGGTTTTCCGGGCCAACGCAATTTGCAAATTTAAGTTCCGATCGGCTCCCATGATTCCAGAGGTTCTAAGTCGAAGCACCTCGCCCAGTATATAAGAATCAATGCGAATACGATCCAGAATATTACATGCTCTTTTACGCCAACTCGTTGCTTAGGAGGGGCTTTACGGAAGCGCACCCAAACTACACTCCATGATACCGCGAACGGCACGACCCAACCACCAATGAGCCCCATTAGGTCTTCACCATCCGGAAATCGCAGCGATAGGAGTCGTCCAAATAGAAGTCTACCGGGAACTTCGATAAACAGATCGAGCCATGCCATGAAAAGCTCACCACCCGCCCAGGGCCAAAGAAACGTCAATAATACAGCTGTCATACAGCCCTTCCATATCGTACGCGCCTTAGAATGGCTGTAAAACGAAAACACATAAGTCGCCAAGCCAACTATTGCGCTATGAATGACAAAGAACGGTGTGGGATCCATGGTGAAAAAGCCCTCACTCGTGTCTACGGAATAGCGCGGCCATTCAAAGGGGTTAAACCTACGCGCTGTGCGACGCATTTAAAAAACCCCTCGTATGAAGGTGCATTGTGTACTCTCTGGTCTGTACTGAGCATTCCACCAGGCACGTCATAAATAGGTGCTATCACCCCGCCAACTGCTGCGGGTGCTGCAACGTACGCGACATCAATAGTCCCCGCGTAAATATGGCTCATCTCGTGAAGTAGTATGCCTACTTCGCTCAATTTGTCTTTTTTAAAGAAGTCCGGACATATATGGATGTCTGTTCCGAATACGTCACTAAAATCTGGTTTGCCGGGACTGGTCCATGTATACGCAATCTTACTCCCCGTGCAAAAGGATTCGCATTCAAGGCCGACCGCTCGAGGGGCAAGTATACCGAATTGCTCTAAAAAAGCGAATGCAATGGCTTTTATACGGTCCCTTACGCTTAAGAGCGTTGCATGGGAGATGGGTCCGACTTGGGGCATCACCGTACCGGGCAGCGTTCCTGGGATGTCGCCAAACCAGTGGTCCAGGCAAGGACGAATCTCGTTGATGATCTTTCGGTACTCGGGATTCGTTGCCCGATTCGCTGCGCCGACGTGGGCTGCAATATCTACCATTTCCCAAACACGATAAGCCAGCCGAGCGGCGTCACACATCAGTGTCGCCAACCGTTCTTGCTGGTCGTAGCAACAGTCGTCAAATTCGAGAATGAGGGTGCGCACGACAGTGCCTATCTTGCACGGTTGGTGAATGCGGGGGGCAAACGGCCACAGGGCGAGTGGATCTGTGTGGATGAGCGAACGATTATTCACATACCGATACAAATTCGCATCACCTCCGGCAAAGCCGATCGGGTCCTCGCTCAGCCAGCGGCCAACGTGGGCATCGTACCAGCGGCTGAGGTTGTTCTGTAGGCCGGTGTCGGCATCGAATGGTCGGGCGGTGAAGAGGAACAAGGAGTCCACCGCCGGGTTGGTCTCCGACGTCACTCGGCCAAAGGCGTCGTAGATGAGGTGGTTGACCACGGTCGTCATGTCGCTGCCCGAATCGTACTTCGCGATGTCCCGGACCGTGTTCAGGTGGTCCGTCAGCGTCCACTGTACGGTTTCATCAGTGCCGTTGTCAACATTTTCCTCGGCCAAAATCT
>NZ_JBAMME010000378.1:0-1918 GCF_039793925.1 Thermogutta sp. | reverse complement strand
GAAGTAGATACGCACGTGATATTTGACGTATTTATGGGGATGCACAGCTGGGAAGCTATCTGTTGGTAGACCCCCATGCCGCAAGCGGCACCAGCAGGGGATGAAAATGGCCGGGGCCGGGACAACACCCGGCCAGGACACACTTATTTTCAGGGTAGACCCCCATGCCGCAAGCGGCACCAGCAGATGATGAAAACGAGGCTATAGTGTTGTACAATATTCCCATAATCGGCGGCTGGCAACAAGAGGTCGGATTTCCTTGGTGCTTCGCGCCCGTAGGGTAGACTGACCTGGAGAGCCTGGTGCACCACAGATTGTCGCTCCCTTTTGGGGAAGCACGCAGGGTAGATTGGCCCGTTAGAGGCTTTCGCACCAGCCGCTGTCCACAAACGCCAGCCCGAGAAAGTGGGGTTTGTTGACATGCAAGTTGTTTACGAGCGCTGCTGCGGTTTAGACGTTCACAAAAAGTCGGTGGTGGCCTGTGCAATTACCCCGGAAGGGAAAGAAATCAAGACTTTCGGGACGACCACAAAAGAAATCTTGGCTCTTCTGGACTGGGTTAGTGCCAAAGGCTGTACGCACGTGGCCATGGAGAGCACGGGGGTGTACTGGAAACCGATCTACAACTTGCTGGAGCAAGCGGAAATCACTGCTTTAGTAGTCAATGCCGCTCATATTAAGGCGGTACCCGGACGCAAGACTGATGTTAAGGACGCCGAATGGATCGCTGATCTTTTGCGTCACGGCCTGCTGCAAGGCAGCTATATTCCTGGCCGCCCGCAACGGGAACTGCGGGAACTGGTGCGCTACCGTCAGAGCCTGGTTGGCGAACGTGCAAGAGAGGTCCAACGGATCCAAAAGGTTTTGGAAGGCGCCAACATCAAACTCAGTTCGGTGGCCAGCGATGTCCTGGGCGTTTCCGGAAGGGCGATGCTGGAGGCCATCGTGAACGGGATCGATCATCCGGAGACCCTGGCGAATATGGCCAAGGGGCGGCTGAAGAAGAAGCACGAGGAGCTGGTTGACTCCTTGCAGGGGCTGCTCAGTGACCACCAGCGAATGATGCTGGAGCTGCAGCTTCGTCATATTGACTCTTTAGACGAGGCAATTGCCCGGTTGAACAAAGAGATCGAGGATCGGTTGCGCCCTTTTAAAGGCGAGATCGAGCTGCTCGATACGATTCCGGGGGTTGGGCGGCAAGCCGCCGAGGAGATCATCGCCGAAATAGGGGTGGACATGAGCCGGTTTCCGTCCAGCGCACACCTGGCTTCCTGGGCGGGAATGGCACCTGGCAACAATGAAAGTGCCGGGAAACGAAAGTCCGGGCGGACCCGCAAAGGCAATAAATCGCTGCGGACGACCCTCACGGAAGCAGCCCGGGCGGCTGCCCACACCAAGGACACCTATTTATCTGCTCAGTACCACCGGATTGCCTCCCGACGCGGAGCAAATCGGGCCGCAGTTGCTGTTGGTCATAGTATTCTGGTCAGCGCTTACCACATTTTAAAAACGGGTAAACCTTACCAGGAGTTGGGTGCCAATTATTTTGATCAGCGCCGCAAAAAGATAGTTGTCAACAATATGATCAAACGCCTGAACAGCTTAGGTTTTAAAGTAACGATCGAAGCTGCTTAAGTTTCAGTTTTTCGCTTGCTCCGTTTTAACTTTTTTAGACCAACCCGCTTCAAAAAAAGCGGTTTTGAGGTCTTTGGTGAGTGTTGTCTTCCAGCGAACATATGTTTTCAGGGTAGGAAAGGAGGCGATGGTAAGAAGGGAGCACGATGAACCCGTAGCCTTGCTGAGGGCGGCACTGGCCGTGGGATTTTTTCCTCCTGCCAGTTCCCCCAACCTGAGGAGCACAATTTAGCGACGTTTCTTCCATCAAGGGCAAACCTGTCGAAAGGCAGGGACGCAAAGC
>NZ_JBAMME010000377.1:0-15258 GCF_039793925.1 Thermogutta sp. | reverse complement strand
TGGACCCACCGTTGTTCCCGGATTGGGAGCCACGCCTGCTCCCGATGCACCTCCCGCCGGAGGAACTCCCGGCAGGTTGCCAGGTGCCGGTTGCGGCGGTGCGACCGTGGGAGGAACCCCAGGTCCCGGCGCGACCGCGGGTGCTATTCCTTGCGGCGGTGAAACCCCAGGCTGGGGTGTTCCGGGAGTAGGGGTTGATGGAGCCCCCGTACCTGGAGGCACAGGCGTAGCAGGCCCAGTGGGAGCTCCACCCGCTGCCGGTTGAGCTGTACCCGAAGGTATCGTCTGCGCTTCGCCTGTTCCACCGGCTTGCTGGGCAGCTTCTTCCGCGGCTTTCTTGCGGGCTTCCTCGCGCTCGGATTCGGTTTTGGGCTGCCATGCGAACTGGATGGTGAAGTCGAATCGCCGCAAAGTAATGAATCCCGGAATAGCGTCCCCAGTTGTGGTGGGCGTCGCACCGACGCCCGTTGCACCCGGTTGCAGGGGCGATCCGGGAATGCCGGTCAACGTTGGTGCCGTGCCCAGGGGCAACCCCGGAGTGCCGGTGGGAGTCGTGGGTGGGGTGTAGAGCGGGTCGCGGATACGCACCACCCGAATACGCCCTGGATTGATAAGCATGGGGTACATAATCCCCAGCTCCTTCGCCGTCACCCATTTGCCGTTAATCAAAAACTGGCCTTCTTCCAGTTTCTTGATCAGGGTGTTGCGGACATACTGGGCGCCCTGATTGGTGCCGGCCACGTCACTATTGTGGAAATGATAGCCGGTGAGGCGAATCACGTATCCCGGCCCACTGGGTCCCGTGACACCCGCCGGCGGTTGATTGGGAGCGGGAGGATCGCCCAACACCGCACCCGACAACCCGCCGTACAATGATTCAGGCCCGGAACTCATTCCGTAACTGGCACCGTATGGGGAGGTCGCCGATCCCGCCGCGCTCCCCATGGCACTTCCGGTCGTAGGAGCGGTAGTAGCCTGGGGTTCCGGCTCTTTTTCTCCAGGGGGACGATACCAACCCCCCATCTGCTGCCACCACGTTTCCAGTTGCTCCATCCGTACCGCCTCGAGACTGGTGATATGAATCTCATCGCGCCGTTCGAGAATTTCCTGTTGCTTCTTGGCATCTCCAGCACTCGAGACATCCAGCGTCTCCGCAGCTTTACGCTCGAACTGCGGAAGTGCCTGGTTGATGGCAGTCAGTAGCTCCAGCCATAAGAGTCGCCCCTCAACGCTACCCGTGATATTGCTCCCGATGGTCTTAATCTTGTCGAATTCGGCTTCCACGGAAGCCAGTTCAGACTGATATTGCTTCACGGTGTTGAGGACCTGCGTTGCCGCACGTTCTGCATCGCCAAAACGTTCTGGAGACACGGTGCTCAGAGCCATCGACTGAGCAGCAAAGCTCACCGCACATCCAAACAGCAGAGTGGTCGCGGCGGCCAGTGCCCAAGGCTTTTTTGCCCGGATGAATCGATCTTTGACAATTTCATCCGGGAGCATGTTGATCTCCATATATGCACGTCCAATTCCCTGCAATGCCAGTCCGTAGACAATGGCGAAGCAGGAAAGATTTTCTCGAAATACCGGCGACTGGACGACGTCGGGCCCCATTAGGTGTTCGAAGTGTTCGACCGATTCGAGGGGAAAACCAAGGCCTTTTTCCAAATAGGCGCGCAGGCCCTGCAATTTCATGGGGTTTCCAAGCGCGAGTCCCCGCGTGATCTCGATGGATCTTTCAATCGAGTTGTAGTAGCTGATCGAACGCTGGATCTCTGAGAGAAGCTCCGCAAAGACCGGCCGCATGGCCTGGAAGACAGCCTTCGGGTCTGAGTACGTCGTGGGGTTCTTCTTGATGTGCTCGGCTTTTGAAAAGGTTAACTTGAGCTCTTTGCTTAGCGCCTTGGTGAAGTGGCTTCCGCCAATTGGAATATTCCTTTGCCAAACACGGTAACCGTTGGTGATGACGAGATCTGTGCTATCCGTCCCCATTGAGATAACGGCCACTGCAGGCGGTGGGTTATCTGGGTCATATTCGTCAGGTGGAGGCAGGTCCGGCATCGCATCGAACCGCACGTAGTTGAAAATCGCCAGGGGACTCAATTGGATAATGTCTACCTCGATGCCGAGATTTCGAAAAGGTTGCAGGGCGGCCTCCACCTGCTCTCGCTTGAGCGCGAACAATCCAATCGTGGTTCCCAAAGTGAAACCGCTTTCTCCGCCACCTGCATCCAGTCTCTGATAACGCCACACCACATTGTTGAGATCGTACGGGATTTGCTGCTTAGCCTCGTACCGCACCACGTCGGGCAACTTACTCAATTCAACGGGCGGCAATTTTATGAAACGCGCCAGTCCCGTCGCGCCCGAGACAGAAATGGCAATTTTGTGCCCGCGGACCTCATTACGAGAAAGGAACTGCCGAAGAGCGGTCTCCACGAGACTCGCTGGATCCGCCGAGGGTTGCGTCAAAAGCATCGGATATTCAATATAGTCAAAGGCCTCGGCAACAACGAGTTGCGGGCTTTCGCCCGGTCGCAATCGAAGAGCCTTCAGAGACGCATTTCCAATGTCGATTCCCCAACAAGTCTCGACCTTGGGCATATTTGCTTACCTCGGCCTGAAAAGTCGTACACGACGGGCCGGTGAACCGGACCCAGATGCCTGTCTCAATTCTCCGCAACCCTAGCGGATAACCGTCGTCGGGAGGTCCTCGTCAATATCCCAGATCAAACGGCCAACTTTCCCGCTTTCCCATCACCCCCTAATGTATCGCCCCCTACCCCGGCATGTCAACTTGCAAACCCCCATTTTTCGGGGACTCAGCTCGCAGATCGATAACTGTTTATCGAAGAGTCTCTTTTCCTCCAGAAGACCTATGCGGACCGCACACGCGGACAAAAAAAGCTACGCTTTTTCAAGGAAGCGATCGCAAACTTTCAGGGAACTGACTTGACGCTATTTACGACCACAGATTCTGGAAAAGCTATGACGATTCCCATTCCCGCATCCCCGTCCGACCAAAGCGCCCACACTGACATTATAGACACGCCGAGCCAAACTTTCCCCCTGAAATCTCTGCAACTTTCCCCTTCGCAGCCCGCTCCGCTGTGTGCCGCTCTTCAGAAATGGGTCGAACTGCTGGGAACGGAGAATGTGGATGGTCCCGACACCGTGCTGCAACGTTACTATCCTGGCGCCTTACCAAAAAAATATCTGACTCGTCCCGCAGGTGCCGTTCGCCCGGCCAATCGTGATCAGGTCGTGGCGGTGGTGAAAATCGCGCGAGCTTATGGTATTCCGCTGCACGCCATCAGCCGCGGACAGAACTGGGGTTACGGGGGTCCCCTTCCGCCACGGGACGGCATGGCCATCGTGGACCTGAGTCGGATGAACCGAATCATCGAAGTTAACACCGAGCTAGCCTACGCGGTGATCGAACCGGGAGTTACACAGCGCCAGCTTTTTGATTATCTGAGGACTCACCAAATCCCGCTGGTGCCTGATGCCACAGGTGCCGGGCCAGAAGCTTCGCTCGTGGGCAATATCCTTCAGCGAGGCTTCGGACATACGCCGTATGGCAATCGCGTCTTGCATGCCGCGAATTACGAAGTGGTTTTGCCCGACGGACGGGTGATTGAAACAGGCTTCGGCAAGTACGAGAACGCCAAGGCAAAACACGTATTTCCTTACGGACGGGGTCCCTGGGTGGACGGTCTGTTCACACAATCTGCTTTGGGAATTGTGACCAGGATGACGATCTGGCTCCTGCCCGCTCCGAAAGCTCTGATTGGATTTGCCCTCAAAGTGCCTGAGGAACACCAGATTGCCCAGATTGTGGAACGGTTGCGTCCGCTCTGCTTGAACGGCACGGTGCGAAGTACCGTCCATATTGCCAACGATCTTCGCGTGATTTCGGCAAAGATGTCCTATCCTTATTCACTCACGGACGGGAGGACACCATTACCGGACCCCGTTCGCAAATATCTTCGGCGGAAATTCGGCGTTGGCGCGTGGAACCTGATGGGAGGGCTCTACGGTTCTCGTGGGATGACCCGCCAGGCCGCCCGAGAAATTAGGCAGGCGTTTCACGGTTTGGCACCGGTCTTCTCTTTTGGACGCAGGCTTTTGTCGCTGGGAAGACGGCTGGCCGAAGTGACCGAGCGTTTGAGAATTCCCATGCCCCTGGCAGAGGCGGTGCGCAGCGCTGACTCCGTTTATCGGCTTCTGCAGGGTGAGCCTTCTGACGAGCATCTAAAAGGTGTTTTCTGGCGACACCGGTTGATTCCCTCAGATTTCCATCCAAGGGCGGCAGGCGCGCTGTGGTGCTCGCCTGTGCTACCGATGCGGGGGGAGGACGTTCTCGCTCTCCTCCGCATTGTCGGGCCCATTTATGAACGACATCAGCTTGAGCCGCTCATCACATTTTCCGCCGTGACAAGCAGGGCTCTCGTGGGTGTTTTCAGTATCTGTTACGATCCTGAGGATTCTATTCAGGTTCGTCAGGCGGAAGCCTGTTATGAAGAACTCTCCTCGGCCATTTGTCGAGCAGGATACTATCCCTATCGCGGAATGATTCCCCATTCTTCGGATCCCTACTTCTGGGACGCTCCCTCGGAATTCTTAAATACGCTCTTCCCGGCGTCCGCCTTTTACGATACGACCTGACCACAGACATCGCCTGAATGCCGTGGTCTAGATAGACTTTGTGTTGGGCTGACTTTCTACCTGCGAAGCGAAAGGAGATTGTACTGCCCACGGTAAGTCGCCGGGGTTGGCAACAATTTATCCAATCGGATAGGGTGCCGGCGGAGTCGGCAGCGTCCAGATCCATCCCAATCCTGCCGCCCACCGCAGGATGACGGCGATAAGAGAAAAGAAAGCAAAATGGAGAAGTCCCGCCGAGAATTCGATTTCAAATATCAGGTATCCCAAGAATGCTCCCGCTGCGAACACAGGAGGGATCACAATCGCCCACGTCCATAACTCTTCGGTGACAAAGTTGGCCACGAGCCAGTTAAATCCCCACCACAGCAAAAGATAACCCGCCGCACATATCGCCGCACGGACCCAGAGATCGCGGCCGCGGAGCGGTTTAAGATCGTCCTCATTACGGAGGAACTCGTACGCGCCAGCGCTCGCAGGTATGGTGACGGCAGCCAAGCCGATCGCCTGGAGCCAGAGATTGTCGCGAAAAACCCCTACATGGCCTAAAACGAGGGTGCCCACGAACACTACCAACACTCCGCCCACGATAGTGAGAATCATCACCGGTGTGAAGCGGCGTTCCATCCGCGCGATCGGTTTGAGGGTGAGTTCTCCGGTGACGCTGCGGCCGCCGCTGCCGAACATCTCCGGCTCATGGATGACAAGCTGCTCTTCGAGCTTCGGAATCTGGATGATCGTTTTGCACTTGGGACAGGGGCCACTCTTTCCAGCGAATTTATCACTGACGGTGAATCGTGTTCGACAACCCGGACAGACGACGAAAATTGCCATGATTTTTTCTCCGAATTCCATTTCGTCTCAGTTTCACCTTTTAGTTTGGCAAAGCCACAGAACGTGTCAACGGGAAGCAGCACCTGAGTCATTCCCACTTTTTCGCTACCGCCAGGAACGAATCCGAAGCTGGCCAGCACCTCCGTGGGACTAGGACTTGGCGTGGAGGGAGCTGCTGGGCACGTCCAGAGTCCGACGTTAGATAATCCGTTTCGTGTCCCCATTCCGCCTGTTTAGCGCAGTCCCTGCTCAAACGGAGGGGCAATTCATGAATTGCCCTTGCAACCCATTGCGCCTTTGAGCTCTCACAGGTCCTCACAAAAAGTGGGGATGGGTCAGGAAGCACAACCACGTGACGTTCAACCACCCTCGACGCGAATGAGGGCACGCGGAAGACAACACAAGCAAACTGGCTGGCCGTCTATTATGACGCGTGTCGTACCACTTTCGGCCGATACCCGGCGGTGGGGTGCAGCTTTAATCCTTTCGTCAACGTCGGCTTCTGCTTGTCTGTCAAGTCAATGGGCCAATTCATGAATTCCCAGGGATCAGATTTAGATTGCGATGGTTGTCCCACGGAAGACGCAATCCACGAATCACCCGAACGTGGGGCAGGGTGCAATGGCCGACGTTTTTTGTCCATCCCCGGCGCTTTTCCTGGAAGTCAGCACATGGCTATTCGACTCGCCGGTCACACCAATGCGCCTGCTTTTCCTTTCGGACCCAGGTCGCACTCACGGGCTACTTTGACGCTGCGCAGATTCCGGGCAACAGGAGAAAGGGCCAGCACGCACAGCGAGGATGTCTCGATGACTCAGAAGCGAGGGGAAACGTGAGAAAGATTTCGCGTACAGCCAACCAAGACGCTTGTCAAGAGAAGGCGGCTTCCGGCAGCAGGTGGCCGCGTGGATCCTATATTGGAAGTCTCGCCGGGCATTTCCCGGGGATTCAGTGCGGATTAGAATCATTTAATAGATGCTGGGAGGGTAATCATACCCGATATTCGCTACGCAGTCCGCAGAAGATAACCCTCTCAAATGATCCCATCTGTGGAAGGGCCTTTGTAAATTGTCAGGGAGGCGAATAACAGAAAAAACAAAATAGCGCAGACCCTCTTTCCCGGTTTTGCGTGCTGCGGTGGGAAACAGCTCGGGTCAGAGGGTATGTTGCCAATCCAAGCGAAGGAGACTTCATATGTTCGGGTTGCCTGGTTGGATGGAAATGATGATCATTGGCTTAGTCATCTTGCTCCTGTTCGGCAATCGCCTGCCAAGTGTGATGCGATCGCTAGGACGTGGGGTTGTCGAGTTCAAAAAAGGGCTCCAGGACGAAGGCGGGGATGATGAGGAGCAGGAGAAGAAGGCAGTCGAGCAGGAACAGCCTTCTCAGTCGGCCAAGTGACTGATACCGATCTCGGTCTGGAACCTCGGCGCTGCGAGGGTGAAGTCTTGGTGCTGAGGTGAAACGGAGGTTGTTAACCATGGTCTCAGTGTTGCCCGTCGCTCAATTCTCTGTGCCCGGCGGCACAGAGATGCTGATAGTTCTTCTCGTCGCGCTGCTTTTGTTTGGTAACCGATTGCCGCAAGTGGCACGGTCGCTGGGCAAGAGTTTGAACGAGTTTCGGAAGGGGATGCAGGGGCTGGAGCAGGAGCTGCGGTCAGCGATCAACGAGACACCACCACCGCCTCCCAGCCGCACTCAGCGACCGGAAAACGAAGAGGACCGACAGACCCCTGTGGCCCCTAAATTCATTCCACCCGCCAGCCCTCCCCAAGAAACACCTCCCTCCGAATAAACTCACTGGCTGAGCAAGCCGTCAACACCACCTCGATACCCTTGAGTTGAGACCTGCCTTCTAAGTGGCTTGTCCATCCTGTGGCGGTGTCTCCACTACGGGGCTTTCCTGTGTTGCCGTGATCGAGCCGCTTGCCTCGCTGGGCAGAACGGCAGGAAGCTCTATCGTGAATCGCGTTCCCTGACCAGGGGCCGACTCGACGGCAATGCGGCCGCCATGCTCCTGGACGATCTTCTGACTCACTGGTAATCCCAGACCGGTGCCGCGTGAACCTTTTTTGAGCGATACAAAGGGACTGAAAATCTTGTCGAGCATATCCGGCGGAATTCCTGGGCCATTATCCTCCACACCAATCCATACTTTGCCCTGTTCCGCATCGTAGCGCGTGAACAACCGGACCTTGCGTGGTAGCGGTAACTCGGCAACCGCGTCGAAAGCATTCGTTACAAGGTTCAGGACCGCCCGATGGATTCCCTCGGGATCGAACACCAGTGTGGGAATCTCGGACTCCCGTTGCCAGGTGAAGTCGATCTGGTTTTCCTCTGCCCGGGCTTGCATCAGTTCCACGATATCCTGAATCAACTGGTTCAAATCAGTGGGCTGAAGGTCAGGTTCTCGCTCCTTGCTGAAGGTGAGCATGTCCATGACCAGACCCGAGATCTTGGCCTGATTCTTTTCGACGATGGCCCAGCCTTTACGGATGAGCTCCTCGTCGTGCTGCTTCAATCCCAACTCGATCAGATACCCCCCGCCACGAATTCCCTGCAGGATGTTCTTGATGTGGTGAGAGAGGGTGGCAATCGTTTGGCCAATGGCCGCCAACCTCTCGGCCTGTACCATGGCTAGGTAATAGTGGGTGTCTTCCACGGCGAGCGCAGCCTGATGGCCTATGGCAATCATGAGCATGAGATGGTCCTGGGTGAACTTGTTCACTTGCCCGCGGCGAATCATCTCTTGCGGTGATGTGGACGTATCGATGTAAATAACGCCCACAACACCATATCGGCCTTGCATGGGGACGCAGATCGCTTCGCGGATCCCCGCTTGCACAATACTTGCCCCCGAGTCCCATCGTTCATCGTGCCGCGCATCGCTGGTGAGAACGCCCTCATTGCGTTCCCGAACGTAGTCCAGAATTGTCTGACTGATGATCAGTTTTTCCGGGGCCACCACCCCTTTTCGCACACGCCTCACTTTCGGCACGAGTTTTCCTGTATCCGGGTCGACGAGCATGATACAGCCGCGGTCGGCCTCCACCCATTCGAAGATAAGGTCCATGATCCGGTTGAGGAGTTGCTCAATATCGAGCGTGTGGCTCACCGCCAGGGCCGTGTGATAGACGATTTCCAGATTTCGCCGGGCCTGCGCCAGCCAGGAATCGGGCGGAAACCCCTGCCCTCGCAGGAGGCGATTGCCCTCTTCCGAACTGACGACACTGATAATTTGGGATCTCTCGGCCTCCGGCTCCGCTGCAATGGCAACATTCCACGTGGGTTCCCGTTCTGATTCCTCCGTCGGAGAGGTAAATAGCATCAGCGTCCGCCCCATCTGAATTTGATCACCACTGTTGAGCCAGTGTTCCTGAATCCGTTTTCCGTTGACGATCGTCCCGTTAGAACTATTTAAGTCGATTAGCCGATAGCGATTCTCTACCCGCCGAATCTCGGCATGATGTCGTGAAACCCCCGCATCGTGCAATTGCACTTTGTTGGAAGAGTCTCTCCCAATGGTGATGACTGACCCTTCCAGTTCAAAACGAGTCCCCTGATCGTTTCCTCGAATAACAAACAGTGAGGGCACCTTTCCGCGCTCCTTCAGCCCGATCGGTATTTCTACCAGAAAGCTGGACCGTTCGAAGTTCTCCCGGCGTCCGTTTCCAATGCGAACTGCCCGATCTCGGATTTGAGTTCACCAGTCGTTTTCTGGTGTTGCCCCTCCTATTTTCGATTTAGTTGACTCGAATCACCCACGCTGCGACTCTGTCAGGTTATTTTACGGTAAACCAATAGATTCCTGAAACGCCCCAGGGACTTTTCGCACTGGAGGGCTTCCCAAAAGACGGCTCCTGGAAAATGTTTCCCGCCTGGTGTCGAAAGCGGGGAGGCACCTCGGCCAAATCTCAGTAGGCGGCCTTGCTATACGCCGTGATCGCTTGCAGAAGCCGATTCTGATCGCAGGTATTGATTCGGAGGTTTCAAAATCCCAAATGGCGATGGAGGAACTTGAAGGTCCCCACTCCGTGGATAGTGTGCGGACCCACAAACCATTCAATTTCTGTTTTTTCCGTCAATCCCAGCAGCGCCTCGTAGAGGAATCGCACCTTGGCGTACTCGTAAGCCACCCGTTCATCCGGCGCAACGCCATCGAAATGCCCCCGCTCGACCATGAAGGGTCGCGGGGCGATGAGCGTGGCCATTTCGGCGTAGTTAAAGGTTTCGCCGAGGTCGAATTCGAAAATCTCGTATTCTCCGGTAAAAACATAACTGTAGTTGCTCCGTGTGGAGGCGTTCTTCCACACCCAATCGTTAAAGTCGGCTGAGCAAATGGACAAGCAATATTGCGGCACCAGAGGCGGTACACGCATCGCTGTCTTCCCACCGTAGGACAAGCCGTAAAATGCGATACGGGTGGGATCGACGAAATCCAGACTGCTGAGCCAGTTCACGATCTGTTGATGCTGCGGGACGATGACGGAAAAAAGCGTCTTTCCAATCGGATTTGCTTTCCGCTGAAGGGTCCGGAATCGGTCGCCGAAGATGTACGGATTTTGCGGAGCAAATACGACGAAACCTTGTTCCGCAAGTCGGGCGGCAAAGTCGTGATAGGCACGGTGGTCTCCCTCGATGGTATCACGGGGACGTCCTTCCAGACCGTGTTGACACACCACAACGGGTCGCCGCTCTCCCGGCCTGATATCCTTCGGTACGAGGAGAATCCCGTATGCAAACACACCGTCAAATACATCGAGGACCACTTCGTACCCCGTCCATTTCGGTTGTTCATACACACGCCGTGACCGGGGATTGGGCGCGGACAATGGGAGGTCGATCCGACCAATGATCTCATCGTAAAAGTATCTGCGGTACCACTCCACCGTTTCTGTAAACTTGGCCAGAGAACTCGTGTCCAAACGTGACCAAAACTGTCGACGGACGTCGGAACTTTGCTCCAGAAACGTTTGGATGTGTCGATCAAGCTCGTCAATTTGACGCTGCACGCGATCGCTTTGCCAGGGATTTTCCCGCCGCCATTGGGGCCCCTGTGCCAGCGCACTGAGATTGCTGTTGGGATTCAGCGTATGCAGGAAAGTCCTCAAAAAGGCTTCTGAGCCGTACGGACCTCGGCCATCTCCGCTTGTCATCAAAGTGAGATGGCTCGGAAGGTGGGCAAGTTTGAGCAAGTCGTTCGCCCGGGCAACCTCGGACTGAACCTCCTCCAACTTGGGAGTGGACAAACTCCCGGGTGCTCCACCTAGTCCTTTTGGAACAGTGACTTCAGGACCACGAGCAGCTTCTACAATGACGGGTCGCGGGTGGATCAGCAGACTGATTTCAGCACACCCGAAATCCTTGAGCAAGGAAAAGACATTGCGATCAACTGGCTCCGACCACGTGGCTTCGCGTGGTCCGAAAAAGCCGCTGACTGCTACTGTCGCGATTCGATCATCCAGCGCCGCGGCATACAACGCCAGCATGCCCCCTTCACCCCAACCCATGACAGCGATGGTCGGTTTTGCCCCGGGATCAACCTGCGCGGCGAAGTAGTCTACTGCAGCGAGGATTTTTTGCACCTCGTAACCAATGATGTGCCGCCCGAGTTCATAGGCTGGACGATACAAGTATTCGCGATGGGTGAGTGAGACGTTTCTCCTTTTGGTGATTTCCCGAGGAATCAATTGCGGTATTAACACGGTGCAACCGCTCTCGGCAAGTCGCCGTGCAAACTGGGATTCTGAAGCCACGCCAGGCGTAAGGCCCACAAGCGTCTCGGGAGAAACATCGGCGTCGGGAACGGCGATCACCGCGGCGGGCGACCTGTTCGTTCGAGGTACCACAAGGAGGCCCTCTCCGGTGACGTCGGAGAAAACATCCCAGCGCACTGCGTAAATGTCATATGTTGGCCCACTGGCCAAAACGGGATCTTGGCCCGCCGGGGCGAGTATGGACAGCCGCGGCGATGGCACTCGGGGATCCGTAACACCGAGGATCTTAGCGAGCCGAGCTTTCCGCGAAGTAATCCACTCTTCAGGCCACTGGCCCGACGTAACATGCTCCCTCCAAACGCGGTCTCGACGAGCAACGGTCCGCGCAGTTTCCCTGTCGAGAAATCCATCGATCGCATCGATCATTTGCGAGGCCAAGTCTCCCTCGATGGTGAGTGGGGCCGTCCCCGGTAACGCAGTCGCCACGTTTTCAGCTTCTTGCGCAGGCTCTCCCAAAACGAAACCCGATCCGATCAAGCTTCCAAAAACAAGGAGGCTCCCATATATGGCGCTAACAAATCGTGGTTTCCGTGCTCGAAACATACTTGCCACCTCAAATCGGTTGGACCTCATGGGCGTTCTCCCGTTACTAGGTTACTCCCCTCGCACAGTCGGGAACTGACGCTCTCCCGAATGGGCGCAACCCTCGCTCGATGACTGGTCGTCGAAGAGAATCAACGCAGGTCCACGCCCGTTGCCCATGATTATCCTTTCAAAGCGGTCTGGAACAAGAGATCAGCATACTTTTCAGCATGGCGCTGCGCAGCTAGGACTTGCGATAACTTGCGTGTGGTGAGAGCGGTTTCCGGCTTGCGAAGAACACACTTCCGGCAAGGTATGTTGCGCGGCGTTACTTCGATGACTAATCAGCCTGGTCTTGCTGTTCTTGGATAGCCCGATCACGGGGCCAAAAATGCGTGAGATAAAGTACGGTCACAAAGTCGTAGAGGGCGTGGGCCACCATGGGCACGAGCAGGTTGCCGGTAGTGGCGAAAAGAAATCCCAGATATACGCCGAGAATGGCCGTCAAGATGACGTAAGTTCTCGATAATGGGTGAGCTAAGCCAAACAACAGCGCCGCCGCCAGAACCCCGAGAATAGTGGCAAGGTCGGTAGGTGCCATTTCTGAAGCTCTTCCCAGCATGTGCGCCAATCCCCTTTGCACGATTCCCCGGAAAAAAGCCTCTTCTCCAATTCCAGCAACACTCGAAATCAGGGCTATCTCCGCGATCGTCGCCGAGCGAAAAAGCGGGGCGATCCTCTGCGTCATCAGATAGCGAAGTTCTCTAAACGCGCGACCTGGCATGTGGCGCACAGCGGGCAAAAGAAGCAACATCGGTAGAGTTGCCATCGCACCTTCGCCGAGTGCCGAAAGCTGCCAATGGACAACTTCCCATAACGGCAAACGGAATACCCAGCCCGCGGCTATCGCCACCAACCCGACAGCACACTCGAGAAGTGTGCCGTACACAATCAGTTGGGCGGTCACAGCGCGAGATGCCGCCGCCTGCTGATCTGTTTCGCGAATCTCCATCGTGGTTCCTTCAAAAGAAATATCGCCGTGATATTCGTCTATCCGGTCAAGGCGCGTTCCCTCTGGCATTTATTTTGGTGCAGAAGATGCACCGTGAATTGCCTCGAATTGTCAACTGTAAAGTTACATTGCGTAACTCGCTAGATGGTTGAAGGTCAGTGAAATCTTCTTTGAGGTCAGTATAATCTTCGTTGCTTGTGGACGACACTTGCTGTCATATGTCGAGTAGATTGCAGGGGATCGGGTTTCTATCTCTGAGCAAAGATTTCGCAGACTAGCCCAGCGTCGATTGTGGGGGCCACCTTGAGAGGGGTTTTCCCATGTTCAATCGTCGTTTCATTTGGTCGACGTCCGCGTTAATTCTGGCGATAGTGTGCTCCGACAAGGGGCAGGCCGAAAAGCCATTCGAGTGGCGCACAGCGCAACCCGAGGAGGTCGGGATCTCCTCAGAAAAGCTTCAGACACTCACCGCGGAATTGGCGAAACGGCAGACCAAGGCTTTTTTGGTGGTTCGGCATGACAAACTTATCTGGGAATGGTATTCCCCCGACCACGGACCCGACAAAAAACATTACACGGCTTCGCTGGCTAAAGCGATTGTTGGAGGAATAGCGCTGGCCCTCGCCCTTGATGACGGTTATCTCCGGCTTGACGATCCGGTTTCGCGGTATGTTACGCAGTGGCTAACAGATCCCCGAAAGTCAAAGATTACGGTTCGTCACCTGGGTTCGCATACTTCTGGGTTGGATGATTCTCGACCGAACGAAGAGGCACCCTGGAAAGACGTATTCTGGCGGCGAGAGTCCCCACCGCGCGACCCGTTCACGATCTCCCGTGACGTAACGCCCCTGCTCTTTAATCCCGGTGAGCGATTCCATTACAGCAATCCTGGTATCGCAATGTTAACCTACGTCATTGCCGCTGCCATGCGGAGTGCCCCCGAAAATAACATTCGTAATCTACTGCGTGACAGAGTTTACCGGCCGATCGGCTTGAACGATGATGAATGGTCCATCGGTTACGGGCAGACATTCCAAGTCGATGGCCTTCCCCTTGTTCCCGCCTGGGGAGGAGCGAATTTCACCGCCCGGGCCACCGCAAGAATAGGCCGGCTGGTCCTCCACCGGGGGCATTGGGAGGGTCGGCAAATAATCAGCGAAGATTCTATCGCAGCGGTCACTCAGAGTGCGGGGCTCCCGGGAGACTGTGGCATGGGCTGGTGGACAAATGCAGGGAGAAGATTTCCGTTTCTGCCCGCGGATGCAGTTTGGGGTGCCGGGGCTGGGGATCAAATCCTTCTTGTCATCCCGAGCCTCGATCTGGTGGTTGTCCGCTACGGTAGCGATCTAGGCCCGCAAGCGGCATCTCAGGAGAACGTAGGCCGTTACCTGTTCCAGCCATTCACGCAAGTGATCATGCCAGAAGCTCCCTCGCAAACAGGCTCGAGTGCTCCCTACCCGCCGAGCCCCGTCATCAGGTCGCTCAGGCGGGCCCCTTCGAATGAGGTCATTCGTCTTGCGCGCGGAAGTGATAACTGGCCAATAACTTGGGGCGATGACGATCGTCTTTACACGGCCTATGGGGATGGACGGGGATTTGAACTGCGTGTTCCACAGAAATTGAGCTTGGGTCTGGCTGTGGTTACCGGCTTTCCGCCTCGGATCATGGGGCGGAACATTCGCGCTCCCGCACTTGAACAGTATGGAAGTGGAGCAAGAGGAAAGAAGGCCAGTGGACTGCTCATGGTGGACGGAGTCCTCTATATGCTTGTGCGTAATGCTGGAAATGCACAGTTAGCCTATTCACGCGACCGCGGTGCCACATGGGAATGGGCACCATGGAAGTTCACCACCAGCTTCGGATGCCCCACGTTCTTGAACTTCGAACCAAACTACACGGGAGCACGGGATGGCTACGTGTACATTTACTCTCCGGATGTCGATGACGCTTATTCCGCTGCCGACCAAATGGTTCTCGCCCGAGTGCCAAAACACGCTATCCTAGAGCAAAGTGCTTACGAGTACTTCGTAGGACTGGATTCCAACCAGAATCCCATTTGGAGCAAAAACATTGCCGATCGTGGCCCGGTATTTCGTCATCCCGGTCATTGCTGGCGGACAGGGATCACTTATAACGTAGCTTTAAAACGTTACATTTGGTTCCACGTCTATCCCAAGCCGACCAAGAAAGACGGTCCCTCGGTGACAGGTGGTTGTGGTGTTTATGATGCCCCAGAGCCCTGGGGCCCCTGGACCATCGCGTTCCATACCGAGAAGTGGGACATCGATCCGGGCGAAAGCGGATGCTTTCCCACCAAATGGATGGACCAAACGGGAAAGAGCATGTGGCTTGTTTTCTCCGGTGAAGACTCGTTCAGTATTCGTCAGGTTGAGGTCACGCTCCGCGAATCGGGTAAGGGTGCCAAGTGAGACATGCTTGCTTCCGGGAGAA
>NZ_JBAMME010000376.1:38396-71243 GCF_039793925.1 Thermogutta sp. | reverse complement strand
GCGCAAGCAAAAACCCCGTGAAATCCATCACTTACGCGGGAAATCACGGGGTTTTTCGGCCGACTGTGTCAGTGCGCCTGGCAGGATTCGAACCTGCGACCTACGGTTTAGGAAACCGCCGCTCTATCCCCTGAGCTACAGGCGCGCTGCTGGAGCTGAACAATTCGATGATAGCAAACGGCGAGGGAGTCGCGCAGGGATACGACGTAGAGAATTTTTAAGGAGTTCGATACGGCTAAAAAAAGGACCCCCCGATGGTTAGCCATCAGGGGGTCGGTGAATTAATCCCGGCAGCACCTACTCTCGCACTTTTGGTACTACCATCGGCCCCGGAAGCTTAACGGCCGTGTTCGGAATGGGAACGGGTGTTTCCTTCCGGGTGTGGCCACCGGGAAAGGACCGATGCCGTCTGGAGAGACGGACATCGGTCGGAGGGAGGGGGCGGTTGTATCCTTGGTGGCGGCTTGATGTCGAGCAGGGGGAGCGTTTGATACATGTGGCCAAGCTTTCGCCCGTTAGTACCGGTTAGCTCAGCGCATTGCTGCGCTTACACACCCGGCCTATCAACCTGGTAGTCTTCCAGGGGGCTTTCGGGTTAGAACCCTTACGAGGCCTCATCTTGGAGAGGGCTTCGCGCTTAGATGCTTTCAGCGCTTATCCTTTCCGCACATAGCTATCCAGCCGTGCCGCTAGCGCGACAGCTGGTACACCAGAGGTGCGTCCCTCCAAGTCCTCTCGTACTAAGGAGGACCCTCCTCAAGCCTCGTGCGCCCACGGTAGATAGGGACCGACCTGTCTCACGACGGTCTGAACCCAGCTCACGTACCGCTTTCATTGGCGAACAGCCAAACCCTTGGGAGCTTCTCCACCCCCAGGATGCGATGAGCCGACATCGAGGTGCCAAACCGCGCCGCCGCTATGGACGCTCGGGCGCGATAAGCCTGTTATCCCCGGAGTACCTTTTGTCTGTTGAGCGATGGCCCTTCCATCCGGGACCACCGGATCACTAAGCCCTACTTTCGTATCTGCTCGACCCATCGGTCTCGCAGTTAAGCACCCTGTCTACCTTTGCGCTCAACGCCTGATTGCCGACCAGGCTGAGGGTACCTTTGGACTCCTCCGTTACTCTTTAGGAGGAGACCGCCCCAGTCAAACTGCCCAGCTGGCACTGTCCTCCGCCCGGTTTACGGGAATCGGAGTTAGAACTAAAGTGTATCCAGGGTGGTATTTCAAGGGCGGCTCCACCGGAACTGGCGTCCCGGCTTCACAGCCTCCCACCTATCCTACACAAGATACACCACAGCCCAATACCAGCCTACAGTAAAGGTTCACGGGGTCTTTCCGTCTAGCCGCGGGTATGTGGCATCTTCACCACAGCTACAATTTCACCGGGTCGCTGGTTGAGACAGTGCTCCGGTCGTTACGCCATTCATGCAGGACGGAACTTACCCGCCAAGGAACTTCGCTACCTTAGGACCGTTATAGTTACGGCCGCCGTTTACCGGGGCTTCGGTTGCGAGCTTCGCCTTGCGGCTAACCCGCTTCCTTAACCTACCGGCACCGGGCAGGCGTCAGACTCTATACATCCTCTTACGAGTTGAGCAGAGTCCTGTGTTTTTGATAAACAGTCGCCAGAGCCGATTTACTGAGACCCCCAGAAGCTCATCACCTCCGAGGGCACCCCTTCTCCCGAAGTTACGGGGCCATTTTGCAGAGTTCCTTAACCAGCGTTCTCCCGAGCGCCTGAGACTACTCGTCTCGCCTACCTGTGTCGGTTTTAGTACGGTCACTGAGGATTCAACCTTTAGGAGCTTTTCTCGGGCGTCTTTCGGATGACTTCCCGAACAAAACGCGGTCGGTCCCGTCCCTTGGCTTACGGGGGCGGATTTGCCTACCCCCACCTCAGAACGGTCCACGGACATTTCTAGCCGTCCGATCACCCTACGGACGCCGTCCCTCCGTCAGTCCTCCTCAGTGGCGCAGGAATGTTGACCTGCTGTCCATCGTCTACGCCTTTCGGCCTCGACTAAGGTACCGGCTAACCCTGGGCGGAATTACCTTCCCCAGGAAACCTTAGGCTTTCGGCGAGCAGGATTCTCACCTGCTTTATCGTTACTCATTCCGGCATAATCACCTGTAGAGCCCGCCACCGCTCCTCACGAAGCGGCCTGTATCTGCTCTACAGCGCTCTCCTACCGCTACGCATTGCGTAGCCCACAGCTTCGGTGTAAGGCTTACTCCCGTTCATTTTCGGCGCAGGGTTGCTCGACCAGTAAGCTTTTACGCACTTTTTAAATGGTGGCTGCTTCTAAGCCAACATCCTGGCTGTCTCAGCAACCCCACTTCCTTTGTGACTGAGCCTTACTTAGGGACCTTAGCTGGTGGTCCGGGTTGTTTCCCTCTCGACCCTGGAGCTTATCCCCCAGGGACTGACTCCCGAGATAGTCGCACCGGTATTCGGAGTTTGGTTCGGCTGGGCAGCCGGCGAAGGCCCCCATGCCAATTCAGTCTCTCTACCCCCGGTGCGTAGTGTCTCGAGGCTAGCCCTAAAGCTATTTCGGAGAGAACGAGCTATCTCTGCGTTTGATTAGACTTTCACTCCTCCCCACAGGTCATCCCCTCGGTTTTCAACCCAAGTGGGTTCGGGCCTCCACGCGGTGTAACCCGCGCTTCACCCTGCCCATGGGTAGGTCACGCAGTTTCGCGTCTACTGCCGGCGACAAAACGCCCTATTCAGACTCGGTTTCCCTACGGCTTCGGCCCGGAAGGCCTTAACCAAGCCGCCGACAGTAACTCGCCGGATCATTATGCAAAAGGCACGCCGTCACACCTACCTCGCTCCTTGCGGAACGAGGAATCGGTGCTCCGACCGCTTGTAGGCATACGGTTTCAGGGTCTCCTTTCACTCCCCTCACGGGGGTTCTTTTCATCTTTCGGTCGCCCTACTGGTCCACTATCGGTCGTCGAGGAGTATTTAGCCTTACGGGATGGTCCCCGTTGCTTCAGTCGGGGTTCCACGTGCCCCGACCTACTCAGGTACCTCCGGGCTGTGAGCCAGCTTTCGCTTACGGGACTGTCACCCTCTGTGGTCCACCTTTCCAGGATGGTTCAGCTAGCCAGTCACATCACCCATGTGGAGGCCCTACAACCCCGCAGGGAAAATCCCCACGGTTTGGGCTGTTCCCCTTTCGCTCGCCGCTACTGAGGGAATCGAGTTTTCTTTCTTTTCCTCCGGCTACTAAGATGTTTCAGTTCGCCGGGTATCGCCTCACACGCCTATGGATTCAGCGTGTGATCATTCGGGGATCCCGGGATCATCGCTTGTTTGACAGCTCCCCCGGGCTTATCGCAGTCTTCCACGCCCTTCATCGCCTCTCGACGCCGAGACATCCACCGTACGCCCTTAGGAGCTTGGCCACATGTATCGAACGCTCCCACCTTCCGGCGGGTCGCCGATACCCAAGCTCACTACGCTCGCCTCCAGCCGAACATGCCATCATCGCGACACGTCCGGCCGTAGCCTCGCACGCTCGGCATCAGATGCCACCAAAGATCACAACCAAATTGTCAAAGAACAAAACACGGAGCGATAACCTGCTGTCATCACTCCGCGGCAAACCAACTGGGGTCGCACTTTGTTTCCAAACTACGTCCCCTGTTCGTTTGCCCAGGAGCCTTCTTCACTCCTGACAATCTCAATCTATCGCCCCTCCCGCTCTCCTGTCAACCCCTCCCCGTCCTGTGCGTCGTTCTTCTCTTATGCACCCACTCAAGAGGCACTTTTCTCAGTGGGCATTCGTCATTATAGAGGGTGGTAGGTTTTAGGATCAACCCCCGGCTTTCGATTTTCTGACTGCCTCCGCCGGGCGTCATTTGATCCTCGTTATTTTCATTACACAGCCGTCCTCGAGATCGTCAAGGGGGTCCGGATTGGACCGCCCCTTTCGCCTCCCCGGAAACTATGATGGAATTGGGCGAAGGAATGAGCATCTAAGACTCATTATCGGCCGATGGGTATTTACAGTTGAGCGACGGCCGGGTTACCCGGGAAGCGCCGTCCCCACCGGCCAGCAGTCGACTCCACATCCCACACTTACCGAGGACCGAGGCGACATGCACCTGTTCCACGTCCGTCAGATTTATCGCCACGGCACCCGGTGGGCCGAAATTCTTTCCGTCCTGAGCAAGTACGGCCTGGCGGACTGGATTGATCGTCTCGGCCTGGAAATAGCCCGGGATCTCATCAAGGGGCCCACCGGAGAAATCGTCGCTCGATTGCCCTGGACAACCCGTTTTCGACTTGCCTTGACGGAATTGGGCCCGACTTTCATCAAGCTGGGCCAGGTACTCAGCACGCGGCCCGACGTGGTGGGCGTGCAACTTGCTCGAGAACTTGAAGAACTCCAAGAGCATGTGATGCCCGACCCACGCGATGTGGTTCGACGCGTCATTCGCAGCGAGTTGGGCCATGACCCCGAGGAACTCTTTGCAGAGTTTCACGAAGAGCCGCTCGCCTCGGCCTCCATCGGCCAAGTGCACACAGCGCGATTGAAAGATGGCCGTCCCGTCGTCCTGAAAATCCAGCATCCTGGGATCGAGGAGAAAGTCCTCGTGGACCTGGAGATTCTTAACGCCTTGGCCGTGCTCGCCGAGAAGCTGCCTGATCTCCAGGCCTACCGTCCTGTAGCACTGATGACCGAGCTCAAACGGACCATGACACGCGAGCTCGACTTTCAGCGGGAACTCCGCAATCTTCAGGAATTTGAAGCAAACTTTCGAGAAAGCAACGATCTTAAGATCCCCCGGGCATTTCCAGAGTTCAGCACCAGGAGAGTGCTCACCATGGAATACCTGGACGGGATCAAATTGGCAGATCACGCGCAGATCGAGCGGGATGGAATCGATTGTCAGGCGGTGGCTCTCCGTGGTGCTCGTGCGTACTTGAAAATGATTTTCCAGGACGGCTTTTATCACGCGGATCCGCACCCGGGAAACATCCTCATCCTCAGGGATGGTCGGGTGGGCCTTCTCGATTTTGGAATGGTGGGCCGCCTGGATGATGAACTCCGCGAAGACGTTCAGGTTTTGCTCTCCGCACTTGCTTCCCAGGATGCCATCACACTGGCCGATGTCATCAGCCATATTGGAAAGGGACCGCGTGATCTAGACCGGGCAAGCTTAACCGTGGATTTGACGGACTATGTGTCCTACTACGGGCACCTGCCCATCGATCAGTTTGATCTTGGCGGAGCACTCAACGAGATGTTCGAGATCCTCCGCCGTTATCGGATCATGTTGCCTGCCCGCATTGCCCTCGTCCTGAAAACTCTGGTCGTTCTCGAGGGCACCGCCCAGCTTCTCAATCCCAAATTCCACCTTCTGTACGTGATCCAGGAATACCAGAAAGAATTCTTCTGGCAGCAGTTCTCTCTGCGTCGACGATTGCGAAAGCTCCGTCGTGCCACGTGGCGTTTTCAACACCTGATCGATGCTTTACCCCAAAACCTTCTCGATCTATTCGATCATATTCGAAGCGGTCAGTTCGACATCCGCCTGGAACACCGTGGCCTGGAGCCTTCCGCCAATCGACTCGTCTCAGGACTCCTGGCGAGTGCGCTGTTTGTGGGCTGTTCCCTGATGCTCGCTTTTCAGGTGCCGCCTCTTTTGGGCGATCTTCCCTGGATCGGAAGCCTTTTCAACGGTCACATGCAGAATCTCTCTTTTCCCGGCGCGCTGGGAGCCGGTGTCAGCGTCGTCTGGGGATGGCGTCTCTGGCGGGCAATCCGCAAGTCGGGCCTATTTGACCGTTCGTAAATCCGGCTTTCCGATCCCACGCACCCAACCACCGAATCGCTCAGGTTCCTCAAGTTCCGTTTTTGAGCCACAAACGCAGTGTGTTGAGGATGTGCTTGGCTACAGTAATCTGGCGAAAATCGGGATGGCTGCTGAAACGGATTGTCTTTTCCAGAACGCGATCACCCTGGGACAGAACCAGTGGGAATTCCGCAAGTGTACCCTCTTCATTGAGAAACTGAAGCGGCCCCGCTACAGCACCGATCTCTGCCCCGAAAACTTGCGCCAGATGCTGCGCCAAGGATGCGCGTGCCACTCTGAGCGCCGAATCGGGTTCGCCGTTTTTACTCGCCTTCGGCCAAGTGCTGACACCAGCCAGAAGTTCTTCCGCCGTTGCTAGGTCCTCCACGACCAGTCCCCCGCGGTACGTTCGGTCCTGTTGTTTCTCCGCGGCCCTCAGCCACTGGCTAACCAGCCCAGCAGTTGTCGTTTCTATCAATGCAAAAGAAAGGCCCTTGTCGCGAAGCTGTGCCACGACAACATCCTGAAGCTCGGTTTCGTTCTCTCCAAAGATGAGGTCCCCAAGGATGCTGTAAATTGTTCGAACCACCGGTTCGACCTTGGCTTCACATTCTTCCCGGTTTGCACCGCGGGTGGAAATGCGGAGGATGATAGTGTTTTGCGATGCATTGATGCCGACTAGGGGGTCCCGGCCCCGCCGGATAAGGTCGGGCAACATGGCTTCCACCTGGCTTTCGCCGGCTCCGAAACACTTGATGTCCCGATGGAGGATATACTCGCGTCCAGCTCCGAGATTCCGCAAGCGCTTTTCCACCTGAGGCCACATCTCCCGCATTTCTGCGGGGACCCCCGGCAGACAAGAGAAATAGCAGGGTGATCGCCCCGCACGAGGAACTGCGAGAAAAATACCTGGTGCTGTTCCCCGCGGATTGTGAATCATTTCGCTTCCCGCCGGAAAGACCGCCTGGACCCGATTGCGTTCCGGCATGGGTCGTTGCCGCGACTGAAAGAACTGGCGAATGTGTTCAAGGGCCTCGGGATACTCGACCAGTTGGCGACCGGTGGCGTTGGCCAGAGCTTCTCGAGTGAGATCGTCCGCCGTAGGTCCGAGTCCGCCCGTCGTGATAACCACGTCGGAACGGTCGATGGCCTGACGAAACACGGCCACCATGGCTTGCAGTTCGTCGCCTACCACCGTGTGGAAAAGCACGCGAATCCCCAGGTCCTCGAGCCGCACACTGAGCCACTGGCTGTTGGTATCGAGAATTCGACCACTTGTGATCTCATCTCCGATGGCGATGATTTCTCCTTGCATAGCCTGATCCATCGTCTGATTGGCTGCTTCTGGGAATACACTCAACGACTGTGATTTCAGGCGAAAATGTCATCCACCAAAACGCGCTCACTCGTCAGTCTCCTCACCGTGCCGCATTGGCCATGCCGACGAGCCCTCCTCTCCATTGCTCCCGGAGGTTGACCAGCTCTTGATACTGTGCGTCATCAAAGTATCCTCGCTTCTGGCCGTAGAGATCCATCCATGTGATGAGGCGTTCCCAATCCTCGGCTTCCAGGGCGACCTGATAATGGCCTTTCGTGAGCAGGGAAACCAATGGGGCACGCGCAGCCAACCCTTCCCCCGGGAGAGAGCGTCCCCGCCTGTAACCCTCGAGTACGAGGTCTGCCAAACTTGGTTTGCCGTAACGCACGAGCGTCTCCCATGAATGGTTCGACGTGAGGTCCCATTTGCTACCCTCCCCGGAAGGATTGTGGCAATTCACACAATGGCGATCGAGAACCGGCTGCACGAGTTCATTGTAATCGAATGGCCAGCTCCCCACGGGCCCTGGTTGAATCGGCTGCGGCTCCTTTCTCAGCGCTGCGATCTCTCTGTTCGGCGGCGCCATCTGTCGCGACTCGTGGCATCCAATACAACTGGCGGTCTGCCCGGGCTGGAAGTAGACGGCTGAGCGCATCGTTCTGAGGGCCATCCCGCGTTCATCGAGTGCCTGGAAGAAAATGGAAACTCCTGCCGGGACGCGAAAACACGCCGAGCCGTCTGATTCCACCGGCACTGTCCCCAGCACAAACTTCCCAGGGTCCTCGTGAGTCAACCCCAGTTCGGGGTAATTCATGGTGGGATGCGTTTTGACGGGTAGTCCCACGATGCGGAGTTTTTTCACCGTTCCGCGTGCCACCCTGGGCATTCCCGAGTAAACATCCACGATCGTGCACGTGGCTGTGGGCGAGGTAAAAGCCGGTGATTCCCCAGCTACGGTAGGAGGTCGTGAACGCGAAGCCAGAGGAAGAGGGCACTCGCAGCCAATCTCGGGATCCCGGTAAATGAGGTGAAGATTACCGAAGGCATCATAGAGATAAAGCCCCGGACCGGCATCGTCCATTTGTCCCCCATGGTCTGCGACAGGCTTATCGCTCCAGGAAACGAGAAAGAATTTCTCACTCAGCGGATACGGATTGGCGTAATAATGGGCAGGCCAGCCTTCGCTCTCCGGAAAGCACACTTCCGGCGTGAGGCGGGTGAGAGGCGCTTCGTCATCGGTTCCGCGGCGAGGATCGAGTAAAACCAGACTTCCCCCGGTGATCGAATGATGGGCGGAGGCCGTAAATACGATTTTGTGTGACCCTGGCACAGGTCGGGCTTCAAATACCGACAGCGGGTTCCACGTGAAGTTTCCATAGACTGCCTGAACGCCAGTGCCATCGGGCAGCGTAGACCACAACCCCATAAATGGCTGATTATGCCGGTCCACATAATCCCACCGCGCATAAAGAATTCTCCCAGAAAAATCAACGCAGGGATGCCATTCAAAGCTTTCAAAAGCCGATATCGGCCGAATGTCGGTGCCGTCACCATTCATGACATGGAGCGTATAAATCGCTACTGGTCGCTCAGGCCCTCCTCCGCACCGCACATAGCAATCTGGCTGCGGCGACGTAACTGCCACTTGTCGCGCATCTGGTAGAACTTGCGTTGTTATACCCCTTCGCGTGGATAGAAAAACAATACGACCATCCGGCAAGTAGCGAGCATCAATATCATCAAATTTACCGTATGTCAATCGACGCAATCCTGTCCCATCGATATTCACTTCATAAACGTGATAAAAAGCATCTTCGGGGACATTGTTTTTGTCTAACTTATTTGGGTGCTTGTGTAATTCTGGGTAATATCGAGCGTAGGAAAAGAGAATACGCTGACCATCGTAAGAGACGTCTGGACGAATGACCGAACCAGAGGGGAGAGAGGTTGTCAGACATCGCAGCCGCGGGGAATCGGTTTTCCACCCGTCGAGAATGTACAGTCCTCCGTCTGGTCGGCACCACCAGCCGTAGTGCTGATCCGACATATGATGAAACACTGGCGGCTTGCGCTTGACAAAGACGAGACTTTCAAAATTGAGGAGAGGATTTAACAACGCGATGCGTCGAGAAGCCAGGCAGGCCTGCAAATAAAGTTCTCGGGATACACTTTGATCCGCCGCGGCTGGGCTCCGAGCTTGCGCCGCGACTTGACGTAGTTTCTCCACCTCTTGCGCAATAATGCCTCTTGTTTCGGGACCGATCGAGGAAAACTGAAGGAGTTCCTCTGCCAAGGCCAAACCTCGCTCAACAGCTTTCTGCACAGGATAACATCGGGCTTGCGGTGCGCCCTCGGGATGCCATTTCGACCACATGCTCAGGCTGCTTTGATCCGCTGCCTTGTAGAGTGCAACGTTACGAACTTCACCCCCATCTGCGGCATAGACCTCCACTTCGTCGAGGTGAAGATATTCTGTATCGGGAAGTTGCACCCTTACGAATCTTGCCGGGGATTTATTGAGGATCACGCGTAGCGGTCGGCCGTCGGTGAAACCGTAGAATACGGTCCCATCATGCTGATAGACCTGTGTCCACTGGCGAGCGTCTGAGGAGATGAGCACCTGCAACCGCGCGGCGCGAGAGGCCACGGTGTCGCAACGGTTATACACTACGATGGACTCCACACAATATTGAGTTCCTAAATCAACCTGCCACCAGGGCCTGGGCTCTCGTTCGGTGTGGAATCCCCATTTGCCGTCCTTGATGCCGTCACACGCGCCCCGCGCATCGTCGGCCGTGGTTGTTGCGCGCCGCGTGGCGGCACTCCACTCACGAAGTTCCACCTGCCGCAAATAATCCCGCTCCAGATCTTGCTGCGTGATGCTCCCCTGAATCTCACTCTGGCTGGATGGCTCCTCACCGATACCGGCCTGCGTCGCTGGAATGCATACCATTACGGTCGACGCAAAGGTCATCGACACCAGCGCGAGCATCCTGATTTTATTGATGGTGATTCTGAGGAATGGCCACGGGGAGTTCGATATTGAGGTTCGAACATACTGCATGGCGTTCCTCCTGCCGGGAATACCGGCATTTGGGGGCTTAATACAGGTTTCCGCGGGCGCGATGTATGGTAATCCCACCGAAGGCGTACGTAAAGCGGACTGTCGATTTACGGTTTCTCGGCTCCCCATCGCTCGCTCTGGGCCATCGATGGTTTATACTATCGTGAGGGAACCAGATACCGGTTCGTGTGCAAGATGGAATTCGTCAGAGGCGATTGTCATGGCATGTTACCGCGTGGTGTTGATTCCAGTGGACGAGGGCTGGGTCCCGGCATCTCCTGATGATGTCCCACCCCAGCCTCCGCAACCGAACGAAAGACTCCTGGAAACAGAGGAGTTTTTCTCTGCTGTGAAGGAAGCGATCCAATTCAACCAACAGTCCTGGTCAGCGCGGGAAGGTCGTTGGGCTGTGGTGTGCGAGGTGGGCTGCCCGGGCAGAATCTGGCCAGGTCTGCGTATCTGCACGCCGCTGCGATATAAAATCGCTTCCATCTGGTGGCCCGCCGGATGGGAACCGACCTCGCCGCTGGACATGCCCCTGTGCATCTGTCGCACCCAAGGGACCTTGCAGGAAGATCAGCTCAGCTACGAACAGGCGCTGGCAACGATCCAGGCACTCAACCAACAGGCGATGGATCGGGCGAGCACCATGTGGTACGTCATGCTGGCTGTTGAGAATGAACCAGTCTCGCGGACGATCTCCTATGATCCGGCAGGCCTTCAGACGACGGTTGAAATCCGTCGGCTCCATGTGGTCCAGCCGGCAGGCGGCGGACATGGAGACTGTTCCCATTGTCCGGCTCGATCGCTCGACTGCTCGATGGTGGCCTCGGCGTAAAAAAACTCGCCCACCGAGGGCGAGCAGGGACGCGGCGAACCAACGACCACACACTCTCACGCGCCCACGGACGGAGTGATAGCCGGAGAGCGATGGCGAGCGCAAAGGCTATTCTTTCTCAACAATCAAACTGAGCCCCACATCGATATACTGTCCACCGCGTGTCTGGTGACAATGGACAGCCAGCACATTGCGTCCCAGTTTAAGAGCTTTTCGGGCGGCGTCACCCGTCAGGGGCACAATTGTGTACCCCGTGAGAAATCCTTTCGTTCTTTTAATGAGCTGCCCATTGAGATAAACCTCGGCGTCTTCGTCATGGTGAATGGCCAAAGCCAGTTCACTGTGCTCGGGTAACTTTTCCAGGTTGAAGCTCCGCCGCAACCAGATATCCGAGGTATTCCAGACAGTCCGCACTACCGCCCCGGGTGTGCCCTGCGTTCCGAAACCGCCTGATCCTTCCTTCCATGTCGAGTCGTCGAAGTCGGGCGTCATCCAATTCTCGGATGGGGTCTCGGTGCTATAGCGCCATACCTGGCCCTGCTTCTCAGAGGTGGGCACCAAAACCTGAACGGCCGGGGGAGGCAAATGAAGCCGCCGGGCGGCCTCTGCCGCACGGTCCACCTGGATTTTGATCACTTCCCGGTCGTAAGTCATCAAACCATTGACCTCGATTTCCACGTCCGATGTCTGCGTATACACCGCCGCGCAAAGGCCCTGTGGGATCAGAAACCGAACCTGGGCCAGCAATTCACAGTAGGCGTCGGTGAGGGCTTCCTGGTCGGCGTAGGCCACATATCCCCAAGCTCCCTGCTCTTTCCAGAGATGCCCAGGAATGGGCATCCCCAATCCGCCGAACTCGCCCAGCACGCAGGCCCGTTTTTCTTCAATGGGCCGCACTCCCGGCCCAGGGTACCGGTGCATATCGGAGATGTCCCCGCAACCGTTGTCATGCCAGCCACTGGCTTCGTTCACCACCCGCGACGGATCATATTCCTTGATCCACTTGACGATGTCACACGTATCATGCTGGCCCCAGCCCTCATTGAAGGGAATCCACATGATGATTGAGGGGTGGTTGAACCGGGCGTCAATCATCGCTTTAAGTTCTTTCCGGAAGTTGGCACGGCTTTCCTCATTGCGGCCGGCATCGCCTGATGGCATGTCTTGCCACACCAGAAGGCCAAGTTTATCGCACCAGTAGTACCACCGCTCCGGCTCGTATTTCACGTGTTTCCGAGCCATATTCATCCCAAACTTCTTGGTCATCTCGATGTCGAACTTCAGCGCTTCGTCGCTGGCTGGTGTATAAAGTCCGTCGGGCCACCAACCCTGATCGAGAGGACCATACTGAAAGACAAATCTGCCATTGAGCATCAACCGATTGATGCCCTTCTCATCCTTTTCCACAGAGACTTTACGCATGCCGAAATAGCTTTCCACCCTGTCCACGACCCGGCCCTCGGAAAGCAGAGATACTTCGAGGTCGTAGAGGTTGGGCTCCTCAGGCCACCAAAGCTTGGGCTGCGGAATCCGCAGCTCGATGGGCTGCCCCGCCGCACCTCTGGTCTCCGCTATGTCCTGACCGGCAAACCGAGCCTTCAGACGAACCGTCAAGCCGGTGGGAGCGTACGCCGTCACGATGACACATTCCCGATCCACATCTGGAACAAGTTTCAGTTTTTCGATGTGCTGAGCGGGTACCGGTTCCAGCCAGACGGTTTGCCAGATTCCGGTCACGGCCGTGTACCATATCCCTTTGGGATCGAGGACCTGCTTACCGCGAGGTTGCCAGCCGGTGTCAGTAGGATCCCAAACGGCTACGACGAGCTCGTTTTCACCCGGTTTGAGGAATTCCGTAATATCGAAAGTAAATGGATCATACCCACCGGTGTGCTCGCCGACCTGTTTGCCATTCACCCAAACTGTGGTCTGCCAGTCCACCGCCCCGAAATGCAGCAGCAATCGGCCACCGTCTGGCAATTCGGGTGGAGTGAATTTCCGATGATACCAGAGCCGCTCGGTCGGCAGAACTTTTCTGCCCACACCACTCAGCGCTGATTCAATGCAAAACGGGACCAGGATTTGCCCTTCCCATTTCTCCGGCTGAGAGGCGTCCTTGGGGGTCACCGCATAATCCCACAGGCCGTTGAGATTGACCCATTTTTCGCGCACCATCTGGGGCCGCGGATATTCCGGCCAGACGCGATCCGGGGAGACATCCTTGGCCCAACGGGTCATTAAAGGGCTAGGAGCAGGCTTCCACGATTCTCCCCAACTTGGGAGCAGCGAAAGCGACAGTCCAATCACAACCCCAGTCCACACAAGCAGGTTCTTCATTGGTGCCTCCTCACCTTCGCATTGGATGCTCAGCAGAAACTTCCTCGGCTTTGGTGCCAATTCCCGTAGCTCTTACCCAGAATAGGCTATCAGCGGGAAGGGTGCAAAACACAATTGCGCAAAAATGATTCACTTTTGCGCAAAACGACGGTGCGTGAGCGCTCCGGGAAGCTTCTTTTAGGATTTAGTCGTCCACCACTTGATAGACTCGGACGTAGTCAATGAGCCATTCTTCGGGAAGCTGCGCTTTTTTGATGTCCCCCGCCCAGGGACCGATTTCCACCGTCAGCTTGATGTAGAGCGGAACCTGACACACACCACCGGCACTGGTCCGCCAGGTTTCCTTTCCATCGACGTCGAACACGTACTCGTCGGGCTTCCACCACAGTCCGTAGGTGTGAAATCCCTCAAGCACCTCCGGTCTACTGAATGTTGTCCCCGCGTGTTTGTGGTCCTTGCCATAACCGTCCCAATGGAGGTTGCTCGTCAGGCGCCCGTCACGAAAAGGCATTTCCACAATGTCGATTTCCGTGCCGTCGCGGCCTTCGTCGCCCACGCGAGTGACTCCCGCGCCCATCAGCCAAAAGGCGGCCCAAAGCCCTGGCTGCTTGGGATGGGTGCAGCGACACACAAGATAACCGTATTTGACTTCGTACTTCCCCCGCGTGGCAATCGCGCCCGAGGTGTAGCGGTTGCCGTCTTTTTTTGTCCGAATGACAAGGTGTCCCTTTCCGTCAAGATAGGAATCCTCCTTCACCCAAAATCCATCCCGCCGCGGCCAGTCTCCGTAAATCTCCCACTTGGTCGTATCAATTCTTGTGCCGTCGAATTCGTCATGCCACACAAGTACCCATTTCTTCCCTGAGGGAAGTTGCGGCAGCGGATCCCGGAGCTGCAACTGTTCTGCGGAGACGGATTCTGACGATTCAGCACTCGCAGCCTTGGCGGCCAACAATTCGAGGCTTCCTCCCAGCGTCCAGCAGAGAACAACGACAAACGCTTGACAGCGGACCTTCAACATGGCCTTTTTCTCCTTCGAGCGACACGAAGATCACCATCGAGTGAAAGCCATCACTTCGGATAACGCTCACAGGGATCGCACGAACTCGCACAGGTCGTGCAACTCCTGCTCCGTGAGGCTCCGGACATCGCTACCCGCTGTTTCCCCGTGTTTGCCGTCCCGGAACAGTTCCTCAAGAGTCAGATAATGCCCGTCGTGCAGATAGGGCGCAGTGCGCCAAACTTCAATGAGGGTGGGCGTATCAAACTCGCCCGAGCGGTCAAGCGGTCCCCGGCTTCCCACGTTGTGTTTCTTCAAATCTGTATAGAGTGGCTCAGGATGGCAGTGATGGCATTTGAGCCGTTCGCTGAAGAACAGCTCTCGCCCCCTCCGGGCGGACTCGCTTAACTGGCCATTGACGAGATGGGGGCTTGGCACCGGCCGCAGTGACTTCAGGTAAGCGTCAATCGCCTGCGCGTCTTCCTCAGGACGAACGGCAAACTGAATATGCCGGATTCCCGAGCGGACGGCCTCTTCTGCATTTGCCCGAACACCCTCCCACATAGCGGGTGGCGTCTGATGAGCCAGGAGGAGACTCTTGTTGTTCTTCGGCGTTCCCAATCCGTCATTGAGGAGATCCCAATTGAGGCCGTCAACGCGGCCATCCGGGTGGCACGTGGCGCAGCTCTGCCAGTGCTGAAAACACAGGCTGGCGTCGTGGAAATAGAGTTCGCCCAACCGTTCTTGAGTGAGAATCGGTTTTGGTCCTAAAGACACATAGCTGAGCCGTTGGTATTTGGAAGCCTTTAAATCAACAACAGTCACGAGGTCCCCAAAGTAAGTGGCAACGAAAACTTTCGAACCTACCAGGGCAAGGCCGCGCGCCCCTTTGACGATTTTTTCCGAATCAGCACTCAAATAGTCGTACGGTCCCAACCCATAAAGGGGAATCCGCTCCTTAAGCCCGACAAGAAAGGAGAGGTCGTTGGGCACATCTACGGCGCTGAGAGAGGTTTGTGAGCCATCGTAGCTAACCCCGGCAGCCTGGGCGGCCTCCGGGGTCGGCGGCAGTTTCTTCAGTTTTTCTAGCACGGCAGGAATATCGATGACGGAGATCTCGTCTGTTGAGGCGTGGGAAACCACGAGTTTCTGACCGTCGGCAGAACAAACAACGGCCCACGGAAGCGCAGCACCGAGATCCACGTCATCCAGAAGAACAGTATTGAGGACTCGCTCGTTCTGCACATCGATAATCGTCAGCGCATTCGTATTCATCCAGCCGCGTTCAAGCTGCGTGGTGGGCATCTGGTACCGCGACAGGACATGAACAACGTACACCCATTTTCCGTCGGGCGAAATCGCGAGGCCGTGAACATCGGTCGAGCCGTTGGGCAGTCGGATCGGGTGAACTTCGAACGTTAGCGTATCAATGGATGAGACGACAGCCGCCACGTCGTAACTGTCACAGCGATCCAGCGGCAGAAGGTTGGCCACAAAAAGCCGCTTTTCATCCGGGGTAAGCGCCGCGGCCACCGGTTCGCGGGTAACCGCCAGCCGTTTCTCCTCACGTCCGGCAACCAGATCAATGATCGAGACGGTATTGTCGAATCTATTGCACACAAAAAGTCGAGAATTTTCTTTTGATAAAGCCAATCCCCCAGGCGTGTGGCCTACCGAAATCTGACGGATTTGTGCTCCATCGTCACTTTTTAACTCAGCAACGATACCATTTGAAACCCCGGCCGCTATATAAATCACCTTTGCATCCGGACTGATCAGAAAATCGTGGGGATCTGCTGGCGTGTTGATCCATCGCGTCACCTGCTGGCTGGCCACATCAATGACGGCAATTCTGGCGGCGTCCTTGCATAAGACGAATACACTCGCGCCATCCGGCGTAGCACGCACCTGCCAGGGACCGAGATAACGCCCGCTTGTTTCTTCCGCCCAACTTGTATCAGCCTTAATTCCTTGCAATTCGAAGAGGACAGCCACCAGCCATAAAAGACCGAGGATTTCCTTTGTGAGGGACATGATTTGCTTTGACAAAACGTTGGTAGTTACCCAGATATCGCTGCCTTTCATGAGCATGCGTCCACCACCCGGTGAATTTCCGGTGAATCAAAAAATGGGGCCACTTTGCAACTCATCGTCAATCGACCCCGCGTTTTGACTTCCAAAGGCGAGTCCCTCTTTGAGAATGCCCCCAGGCACATTGTCAGTGCTCCGGCCAAGTTATTGGGGTCCACAGGTACGTGCTCCCGCAGCCCAGTCGCATTTTCCGGTAGCGATCGTCATGCGTCAACCGTTGCTGCCAACTGCGGATTTTTTGGCGTCCTGGTAATGAGCCGTATCACCTTGCCGGGGGATTCCAGTTAAACTGCCTATTGAGCCAGTCGTAGGTCTGCTGCCGAATCTCCGGCGGAAAGCCGTGCTCAATGTCCGGACGGATCACCACAAGTCGGTCCTCCGCGCCGTACAGGCGAAAAACATGCCTCGCCCTGGTCGCCACTTCGCGGACACCTTCGACGTCAAAGTTGTCATCCCGCAGCGGTGCGACGACAAAAACACTTCGCGGGGCCAGGGCCGCGAGAACCTCATGAAAATCAAATGGCATTCGCCTGGGATCATTCCCGAATACGTCCCTCACGCGTGGCATGTAGCGGTCCTGGGCCCAGGGGTCAATTTTCCCGCCGTAGTAGCGATGGAAGGCCGTAAACCCGCAACTGCAGATGACCGCCCGAATACGCTCATCAAACACTGCCGTGAAGAGTGCGTTATGGCCACCAAGAGAATGACCGATCACGGCTATCCGGTCTCGGTCGACCTCCGGCAAGGACTCAAGCAAATCTAGAGCACGAACGTTGTCCCAAATGGCCTTCATCGACCCGCTCGCATACTCAGTGTGGCTCCGAAAGTCATAGGGATGCTCACCAAACGAGGGATAATCGGGCACCACGCACACGTAGCCCCGGCAAGCCAACTCATGGGCATAAGGGTAGGCAGCTTCCGGGCGGGTGCCGGCAGGTTCGTCTTTGGCAAGATGCGTGGTTTGATGCAGACACAAGACAGCCGGATGGCGTCCCCGGATTTGGTGCGGAATCAGCAAATAGGCTGGGACGCGGTCGAAGGGATCTGCCTGATACGTGAGCTTGATCCGCCGATAGGATTCCGTCTCCTGAGATTCGATAACCTGAACGTCTAAAGGCACACGCATCTGTGGACCGGGCAAGCCGCCCATGACCGCCTCCATCCCCCTTTGGATGTGCCATCGGCGGTATCCCCAATCTTTCAGCGATGTGATCGAGTGAATCTCACCGCCTTCACTGGAAAACTGGAGTGGCTGCTGATGATTCTGTCTTGCCCACAGAGGAACTTCCTCGTGCGGTCTGGACTCGCCATCGCTTTCGTATCCCAGGTTCTCAAACCAGAACAAGCCGTTGCGATCAGCCGCCACAAAATCAACGTCCCCATCCCCATCCAGGTCAGCGGCTTTGGGATCCAATCCCCAGCCAACGTCCACAGCCTCAGCAATCGGGTACCGCTTAAAGACATGACTGTGCTCATCATATTCGTAGGCATAGACAACTGGCACGTGCCATTCACCTGGGTCACGACCATCGTGTCCCAAGTAGCGCTTGCCCGTGATTACCTCCGGCCATCCGTTGTCATTGACGTCAGCGAGGAGGAGCGCATGGGCCTGCGACCAACTGGTATCGATCGCGTGGAACGTCCAACTCCGTGTTCCGTTCTCCTTTCTTTGTTCTAACCAGTAAAGCCCCACATTATGGCCCCGTCCCCATACGATATCGGAATCTCCATCCCCGTCCATGTCTGCGACAATGATCGGGACGCTGGCATCCGGGTGGAGTTCGAACTCTGGTTGCTTCACCCATTGCAAATCATCCGGAGCGCCTTTCTGCTGCCACCAACCACGCGGTGTCACGATGTCCCCGCGGCCGTCGCCATCCACGTCGCCGAATCCGATTCCGTGGCCGGCAATCTCCTGGGGCAGATCGTGGCGGTACCACGCTACGCTTCCATCCGATAAGCGCTTGAACTCCCACCAGGCCGCGAACTTCACGCCGTTGGGGAGTATATCCTGTTGCCCGTCGCCGTTGATGTCGTAGAGCCGCCCCGTCTCCATCGGCCCAGGTTTGGCGATCTCCCGGACTTCCCAGGGTCCCAGACCGGCACCAGGATGCCGAATCCAGAGGAGAAGTTCACTCCGATAATTGGCGCTGAGGAGGTCATCCCACCCGTCTCCGTCAACATCCAGAACGAGATTCGAATAGTCGTCGAACCGTCCCCGGATGATGGGCACATCGCGAAGGAAATGGCGTTTCCAGGTGGGTGCCTCATACCACCAGCCGCCGGAAACGATATCTAGTTTGCCATCGTGATTGACGTCCACAACACCGCAGGCACAGAATTGGGCATCGGGATCGAGGACGTGAACCAGAAAATGGGGAAACCGCAGATCGCTGCAGATGACGGCTCGGGATTGAATCCACCCAAGGAAAAGCAGTGTGTAGAAAAGCAAGACTATCCAGCCGGAAGACCGGCCAAAGGTTTTGCTTCGACCCAATGTTGGCGATCTCGAATCATCAGCTTGGTTCCAAAACGAACAACACTGGCGCGGCATGCTCTGGTCTCCTCCAACCACGAGGGACGATCCGGCCCAACTTAACGCCGCGACCCATTCTATCGCGCTCCGCAATCCAAACCAGATCGTCAGCCCGTAGCTTCCGCGGAGGGTACTGACGTTGAAGGTTTGCTGCCAGGGCCCATTCGTGGAATCTCGGTTCCGGCTTGGCCGCGAGGACCGAAGATACCAGCGGTTGGCAAGTACCACTTGCCGTATTCACAGCCTGGGTGGGGCCGGTCGGTCAACCGTTGTAACCTGGGACCCGGGTTGAACATCCAACCGTAATGAACCACCTGACCCCTGGAAGAAGGCTGTAACCATGAAATGCCAAGACCTTCTTGCCGCCTTGAATGCCTACTTAGACGGGGAAATTGACCCCCAATTGTGTGAGGTTCTTCAGCGGCACCTGCAAGGGTGTAACCCCTGCCGGGTTGTCGTGGACACACTCAGGCAGACTGTGACCCTGTACAAGGGTGAAGAGCCCTACGAACTACCCCCGGAACTTCACGAACGTCTTCATAACTACCTGCGGCAAAAGTGGCAGGCAAAGTTCAAGACGAAGGTTTAATCACCGAACTGGCACTTGCCGCGCTGCCTGATTGCAAGGCGGACTCACCTTGTCGCCATCGCTGGGAGGATTAAAGAAAAATGAATCGTGACGCACTGATTATTCTGCTCTTTTTGGGATTGTGGATCGTCCTGAACAAGTGGGTGTTGCCCTGGCTCGGAATTCCGACCTGTATGAGCGGGGGTTGCTGTGGGACACCTTCGTGCACCATCGAACCCACCGCTCAGGAGAAACAGCCCTCCGATATGTCGGACCAAAAGACATCTCAGTCTCCCCAACAGGATGGTCCCTTGGTATCGCCGTGAAGAAACTCAGCGTTTGCGAAAAGCAACTTAGGAACATCAAAAACGAAACTCAGCCGAGAGTTAGGCTGAGTCTGTTATGAGCATATCGGTTTTGAAGTGGTTTGATAAGCCTTCCCAATAAGGAAGTCATGGCTATGACGATCGAACGCGGCTTGCGACTTATGGCCGGAGTCGTGGTCACAACGAGCGCGGTTCTCGCGTGGATCCACTCTCCGTATTGGCTCATTTTGACCATTTTTGCTGGGCTGAATCTTTTCCAGTCGGCTTTTACGAATTGGTGCCCAGCGGTCTGGATTCTGAGCAAGCTCGGTCTTCCGCCGTGCTGTCCGTGCGATTCCCAGAAAACTTCTCCGATGCCCGGATGAAGTCCTCCGCGACGCACCGTTGTCCTACACAGGCTTTTTTCCGATAATGACGATTATGTGCCGACTACGGTAACTTGATGGCGCTGTTTCCATCGCTATCCGATATCACATGACGCTGGGCTCTCGAGTGCCGTCACTCTCGTGCAGGGACAACGTGTGCACTCCCAGACACCCGATGGCCCAGCTTTGTGACCAGTGTTTCACTGCTGCGGAATGAAGCGATCTGGTTACGTTGCTTCGTGGAAAGGGTCGCACTGATGCACTATCCCTGGTGGTACGTCCCCGTTCTCACGGCGCCCATGCTCATCGCCATTATTGCGGTGTTACACGTTCTCGTCTCCCATTACGCTGTGGGTGGCGGACTTTTCTTCGCGGTGGAAGTGTCTCATGCTTACCGCACGGGCAATCGGGAATACCTTGCTTACTTGAAGCGCCACGCCCCGTTTTTCATTCTTTTAACGGTCGTCTTCGGGGCCATCACCGGGGTGGGGATCTGGTGGACCATCGGCCTCGCTTCTCCGCTGGCCACTGAGGTCCTTATCCGGACCTTTGTGTTCGGTTGGGCAACGGAGTGGGTCTTTTTTGTCCTGGAGTTGACTTCTGCTTTCATCTTTTATTACTACTGGGATCGACTTCCGCCGCGAACCCATCAAGCGATAGCCTGGATTTACGGGATTTCAGCCTGGATGAGCCTAGTCCTCATCACTGGTATTACGGCCTTTATGCTGCATCCGGGAACGTGGCTGCAGACTCCCTCGTTCTGGCGTGGATTCTTCAATCCGCAGTTTGTGCCACAGGTCATTTCGCGGACGGGTGGGGCCATTTTGCTTACCGCTTTGTACGTCTATCTGCACAGCTCGCTCACTTTGCCGAGTGGAGAAGTTCGAAACCTCATTATTCGGCGATCCACTCGACCGGCGCTTTTGGGAGCCGTTTTAATCACCTCGGGCGGGTTGGCGTGGTTGGCTTTCTTGCCACCTTCTGCTCGGATGGCCCTGGAAGCGGCTGCCGTCCTGACAGTCCTTATGGTGCTAATCTTTGCCCTCACAATCGTAGTATTTGTGCTGTTATACCTGGGCCCTTATCGAAATCCCGGCTGGATGACGCCCGGCTTCGCGGTGGCTCTGCTGCTGTTTGGTCTAGCCGCTTTCAGCACGGGAGAATTCATCCGCGAGGCCGTCCGAAAACCCTACGTCGTTTATGGGGTGGTTCTGGGAAACCAAATTCTTGAAAAAGAGGTCCCCCAGTTTCGGAAAGAAGGCTTTCTACAAAGCGGCCGGTGGACTCGCCAATTCGTCGCCGAACACTACCCACAGGTCATGGAGAATGGGCATATTCTTCCGGACAAACTTCTTCAACTTTCAGAACAGGATCGACGGTTGCTGGGGCAAGTGATTTTCATGCATCATTGTAACGATTGCCATGCGGCCGATACGGGTTATTCGGCGGTTGGCCCGCTGCTGTTCTCACGTCCCCGAGATATGCTTGTTGAGATGGTCCGGCATCTAAACGAGACACACTATTTTATGCCGCCCTGGTCGGGGACTCCGGAGGAAGCAGAACTCGTGACGGACTATCTTTTGTCGATTGCTCCGGAACGCCCCCACGGCATTTATCCCACGCTTGAGCAATTGGAGGCACGTCGATGATAGAACCGGTGGATCCCGCAACCCTGGGCCCGTTGCCCGCACCCTTCTGGTTCATCCAGTTCTTCAAGGTCCTTGGATTTATTCTGCACATGGTGCCGATGAACCTGTGGTTTGCGGGGATGTTTTTGGCCCTCGTGCTCTACAGGCGTGAAGGTCCCGCGCGACACTGGGCAGAACGTATGGCGACACTCATGCCGGTGATCATCGCGTTTGGTGTGAACTTTGGAATAGTTCCTCTCCTTTTCATTCAGGTGGCTTATCCGTGGGCATTTTACCCCGCCACGATTTTGACAGCATGGTTTTGGCTGGCCATCATCGGCTTGCTTCTGATCGCTTACTACGGGGTGTACGCCTTTGCCTTTGGAGTGAAACCAGACCGTCCCATGCTGGCATGGAGATACGCAGCGGGCTGGGTCGCGGCTGTGTTTTTCCTGATCATTGCCATTCTTCTCTCCAACGGAATGAGCTTGATGGCAGCCCCCGAAAGATGGAAGTCGATCTGGCTGGCGCACCAGCTGGCCGGAGCAGCGACAGGAACGGGGCACAATTTCGCCGATTCCTCCCTCTGGCATCGCTGGCCAATGGTGTTGGGCATGGCCTTTCTCACCACCGCCGCGTGGTCTCTTATTGATGGGATGTTTTTTGATCCAAAAGCTGACGGCTCGTACCGCCTCTGGTTGACAAAGTATGCCTTCGTGATCGGGATAATAGGTGCCATCGTTTACATAGGTTCCGGAACAGGTTATGTTTTTGGTTCCTGGCCTAAGGATGTTTTTCACTATATGTGGAGCGGTTGGCGACTGCCGCTGACCTTCCTGACTGGGGCATCACCAGCTCTCATCCTGGCGGTGTTGTTCTTGGTTCGGATCAAAGGGCTCTCCCCGCTGACGGCGATCTTAGCAGGGGTTGCGCAATTGGTGGTCATCACTCTCAATGCTATCAGTCGGCAGATCGTTCAAAACATTGAACTTGCCCAGTACTCACCGGTTTGGAAAATCCCCGAAAAGCCGGATTGGGGGCCCATGGTGCTTTTTCTGGGAACGTTTGCCGGGGGCACCGTGGTCCTTGTATGGATGCTCCAGCAGCTCGTCCGTATTCATCGCGGGCAGCCTTCAGTTGCCGAATGATGAGGCTGCGATTGTTTAACCGGCCCCGGGCTATTAAGCGGGCGAAGGAGAGGGGCTTTTGATAGCATCGCGAATCGAGAAAGAAGTCTGCGGCGCTATCAAAGCAGCATCGCTCAACATTGTGCCGCTTCACGTTCGCTTGACAACACTAACTGGATCTGATGTTCTGTGGTTGGATAGCTTACGGGCTCCGTGGTCCGCAGGTAGTTCAGGCATCGAGAATCCAGTGATTTTGGGCTTGCCTAACTGACAGATTTTTGTTAACAATTCCTGCCAGAAATTGTAAGCACTGGGTCTTTTTCCAGTTTCTCTGCAGTGTGTGGAACGAATGACCCCAGGAAACCATGCGACTAAAAGCGGCCAAAGTTTTTATAGCACTTGTCATCCCCTTGGTTGTATTCTCCCACCACGTTTACAGTGAGGGTGGTGCCCTCAATCTCGGCATGGAAACCCTGGGCTGCGCTGCGCTTTTCCTCGCCGCCGTTGGTCGGATTTGGGCGGCTGCCTACATCGCGGGAAAAAAGAATCGGGAGGTGGTCGCCTCTGGACCTTACTCGGTCAGTCGGCATCCGCTGTATTTCTTCACGGCGCTGGGGTTTATCGGAACCGGATTAGCACTGGAATCGTTGACCCTGACAGCCATTTTTCTGGGGATTTTTGTTATCACCCACTGGCCGGCCATGCGGCGAGAAGAGAGACATCTGAGCGACTCCTTTGGCGAAAAATATCAAGCTTACGCCAGGGCCACGCCGCGATGGTTGCCGCGATGGTGGAAGTTCCACAGCCCTGCTGAGGGGACGATCGACTACTCCGTGTTTAGCCGCGCGGTCCTGGACGCCGCTCTTATCGGACTAATTTATCCCGGAGCGCAAATTTTGGAGTGGGCCCATGTCCACCATTTCGTGCCGGTGCTGTTTCGCCTCTACTGAACGTGTCAAACCAGACGGGGTGCGCGGCTAAGGCAGAACATGCTCAGGAAAGGTTCTGTCGTAAACGAACCGGGAGCCGCTGGCACACCGGGCAAAAAAAGGTCGAACGCTGGGCGAGCACGATCCGGCGAATGATCCCTCTTCCGCACTGCTGGCATTTTTGACCCTCACGCTGGTACACGCGGTGTTCATTCTGATAACTCCCTGGCGTATTTTCGGGAGTTGTATAGGTACCATCCCCGAGAGTGGACCCCTGCAATGCGATAGCGTCCCGCAAAACCTGGTGAAGACTCTCAGTGAGGGTTCGCCATTGCGAACTGGAAAGATGGCAGCAGGGAAGTTGGGGATGAACTTTGGCGAGATGGAGGGCTTCCGATGCGTATATATTTCCGACGCCCGCCAGGACCGATTGATCCATCAAAGCCACCTTGATGGCACAACGTCGTTTCCGCAGGCGATCTCTGAGTTCGGCCCAGGAAATGGCGAGCGCGTCCGGCCCAATTTTATCGGGCCCTAATTCTCTGCGACACTCTTCTTCAGTAATCAGACGCACGATCCCCAATCCCCGTGTATCGCGAAAAATAAGAAGATGCTGACGCCCCGACCCACGGTCTTCCTCGCAGCACAATCGGAGTTTTAACCGAACATGGGAGAGGTTATCAGGGGGATCGACGAGGACCCGGCCCGTCATTCGCGGTTCGATGAGCAAAACTTCTCCGTTATCGAGCTGTATCAGGAGCCTTTTGCCAACTCGATCCACGTCTTCGATCTGGCGTCCGGCAAGGCGTCGGCACAACTCGTCCGGTGGGGGCACGTACTCGATGGGCTGGACGTTGAGAACGGGAACTTCTGCGCTGTGAATTCGCGCGCTGCGGAGTGGCGCGACTCCGCGTCGCATGGTTTCGACTTCTGGAAGCTCCGGCATAAGCTGCGGCGAATTTTAGGCCGTTCCACCCAACTGGGCGATTACATGAGAAACCGCTGCGTACTGCTCTTCCAACTGGCGAAGCGACTGCCGTTCTTTTTCTACGACATTGGGCGGTGCTTTTTCCACGAATGCTTGGTTTTCCAACTTCTTCCGTTTTTGCGAGATAAGGGCTTCTAATTTTGCCAATTCCTGACGTTTTCTCGCAATCTCGCGACTGCGCTCGGTCTCAGAAAGTTTGACGCGCACCGTGGCGCCATCCCCCACATACACTACGGTGGAAAGCCCCGGCTCACCGTCATCCACAAACTGGATATCCGCGCGGGCCATAGTCTGGAAGTACGGAAGCATCGGCCGCAGTTGGTTCGCCACGTCCTGCCGGGCGACAATTTCCACCTGCATTGTTTCCGACGGTGGAATGCTGTTCCGCATGCGGTATTCCCGCAAGGACTTCAACACCTCCTGGAAGCGGCGGAACTGGTCTTCGATCGCCGGGTCTTGATCTCCCGGCGAAGCGACCGGCCAGGGCGCGATCATGATGCTTTCCGCCGCCTGGACTGGTTGTGGCAGGCCGCGAATCGGTGCACCTTCCGCCAGCAATTGCCACACGTGCTCCGTGAGGAACGGAATCATCGGGTGCAGTAGCCGCAGCAATGTGTCGAGTCCGTGGACAAGAAGTCTCTGGGCCGTCGGGCGGCTTTCCGCAGATTGCAGCCGAACCTTCACCATTTCCACATAGAAGCTGCAGAATTCATCCCAGGCGAAATCATAGAGCGTCCGCGCCGCATCCGAAAAGCGATAATTCTCGAGATGATCCGTTACCTGCTGAACCACCGTCGCCAGGCGGCTCAACAGCCAACGATCTTCCAGGAAGAGTTCCTCCGGTGGTACCGTTCCCGGTGAAAATCCTTCTAGATTGAGAAGAACGAATCGCGCGGCATTCCAAAGCTTGTTACAGAAATTGCGGGCGAGTTCAAACCGTTCACTCACCACCGGGCCCCGTGGGAGGGCCTTATCTTCAGGTTTTTCCGCCCATTGCGTGGCGAACGGTTTTTTACAGTGCGGGCATGTGATGCGTGGGAGAATTCTGTTCTCGCGGGTCTGCTCGATGAGTTGCCCACAGTGGGGACACTCGAAACTCACCGGCATGCGGATGTCCTGCGTTTCCGTTGTCAAATAGGCCAGGCCATAGCGGAGCGCATCCGCTCCGAATTTTTCCATCACGTCCACGGGATCGACGCCGTTCCCTTTGGACTTGGACATGCCTTCTCCGTAACCGTCGAGGATTTTGGGGTGAATGTACACATCCTTGAAAGGAACTTCTCCGACGTTGTAAAGTCCGGCCAGCACCATCCGCGCCACCCAAAGGGTGATGATGTCTCGGCTGGTGACCAGGGTGTTCGTGGGATAGAAATAGCGAAGCTCGGGCGTATCTTCGGGCCAACCGAGAGTGGAGTGCGGCCATAACGCAGAGCTGAACCACGTGTCCAGCACATCTTCTTCCCGCCGCAGGGTATGTCCCGGGACAGCGTCAGCAGGGAGATCTTCCAGGGCACAGATGAGCCACTGGCGATGTTCTTCGTCCCAGCGCCACACCACGTCGTCCCGTCCCGCAAACGCTTCCTGCAATTCTTTTTCGGTCGCGGTATCGCAGTACCAGATGGGGATCTGATGCCCCCACCAGAGTTGTCGGCTGATCGGCCAGTCTCGTTTCTCACTCAGCCAGTCAAGGTAGGTCTTCGCATAGCGCGGTGGAATGATCCGCACTCGTCCGTCGATGACCGCATCCATGGCCATCTGGGCCAGACGTTCCATCTTCACGAACCACTGATCGGTCAGCAGGGGTTCGATCGGTGTCTTCGACCGATCGGAGTGGGCCAGGTCGATGATCCGCTCTTCCACTTTTTCGACCAGTCCGAGCTTCTCGAGGTCCGCCACCACATTCTGCCGGGCCTCCATGATGGTCTGCCCCCTGTAAGCGCCCGCGTTCTCGTTGAGCGTCCCATCGAGATTGAGGATGTTGACCATCGGCAAATTGTGGCGCAAGGCCACCTCATAATCATTAGGATCGTGGGCAGGGGTGATCTTCACGCAACCGGTTCCCATCTCTGGTTTGGCCCAGACATCCGTGATGAGTGGAATCGGACGGTTCTGCAAGGGGAGGAGAACCTGCCGGCCCGCTAGGGCCATGTCCCGCAGTTTGAGCAGTGTGGGCAGCAGTGTCTGTCGCCGCTGTCGCAGATCCTCTAATTCCCGTTCAAGCTCGACTCGCTCTTTTTCGCTGGCCCCGTTGAGTCGTTTCCGCAACTCACGTTCAGCTTTATCTAGGGCAGCTTCGGGATCGGGATGGACCGCTACCGCCGTGTCGCCGAGCATCGTTTCCGGACGGGTGGTCGCCACTGTCACGTACTGCGGCTCGCCTGGCTGTGGATCAATGACCGGATACCGGAAATACCAGAAATGACCGGGCACCGGCTCGTGAAAAACTTCGTCATCGGCAACCGCCGTCTGAAGAAGCGTATCCCAGTTCACAAGGCGCCGGCCCCGATAAATCAGCCCGTCTCGGAATAGGCGGAAAAATGTGTGCCGCACTGCTCGGGCGCAAATGGGATCCAAGGTGAAGCGGGTGCGCCGCCAATCACAGCTACAGCCCATTCGTTTAAGCTGATCCAGGATCCTTTTTTCGTACGCGTCCTTCCATGCCCAAATCCTCGCCACAAGCCCTTCGCGTCCCACGTCGTGGCGAGTCTTGCCCTCTTCAGCCAAAAGCCGACGCTCCACAACGGCCTGGGTGGCAATCCCCGCATGATCGGTGCCGGGAATCCACAGGGCATTGAAACCCTGCATCCGTTTCATGCGGATGAGGATGTCCTGAAGGGTATTGTTGAGGGCATGTCCAAGATGAAGGGCGCCAGTAACGTTGGGAGGGGGAATGACTATGGTATACGGTGTTCGATTAGGATCAGGATCAGCATGGAAATACCCGTGCGACTCCCAAAAAGGATACCACCGTGATTCAGCTACTTTGGGATCGTACTGTTTCGGTAAATCCTTCATAAAACCGGATGCCTGATTAGCGTTCGCGGCTTGCTCCGACATTTTCGACCTTTTCCCTTGCCTGTTGTTCTCGTTCCTCGTCCTTGCAGAGCTTGTACTCGTAGCTATCGGCGAGAGCGATCCAACTTGCCTCGATGATATTCTCGCTTACCCCGACGGTGCCCCAGGAATCCGTCTCATCGCGGCTCTCGATCATGACTCGCACACCAGCGGCCGTGCCCGCTTCTGAATTGATGACCCGCACCTTGTAATCCACCAAATGCATTTTTGCAAGATTGGGGAACGTTCCATTGAGCGCTTTTCGCATCGCTGCGTCAAGAGCGTTCACCGGGCCGTCGCCCTCGGCAACCTCGTGGCGGATTTCATTGCCGACCCGAATTTTGACAGTCGCCTCGGTCACGATGCGACCGTCGCTCTCTGTTTCGATGTTAACGCGATAGGCCAACCGCTCAAAGTGCGGCTTGAACGTTCCGAGACACTGTTTGACCAAAAGGTCAAAAGATCCCTGAGCGGCCTCGTACTGATACCCGGCATGTTCCCGTGCCACAACCTTGGCCAAAATCCGTTCCAATACCTTCGGGTCGGCCTGAATATTCAATTTTGCCGTAGCTGCCATAATGTTTGACCGCCCCGACAACTCGCTGACCAGAATCCTACGCTCATTCCCCACCAATTCCGGGTCGATATGCTCATAACTCTGCGGCACCCGAGCGACGCCACTGACGTGCATCCCCCCTTTATGGGCGAATGCGCTCCGTCCGACATAGGGCTGATTGTTCCGGTAGGGCATATTGACCATCTCATAAACGAATCGGGAGAGGGCTGTCAGATGCCGAAGAGCGTCGGGTGTTAGCACCTCGTAGCCTTTTTTTAGCCGCAGATTGGCAATAACTGAAATCAGGTCGGCATTTCCGCACCGCTCCCCGAACCCATTGATCGTCCCTTGCACCTGGCTTGCTCCCGCGTCGACGGCAGCAAGGGAATTGGCGACCGCCACATCGCAATCATTGTGGCAGTGAATTCCTACCGGAACCGGCAGAAGTCCCACCACCTTCCTTGTGATTTCCGCCACCTCGTCGGGCATACTGCCTCCGTTCGTGTCACACAGCACGACCATTTTGGCCCCCGCTTCGGCGGCCAGTCGCACTGCGGTCAGGGCGTATTCGCTATCGTATTTGTAGCCATCGAAAAAGTGCTCAGCATCGAAGATGACATCCCGACCCTGCCCACGAACATAACTGATCGTATCGGTAATCATTGCGAGGTTCTCTTCGCGCGTGGTCCGGAGGACCTGCTCAGCCTGAAACGCTGAAGCCTTTCCCACGATTGTGACCACTTTCGTACCCGCCTCGAGAAGGGACTTGATTCCCGGATCTTGGGCAACGTCGAGACCTTTTCGCCTGGTCATCCCGAAAGCCACCACGGTCGCCCTGTCCAGAGGGATTTGTGCCACCTTCTGGAAGTATTCAAAGTCCTTGTCGTTTGAAGCCGGATAGCCTCCTTCAATGTAGTCGAACCCCAGTTCGTTCAGGCGTCGCGTCAACAGAAGCTTGTCATAAGCCGAGAAGCTCACGCCTTCCCCCTGCGCCCCATCCCGGAGTGTCGTGTCATAGATCTCGATCCTCCGCATAAGGTTTCTCCTCGTTTGTGCGATGATTGGCTTCGTTCAAAACGGACGGTAAAAGGACTTTTAACAAGATCTCACAGCCGGCCGTCACTTCTCCATTGGGCGGCAAAAGCGAAAAGCCCCGAGGTTTTTGGGGACCTCAGGGCTTCGGGATGCTACTAAAAATTTACCGGCCCACGGTCCCCCTGCTCAGCCAATAATAATGCCAATAATCCGACCAGCGACGGTCACAACGTCGCGAGCGAGATTATCGGCGGCTGAGAGGGGCAGGATCGCAGACACGGTTTCCAACTCCTGGTGTGCTAACTTTTTAAGTATAGCCCATCGCGAAGACGCGGCAAGTTGTCCGGCTTAGGTTTTTCCACAAAAGCTTGCGGGTTCAAGAGACCGAAAAGCCACTGGCCCATCGCCACCCCGAGTCAACGGCCCTGGCTGAGGTTCAACGAATTCGGCCCAGTGGACAGCCAATTGGGGCAACTCGGCGGAATAAGAATTCGGTACGAGAGTTCTTTTTCAAGCGCACACTCAGACCCGCTAGTCCTGGGGCTTGGGTCGCGTTAGACTGATTCACGCATCAAAACACTGATGATAGGAAAACCGTTATTTCACTCCATTCGAAAGGGTCTCACGATGCGGATTTCACGTCGTTTGATGCTCGGTTTGTGCGGGGCCCTGGCCTGGCGGTTCGCCGACCGAGGGGCATTTGCGGAATCCTCGCAAGCTTATCCAATCGGAGCGTGCGATTGGTCCCTGGGGGCGTGTCAAACGCCGCGCGCATTTGAGGTTGCCAAAGAGATTGGTCTGGACGGTGTCCAGGTCAGTTTTGGAGCCCCCGGTGAAGAATTCGATCTCCGCAAGCCGGAGGTCCGCCAGCAATATGAAGAGGCGGCTCAGCAAACTGGCGTGAAAATCGCATCCCTGGCGATGGGAATCCTCAACAATGTGCCGTTCGCCAGTGACCCACGAACGGAAGAATGGGTGTCAGATTGCATCGATGTGATGGCCGCCATGGGCCAGAAAATCGTGCTTCTGGCCTTCTTCGGTAAAGGTGACATTCGGAACCGACCCGACCTGCAGGCAGAAGTGATTCGAAGACTGAAACGATTGGCTCCTAAAGCCGAGAAAGCAGGAGTCGTCCTCGGCATCGAGAGCATGCTCAACGTGGATGACCACCTCAAAATCCTGGATGCCGTGGGGTCACCGGCCGTCCAGGTTTACTATGATGTCGCGAATATGCATTATGCAGGTTATGACATTTTCGAGGAATTACGCCGACTCGGTCGGGAACGCATTTGCCAGGTACACACCAAGGAGTACGACCATCTCATTGGACAAGGTCCCATCGACTTTCGGAAAGTGCGTGACGTCCTCGAGGAAATCGGCTACAAAGACTGGCTAATCCTGGAGGCGGCCACTGTCAAAGGGCGCCCCATCGTCGATTGCTACCGCGAGAATGCTCGCTACTTGCGATCTCTCTTTCACACTTCGCGCGCTTCTAGCTGAGGCTACAGAAAACCGTTTGACGCATAACAGGCATGGCCGGTCTCCGGGATTTCCATCCTATTTTAGGAAGATTTTTGACTTGCGCTGCACCGTAAGCTAGACAATGGTGAGAGGTACCCCCGGCAAAGTTTCGGGGCGAAAGTCATTTGGCGCTCCCTTGCCAACGGTTAGAGGTGTTTGCGGGGAAATCGGCGATGCCAACGTTTGAAGCGCAAAGCGATGCGGGATTCTACGAGCTTGTGCACCGCATACTGCTGCGCTCCGATGCGCGTACGCTTCAAGAACGGCGGATTCGGCCCCGAATGGAATTCAATACCGAGCAGCGCATCGCCCCATGGGTCGGCAAACCTCCGCGTGAAAGTGATTTTATTACCGTTCGCTGCTTCGATCTCAACAAGGGTGGCATCGCGTTCTTCCTTGATGAACCTCCACCGTTTAGCAAACTGGTGGTGGAGCTGAAGTGCCCGCAGAACAGGATTTACGTGCTCGCCGAGGTCGCCCATCACGCCCCCGTTCTCCTGTTTCCCAATGGAGATATTGTTCTCCAGGAGGCAGGAGATATCTTTGAAGAAGACCTGCCGGATTTGGGGCAACCGGTCCCCAAGATCCTTGTGGGGTGTCGATTCCTTTCTCGCTGGACGCTCTGCGAAGGCCCCGGAGCATCTGAAAAGCCAAGTTCCTCGTCGAGAACGGGCTGATGGTGATCACTGGATCACCTTCAGTAGCCCATTCCGCATGTGGCCCAGCTTTTCAGCGGACGTGATCTTTCGGCCCTCTTCATCAGTGACATAGAAAACGTCGACCACCTGGTCGAGGAATGTTCCGATCTTCGCGCGCCAGATGAAACACTTTTCTTGGTAGAGAAATCTCGAGACGTGGTAGAGCAGTCCCGGGCGGTCGTTGGCGAAAATCTCAATGATCGTGAATTCAGAATGGGAGTGATTGTCGAACTCGACACGAACTCGGGCGGGAGGAACACCGGCTAAGGCCTGACGTCCCACCTCCCACCGCCGGACGAAGACCGGTTGAAATTCCGATTGGGTCAGGGACCGCCGGATAACCTCATTAATGTCATCAATGCGCTTTGCCGGTGGCTCGCCCGGGAAATTCGGATCGCGGACGATGTACTTATCCAAAATCCAGCCGTCTGCCAGCGTGTAAATCTGGGCGGCAAGGATCTCCAACCCCTGGCTCGATAACGCCCCCGTGAGTCTGTGAAAAATGCCGCGTGCCACGTTCTCCCGAGTGGCAATGTTCCACAATAGGGTGTCGCTGTCGGGACGATACTGGACTCGAATATCGACCGGTGTCTCGCCCAGCGATGCCAACCATCGCAAATCGGAGACGATGCTCGCCACGTCTTCAGCGAGAAGAAGCCCCCCTGGCAATTCCGATAGTTGCCGGATGAAAAACGGCGAATGGGCATCTTCACCCAATGCGCGGGCAACCGCCCGACGACGGTCTTCCAGATCATTTTCCCGAAGAATGATGTCACCCGAGTCGGAGATGTACCGGGCGGTTCTCTGGAATAGCTCCGCCAGGAGATCCGCCTTCCAGGCCGTCCAATTGTCCGGAGACACGGCCATAAGGTCCGCGGCCGTAAGCACGTACATCATCTGGAGAATCTCGGGTGATCCCACTTCCGTGGCAAACTGGATAACAAGCTGTTCATCACTGATGTCGCGGCGCAGGGCGAGATGATTCATTCTCAGGTGAGAGCCAACCAGATACTCCAGGACCTCCCGCTCCTCCTCAGAAAGCCCCAGACGCGTG
>NZ_JBAMME010000376.1:0-38386 GCF_039793925.1 Thermogutta sp. | reverse complement strand
AATCTCGCGTCCGACTTCGCAATGATCGGGTCCTAATCCTTTGCCCAAATCATGAAGAAGCAACGCGAGGTGGAGGATTTTCTTCTGGGCAATCCGGCGGTAGGTATCTCCTAATAAGCCTGGGGCATCCGTCAGGGAGGTGGCTGCTTCCACCGCCCGGAGACTGTGTTCATCCACCGTATAGTGATGGTACTGATTGAACTGGAGGAGGCCCCGCGCATGTTCGAACACGGGAAGAAACCGCTCAAGTAATCGCACCTTGTGGAGTCCTCGCAGGAGATGGGCAAGCTGATTGGGGGATTCAAAAAGTGCCGCAAAGCGTCGGAAAATCTCTGGGGGGATTGGGCCGCTCAGATCAGACATATGGCGACGAATACTGTCCCAGACTGTCCAGTCCAACGGCCGATTCAGTTGCTGGCTGGTTTCCAAGAATTCCAAAAGCAGTCCCCATCCCCGGGCAAGCGCCACCTGGCCCCCCGAAGTGATTGCCAGACAGTCACCACGCTCAATAAGATAGGCATTGTGAAGCCTGGTCACGAAAAAGTTCCGCTTTCGATGAGGCGACCTGGCACATTCGGAAAAACGCTGGGCTACGACGAACACATGCTCGGTCTTGCGAAAATAGTCCCGCATGAAAACTTCTGCGGGGAGAAGGTTGTGTTCCCCGGAATAGCCCCACGTTGTTGCTAGTTGCCACTGATCGCTTCGCGTGAGAACGTCATGAACTCTCCCTGCACGCCAGTGGAGCCACTGGCGAACAGCCCAGAGAAAGTCCTCCGCCTCGCTCAGGGCCGCTGCATCTTCGGGTTCCAACGTGGACCAGCCGGAAAGCTCGACTCCGAGTTCCGCAAACCGCTGAATCCAGTGAATGAGTTGCACATCGCGAATACCTCCGGGCGAACGCTTGACATTTGGTTGAAGGATATATACCGTCTCGCCGTATCGTTCCCGTTCAGAATCTCGTGCCAGAATCACATCTCCGAGAAGTCGCTCCCCGTATCGCCGCACGGTTCGTTCCAGCAATTGGTGAAAGTTTCTGAAAACGTCGAGATCTCCACAGAGCAATCGGGCCTGGAGCACGCCTGTGAGAAACTGCGGATCTTTCAAAATGTGGCGCATAACGGTTCTGTTTGTGTGCGTAGAAAACCCGAGCTGCCAACCAAGGTCGAACATGTCTCGGTAGAACCCGGCAGACACAGCGCGGAGAACAGGCGAGGCGCGACCCGGCGTGAAGAGCAGAAGGTCAATATCCGAATAGGGCGCGACAATACTCCGGCCGAATCCTCCCAGAGCCAATAGCGCATAGCTGCCTGTGGATTTTTCGTCGGCGCCGGCCTCCTCCATTTCGTGGGCCCACATTTTCGTGATGATGCTGTCCCACAACGCAGCCAAACGGCGTCCCACCGACACACCTGATGTTCGATTCAAGCATTCACTTGCTATCGATAGTGTGTCGTTCCATAGCTGTTCACGGACTTGCGCGATAAGTGGATGAATCACGGGAGAGAGCCGCTATACCGCAGGCGACAATCCTTCACTCTTTTCATTGGACCCTCTCAGGAATGACGTGACAACCGATCTGACTCTTTTTACAAGCTTTACACGGCGACAACCCGCCATTCCTTGCGGGGATTTCGCAGGTTTCGTCGAGCAGACCTCCCAGCAGGGAAACTCATTTGAGTGCCTGGTCACCAGTCTCTCGAGTCCGAATCCGGACCGCCTGCGTGATTTCGCTCACAAAAATCTTACCGTCACCAACTTGACCCGTGTAAGCCGATTGAATGATGGTATCGATCACCCTGTCTAAATCCATGTCCGGCACCACCACTTCGATCTTGACTTTGGGGACAAGATCAACACTGTATTCCGCCCCACGGTAGATCTCGGTGTGGCCCTTCTGACGCCCAAACCCCCGGACTTCCGTAACCGTCATGCCCTGGATTCCTTCTTTGGTGAGGGCTGCTTTCACATCTTCAAGCTTGAAGTGTCGGATGATCGCTTCTATCTTTTTCATACCTGCAATAACTCCTCACGCGCCAAAGATGCCGCTTTTGGATCCAGCGTCAACGACATCATTTTCCCAGATTGCCAATCACCTCTGTAGGTCCGGTCTCGAGAACAAACTGCTCAGGATAGGCCAGCAATCCATGCTCAGTCAGATCCAGGCCTCGCAACTCAGTCTCGCGCTCGACCCGCAGGCCCACCGTGTATTTCATCCCCAAAAACAACACCAAAGATGTGAGAAACGACCACAGGAAGGCCACCACAACTCCCAGTAATTGCACGAGTAGGGAGTGCACAGAACCACTGGCCAGAAGGCCCGTTTCGCCAGCGAAGAGTCCAACCGCCAGCGTACCCCAGACCCCACACACGCCGTGCACAGAGACCGCACCCACGGGGTCATCCAGGCCCGATCGGTCCAGAAAGACCGCAGAAATCACAACGATGGCGCCAGCCACCGCTCCAGTGAGGATAGAATACGGCGCTGGGATGACATCGCAACCGGCGGTAATGGCGACCAATCCCGCCAGCGCCCCGTTGAGCGCGAAAGAGGGATCGGGCTTTTTAAACCACACCCACGAGACAAATAGCGCGCCGAGAGCACCGGCCGAAGCGGCGAAATTCGTGGTCACGGCTACGTATGCGAAATGCCCACCGCCAACGCTCAGCGTACTCCCCGGATTAAATCCGAACCACCCCAGCCAGAGAATAAACACCCCCAGCCCGGCCAGCGGAATGTTGTGACCAGGGATCGGAACCACACGTCCTCCCCTGTATTTACCGAGACGCGGTCCAAGCACCAAAGCCCCGGCCAGGGCTGCCCAACCCCCGATAGAGTGCACCACCGTGGAGCCGGCAAAATCGTGGAAACCCATGTCCGCCAACCAGCTTGTTCCGTGATACGCCGATCCCCAAACCCAACTACCAAAGATGGGATACGTCAGGGCGCTTATCACAGCGGAATAGATGAGATAAGCGTGGAAATGGATCCGTTCTGCCACAGCGCCGCTCACAATTGTGGCGGCCGTCGCGCAAAAAACTGTTTGAAAGATGAGAAACCCCCAGTCGTAACTCGTTTCCCCATGAAAGAAGAAGTGCGTCGTACCGAACAACCCATTACTCTTACCAAACATGAGCCCGAAACCAATGGCCCAGAACAGCAAACTTCCCATACAAAAATCGAGCAGGTTCTTCATCAGAATATTGGCTGCATTCTTTGCCCGCGTGAAACCGATTTCCACACAGGCAAAACCCGCTTGCATCGCGAAAACCAGAAAGGCGGCAAGACACATCCACAGAAGATCTGTTTCTCCTCGCAAATTGGCTGAAGTGATCTTCCCCTCATCATCGCGGGCAAGCGATGACTGGGCGAGCATTTCCAATCGCTCCTCCACCGATAAGGACTGGAACGGCTTTTCCGCTCCGCTAGTTTGGGCCAATAACGGCCGATCAATAGGACAACACAACCAAGTGGCCAGTCCCAGTAGCAGAAGCACGCAGAAAGCTCGCATCACCCCGATCACCTTTCCTGCTGAGCTCGAAATGCAGCACACCGTTTTCCTCGACGGGGAGCTTGCAAGCCTTGTACCCATTCGCCGAAAAATGCCAGCCGGTTTGCCCCGGTGCGCTCCCGAGTGTGCGAGCAGCCTGCGTATCTCATTGCCCTAGCGCATGTTACGCTTTGGGCGAAGTGCCCAGGAGGGCGAGCAAGAAGGTGGGTTGCACTAGCTTGAACACCGCAGAGTCCACATTCACGCTCCCATGGTTGCCTACTTTCTAAGCATACATGCCCACTTTGTTTTCAGGCGAGAGCGTCAATGGAACATATACGCCTAGATCTGTAACATTTTGGAGCCGGATATCTTCGAACGGAGCGGACAAACGTACCGTCGAAGCCGCTGCACAGGAGACTACTGCGCTTGTTTGACGCAAAGAATGCTCATATTCTAGGCACGCGCCCTCTTCGAATCAGGATATTGCAGGCCGGGCTCCGTTATCCCCTTCGCGGGGGTGGCTCCCAAGGGTGTTCTACCACTCCTGCCTGGTGATTGAGCCAGCGGGCAAGCACGAAAAGAAAATCACTGAGACGATTGATGAACGCCAGAACGACCGGTGAAAGGGGCGTGCCCAGTTCAAGTCCCTCCCGCACGAGGGCCACCAAACGCCGCTCGGCTCGTCGACACACGGCCCGGGCAAAATGCGTCAAGGCTCCAGCACGTTCCCCCCCGGGCAAGATAAACCGATCGAGGGGCGGCAACTCCTGGTCGAGTTGATCGATGGCTTCCTCAAGCTCCCGCACATATTCCGCCTTAATGTATTGTGTGCCCTGCCGCTGGGGATCGGGGGTGGCCACTTCGGCTCCCAGTTCGAAAAGTCGATTCTGGATCTTGGCCAGCAGGGCTTCGGCACGCGGAGGAAGCTTCTCTGCCCGGATCAGTCCGATCGCACAATTGAGCTCGTCAATGGTCCCGCAGGTCTCGATCCGCAAACAATCCTTTCCTACGCGGGGACCACGATAAAGACCGGTCTCGCCGGAATCTCCTGAACGTGTATAGATTTTGGCTCCCATCAACGTATCGCTCCTACATGGGACAAAGAGCTTGGCAGAACATCCGCTTCCATTCCTACACGTGGAACCAACCTTTTTAGAGTCTTGAATCCCTTCGATCACGCAGTACTATGAAACTGACTCAAAATAACGCCGCAAGCGTGAATCAGCTAAGCCGTTTTGGCCTGCATCAAATACGGCCGCTCCAAGTACAGCGAACCCGAGCCCCGATAAGACCAAGCCATCAATCGCCCTCTACTTTGACAATTTCAATTTTGATCTGACCGAGAAGTTTCGTCAGCGGCAGGAACGAACCCAAGGCGTCAGACCCAGCAAGCGAATCATGACCGAATTTGATGTAGCCGGCATGAATGCCCCCGTTCCCCCTGGTTGCGTCAAAACCGATCCAACACCTGTCAATTAGCAATTCTGTCCACATGTGGTAATAAAAGGCGTCACGGTGATACACGAGCCCCACGGCCACTCGTGATGGAATACTACTGGCCCGAGCCAGTGCGGCCAGCAACACGGCATGTTCTGTGCAATCACCCTCTTTTGTTTTAAGAACGTCCAGTGCAGACAGAAACGCTTGATTGTAATCCCGGTGTCTTACAGTGTGGAAGACATAACGTTCTAATGCGACGGCCAGACTCGCAGGTTCTTTGGCGCTGTGGGCTATCGATTGGGCAATCGCCCGGATTTCGGATGCGTCGGATTGAATCCATAAGCTGGGCTCCTGTTCTTCAGGCGTTGCCTGATCACCACAAGTGCCCGAGTTACCGCCAGGGCCTCGAGTTGTTACCGTCAACTCTAAAATATCGTCGCCCAATCGCCGCACCTGCTGATTGACTCCGGTCGCCAAAAGTTCAGCAAGTCCTTTGATACTTCCCTTTATGTGATAAGTTGCGCGATGTGCTTTTGTTAAATCCCCCGGTGCGCGAGCGGGAATGCGAATGTCCTCGATGAGATCCAGAGAAGACGATGCCGTCTGCAAAGCGCGTTCCTTCGGCACAAGCACAGCTTCAACTGGAGGAGAGTTCATCCTCTGTTTGACGATCATACCGGACGAATCGGACCAAACGGTTTGTTCTACCCTTTGATTGCCCGGTAGCGTGTAGAGGATGTCTATGCGGAGAAGTCGAGTTTCACGTCCCGAAACCTGGACGGCCTCGTAATCGCGGGCGTGAGCTCTTGCCTGACACACTCCGTTCACTCCGAGCATAAGGCAGGAAAATTCGCGCACTTCGCCTGGCCGCATGTTTTTTTCCCAGAGCCAATCCTGGAGTCCCAGGAAGCCCCGGCAGTCCTCGGGGAGATCGAAAGTTTGTCGAGCTGTTCTTCCTGCTACGACCGTTTCCACCACCAGCTGCAGGCCGCTGACTCGACCACGGTACTCGGCCAGCGCTCTACCCTGTTCAACTGTCACCGTGAACTCGCGAGGACGACCTTCACATGTTTCCACAGATCGGTACCGCGTGACCACTGAAACCGGAGTTCCCATCCGCTTCACACGGAGTACCACTTCTCCCTCCACTTCGCGACACGCAGATGATGAGTTGCCCACCGACCGCACGGATATTCGCTCATAGCCCACATTCTCACCGAGAAGAGACTGCAGATACCAAAACTCGCGAACCTGACGAAAAGGTTCCCAGTTTGTCGAGCCCGGGTTGGCTGTGGATGTCGGTACCGATGGGCTGGCCTGGCGCCCACATCCAACGGGGATTGTTCCCGCCAACAAGCAAATGATCATGAACAAACCCCAGAGTCCGGGTTTGTCCATGAGAAAACTGGACCACTTCTCGATGATAACCAGCACCGTGGTCTTTGCGAATCCTACAAAACGATGACGCATGAAAAATCCCCGCGAAACCGCTTCCCCAAGTTCGCTAGAGCCTGTTTCCTCGAATGTTTTGAGAGGGAAAGGCCGAAACGCTGTTGTCCGCCCGCTTGTGCAGAATTGGCTTGTTCAGTTCTCTTTAGCCATTCAATGTGGACTTTTCACGTTACCAACCTTTTGCCTACGCTACGCTGGGTACCACCCGCCTGCGAAACGAGACAGGGAATGCCATCTCATGGCCGCACGCTATCAATTTTAATGCTAGAGTTCCACTAGAGAACTCGTCACGGAATCACACCCAGGCAAGTGGCGATAGCGGTGAGCGCCATAGCTTAGTGGTTGGGATTCCGTCAGGCTTTTCACCGCGATGATTCGCGGAGTGAAACGAAGGGCGGATTATAGGGGTTCGCAACAAAAAAGACGTTAGGATTGGGAGGGAATGCCATCTGGTTCCGCCAAAAATGTACTAGGTTTAAAGCGGGGGAACAGGAATCCCACCACAGACGACCAGGAGCCGTGCCGGTATTCCCGGAGTTCAGTTGGAGACCTACGACTTCAGCGACAGCAGATTGTGCAAGATTTTCCGGAAATACGAGGGTGCAACGCAGCGATGGGCTTTCTTAAAAAATTCATCAGAAACGTATTACGCGAAGGCTCTCAGGCACAACTCCGCAGCAGCTTCGAGCATTTGAGCGAGGAGGAGCTGGAAGCCCATCTCCGCATCGCCAAATACGGTAACTTCACCCTGACCGATGCGATTCGCCCTTCCTACGATCTCCAGGTCGTTCCCCGCGAGGGGTATCGTCACGATATTTACCGCAGCGACAACGGCAAAACCGTGATTCCTGTCCTCATGGCCTCTGTATCGAAGGAACGGCTTTTCGATACGTTCATGGAGCTCCTCGACCCACTGGGAGAGGAGGTGGACGTCGTCCTTGAAACGAGCCACAATCGGGATCGCCCAGGCCATCACGACCTTTATCGTGAAGATATCGACATGCCGGTCCTGAAGAGCGTTCTCTGGGAATTCGAAGACCTCCTGCTCAACGATGGTTGCACCGGCGTCGCGGTTCTCAATCCGGATATTCCCCTGGAAGTGCAGTTCGACGAGCACAAACTCCTTATCTGCTACGGATCAGATCTCCGCGCGTTTGAACGGATCCTCAAAGGACACGGAATCCCCAACGACGAACAGATCCGATTCATCACAGAAGCGGAACACGTTCATTCGTCCACCGACTACTACGCCAGGCGTTTCGAAGAGTTGAAGATGTATCTGGGCATGGACGAAGGCTGCTATGTGTGACCCGCGTCGAGAACGCAACTGCGGGTTCCGCCAATTGTACAGAAAATAGCGGACCTATCAGTCCTACCGAGGAGTCTAATACTGGCGAGATTCATCCGCTCAATTTGCCGAAATTCCCGACAGGGCACTTTCTTCCGCCATTGTTCATTTGCCGCTCGCGCGATCCTTACCTTTCGCCCATGAGTCCCGCACGGAGAAAGCTGACTCCCCAGCGTCCCGACTGCCAGCGTGTCACTTCAACCTGGCAGGAGGCCTTTGCTCACTACCTGTCGGCTGAATGTCACCTCGCAGACAATACCGTAAAGGCATACACCCGGGATATTCGCCGGTTCACGGAATGGCTGGGTGGGAGGAGTATTTCTTCGCTCGGCATTCAGGAACTCTCCGAGTATGTGGGCTGGCTGCACGACCGGGGTTTGGCCTCGACCTCCCTCGCTCGGCATCTCGTTTCGCTGCGTCTTTTCTTCCGCTATTTGCAACTGGAAGGCATCCTCAAGCTTAACCACGCTGAATTGCTCAACAGTCCTCAAGTGTGGGAAAGGGTGCCTAGCGTGCTTTCACCTCAACAGGTCGACGCGCTGCTGGCCAGCCCCCGACCGTACGATAGGTGCTATCTACGCAATCGAGCTATCCTGGAGTTTCTTTATGCGACGGGTTGCCGTGTGAGTGAAGTCGCCCAGCTCAAGCTGGAGGACGTGCATCTGGCCGACAGATACTGCGTCTGTCGTGGAAAAGGCAGTAAAGAGCGGGTGGTGCCGCTGGGAAAGCGCGCGATCGAAGCTTTCCAAGATTATCTCACGCGAGAGCGCCCCCTGCTGGTTAGAAACATCCTGCCTACGCCCCCCTGGGCCTTTGTGTCCTACCGAGGAAAGCGGCTTCGCCGGGAGCGTATTTGGGAACTTTTAAAGTTCTACGCCCTGCGAGCAGGTTTGCCACCGGATATTAGCCCGCACACGCTCCGACACAGTTTTGCCACACACCTCCTTGCCGGGGGCGCTGATCTCCGTGTCGTTCAGGAAATGCTCGGACACGCCTCGATTGCTACCACGCAGATTTACACCCACGTCGATTACACACGCTTGAAGGCAATTCACAAACGCTTCCATCCGCGGGGTTGATTGAGCGGTGCGTAGCGGACGGCGGGCGTCGTCCCGAAAAGAACCTGAGACAACAGTAAGTCACCGACCGGCAAACAAGTGGCGGAGTAAGACTTTGCAAGCTGGGGCAAAAACCGGCTAATGGAAACGGCCAGGCAGTTGAATAGGAGGACAGCTTCTCGACAACCGCTCAGGGGACAAGCGGTTGGTGCCGGAACGCCCACCGCGATTCACGATCCTTCTTTGTGAGGCGGAGCAAACTTGATTTTCTCAACCATCCGGACGATTTGACCATCCGGGCCGATGTAGCCCGACACCGCAGTGATGGCTCGAATCACATACTCATAACGGAGGTCATAGTCGCAATCGAGCTCCACCTCGGCATCGCTCGCTCCCCCAGGTCCGGAAGCGTCGCCGACCAGTGCGCGGACCTGATCACGCAACTCGGCAAAACTCGAGAGTCGCCGTTCTGCGAGAAATAGCCCGGCGAGTTCGCCCCCCGCCCCCGCGGTCATGCGGACCTTGATTGGCGGCAACTGCACATCCGACGGCACCCCGGCGCTGGGTGCGGCCTGCGGCATTTTGATGAAGAAGTCTCCTTCGGGGGCGGTGATCTTGAATGTCATGATAAAGAACGTCAGAAGCTGAAAGACGACGTCGATCATCGGCGTCATCATCAACTCAACTTTTCCCCCGGTATGTTTGCCGGATCCACGAAATTTCATGCTATGGACTCTCCTGCTTTGCCCGGAGGGTGAATTTTTCAAACCCCACACTCTGACACAGCCGGATTAACTCCTGAACACGCCCCGTCTTGGCGTAGCGATCCGCCCGAATGATGATCGTGGTGTTGCGGAAGTCGCCGCCGCGGCGGGATATCAGCTCCTTTTCCACATCCAGAACAGGCCGGAGGTTGTCCAGTGTGAACTCGTCTACCCCGTAGAAAACGGTTCCGCGGGCGGTCATCTGAAGAGTGATGGGCCAGGCAGGGGCGGTATCGGGCGGTTTGGCCAACTCGCTGGCGGGAAGCCGAATTAACTGATTCTGGTCGCCCTCAGAAAAATTGATCAGAATCATGAAGAAGGCGATCAACTGAAACGTCATATCAATCATCGGCGTCATATCGCCTTCGGCGTCTGGAATTTGGCGACCTCTCTTGTATCGCATGAGCACCAGCTCCGTTTAAAGCCCGCCCTCCACCGCGGCTGTATCAGGTTGTCAACCGATCTTCCGCATCAAAAATGCGTTATTACTTGCGCGGTGCGGCGGTCGAGAATCGGGACATCAGACCTTCGCTCACAATCCCTACTTCCAGGACCAGACGGGCAATACGGTTTCTCAAGAAACCGTAGACGATGACAGCGGGAATAGCGATGATCAAACCCACCAGCGTGGTGATTAACGCTGTGGAAATACCGCGCGCTAGTTCGGACGGCTTTGGTGTCGTCGTGCTGTTGGCGATGACACTGAACGATCGCACCATACCATCCACGGTTCCCAGGAGGCCCACCATCGGACTGATCGTGCCAATCAGACCGATGTAGCTTAATCGGTGCTCCATTCGCATCGCCTGCTCTTCACCAACTTCCTGCATAGCCTCAATAGCCTGGGAATAACCTGCCGAGAGCTTGGCGAGTCCTGCGGAGAGTACCTGTCCGAGGAACGAATCATCGTTTTTCGCCAGCTCATAGGCCTCCTGAAATTTTTTCTCATTGAAAAGCGTTTCGAAACCGTCAATCAGTGCGGACGGCATTACGGCCTCCCGGCGGCACGACACCAGGTTCATGACCAAAAGGGCCACGAACGAGAATGAAATCGTCAAAAAAGCCAGCGTGTACGTCCAGCCGAGGGACTCGAAAAACCATCGCAGCACGGATTTTTCCTGGGGTCTTGCCTCAGTCTCTGGAACGGCCGCACCCTGGCCTGCTGGAGCGGCCTCAGGCAACTGATCATCTGCCGGTGCAGCTTCCTCGGCTGCGGCGATCCGCTCCACAAACCTGGGGAGGTGCGGCACCACCCCTAAAAACACCGTCAGACCGGCAAGTGTCGCCACAATCGCCCCGGTCCACGTCGAAAAGAAACCCTGTCGCATGAAAACCTCCGTTATTGGTCTAACAGACCCGGCACCCTCGATCAAACGCCTCCGAACACCTCTGTTCCGGAACCTCTTTGAGTAAAACAACCGCGACACGGGTGAGAGCATGCAAAACCATTTTCTCCGCTTGCCTTTCCCATCATCGCGGTTATTGCTTTAGTTTACACAACCTCGATTTGGAGAGTAAACATGGCTCCCGTATTCCAGAATCCGGGAAGGCCATCCCAAGATCGGCCCCGGGCAACGGTTGGTCAATTGGTAACGGCCACTTCCCGCCCATATTGTTCCTTCAGCACTCGCGCTGCTTCAGCCGCCCGTTCAGGATGCTGGACTTGCGGCCACAATTGCACCAGATTTTGAAGTGCCTCGATGTGAGAAGGTACGTCGCGGAAGTAAATCAAATCCACGTGAAGGAATGCCAAGATCGCCTGCTTGATCTGCCCCGCTTGTCGATAAGCAAGACCCAGGGCTGTGTAAGCCCGGCCCATTACCTCCGCGTTCTCAACGAGATCCGGCCGCTTGAGGATTTCCTGAATCATGGAAATGGCCTGATCCGTCTGTCCTTTAGCGATCAGACATCGCGCCTTGCCAATGATGGCAAGCAGCTTGGGTGTGTCATCTCCGGAAATCTGTAGGGATATTACCTGATCAAAGGCTTTCTCGGCCTCATCTATCTTCTTAGCATCTAAATAGGCCCAGCCGATGGCGGCGCCTCCCTGCGCTTTGTATTCCGGCCAGGGCGCCTGAGCAATCAACTGATAGTATTCAACGGCCTTATCGACACTGCCCTTCGCGCGGAGCAACTCAGCAACCAATCGAATTGCCTCCCAGTAATGGTAATTGTTTGGATAGTTAATAGTGAAGTTCGCCACCAGCTTACCTGCATCGTCGATCGACCCCGAACCTGCGAGGGCAAGACGTGCCGCGGCGGCTGCGCGATAAAATTCAATATCTTGGCGAACCTCCGGCCGTGTGGACTCATCGACCTTGATTTTGTCGAGGATGCTCACCACATCCTCATAGCGAGAAACTTCGAACGCCGCTCGCGCCGACTTAAGAAGTGCCGGTTCTCCATCCCATTCAATTGTTTGGATTTGATTGACACTGATGGTGCGAGGGGTTGTCCCCTGATCGACCACAACCTCCGTTTGCGTCATGCGGGTGATTCTTCCTCGAATCGTCTCGCTGCCCACTCGTACGACATCCCCCCACGCGCTGACGCCCACGAAGAGGGATATCGCGACGATTACGGAGATCACAGCCGTCGTTTTCAACGCATCACGCATGGCGGAACACTCCTCAATACTCACAGCTATATCGGTGTTTGTGCTGGCTTCCGCATTGAGTTTGGGACTGGTTGCTCAGGACGCAGTAGACCTCGCCTGGGCCGGACCTTCAAATGCTCGCAATCCCTGGGGGTTTTTTTGTCCCAACATTTGCTGGATCGTCCGGGCCAGTTTATCGTATCGGGTATACCATTCTTTCCCGCCCATCTCGGGATACAGCAGGTAAGTACGCTGGATGTCGAGTATGGCCTGGTTGAGGAGCTCCTGACGTTTGGGTCCTGTCTGTTTCTGCGCCAACTTGAATCGGCACAGAGCGAGATTATATCGGGCTTGATGGAAGATGTCCTGATACTTTGTGTAATTGACCGCCACCCGGCGTGCGATTCCCCCCCATCCCCAGATGAGAAACCGCCCATTCTTCTCATATCCACCCCGGATGGCGTACTCGTAATACTCTTCCTTACCGGGCTGCTCGGCCCATTCCTGATAGATTTGGGCAGCCTCAATCTGGGCGTCCAATCGATTCTCTTTTCCCTCCTTATCAATAACGTTGATGATGATGGCCAGCGCCTTATCGAACAGACGAAGACCCCGGAGTGCGCTGGCCAGTCTCACCTTAAGAGCGATCGTGGCCTCCGGGGGGCCAAACTGCGGATCTTTCTGGCATTTATCGATCAGTTCCAGGTAAGTTCGCATCGCTCTCGTGTAGTATTCCTTAGCCTGTTCCGGGAGATTAGGGCCTCCTGGGTCTAGCCCTTTCGCCAGACCGAGAAATGTTTCTGCGACCCAGTTGAGAGCCCGAAAATCGACGCTTTCGGATCGCTCTTGAATGGCTTCCAGAAACGCGGTGAAACCTTTCAACACTTTATCGACTTCTTCGCTTTTTCCTTCATTGCGAAGCCGGGTCAATTGTTCCTCCAGTTGCCGACCCAGACCCACATAGACGAGTGTCAAACGCCGTGTGGCCTCGGCATCATTGCTCCCTGCCACCAACTTTTCCAGCTCATCACGAATCTGAAACGCCTTATCCAAATTTTGAGCTCCCACGTACGCTCGCAGGGCCGTTTTGAGGATTTCTTCCTTAAATTTCGGTAGACTCACTGAGCTATGGTTCGTGCGCATCAGAGCGAGTGGACCAATTGCGGGATCTTCCAGAAGTTTAATGGCATCATCCGTCCGCCCGGTATTGACATAAAGCTGCGACAAAAGCCACACCGAGTATTCTAGGAAGTAATCAACCGTCACTCCCTGCGTACTGGAGCGAATCCGCTGGACACCCTGCTCGAGATATTTCTGAGCTTCCGCAACCAAGCTTTGTGTTTCCTCCTGAGCCGATCCCTCCTCACGAGACGTTGCCGCCTTCGCGTATTGCGTCCACAAAACCTGACCGATCCGCAATTCCGCCCGCGCACGACTGGGCGAACTCTCAGGAAGTCGATTTAAAAACGCCTTGGCCCCTTCAAGCTGGTCGAGATCCAGGAAGCTCTCCAGCAATGTCAGCATGCATTCTCCAGATTCCGGTTGGTCCGGCCATTGGGTCAACACGTACTCGGTCAGGGACTGCATTTGGCTCAACTCGGCATCTGCCGGCTGTCCGTTCTTCCGCGCCTCGATGAAGAGATTCCGCAACGCTTTGACCGCAATTTCCGCGGCCTTTTGGGAACCAGCACTTTGTGGATAGCGGCGGGCGAGAAATTCTCCCAGAACCGCTGCATCCTCATAGCGCCCGGCATCCCAGAGCAGAAAAACCATTTGAAATCGCATCAGGTTTACTTCTTCGAGAGGTTGATTTTTGTAAAGAGCGAGTGCTTTTCGGTAAAAGCTGATGGCCGCATCCCTCGCTTTCGTCGCTTCGTCGCGAAGCTGCTTGGGATCCCCTTCTCCTTTTTGAAGCTGGGCCATCAATCCCAGGAAACGTCCCCAGGCCAGCTCACCCCGGGTCTTCGCATCAGCGTACGTCTGAACCTCCTGGACACTTAAATCCTCCTGAGCGCCGGAGAGCTGGGCGAGCTTTGCCTGAGCGTCCAATCGGTGGGTGCCGGGGGCCCGGGAGACGATTTCCAGGAAACGTCGGGCGGTCGCGCGGTACTGCTGCGCTGATCGTGCGTCTTTCGCCTTATCTGCTGCCTGGGCCAGTTGCAGTGCTGAAAGCGCCGCTTCATACATCAGGTTGAGGCCCCACTCCGAATCACGGACATCCGCACGCACCGACTCTTCCCATTGAACGGCAGCGTCCACCGCGGCCTGGTGACTGTTGTTCTTCCGATAAATCTGAATGAGGCGCGCCAGAGCTTCCGTGTGGAGACGCTGCACCTCGGGCGAATCACCGGGCACGGTTAACGTCTCCTTGAAGATGTCGGCGGCCTCCATATCCTGGCCCAACTCCTGATAGCAGATACCTTCGTAGAATCGTGCATAAATTCCCGCCGCGTAGTTTTGATATTTACTGAAGATCTTCTCGTACTCGGCAGCCGCCTGTTTGAGAAGATCACTCCGCTCTTTGCTGGACGCCGGATAAGTTTGCGCTAGTTGGTAGAGGGCCCCGACCGAATAAATCAACGACTTCAAATACGTTGCTCGAGCTTCATCCCGCTCCTTGACCAGCGCCGCATTGGCCCGGTCGATAACCTTATTCTCAAATTCCTTGGCGCGATCATAGGCCGCCTTTTTGAATACTTCGAACTCCTGGCGTGCCTGTTCGATGAGTTTGCGAGCTTCCAACCGTGCGGGCTCGGCCTCCTGATCGCTTTTGCCCTCTGTCGTGGCGAGAAGTCCTTTCGCCCGCTCAATCAGGGCCTGGGCCATCTCGGCCGTCGCCTCTGGCACCGCAGGATGCTGGGGATGTTCCTGAACAAACTTTTTGAGTCGGGCAACGGCTGCCCCCAGGAGCTGTTCGCGTGTCTGAGCAACCCGGGAGGCCTGAGCCGCTCCAAGCAAAGCCTTGCCCGCTTCGTAATCGATCACTTCTTTCAGTTCTGCAGGGCATGAGGGATCACCGGCCAGCATGTCAAGATATTCCACGGCGGTGTCGAAATACCCGCGGAGCTTGAGAGCCTCTAAAAAACGCCGGTGAATGTCCGACTCTTGGCCGGATACGTCGTTGGCCTTGCCACCCACTACCACGGCAATGACAAGCGCCAGACAGATTCTCCTCAATAACATCTCCTCCGCCTCCGTTCACAGGTCCTGTGGCGGATAATTCAATCACTCAAAACACAGAGCAGATCTGGCTCCCTATTTCTTACTACCACATCCGGTGGGAGTAGAAAAGCCACTCCCTCAATTGCATTCCGGGGTCCAACTTCGGTTTTGCCTTTTTTCGCCCGAACGACTTGCAGTGGGTGCAGAATCTTCGTAACCCAAATCAATGCCCCGGACCACTCCCGGCTGAGCCACAAACATGGCAGAATGAAACCTGAGTTGTTTGGTGGCTTCGCTCCCCAGCGACTGTTCCTACGACGATAGACTGGGCCTGGACCCGCACCCCTCCTGGGCCTTTTCATCCATGGAGGGCGACTCGAAAAGGGGCGAACTTCTGTCTCTTGCGACGAGGACGAAACGATGATTCGTTGGGAGGAACTTCCCGAACTGATGGCTCTTGATTCGCGGCGGCAACTCATTCGGATTCCGCCGGAATTGGACGTTCCCATTACCGACCGTGTTCGCCGCCTGATCGATACAGCGGCCTTCCGTCGGTTGGCGAGGATTACACAGCTGGGACTGGTCTCCCTCGTTTATCCGGCCGCCAATCACACCCGATTCGAGCACAGCCTGGGAGTGTATCGCCTCGCACTTTTGGTCCTGAAGCATCTTTCCCACGATCAGCGGTTTCGCGTTCAAGTGACGCCTCAAGAGGGCGAAAAACTCATCGTGGCCGCTCTGCTTCACGATCTGGGACACTGGCCATTCTGTCACGCCATCGAGGATCTCGGCCTGCCGGACGTCCCGCCCCACGAAGCGTTTGTCGCCAGATTCTTGCGGGACGAACCGGTAGCGCTGCTCCTCGAACGTGACTGGGGCCTGCAACCCGACGACGTGCTGAACCTCATCGCCAAGCGGCGCATGGACGGCGTGTCAAGTCTTTTACAAAACATTCTTTCCGGTCCGCTCGATGTGGACAAAATGGATTATCTTTTCCGGGACAGTCTTCACGCCGGCGTTCCCTATGGCCGTTTTTTTGACCAACAACGGCTGGTGGGTAGCCTCTGTCTAAATGAAGAGGGTGACGGCCTGGCCATTACCGAAAAAGGAAAAACGGCCGCCGAATTAATGGTTTTTGCCCGATATGTGATGTTCAGTGAAGTCTATTGGCACCATGCCGTTCGGTCAGCCACCGCAATGCTCCAGCGGAGTTTTTACGACTTGAAGAATCGCCTTGACCTCGAGGTACTTTTCTCGTTAGGCGAATGGGAATTCATCGAAAACCTCCGTCGATCCGCTGGACAGTCGAATACAGCCGACATTCTGCAGGGACTTTTTGGACCGGTGCGAACCCTCTACAAGCGGATTGCCCAGTTTCACTACTTTGATGGCAATGATGTCTATCGGCGAATAGCTGGACGACCATATCGCTGGCTCGTCGCCTGCGCACATCACCTGGCAGATCTCCTCAGCAAAAAATTGGGGATCCGTATCCTCCCACACCACATTCTGGTCGATGCCCCTCCGGTTCACAAAGAAATCGAATTCCGTGTGGATGTCTTTTTCCCCAAAGAGGGAACTTACCGCCCACTGAGCGAAGTCTCCCCGGTTGTACGCGCCCTTGCGCAGGAGCAGTTCGATCATTACGTGAAGCGAGTCCGAGTTTTTGCCGCCCCGTCCATTGCGGGGGAGATCAAACGGCTGGGCGCCTTGACCGAGCTCATGCATCAAGCTGTGGACGCCACGGACCGATTCGAGAGCGATATTTCCGACTCTTGATAAAGGCCGCCGCTGCAGGCCTTGGTAAAGCCGATTCTGCATTTGCCGGGCAGAATAACCTGTGTTCGCGGCAGCAAGCAGGCAAAAGTCACCGCAGTAGCTGAACAACTGTCGCTATCCGTATTTCCCTCGGTGAGTAATCGGCCGGCCTCGTTTTCTTAGCACATCCGAATCTCGCCGGAGGAGGTGGAGATGTCTGGAAGTGTGAACTCGGATCCGGCACTTAATCTCCTGGCCTTCTTTCATGTCCAAGTTGTGGCATAATCGAATCGTATTTCATCCGATTAGTGGAATGAGCAGGCTCAAGGATCGAGATTGAGGCCATGAATGCGGAGGTCACCGGGAGAGTCATCGTCCGGCAGGATCGTTTGCGGCCGTTTGTGGAACGCCACCCGTGGGTCCGGGCAACGGCGGTCGAGCTCGTGGAGGGCAATCCTCCCGATGGGGGAATCGTTGACCTTGTCACACGGGACGGGCGGTTCATTGCTCGGGGCCTATACAATAGCCGGAGCCAGATACGCGTCCGCCTTTATACGTGGCATGAGGTGCCGCTGAACCGCGATTTCTGGCGTGCTCGCATCCACACGGCGCTGGCCGTTCGCAACGAACTGGGTTTGATCACCACGCAAGGAGCTGCGCGACTGGTTTTCAGCGAGGCTGATGGATTAAGCGGGCTGATTGTAGACAAATACGGCCCGTATCTCGTGGTTCAAACCAATGCCCTCGGGTTGGAGCAGAGATCTACTGAACTCCTGGAAATCCTGGAAGAGGCGATCAGGCCTCGCGGAATTGTCCACCGCTGCGACCCGGAAATTCGCGATCAGGAAGGTTTGACCGTCGATCGCGCCGTCCATGGAACCGTTCCCGATGGTCCCATCCTGATTGAGGAGCATGGAATCCAGTATGGTGTGGACCTTCTCACAGGTCAGAAAACAGGTTTCTATCTCGATCAGCGAGAGAACCGGCGGGTGGCGGCGCAATGGACACGGAACAAACGCGTGCTGGACATGTTCTGCTATACCGGCGGATTCGCCCTGTGTGCAGCGAAGCTCGGGCAGGCCAGGGAAGTTTGGGGCTACGATAGCAGCGAGAAAGCCATTATTCTCGCGCGAGCCAACGCGGAGCATAATGCCGTCCCCCGGGCCCGTTTTGAGGTGGGCGATGCCTTTCAAGTGCTCAAGGAACTCCGGGAACGCGGCGAGCGATTCGACGTGGTGATCCTTGATCCGCCAAAATTTGCCTCCGGAAAGGCGAAACTTCCCGAAGCCCTTCGCGCCTACCATTTTTTGAATCGAATGGCGGTGGAGCTCATTCCCTCAGGCGGCTATCTCATCACATGCAGTTGCTCTGGATACGTGACGCGTGAAGACTTCTTCAACGTCATTTTCGGCGTTGCCCAGCAGACCCGGCGAGACATTCAAATCCTCGAACAGCGAGGTGCCAGCGCTGACCATCCCGTCAGCGTCACCTGCCGTGAAACAAACTACCTAAAGTGTTTTATCTGCCGTGTAATCTGAGAGTGAGCTGCTCCACCGGACTCAGCAACGCGACTCACCATCCTGGCGAGAATAAATCCATTGTGCGGAATAGTGTGGCGTCTCAAACACTTCCACGGCCAGGCGTTCGACGCTTTCGGGAAACTGGGCTTCGATTCGGTCCTTTAAATTCGCACCGATGTGCCGGGCCAAGAGTTCCGCCGTCACGTTGCACAGCGGCAAGAGGACACAATTGGCGGCGGGGAACTGCCAGGTCCATTTTTCCAGCGATGCCCGAATCACGTCATGCTCCAGTATTTCCACACGGAGCCACGAATTCTTGGCAGGCAGAAGAAGTTTGTGATCGAACGGTTCGACAACTTCACGAATGAGCCGGTGAAGAACGAGAAAATCCATAACCCAACCCGGCTCCCGCAAGTTACCCGCCACCACCACTTCCACGGTGAAGTCATGACCGTGAATGGCCTCGGCTGAATCAGGTCCGAAGACCAGAAAATGGGCGGCGCTGAATTGCACCGTCCCGCGACCAATGCGGATCGCGAAGTCTTCCCCCAAACCAACTCCTTTCTTTCCAGAACCTCGCAGCAGGTGCGAAAACCCTGGTTGCGTGCGAACCATTTGGGCCCTCAATAGCCGTTGGTCTGGAATATCGCGCCGCTAAAAGGCAGACAGGGCCCAACAGGTAAAACACGCGAAACGTTACAGTTCCCCTGGCACCGCCGTGTGCTCACCTGGTAAGGTTTGTCACTCTGACTGTTCCTCCTCGGCAAAACTTCCCGCGGAATGGGCCCCTTTTTTGTCCCGCTTGCGATCGAGTTCTCGGGCTACAACCTGGCTGAGCCGATCAGCCGCCCTGTTGACGACACTGATGAGATCAGCGTCCTGGTCTTCAATTTTGATGTATTTCCCGCCACGCAGGGACGCCAATACCCGGCAATATTTATCAACCCCGCCCCGCGGGCCATTGACGTCCTCCAAAATTACATCGACATTCATGACAAACCCATCGAACTGGTCAAGAGCGAACATGAAACGCCGCTCCACCAGCTCACGCGTTGCCTCATCCAGATTAACGCGACGGGTTTGGATGTGCAGTTCCATAATGTTCCTCCAATTCAGCGCTTCTGCAGGCGGTACATGGATCAACCGACCCGATCTCCGGACCGATCACTCATTCCCCACCAGATCAATGGACAGCCGTCGATAAACCGAGGTTCAGACGACCTCCCCGGCTCGAAAAGCGAACCATATACCCCGCACCGGGGATGCTCTAAGTGCTTCCGGTTCCGTCTCATCACCTGAATGCGAAAAGCACCGTGTTCACTCGGGTCAATGGCCTGCCCATTCGGCAGTCGGTCCTTTGGCAACGCTTGTGTTCTGGCAAATCCGATGCCTTTCTGTTGGTGAAGTTCCAACTTCCTATCCGTAAGCCCAAGGTAATTCTACCCCATTTAACACCCGAAACCAGCCCGTTTTGCCTTCCCACCCCAGTTATGATGGCCCGCCGATCACACACTTTCGGTCTTTCCAGATTTTGCGTCCGAAGCCTCCCGGGGCTGATTCTCAGGACCGAATGAGCCGATTTTTGCCGGTAACGGCTATACCGGCCAGACCGAGCCAGGAGAGGATCCATAGCATCGCGCCCGCCGGAATGATAGGTCCAAGATGAAGCTGCGGCAGGCACACCCTAAGAAAAAGCCCGCCGCTAAAACCGACTATCCCCAACAAAAAACCGATTGCAACGACATTGAGGCCACGGAATTTTCCGCACAGTCCGGCAAGTCCGCACAGGATGAGGGCAATGGCGTGGTAAAACTGGTACCGCACGGCCAGCTCAAACTGCCGGACCTCGGCTATTCCCGAATTCCCTTTGAGAACGTGATCCGCAAACGCAGCCAAAACCACACTAAGACCTGCCAGAATCGCGCCGCAGGCAATCCAGAAACGGCTTCTTTCACTCACGGGATGTACTCCTGGGAAGGAAATTGGCCAATTGGCCCACCAGAATTTGCCGCTCTTTCACGAATCGCGCCACTTTGCTAAAACAGTGTCCAACCCGGCAAAAAGTCCGCAGGAAACGAGCGTATTCCTTCGCCGGCACCGACACGCCCAATCGTGCGGTCGCCCTACCCGCAACACTGCCTTCTATCCGCCAAAGGTATATAATACGCTTTATACAGCGGTGGCCCATAGGGGTATGAAGGCAGCTTCCCGCGGGATGCGGAACATGACTGGTGGTGGACAAAGCCAGCCAGCGAAGCCGATCCCAACTCGATCGTGCACGATAGCTCGAACTCCCAAGAAACCTGGTAGGTTCCCCGCATGGAAACAACAACAAACCATGACAGATTGGGGTTAGATCACAAAACTGAACATTGTCGGATGCAAAACCTGGAACCTGCGGCTGCTCGCGTGTAGGGGTGGTGTCACCTTCCCACAAAGAAAGAGCATTTCACAGTAACATAATGAACTCAAATTTCGGACGAGAATGACTACTTTTCTGATATTTTTGCTTCTATTGGCAGTTCTCGGGCATATAACCATCTGGGCCGCGCTTTGGAATAGGCTGCATGGCTTTGGACTTTCTTTTGGCGTTTGCAGTTGGGTTACAGCGCTGCTTGTCGCCATCGGGGCTGTGGTTCCCACGACCCTGATAACCCTCATTCTGGAGGGGGATTTGCCACTCCTTTTCCTGACACAAAGCGATGTCGAACGCTCTCAGGTCGGACTCTATGGTGCGGTGGCGGCTAACCTTTACATCGGAGCCTGTCTTCTGGCGCTCCCATTTGCCATCGGATGGCGGATCTGGCGCAACCTCCGACGCCCTCCCGCGGTGTTGAAATCCTCGGCATGTGAGCTTCTCTTCGATCTTGCGCCGGTCTTGAAATCGCGGAGTGGTCTTCGTGCCCGGGCGCGTGCAGGTGCCATCCAATTCCTCGGCCTTGTTGGACGAAGGAAGGCATTATTGCGAACAACTGGCTGGCGAAAGGCTGCCCAACAGGAGAGCATCCCCTGCAATTCCTGGCAACTGTCTGGAGACGCGGCTTTCCCTATCGGAGTCGAACAACCCGGGGGAGCACGGGAAACAGGATGCTCGGGGATCTGTTCGGAGGTCGGGCAAGCCAGAATTTCGGGAGCTGTTTTTCACAAAAACACGCCGAAAAGCCCACCCAGACGCCACCATCCCAGCAGTCTCCTGTTTTTACCCGGCAATGAATCTCTTGCCTGTCACCGGGTGGAGCTGGCGCTGTCGCTGCCTGAGTTGCCTTCGGCCCTGAATGGTCTGCGGATTGTCCAGCTCTCCGACCTCCATTTCGTTGGCAGGATTCCTGACGAGTTTTACCAACTTGTGGTGGAGCACAGCAATCGGTTTGAGCCCGACCTAGTCTTGATCACCGGAGATATCGTCGATCGCAAGGAGTGCATTCCTCAAGCGCAAAAAATTCTGGCTCCCTTGCGGGCAAAGTCGGGAGTTTTTTTCATTCTGGGAAATCACGACCTCCGTGCAGGTGTCGAGAACGTTCGCACAGCTCTTACCGAGATCGGGTTCAAGAATGTGGGCGGGAGGGTGGAACAGTTAAGTCTTAATGGAACGGCCATTCTGGTGGGCGGAAATGAGCTGCCGTGGCTGGGACCGGCCCCATCGTACCCGTGTCATGATTCAGTCCATAAGACGCCCCACTTCCGGCTTCTGCTGGCCCATACACCGGACCAGTTTTATTGGGCGATTCGCAATAAGATTCACCTCATGTTTGCCGGCCACACACACGGTGGACAGGCATGCCTGCCCTGGCTAGGGCCGATTATCGCGCCAAGCGCCTACGGCATTCGCTACGCGCAGGGGCTGTACCACAAGCCTCCCACGACGATGTACGTGAGTCGTGGCATCGGTGGTGAATTCCCTCTTCGCTACTTTTGCCCACCCGAGATCACCTGCCTGACGCTCTTCAGCGAAACGTCGGGTTCCGAAACGGCGCCGATCCGATTAAGCTGAATCCGTTACACAATTCACAAAAAACTCCGTTGGGCATTTGCGGATGCGATCTGGTATTGGAGGAGCTAGGTATGTGTTCCGCGCAACCGGCTGGAGACCAGGAATTTGGTTTTATCGGGATCGGCCAAATGGGTCAGGCGATGGTCGCCAACTGGCTGGCTCTAGGATATCGCGTTCACGTGTATAACCGAACACGGGATAAGATCCTTCCCCTTCTCGAAAAAGGAGCGATTGAAGCAACCTCACCCGCCGACGCGGTCGTGCCCGGAGGGCTTGTGATGAGCTGCGTCTCGGACGATCAGGCTCTCCTTTCGATTTTTGACGATGGAGAGATATTCCGACGACTTGGTCCGCAGGGCATTCACGTCTCGATGAGCACAATTTCTCCCCGAACTGCGCGTGTGCTGGCAGACAAACATCAGCAGTTGGGCGGAACCTACCTGGCCTCCCCGGTGATGGGCCGACCCGACACTGTGGCCGCGAAACGCCAGACCTTCTACATATCCGGACCGGCTGCGGCACGCCAGCGTGTCAAGCCGTTGCTTCAGGCCATTAGCCGCCAGGTGTTGGAGTTGGGTGACCGTCCCGAATCTGCCCACGTGGCCAAACTTGCCTCGAACTTTCTTATCGCAACGGTCGTGGAGTCGCTCTCCGAGGCGTTCGCCTTTGTCGAAAAGAATGGTTTGCCACCGGAAACCTTTTTCGACACGATCACCGAATTTCTTTTCGACTGTTTCATCTACAAAGGATATGGCCGCCATCTCCTGAGCGGTCAATTCCGTGACCCCCTCTTTCGTCTTCAGCTTGGTCTGAAAGACATCAATCTTTCCCTCCAGTCGGCCGCCGATTCGAGGACGCCGATGCCGTTTTTGAGCCTTCTGCGTGACCGCTACCTTGCTGCTTTGGCCCAGGGATATGGTGATTGGGACTGGACAGCGATCGCGCTCGAGGTGCGACGTCAGGCAGGGCTGTTGCCATCGCAATAATCGTTTTTTGCGTCAAAGCTGAGAACGCTCCCCGTTGGTCGTCTGTTCAGTGGGATGGCGAGTCGAACCAGCCGGGAAGTCCGCGAAACATTACGTGAAGGCCCCCCACAAGGATGAAAGCGAAGAGGGTCCAGTTCAATTTGTCCAAAAGGCCTCCCATCACAACCCACAGTAGCACCGCCAAAAGACAGGACACAAAAAAGGCATAAGCCGCCACTGCGGAGTTGGCGTCGGTCCGTCCCAGTTGTTTTCCGGTTTCCATCATCACAAAGGCCGCCACCGCCCCCAGAACAAAACGATGAACGTCGGAAACTTGGTCAAGCCATTCCGCGAGGTGTCCCCCATCAAGAAAATCGCTCGAAACAAGAAACACGAGAATGACGATGGGCAGCAGTCCGCCCACTGCACGGCGAATGGCCCCTGATGTCGTTTTGGCGCAGCGGACCAAAAAGAACAACAGCGAGACAAGATAGATAAACAGGCCGACCACAACGGCTGGGTACATAACGTACACAAAAAACGCACGAAGAATGTTACGGATTGATTCCATGGCGACATCCCCGTCGGCCGTTTTATCATCGTGAATTAACAGAAGGGCAACACGCTCACGAAGACCCTTTCATCGGTCAACGCTCGACGGTGAGCAAATACCAGGTTACCGGCTGGCCGCCCAGCGCGATCTTCCAGCCTTCGTCTGTAGGGGATGCCTGGAAAGCTGGGCCCAGTGGTCTGCCGTTCGCGTCCAATGGTTGGCAATCAATTCGTTTCGCGTTCCATTCCTTGAGTTCCAGCTCACCCCGGACTACCTCAATCACGGTTGGAGCGTTTCCCCAGTCTTCCAGAGTCGTACGCTCGGTGTTCCATTTCTGCCCGGTATTCTCGACCCGTGACGTCGCAGTGAGCAAAAGTCGACCCGCTTCGGTCAATGGATGATCATCAAGCGAGCAGATGGTAATAGCCGCGAACTCATTTTCAACCTTGACACCCAGTTGCGAGGGTCGCTCCGGAATCTCTTTGAGATGCCCGACGACAGCTTTCCATCGGGGACTGTCTACCACCACTAGACCGGCTGTTCCACGCTTCACATACCATTTGATTTGCTGGGTATCGGCAACGACCGGGTTCTCGTCGGAAAAAGGAATCTCACTAAACGGCGGCCCATCAAAGGAAGCCACTCGCACCGCATGCTTCAGCGGCAAAGCTTGCGGAAAGCCTGGCGTGAAAAACGGCATCAGGTCTCGACGGCCGGTCAAGCGGATGCTCTCTCGCACTTGTTCGGGAGTGTATGTTCTAGTCACGAATTCTCGGGCGGTTTGCACGTCTCCCCGTACAAAAGCCAGGCTGCACGCCGCGAGTTGTGTCATCTTCACTGGATCAAACGCCAGATCGAAATGGCCTGCGATCCGCGGCTCCTTCCCCACCACTTGTTGATGGGTGAGCGTGTACCAGAAAATACCATCCCAGTCCTGAAACGCTCCGTAGGCAGCGAGAATGGGAATACCTTCGCAAGCGTATTGATGGGGAAACGGATGATTGACCTCCGAAACCGTGTAGGGCTTGTTCATTAAGGGCGTTCGGGCCAGTTGAACAACCGTGGAATGTAAAGGATCCACCACCATCGGTGTGTTTGGTATTCGGAAGCCTATCGTGCGACCGGTCTGCGGATCGCGAATATACGACGGATGCTGCCAGTAAACATGACCGTCCACGATATCCAGCAGAGACGTCCCCACGACGATCGGGTAACCTGTGTGTCCATGCCCGTGATCACTATTTCCAATGAGGAGCTGTTTTACACCGATCTCCTCTTTTAAGTAACGTTTCATACTGAGGAAATATTCCTTTTCTACCGCCATGTAGAATTGTGCTTCAGTATGAAACCGCAATGGCGAGGCCCTGGCAAACTCCGCCGGGCGAAGTCGGGGGATAAGTTCTCCTTCGTCAACCCCGGCCTCCTCGGCTATCTGCCTTCGAACTTCCGGGGTGACATTCTTTTGAAGCCACGCGTTGTAGAGCTTCGTGAGATCCTCGGCGTAGCTTTTGGTGATATCCGTCCAGGTACCCGGATTCTTCCGTGTATTGAGTCCCTGAAGCCGCCCATCCATCCAGGCTTCGACCAGGGAATTCTCATTGACGAACTCGATGAGTGCCACACCCGGTTCATTTCGATACTCGTTCCCCGTGTAAGGATTGCGATGCGTCAGCAGTTGCTGCGCGTACTCGCGTTGCAATTCTAAAAGTCTCGGATCAAAATACGTGAGACCTTTGGCAAATCCCAAATACTCATAGTCCTTGACACCGTCACCCGGTTTGTAACTGCGTGCGACATTGAGATTCAAATCGACATAAATTCCATTCTCTTTGAGTTGATAAATGATATAGTCCAGGCGATCCACCATCTCAGGATCGAGCTGGCGAGTATCGTCCCGATTGGCCGCGATGATACCGTTCGGAGCTGGTCTGTCGAAAAAGTGGAACCGCACGCAGTTGATCCCCCAGCGGGCCAGCCGGCGTGCGATGATCGGTGCGTCTTCTTTTGGCGGTAGGCAACCCTGGCCGGAAAAATTGACGCCCCAAAAGCGGATCCTCTCGCCCGACGCCGTGGCCAGATGGCCGTCTTTAACCGTGATGAACCCGTCCTTTCCGGCAGGTTTCTCAAGGAGGAACGATAGATCGATCAAACTGTCTCCCGCATCCCAGGAGACCGCGCAGGGAGCGAATTCCTCAGCCGAGGGACCCGCCTGTTCAAAAAGGGTGGGCACCACAAACACCACCAGGAGCACTCCGACAACCGACGCAGGTTTAAGCATACACAATTTCCCCCTGACAAACGCACATTAAAAATGTGCCTGCTTCAACAGACCAGCACGATTACGGAGTTATCACAGCACACAAATTCTTTCTAACTTACTATTGGCATGTTTCTTTGCGAAATATACACGTCGATTATGGTGCGGACGTGCCTGTTTATTACTTGTACCTTAATGCCATTTTCACTTGCTAATCGAGTGACCAGGGTTTTCGATACTCGTAGTGGAGCATCTGATTGGCCTCTTCGTTATTCGTAAAACGTTCTTTCTCGGCGTCCCATTCCAGGCGAGCGCCAACTGCCAGCGATATATTGGCGATTAAACTGCATGTAGTAGAACGATGTCCGATCTCCACGTCGGCATTGGGGAGCTGGCGGCTTCTCATACAATCCAGGAAATTCCGCGCGTGGTCGACGGTCATGTCGTTTTCGCCGGCAGGCACCTGGACACGGATAGGGTCCATCCGTGGACTGGGATCCTGGAACTGTCCACCACGCTCGGGGATGATTTCGAACTTCGTGCCCCCGATATACGCAGCGCCCAGCGTACCACGGAGTTCCAGCTCGCCCTGGGCCAGTGCCGGCACCCCGGAGGCCTCGTACTGTCCAAAAATTGCCAATCGCCCCGAGGCAAATTGGAAGACCGCTTCCATCGTGTCGGGAATCGTGCGATCGTCATCCACAGCAAATCGTCCCCCCATCGCACAGACAGAGGACGGAGCCAACTCGTCGGTCAACCAGCGAATGGCATCCAGATAGTGCACTCCCCAATTCGCCATTTGCGATGAATAAAGATGCCACCACCGGAATTTGTAAGGGGCAATTGTCTCCTGAAAAGGTCGTTCCGGACGAGGCCCCAGCCAGAGGTCCCAGTGAAGTCCCGGAGGTGGAGCGGACGGTGTTGCTTTGCCGATTCCCTTGGGATACATGTTGCTGAGCCGATACGCCCGGGAAACCGTCACTTTGCCAATTTTTCCGGAGTGTACAAGCTCGTACAGCTGGGCGTACAGTTTGGAAGACCGTCGATGCGTGCCAACCTGAACGATCCGCTGGTACTTGCGGGCGGCTTCGACCATTTTCCGTCCTTCCACCACCGTGATGGAAAGCGGCTTCTCCACATAAACGTCTTTACCTGCCCGGCACGCCCAAACGGTTTGAATCGCGTGCCAGTGGTCGGGCGTCGCGATCACCACCCCGTCCACATCGTTCCGATCGAGAACCTTTCGGAAATCGATTGTCGTGTCGGCTTTACGCGGGAGTTTTTGCTGGGCTCGATCAAGGTAGGGTTCATAGACATCACAGAGGACCGCCACCTCCATGTCCTCATGCTTGAGAAAGGCATCCAGAAGCTGACTGCCCCGATTTCCCACACCGATAAACCCCAGGCGGATTCGGTCATTGGCCCCCAGAACACGGGAACGACTCACGGCCGACCAGGCCAAAGCGCCAATACCAAGTTGGGAAAACGCACGTCGAGTCATTTCAAATTGCGACATGATTTCTCCTCCGATGTACACGGGCAGTCATGTAAGATTTTCCCATTAAACCCATCCCGCTGCTTGTATAAGAGATGGGATAACGGTTTTTCTCGTGAAGGAAACTCAACAAGATGCTACTCTTCGAGAGAAGGCACCGTCAAGCGACCCGACCTGGTTATCACGTCCGCAAACTTGTTGAGGTCCGCGGGGAATCCGGCCATTTCTCTAGCGGGCAACGGTTTGGACGGCCGCTGCGTAAAACCTGGTTAATTGTTCTTCAGGATACAGACAAAAGGCCCAATCGCGAGCCGCCAGGATGTGCTTTATTTTTAACTTTTCCCGTGTTTCGTTGAGAAGCTGTAACAGGCGTTGCCGTTCATCCTCCACAAACGGCTGTAGCGCCTGGTTGATTTCACGTATGCGACGATAACGATGGGCAGCGCTCTCTGGGGTAATCGCTGTATTGATCCACTGCCATTTTTCTTCAATCAGCTTTTCTACAACTCGTCGTGCATCTGGCGGCAACGCCGCCAAAGAGATGTGTTTTTCTGGATGAAACTCCAGGTCGCGGAGCTGAACTCGCATCGCCCGTTCGTCCGACTCGTCCACCGAGGGCCGCGCCACGGGGAGAAACAGGGTTCCCGTTGCCGTCGCATAGGCGGGCGGATCGATCTTTAAAAAGTCGCGAATGATGGCATCCGTGACCTGATCGTATTTCGCCCCGCCCAAACCGTGAATAAAGAAGTCGCTCAAGAAGCAACGGGCCCACAGGGTTGTGATTACCGCCCGCCCACGAATTCGGCGGCCGCTTTTTTCCAACTCAGAAGCCCAATCGGCCAGCCAGCCAGGATCGCTCAAACGAACATCCGGAATGCGGGTTCGCCAGTGAGCCAGATCGGAGAGCTCCACACAGTTCCCGGAATGCCGCGTGAACACTCGCTGACGGTAAGGCGATTCCAACGACCATGTCCAAAACGGCACTTCATTCCAACCATCAGCCTCGATCAGATGTGGAAACGGATGGGATCGGGATCGCAACCGATGGGCTCGCCTGTACGCGTCCACGGCCCGATTGTGGAGCATCAGGAATCGCCGGGCTTCCAACCAGATATGCGCAGCCAGAATCAGGAAGCTCGGCAATCGGCACAGCCAGCTTTGGGGGACTTCCAGCGTTTGCCATCCCCACAGCGATTCCTGGCGATGTCTTCCAATAGCGATGGCATGGGCCAATCGCGGACTCACCTCGAGACTTTCACGAACGAGCGACCAGAATTTGCCGATAAGGGGATTCGGCACAAGACCTCGAACCGCCCGGCACACAGCCGCGTCAAATTCCGTAAAAACTTCCCTGCTAACAACGGGCCTTTCTTCATAGGGCCACCCGCACGGACCTTCATCCAGAGGTATGTATGCCATTCTGGGTTGCTCGGGCACTCCCGATGGAACCGGAACGGCAAGGCCTTTGAGCACGTCACTGTCCACAATCATGTGGATGGTGATCGCTGGACCATTCTGCGTTACGCCGTCAAGCACAGCATTTTTCAGCCACACACCGGGGTGAAAAAGCTCGGGCTGATGGCCCGTGATATAAATAGGAGGCAAACCATTTGCGGTTGCGGTCTCAGGGAATTCCACCGATCGGTATCTTCCGGTCCAGCGGCGGGCCGCCGTCAGCATCTCCTGTCGGGCCCGCACGGCGAGTTCGGACAACGAAAAGCCAAACACGCGTGCTGAATTCCTGGTCAGAGCATAGCGGTTTGCTTCGGCCAGCGATCCCCAGTGGAAAAGCTCCGGCCAGAGCAAAATACCGCCGTCTTCCGTGGGAGCGCGGAGTTTCGCGTGAGGCGATTTGTCCATCGTGAGGCTCATCGTTGTCAACGTTTCCAAACAAACAGCAGCGGTTGGCACACTCCAGGGCTTGCTAAAAGTTAGCGCGTCATTGCGAAATGCTCAGCCACCTAGACACGTTAAATGAGTGAACTCTTGGATAAATCATCCAGTCCCGCCCGCTGTAGGCTGCGTTCCAGCACTGCCCGATAGACAGCCAGACGGGTTTCCGCCTGATCCAGCGCCCCTCCGAATGCCCGTTCCTCCTCCAGATAGATCAAGGGAACCGGTATTTCAATAATACGCAACCCGTGTTTGACGGCCTGCACCCAGAACTCGATTGGCATCGCATACCCGTTTTCGGTTAAATCTAGCTTGCGGAGGGCCTCTGTGCGATAGGCCTTGAATCCGCAGAAGGCGTCAGTCAAATGGAGTCCCAACCGTCGATTCAACTCGGCGGTGATCACCTCATTGATCCGGCGCCGATCGGGAGGAGGCTCAGTGTCGCTGGGAAATCTCTTCAGGTATCGGCTGCCAGACACCACATCCACTTCGGGAGTGCACGCCGCTACAAACTCCGGAATACGGTGCGGCTCGTGTTGGCCGTCACAGTCAATTGTGACGAGTACCTCGTAACCCTGGTCCACGGCATAGGTGAACGCCGTCCGCAGGGCTGCTCCATAACCTCGATTCTCGGGATGACGAATCACCCTGACATTCGGAAAACTCTTCAAAACTTCCCCTGTTCCGTCCGTCGATCCATCATCCACGACCAGAATATTCGAGGAAAACCTGGCCACTGTCCGGAGAACATCTCCAATGTGGCGGGCCTCGTTATAAACTGGTAAAGCCGTGAGAAAATTCTGTTGAGTCATCTCGCTGACACCGCTCTTGTCTTGTGATCGCCAAGTTACTCCATTGTCATTGTTTACCGCTCAGCTTGCTCCGCTTCGATCTTTCAATCATATGCACCCTCGCAAACCAAAAAGGATCTTCTGTTCATGAAGCCTTCCCTTTTCTGGTGTGCTCCAGCAGACAGGAGTCATCTTTCGGGACGTCTATCGGCCAAGGCTGGCAGGACCGACGACCCCGTTCCTGCTTGGCTCGGAAATGCTACGGCCGTGCGGATTTAACTTCCAGACTTTGCAGGCAGGCGACTCGTGCGTTTTTCCTTGAGAGCGCAGGTCCATAACAGGGAGCCCGACACTCGGGCACGGGATGGAAATGCGTTTGTCATCGAGAATCGCGGACACTTTTGCCGGTATACGCCCCTTGTCACATGCCAATAATAAAGGGGTTGACTCTTGATTCTCAGGGAGGTCCGCGATGAAAGTTGCCGTATTTAGCACCAAGCCGTACGACAAGGAGTTTTTGGAGGCGGCAAATCGCTCCTTTGGACACGAGCTGGTTTTTCTGGAACCCCGACTGACAAGTCAAACAGTTTCCCTTGCCAATGGCTTTCCCACAGTGTGCGTCTTCGTCAACGACGAAGTGGATGCGCGGGTGCTGCTCCATCTTCAGCGCCACGGCACGAAACATATTGCCCTCCGCTGTGCCGGTTATAACAACGTGGATCTTCAGGTTGCCGAAGAATTGGGATTTATCGTGAGTCGGGTTCCCGCCTATTCGCCCCAAGCCGTGGCGGAGCACACGATGGCCCTCATCCTGGCTCTGGCGAGGAAACTTCACAAGTCTTACAACCGGGTGCGAGAAGGGAACTTCGCATTGGACGGCCTTTTAGGCATCGACCTGGCTGGAAAGACCGCCGGGGTCATCGGAACAGGAAAAATTGGCCGACTGGTAGCCAAGCGGTTATTGGCTTTCGAATGTTCTGTCTGCGCGTTTGATTTAAAACCAGACGAAGAGCTCGTTTCCCTGGGCGTGGAGTACGTGGGGTATGATGAGCTTTTCCGTAAAAGCGACATTGTCACCCTCCATTGTCCCCTTGTACCAGCGACGTACCACCTCATTAACGAGGAAACGCTGGCCCTGATGAAGCGAGGGGTTATCCTCATCAATACCAGTCGCGGTGCCCTCGTGGACACTCAGGCTGTTATCCGCGCACTCAAATCGGGAAAGATCGGAGCCCTGGGGTTGGACGTGTATGAAGAAGAAGCGGATCTGTTCTTCGAAGATCTTTCCAACCAGGTCATTCAGGACGATGTTTTCATGCGAATGCTGACCTTCCCTAACGTCATCATCACTGGTCATCAGGCGTTTTTTACAAATAACGCCATGCAGGCCATTGCCCGAATGACCCTGGAAAATATCACCGCGGTGGAGCGTGGCGAACCTCCGCCGGGACTTCTCCGGTGGCAGGAAGCTCGGGCCATCGGGGCTTGACCAAAAACCTGGGCGCACAAGCTTTCTACCGTGCCAGCTCAACGTTTTGCACTGCAAACAGCGCAGTACGAAAAGGCTCAATGTCGCAAAGAACGGCCCTCCCGAAAACCAGGACCGCTCCGCGCTGCAGGGCGACTGTCGTCAGCACTCCGCTACCATCCGGTTGAAAAAGGAGTCAGTCTTGGGGAATGCTTCGCAGCACGTCTGTGGGCGCGTAATCGTCCGTGAGGATCGGCCCTTGCCGGATATAGTCGCCTCCGGAAGTTGCGAGTTGCGCCACTTCGGGAAGGAAGAACGAGAATTTCTTCTCAGCTTGAAGCTGTTCTGCCCGTTTTATCAATTCTTCACGAGAAATATTCTGCGGCTTCCTGCTAGCCACGACAATCACATTTCCATATCGACCATAGGCCCACTCGGATGGGAATACCCGCGCTATCGTCCGCCGTTGATAATGGTACGAGGCAAAACCGGGCTGAAGGTTGCTCACCACAACGCCGTTGGCCTCAAGAAGCCTCGCCACCAATTCCATGAACTCTTGCGTGGTGAGGTGATATGGTATGTACCCTCCTCGAAAAGCATCGAGAAAAATCATGTCGTAGCGCGCACCTTGCCCGGCGAGGCGGTTCATCTGCACCCGTGCGTCCCGAATGTACACTTTCATCCGGCTATCTTCTTGGAATCCGAAATACGCCCGGGCAACTTCCACAACGACGGGATCCAATTCGATCACATCGATCTGAACATTGGGATAGTAATGTCGAATCGCCCGAACGAGCGTCCCCCCACCTAGTCCCACAAAGAGGATGCGCTGCGGATTGGGGCAATGAATAAACCCTGCCATCATGAGTTTGTAGTAATGGAGCGGAAAATCGAGAGGATTCCGGATGTTGATGGCAGATTCTTCAAAATCAATCCCCGATCGGCGAAACTGAAGGCGACGAATATTGCCTTCCTCCACCACTCGCACATAGTGGTAGAGAGACTCCTTTTCGAAAAGGACGCGGCTTAGTTCCTGGGCAGGAACGCGCTGCTGGGGAACGGAAAGCCAGAGCCCCAGCGCCGCCACAATCAGACCGAGGGAGGTAACCGAAAGCCTGGCTCTAACCCGGATGAACTGTGTCCGGAAATCCCTTTTTTCGCAGTCGGAACCACTCACGTGATAAGTCTCCCGCCAGCCATGAGGCATTCTATCTGCCAGGGAAATATGGTCTGTTTATCGCTCCATTTCGTTGTGCCATGGGGCAATCGGGTACAGTGAGTATTACCCTAACACAATACTCATGCTTACTTTCAAATAATACTCCTATCGCCTATACAGACTTCTGGTCTATTTCATTTCTTGATTAACTCCGGCAAATCACCCCATTGGGCAAGCGATCCCGCTCCTGAATCAGCCACAGCAGCCTTTTTTGTTCGCGAGCCCACCACCGAAACCACCACCAGAACTAGCCCCAAAGCTCCCAGCACACCTGCCCCTGCAAACAAACAGTGCCGAATTCCCAAACTCACAATCAGGTAAAACGCGGTGTGAATGCATCCCAGAAAACTGCCCACGGTGGATATGGCGTAGAGCGTCCCGGCACTTGCACCGGATTTCTCCACACTTGTGGTCAGCAACCGGATGCAGTAGGGTGAAACCATCCCCAGCAGCGTGCTGGGCAGGAAAAACAGCGCTGCCGCGGCGGCCAGTGCTCCGTAGCGTTCATTCCACTCCAGGGCTGCAAACCAGCCGCTAATCTCAGGATACCAAAGCGCGACAGGGACAATGCTCAGAGCAGCGGCCAGGATCACTCCGGCGAGGACCGCGACTAACGGCCATCGGGACGAAGCCCAACCGCCAATCAAGTATCCGGTGCTCAGCGAAAGCAAAAAGACGCCGATCACGCTTCCCCACACAAAAACGCCGCTCCCGAAGTCTGGAGAAAGTACGCGCCCGCCGAGAATCTCGAGGCCCATCATCACCCAGCCGCATACGAATGCGGTCACATATAGCAACAACGAGCGCAGTTGCAACATGCGCGGCAAACCCTGTCGCCAAAAGTCGGGGAAGGCGGTCCGGAAGGAACAATATCCCGAAATTACTCCGTCCGCATCCGCGCGTCAACGCGCCCACTGGCTGAAGTTTTCCCACGCTGCAGGCGGATGAGGACACGAGGAATAGAGAAAAGGTAAGTTTTTGCGGCGTCGTCTGGAAAACTGGTTGAGCGTCTTTTGCAGGCCCCCGTCGCGACATCCTCGTTCAAAACCAGGTTGCAGGGGCAATTCATGAGTGGCACCTCCTGGTGGTCAAATGGGAGAAAAATGAAAACAGGCGGCCGATATCCTCGACCGCCAGCCGATATCATCTAACCTGCTGAGGAAATTGAATCCTGGAACCGTTCCGTGTTGAAAATTATTCCAAATAACGTCAGCGAGTGCCCCGGTGGTCAGAATGTGATCTCGCAAGTCAAGGACGCTATTCTGTCTTGCCGAGGGCTTCCGGATGGAAGACAGCGTGACAGTCGTCGCACGTTTTGGCGAGGGCGGTCACGGCTTTTTCGGCTCCCGCCGCATCCTTGGCCTTCGCTGCTTTATTGATTTGAGCCGCTGCATCTCGCATGGCTGCACAGAACTGGAACCACTGCTCCGCGTTTTCGGGCTTGTTGGTTTCATCCAGATTCGCCATACTTCCCTGGGCAATGGCAGCGATCACGGCTGAGTCCACTGCGATAACCTCCGCCTGCCGTTCGAACCGCCGCATGTTGCGCTTCAGCCGGGAGTTCACAAGGGGAACCTGTTCCATCAATTCCTTCAGAGAGGCCACCTTTTCCCACTTTAGGCCGTTTGGATCCCCGACGGAGGATTTAGCCGCCTCAAGCGCCCCCAGCGCTTTCTTGGCCGACGCGTAGTCCTTGGCTGCGGCAGCCGAGAGCTCCCGAGCAGCCTTGATCAGCGCCGGCGCGGCGGCCTTATAGGGCGTATTCTCATCGTGAAGCCCCAGCACCAGGGCAAGCACGGCAATTGTTTCTGCGTCCTTGATCACCTTCGCCTGCAAATCTTTGAAATCTTCCTGAGACTCGAGGATGTCGGCAATGCCGGCGATGTAGTCATCCACCGCCTTCACGAGATCGGCAGCCGGCGCATAAGTCGATGCTTTTGGTGCTGGGGGAATATCTGCGCCACAAGCCGTCATCCCAATGTTCACAGCAAGAAAACCAATCGCAGCACCGATCGTCAGCACGACACGTCGCATGAATTAGCCTCCTCATCATTCAGGTGGGACATACCAACGTCTCAAGCGGGGTGATTGACTTCTGTCAACGTGATTCTAATACGGTACCCGACCCGTGAGCGGTTCGCCGTCCCCGCTTTCAAATTCTCCTTTCGTGAAGTTTAAGTGCGGCTCGCCGCTACTCACCGCATATCTAGGCTAACAGCACGCACTCGAAAAAATATTCCGGGTGTGCTATCCTGGCTAGTGTCCTCAAGGGACAGACTGGTGTCAAGGATCGCTGGCGAATCATACAGTGAATCGTCGAGGGAGAGGTGCCGCCGGACCATGCGGCTGTGCGACATCGAATTTCTTCTGACCAAATTGGGTCCACTGACTCAGGGCATTTCGGATCGGCTCGTTCTGGTCCGCGTGCAAACTGACGAGGGCGTGGATGGTTGGGGTGAAGCACCTCTGCCGTGGCGAGTGAGTGAACTGGCTCGGCGACGGGAACAGCTCCTTCCCACCCTGGCGGGGAGAAACATCCTGGACATTGCCGAGTTGGCCGAGCTGGACGTGCTGCTCCCCCCTTTGCGTGCAGCGATCGAAATCGCCTGCTATGACGCAGCGGGAAAGACCCTGGGACAACCCGTCGCCCGGTTCTGGGGCGGCTTTTATCGCCACCAGGTGCCGGTAGGTCAGTTCGTGGGCGACATGGATGACGAAGAAATCCTCAGGCAGGTTCAAAGAATGTACGACAAAGGGGTCACCTGTTGGATCCTGGGCACGAGCGGACAAATCTCCCAGGATGTTGAAGTACTCCGCGCCATTCGAGATCAGTTCGGGGAAGCGATTCAGATCCGCGTGGACGCCCGCCGGAAGTTCGACTTCACCGCTGCTGTGCACCTTTGCCTTCAGATGGAATCCCTTGGCATTCACTGCCTCATTGATCCATTGGCCACGAATTACTGGCAGACTTACCGGCGGCTCCAGCAAGAATCACCGATCCCCCTCGCCATTTGTCGGGGATTGAAATCGCTGCGGGACGTATGGGCGGTATGCCACTGCGGGGCCGCTCGGCATCTGATCTTGGATATTCATGAGCTGGGTGGACCTCTGGCCATCCGCGATGCTGTCGCCGTTGTCCACGCGGCACAACTCGACGTCTCTCTGGCAATACCAGCGTCGCTGGGCATCGGGTTGGCGGCGGCGCTCCACCTGGGAGCAGCGTTGCCTCCCCTCGTGCATGCCCACAGCGCATGGCAATATTCTGAGGACCCCACAACCATCCACCAGTTCGCTGTGAAAAACGGAATGTGGACTGTCCCTGAAGAACCGGGGCTGGGAATTCCTCTCCAGAGAGATCACTGGGAGATGCTCACTCTGGCCCGAGATTTTTGACCACTAACGGCAGATTTTTTCGAATGCGCTGATTACTAACGAGACGCAATGGGTATTTTCTTTTACCGGCTGCAGTGTCGTCACTGTGGACACACTGAGATTCTGTCGCGCCATGAGGCGGAGCGGAGACTCCAGGCGCATAAGAAGCTCCGCGCCGGTGTGCAAATCGACGAAGCACTGCTGGATGAATTGGTGCCCAACCTTCTACCGCAAACTCCCTGTCGCCAATGCGGAACAGTCCTGCTGCAGGTCACCGTTCAGCATGACGTCGGCGACTGGTCGGAACAAAAGCGGTGCATTGCGTGTGGTGGTGTCATCTCGACAGCGAGACTCGCCATGTTTCCTGAGGCAGAGATGTGCACCAAATGTCAGAGCGCTGTGGATAAGGGAGAAACCCCGGGCCCACCAGTCTTCTGCCGACGCTGCGGGAGCCCGATGCGAATCGGCACACGCCGGATCGGTGGCCGAACGCGGTATGTGTGGATATGCACGAATGAAACAGGTTGCTCTTACTGGTGCGAGAGTAACCGATGAGACCGCGCATCTGGTCGAGCGAAACTGCAAATATCAGCCATCACGCGGCTTTCCGCTCGCAGAGGAGCTTCGCACAGGCTTCACAAACCATTTCTGGTGTGATCGCCTGCATCAGGCTTTCCGGTGCTCGTCGCGGGTGACGGCCCGTGTATTTCGCCGCCCGAATCACAATGTGGCCCGGCCCATAGGGCCCCACTCGTGCGGGATCCGTTGGTCCGAAAAGCCCCACACAGGGAACGCCCAGGGCGGCCGCCATGTGAAGCGGACCTGTATCGGCGGAAATCATGAGCGACGCCCGGCGGAGAATCGCCGCCATTTGACGCAGGTCCGTACGCGGCGCCAGCCGACACGCTCCGCCTGCCCGCGCTACGATTGTTTCCGCCCAACTCCTTTCAAGCTGGTTCCCCCACAACACAAGCGTGGGCATCGCCAATGTATTCTCAAGGAATTTGGCCACGGTGGCAAACCTGTCGAATGGCCATCGCTTGCATGGCCAAGCCGCTCCCGGATTGATAACAGCAAATCGAACACCCAGCCCCAGTTCCACCAGCACGCTCTCCGCCCATGCGGCTTCTTCATGTGTTTGGGTCAGTTTGAACTCCGCACTGGTGGATTGGATGCCCAGCACCCGAAGAAGGCTCAAAAAGATTTCCACCACATGGGTCCCTTGCGCTGAGACCCGATGTGTGGCCAGCCAGGGGGCCAGTTCCCGCCCCTGAGGACGGGCGAAGCACACCCGAAAGTTTGCCCCGCTCAGCCAGGCCAAAAATGCGCTTTTGGTAAGACTTTGCACGTCCAGGGCCACATCGAAAGACCATTCCCGTAATGTGTGGCGAACTCGTCGGATGTGTTCCCACGATTTGTACCACCTTCGGGGCACCGTGAATATCTCGTCGATCGCCGGATGGCCGGCTAAAATCGGGGCGTTCCGCTCTTCCACCATCCACGCGATTTTGGCCTGCGGAAAGTGCTCACGAAGTGCACAAGCGACCGGGAGTGTGAGCACAACGTCCCCCAGTGCGCTCAGACGGACTATCAAAAACCGAGCCGTCGGAGCAACATCTACGAGCGGGGTTGACAGATGCGACACGTCTGACCTCCTCTAATTCCCCGGCCGTCTGCAGGGCGAGGCCACCCTCAGCGAACGGATGCGTTAAAATAGCGTCAATCGTCGCTGGTCATTCCGAACCTCGGCATTGTGTCAACTGTTAACGACTCTGCAGGTAAGAAAATGG
>NZ_JBAMME010000375.1:0-15393 GCF_039793925.1 Thermogutta sp. | reverse complement strand
CTCTAATTCCCCGGCCGTCTGCAGGGCGAGGCCACTCTCAGCGAACGAATGCGTTAAAATAGCGTCAATCGTCGCTGGTCATTCCGAACCTCGGCATTGTATCAACTGTTAACGACTCTGCAGGTAAGAAAATGGCGAAGGTTTTCATCACAGGTGGAACGGGATTCGTAGGCTATCACCTGGTGAAAGCACTCTCCGAACGAGGTCACGAAGTCGTGTGCCTCGTCCGACCGACGTCTCGCACTGCTCCCCTGGAACCTTTCGGTGTCCGGTTTCACCCAGGCAAGTTGCACGATGTGGAAAGCTTAGTCCCGGCGTTGAAAGGCGTCCAGATCGTTTACCATCTGGCGGGAACGACAAAAGCTCTCAAAGTCGATCAGTTTTTCCAGGTTAACGAAAAGGGGACCGAAAGCTTACTAGAAGCCTGTCGTCGCGTTTCTCCACCTCCGGTAGTAGTGATCGTCTCGACCCTGGCAGCAGCAGGTCCGGTCAAAAAGGCTGAAGAACCCCACCGCGAGGGCGAACCATCGTGCCCGGTCTCGTGGTATGGGAAAAGCAAGCGGGCGGGGGAACTGGTCGCCGAGAAATATGCGGGTGAAATCCCCATTACGATTGTTCGTCCACCCATCATTCTGGGGGAATGGGACAAAGATGGGCTAGAAATGTTCAGGCCGATTGCTCGGACAGGCGTGCATCTGGTGCCGGGTTACCGCCGCAAGTATTATTCTGTGGTCTACGCGGGCGACCTCGCTGAACTCCTGGTAACCGCCGCAGAACAGGGGGAACGCCTGCCCGCGCCGAGCACCCTGCCCAATAAAGGCCAAGGTTACTACTATGCGGCTTTCGACGAATGTCCCTCTTACGGCGAGCTGGGCAAGCTTATGGGAAAGGCACTTCGACGACGGACCTTCGTCATTCCGGTGGCACCCCCAGTCGTGTGGACGGTGGCACTCCTGGGGGAGCTAACAGCCCATTTGAGGCGGCGACCGGTCGTCTTCCATCTGGACAAAGCCCGCGAGGCACTCGCCGGCTCGTGGATTTGTTCGGCGCAAAAAGCGCGACAGCAGCTTGGTTTCTCCACTCCCAAGAGCTTGATTGAACGACTGGAACAAACTGTCGAATGGTACCGTCGTGAGAAGTGGCTCTAAGGCGCCCGACGAAACCCAGCGGCAAATCCACGGAACCCGCGGCTCAACCCAATCTTGAGGAGGAATTCAACCGACTTAGGAACCGGCAACCGACGAGAAAGCGACCTTTGTCGTGGTTTTCCAGCTCCCGGACGTACACCACCTGGGCCATCAGATAGATGCACTTATGGTTATCGCTCACGAGCGCCATCAACTCGGTGAAGTCAGGTCGTTCGTTGAGATAGAAGGAGAATCCGCCACGCGAGATGTCCCGGCATCGCACGGGAAAGAAATCCCCCGGATCCGGTTTCTTATTGTCGGTCACCGGTGCAATCCGCTGAATTGCTTCGAAGGCGAAACGTGGTGTCCGACGCCTCTGTACAATGCTCTCGTCCATGGCCGGCGATTGCGCTCTTGGGAATCCACAATGCGACTTCTGTAAGAATCTAGCATACCATCTCCCGGCGAAGCGGCATCTTAAGAAAATTTTTTCTTCTTTCTAATCACGTGGTTGAACTCGGTGTTGTCGATACGGATTTGACGGTTGTTCATGGGCTTCCTTCGGAAGCGGACATTCTGTCTCGTGCAGATTCCCGATATTAAGGGTTTCCAAGAGGAGACGATTTCAGCTTCAAACTTTGCAGAGCCTTCACGGCCATTGATCTGTTTCGCGTCTCCACGGCGGCAAGCGCTTCTTTGAGACGAGCCACTTGGTCCGGCGTGAAAGGAATCGCCTCGCCGGGCGGAGGTGGTTCAGGCACCAGTTTCTGGGAGAGCGCTTTTAATAGCACGGGACGATCTTCTCCAATTCGGGTCGAGAGGTACAACCCCTCGCACCATGCCCCAGGTCCAGGTGGCAGGTCCCGCTTGTTCAAAATGACCACCGCCTCGGGCCATGCCTCTCGAAGGCGCGCATAGTCTGCCGTCCATTCGGTGCTTCGGTCGAGCACGAGAAGGACGAGATCTGCGTCGCTCGCTGTTCTACGAGTCCGAGCAATGGCCTCCGCTTCCAGCTCATCCTGGGGTGGACGCAGTCCCGCTGTGTCGTACAGCTCCACCGGCCAACCCTCGACGACTGTCGCTGCCGCCACAAAGTCGCGGGTCGTTCCCGGAGTGGGATCCACGATCGCCCTTCGGTATCCCACCAGCCAGTTGAGGATACTGCTTTTTCCCGCATTGGGCGGGCCAACCAACACGACTTTATATGGCCGCGTCAGATGGAGCCCCACCCTTTCCCAGGAAAGCAACCGGTGCAGAATATCCGCCGCTTCCTGCCAATTGCCCTCGATGAGGGCGTTCTCTACTTTGTCGATCATCCTGGAAAACGATCCCCCGTACTGGTCGAGCAGAATCGATGTGACAGTCCAGGTGGGGGCGTCAGCCAAGGCCAATCGTGCGGCCGCCCTGATGGCATCTTCCTCTGTCCGGTAAATCCACTGCTCCCATGTTTCGCGATGGAATCCAAACGTCTCGAATTTCGCGGTAATCGTCTCAACAAGGAGCGGGTTGCCGTGACAATGCAGCTCGGCAGTCTCGCTATTCACCACTCGAAGGATCACTTCCTCATACAGACCATCTCCCACCGGGAACCGCACCAGCACAGGCCTCGGTAACACTTCGAATCGAAATTTGTTGCCCGACCGTCGCAGGAGTTGCTTCTCCAGGACGTCTTTGACAGCGGAGCCTTCCAGTCGGATGGTGGCCAGTGCTGCGCGGCCAGGAGGTGTCAACACAATCACACGGTTCATGGAAACGTTCTTCACTGAGAGTTCCTCAGTCGGCCCGGGTAAGTGCTCAGTTATGACACATTCACTGCGAGAGGTCCATTGTCCCGGATGTCACTTTCGTGAGCAGACACATCGTCGCGGGGGAAAGCGATTATTTGAAATCGGCCATTCGGTTAACTATATTCTTCAAGAGAGCACATTTCCCAGCGTTTTCCAGTTTCCCCCACAGCGCAAGCCAAGCTTCGAACGTTAAGTTATTGCCGTGTCCCGTGTCGAGTGTCGCTAATGTGTCTCAGTTGTTACAGGAGGGAAGGTCCATGGCGAAGAAAGTTTTGTTTGTAACGGCCGCGATCGTCTCCTTTGGACTCGCGGCTAACGCGTACGCATGCAAGTGGTGGTCGCGCCTTTGTGTACGTCACCATTGCTATCAACCGGCTGCCTGCTGTGCTCCGGTTCCGGAATGCGAAGAGGCCGCGCCCGGCTGCGAGGCTCCGGCTGCTGTAACCGAGGAAGCTCCGGCTCCCCCTACACCTTCGCCGGGAGAGACCAAACCTGAAGCTCCCGCGGTAGCCCCTGCTCCGGTTCCGCAAGCCAAACCGGAGGAAAAACCGGCCCAACCGGCTCAACAACCCGCCCCGCCGACACCACCGGCGCCACCCGCACCCATGCCGGAAGAGAAACCCGCGGCTCCGGCCGCGCCAGCTCAGGTAGCTCCGCCCGCTCCTGCTCCGCAGCCTGCTCCCATCCCACCGGCGTCTGCCCCGGAGGCAAAACCGGAACAGCCGGCCAATCCACCCGCAGCGCCCGCCTCCGAAGCGGCTCCGGCGCAGCCGGCCGCACCGGCGCCGGCTCAGCCACCCGCTCCCCCGGCCCCAGCTGCGGAAGAAAAGCCTGCCCAACCGGCCGAGCAGCCTGCCGCGCCACCCGCACCAGCGCCGCAACAACCCGCAGCTCCGCCGGCTCCCGAGGCCGCACCGCCTGCTGCTCCTCCGGCTCCAGCCCCGACCACTCAAAGCTCTTATCGAATTTGGACCGATGACACCGGTCGGTACCACGTCGTGGCCCGGTTCGTAGAGACTTTGGAAGGTGGCCGTGTCATCCGGCTACTCCAACCCAATGGGCAGTACGTTCGCGTGGCGTTCGAGCGGCTGTCTCGTGACGATCAAACCTACGTGCTGAGCACACTGGGTGAACTCGCCCAAAAATGAACACCGGTCGGTGCTGAAAGTGGGCCGGGTGCGGAAGCAAGCACACGCTGCACCCAAGAACAGCGCCTGCGCGTGGATCTTCCACTGAGAAAACCGGCGACCGTAACGCCAGTTTGAAAGTCGATAGCAGCCCAAGACGGGAGCAACGGCTCCCGTCTTCCGTTTTCGCGGGGTTACGCTCTCGGCCGAGCCTGAACCACAGTAACGACCGCGACAAAAGGCCAGGGACCGTTTGAGACCAAAACTCGCAAGGGGCGCACCGCGCGTATCTGTTCGTAATGTTCCCGCGCAGGAACCAACCTCACAGGTTCTCTTTTCAAAATTGATGGATCGGTTTCCGACCACGGAGCTCAACAAGCGGGACTCTCCAGGGCCGAACTGTTCCCCCTTCCACGATCCACCGTGAAAAGGTGGTTTCAGCCCCTCCATGAGCCCCACGAGCGCCCCGGAGGGAAAGACCTTAGGGACTCCTCTCAGTGAGGAACCTCAAGCGAAATATCGGGCGATCCGGTTTTTGCTCTGGTTTGAGGGGGCCTGGGAAATCTCATACGCCATCAGATAAGCGTCCTCCACGGTATCCGCGTAAAAGTTTCGCAGAATCCTGGACGCCCGAAAACCAAGCGAGCGGAAAAAGAGCTGGGCCACTAGGTTTGTTTCGCGAACCTCGAGCAAAATCTGATGGCGGCGATGTGGCGAGAGCTTGTTGATCAAACGCTCCACAAGCGCGCGACCGATCCCTTTCCGTCGCCAGGCTGGATCAACAGCCAGCGTGAGCACATGGAAATGATTAGGAGCCATTTCGTAGATCATGTAGCCCACGACCTGATTCTGGACCTCGGCCACTACGGCAATGCAATGAGGTTGATGCGTACAGGAGAGAAAATCGGATTTCGACCAGGGAAACTCGAAGCTTTCCTCCTCGATCTTAAGAACAGTGGGCAAATCTTCCTTCAGCATCCACCGAATGACAGGTCGAGTTGCCACGCGGAAATCAGTACTCATGGCAAACGTTCCTTGTCAGCCAGAGTAAGGGGGGAAAGGAGGAACTGTCCCTCTGCCGCCTTCCGCGACTGCCCTCCGTTTTGCGTCACAGTCCAATAGGCTATCAGAACTCAGACAAGTTGCCAAGAGAGCTTTTTTGGTCGGAAAATCTTGAAACGATTCAAAAAATTCGAGGAGGCCACGGGAGGGGTTCAACCCCACGAAAAGCCCGCCAAACTTCGCAATTTTTTACGCAAGCGACTCAATCGCGCTCGCAAGGGTCCGGGCTTGCACCCGAGTTTGCGTGCAATCTCCACGATCGGCAGCCCTTCCAGTTGCATTCGGAACAGATTTTGTTCTTCGGGAGTCAGCTTATCCAGCAATTGGCTCAAAAGCTCTTCATTTTCCCACTGCTCGGCCGGTACGTCGGGAGCCGACCACCGCGTCTGTTCGAGCGTGTCCTCTCCCAATCGGACCACCGGTTGCCGCCGCTGACGTCGCCAGTAAAGAGCCACTTTCCGTCGAATGACAGTAGCCGCCAGAGCAACGAGCTGCTCCGGCGAGTCCAAATTATACAATCCTGCTCGCAGGCCGGGGATCAACATCCGCTTCATCGATTGCACTAAATCCAGGGTATCCACCTGGGAACGCAGCAGCGGCCCGAGGGCAACACGCGCTATGATTTGGAACTTTGGCTCGCAGTATTCGAGGAGTTTGGCAAGGGCTTCGTCGTCTCCCTCGGCTGCCCGCTCCACCCAATCGCGGAATGGTGAGCGGGGGCTGGGTGACGAAGCATGAGAAATCACGTCTGCCATAGCCGAGGATTCCGACGCTCGCATACGGAGCCTGCTGAATTCAGCACCATCCGACGCATTTCCGCTTTCAGGCGCGGGCCGGAAAATAAGAATGCGTCAGTCGCGCCGCCGCTTTTTTCATTATAATCGAAATGTCGCGGCTTCCGGCAGCAGAGGTGCCGCGGCCCCGAAACTTCTGCAATTCGCTGAAACAGCATCCAAATCTTCGTGGAATTCCGATCAGATCTTGAAGACCCCGTTTTCTCGAGTTCGAGCAATGGCACTTCTGACGGTCCGCAGTCTTTCTTTCGATATTGCTGAACAAACAATCCTTGAGGATATTTCCTTCGAACTGGATCAAGGTGAATTTGTGTCCGTCGTCGGACCTAATGGGGCAGGCAAGACGACGCTCCTGCGATGCCTAGCACTCGTTTATCGAAATTGGCGGGGAGAAATCCTCTGGTTGGACCGACCTGCAAAAAGCACCAGCCAACGGGAATGGGCCCGCCTTGTAGCGTATTTGCCCCAGGAAGAACGGATTGATATCCCATACACAGTTGAGGACTTCGTGCTAATGGGGCGTTATCCGCACGGCAGCCCTTTTTCACCGCCCTCCTCCCAGGACATTGCGGCAGTTCGCGAAGCCCTTGAATTGACGGGCACTTGGAATTTTCGGCATCGGGTTGTGCGAACTCTCAGCGGTGGGGAGCGACAACGGGTCATGCTGGCCGCCGTCCTCGCGCAGCAAACTCCCGTCCTGCTTCTTGACGAAGCCACGACATTCCTCGATTTCCACCACCGAGAAGAAGTCCAGAAGCTTCTGCAAAAGATCAATAGACAGCGCCAGGTGGCCATCCTTGCGGTGACGCACGACATCAACACTGCAGCGCTTTTCAGCCGGCGTATTCTGGCCCTGCGTGATGGTCATATCGTGTTTGACGGCCCACCGACAACGTTCATGCGGCAATCTGTTCTTCGGGATGTCTTCGGCGTTCAGCCGCTTCTGGTGACTCATCCCCAGGTGGCTATCCCTGTGATCGTTCCCACGCGGAGCGGAGGTGAGCCGTGAAGCGGGGTCGGTCTGCCCTCGCGATCATTGCCCTGGCAACCCTGGCGGTGCTGGCTGTTGCGCCGCTCATAGGTCCCCGGTGGATTGATCCCCGTATGCTCTGGAAAGCAGACAATGCGCTGGAGGCAAGAATTCTGTGGGATATTCGGATTCCCAGAGTTCTGGTGGGATTTCTCGCCGGGATGGGTCTCGCCGTGGGGGGAACGGCCTATCAGGCCATGTTCCGCAATCCCCTGGCCAGCCCATTCACACTCGGTCTGGCAAGTGGGGCCTCACTGGGAGCGGTCCTGGCCATCCATGTGGGTTGGAACAAACTACTCTGGGGAACACCGGTCGTCACCTTTTGCGCGCTAACAGGGGCCAGTGTCACTCTGGTGGTCGTTTACGGGCTGACTCGATTACGTGCAGAGCTGTCTGTGGCCACCATGCTGCTGGCGGGCGTCGCCATGAGTTTTCTCAACACAAGTTTGATCCTGGTGCTCCAATATGCTGTTGATCCCGTGCGGGCGTTCCACGCTTTCCGCTGGATGCTGGGAGGATTGGAAGGAACGCTGGGTTACCGGGACATCCTTTGGCTGGCGCCTGCGGTGGCAGTGAGTACGCTCGTTTTGTGGGGACTGCGACGTGAACTCAATCTTCTGTCACTCGGCGACGAATGGGCGGCTGCCCGGGGTGTCTCCCTCCGCATGGTGAAAACGCTGATCCTTTTTGTCACCGGTGTGATGGTTGCCTGCATTGTGGCACATTGCGGACCGATTGGTTTCGTCTGTCTGATTGCCCCCCACATCAGCCGTCAACTTGTCGGACCGCAGCACACCCGACTTGTGCCCGCCGCGGCGTTGCTGGGCGGCGCATTTCTGGTGATTAGCGACTCGGTGGCGCGAACCATTCTCGCGCCGGCAGAAATCCCGGTCGGTGTGATCACCGCAATCCTTGGTGGTCCGTTTTTCCTGTGGTTGCTCCTAACGCGTCCCCTTTCCTGGGAATGGGTCCCGTAAAAGCACCCACAGGCCGGCGAGTGTCCTTTCCCGCCCTGGCGTTGTAAAATGCGTATCGGTTCTTCTGGAGACTCCCGGACAACTTTTGGTTGTTCGAGTTCCGTGGCTTAGTGAGTGCTGAATTTCGACCATTTGCAGAGAAAGGGCCTGCGGGATGGAAATGCGATTTCTGGGTGGAACCGGTGTGCGGGTCTCTGTGCTTTGCCTCGGCACGATGACGTTCGGAAAAAACCAATGGCAAATGGGCAACATGACCTTGCCGGAAGTGAAAGAGGCAATCAAGCTTTGCCTCGACGCCGGCGTCAACTTCATCGATACCGCTGACGTGTATTCGTACGGGGAATCGGAAGACCTCCTCGGGCAGGCGATCCAGGGCATCCGCAAGGACCTCATCATTGCCACCAAAGTCCGCATGCGCATGAGCAATAAGCCGAATGATATCGGCCTTTCCCGTCATCACATCCTGGAATCCTGCGACGCAAGCCTTAAACGGCTTCGCACCGATTACATCGATCTGTATCAGGTCCACATTTGGGACCCAGTCACACCGCTGGAAGAGACATTGCGGGCACTGGACGACCTCGTCCGCTGGGGAAAGGTCCGCTACATCGGCGTCTCCAACTACGCCGCATGGCAAATCATGAAAGCCCTGTGGGTATCGGACAAGCACGGATGGGTACGCTTCCAATCGCTGCAAGCGCTGTACAATCTGGCCATCCGCGATATCGAAGTGGAACTGGTCCCCTTGTGCCAGGACCAGAACCTGGGCATTCTACCATGGAGTCCGCTGGCGTTCGGTCTTCTCAGCGGCAAGTACAGACGCGGCGCCCCCATGCCGGAGGGAACGCGGATGCAAGGGCCACTCAAGAATTTCCTGCCCACCGATTGGGATCGCGTCTACAACATCGTGGATGTGCTCGACGAAATCGCCAAGGGACACGGTGTCCCCGTAGCGGCGGTGGCCCTGGCTTGGTTGATCCAAAAGCCTGGGGTCACCTCGGTGATTCTCGGTGCCCGTACTCTCGACCAACTGCGTGAAAACCTCAAAGCGGCCGAAGTCAAACTCTCGGAAGACGAGATGAGACGCCTTGACGAAATCAGTGCCCGGCCGGCGCCGTATCCTCAGTGGATGATCGCCAAAGTGGGACAGGACCGATAAACCAAGTCCCCGAGTCGGACGCACGTTGTCCCGGCGTGGTCGCCGAGCGGAGGAACATTTCCCGGAGGACATACCGTGCGGGGTTACAATCATGCAAGTTGGGTTGCCGTGTTCCACCCTCCATGCCGGGGATTTTCCAGTACGGTCCTCCTCCTATTGACTCTTGCTCTGATAGCGCTTTTCGCACAGAGCGGCCGGTGGGTGGAGTGCAGCGAGCCACGGATGACCCAATCGCCCCAACTCCGTTGGCTCAGCCAGGAAGTGCCGCGATGGCACAAGATCGAAGGACTCATCGATTGGCCCAAAACCTATGCCAATCCGTTTGATCCGGCGGAAGTTACCGTTGATGTTCTGATCACCACACCAGCGGGACAGCAAATGGTGCAACCCGCCTTCTGGATGGAGGATTACGCCTGGCGACAACCTGGAAAACAGCACAGCGGTGAGTGGTTCTATCCTCAAGGGCGTGCAGGCTGGCGCGTCCGCTTTACTCCCACTCAGCCGGGACGGTACACCGCCATCGTGCGAGTAAAAGATGCGGACGGCCAGGCAGAGTCCGCTCCCGTGTTGTTCACCTGCGAAAATGCCCCTGGACATGGATTCCTCCGCATTTCCCGGGAAGACCCACGATTCCTGGCCTTTGACGATGGGACACCTTTCTTTGCAATCGGTCAGAACCTGGCTTTTATCGGGAGCAGCAGCCAGTATTTCACGCTCAGCGGCGCTATTGAGGCATTCCAAAAGCTATCCGCGCACGGGGCCAACTACTTGCGCATCTGGACATGTTGCGAAGATTGGGCGCTGTGCATTGAAGGGAGAAAAAGTGCTTGGAGCCGATCCTGGGCATGGCATCCACCTTGGATTGATCGTCCCGCGACCATCCCTCCGCCCTCCTTTGCCACCTCAACCGTTTTTGCAGGGGTGCTTGGGGAAAAACTCATCCCGATTACAGAAGAACCGTTGCGGCCGGATCCTTCCCATCGCGTGGCAGTGCTTCCCAACACGCGCTACCGCCTTTCCCTAGCAGTGTGGTCATCACGATCGGACGTCGCGCTGACCGTTCGGATTTTCGGTCGAGAGGTACGTTTTCCAATTTCTCAAAGCGAAACGGGAAAATGGTCAATTCTCGCCACTGACGTAACTTCACCTTCGGATGCGGTGTGGTTGGGCCCGCTTGAACTGTTTGTCAGCGGCGCAACGAGCACCCAATCCTCGACCGTTTATCTGGCGGCTATTTCGCTTCGGGATCCCACAACGGACCGAGAACTTCTGTGGGAAGCGGAACCTGGCCGTTCCGTGCTCGGTCGCTACAACCCGGTGGACGCCTTCATGCTTGATCAAATTGTGGCTGCGGCGGAAAAGGAGGGCCTCTATCTGCAGCTCTGCCTTTTGACTCGCGACCTCTACATGCATCGACTGAAGGATCCTTCCTCTGCTCAGTACGCCGAGGCAATTGCTGACGCAAAAAGAACCTTCCGCTATGCGGTGGCGCGTTGGGGGTATTCGCCGCATGTGGCCGCTTGGGAGTACTGGAACGAGATGGATCCGAACTTGCCCACCGACCGCTTTTACGAAGAGCTGGGCCAGTATTTGGATGAGATCGATCCTTACCATCACCTTCGGACAACGAGTACCTGGGGACCATCCCCCAAGGATTGTCGCCATCCGCGGCTTGATATCGCGGAGGTTCACTACTATTTGCGGCCGGTGGATCGCCAGAGGATCCGTGATGAAGTGGCTGCCGTGGTTGACCGCACGGCATTTCTACGAGAGCACGCTCCCCTCAAGCCGGCCATCATCGGAGAATTTGGTCTGGCCGACGACAAATGGCGGGAAGACCCTCAGATGCCGCAGGACAGGGAACTCGTTCACTTCCACAACGCGCTGTGGGCCTCGCTAATGTCGGGGCTTTCAGGAACCACGTTATTCTGGTGGTGGGACCAGCTCGATCGGATGAACGCATATCCTCACTACACGCCGGTCTCCCGATTTGCCCAGGAGATTCCCTTTGGCAGCGAAAAACTTCGCCCAGTCGGGTGGGAAGATGAGAGGTCTGGAATACGGGTCTTGGGATTGGTCGGTCAAAACAAGAGCGCTTTCTGGATCATCCGCCCAAATGGGACGTGGTTGAGCCACGTTCGGGGCGTGGCACCCCCGCGGGAAGAACCTGGGGATGTCTCGCTCCCTGGTCTGACACCCGGAAAATATCGGGTGACATGGTGGGACCCCTGGCTGGGTCAACCCAGCGAAACTGGCACGGTGACCATCTCATCTCTCCAAAACCGGGTGCAAACGCCCAAGTTCACGCGAGATATCGCCGCTGTGGTCCGCGCTTGGGAACAATCAGGGGAGGACTCAGGGACCCGGCTGTGGCCGTCGTCTGCTGATTAACGTCGCACATAATCCGCGGCAAACGACCTTTTGGGCACTTCGACCGGCTGCGGCTGAATGTCGAACGGAATACCGATCAGCGTCTTGGGTTTATATCCGAGTGTGGGAACCCCCGGGATCGGTGGTGCTGGATCGGCTTTGAACGTATTGATGATCGCCACAATCCGGGGGTCGAGCTCGATCTTTCCGTCGGGCCGACGCACGCCGAGGCTGTCGAAACTCCCAACCGTCACGATGCTGGCCCCCCGGTCGTGGAATTCGTAGGCCTCGTATCCTTTTTGGCGGAGAGCTAAAGTCAACTCATGGGCCTTTCTCGCGGCTTCGGCGAGACTTCCGCGGAACTGCTTTTCACCTCGCTCGATGGCCTGAATCTCTTTCTGATCAATGATCACCTCTCCCGTAAAGTGCGCCACCTGGACAGAATACCGTCCAGGACAGTTCAAAAGGTTGTACTCGTACCCTTCGTTGAGCGCGAGAATGAATTTGTCCACTCCTTTGGGAGCGAAGTATTCGTCCGGGAGAAGTGGATTCGTGGTGAGAAATGCATGTCCCATGGGGCCTTTCTGTTTTTTTTCGTTGTCATCGGAAAGGAGCGATTGCTGAATCGTACGGAGCGCGGCGAATGTCCGGTTGGTGGGCTTCTCCGGATTGGGTTCGAGCACATGCGGACGGAAATACTTGATTTTCTGGAGAAGCTCCTGTGCCCGGGGATCATCCACGGACGGAAAATCACCTACGAGAACCGCAACTTCACGAATTGCATCACCCTGCTGATAACGAAACTTTTTCCTCCCATTGAGCTCATCCGTTTTCAGTTCAAACGTTTTTTCATACATGTAAGCGGGGAGTTTGTACCGGCGGCGGAGCTCCAACACCAATTCCCGTGCTTGATCCAGCGCGTGCTCCCCGGAGAAGCTACAGGCCATAATCATCCACGGCCCGTTGTTCTCAGTCACCCAGTAATCTTTGTTGGGATCCGCTTCTACGTTCGAGATTGTGAACAACCGTGGGATCGGCACTGCCGCCCAGGCCGAGGAAACAGATACCCAGAAGCATCCGACCAAGCCCATCATAGGGAGCCACCCAAGAATGCAAGAGCATGCTTTCGTGGTCTGGGGTTGACTGATCGATAAAACTCCCCTCAAGCGTACCATTTCAACCCTCCGAAAAGTCACTTTCCGTTCCGGGCTATAACATGGAATTCGGAAACGTTGTTCCCCAACAGCGCACCTGGGTACGAGACTTTCCCTAGTCGTCTCCTGCAAAACGTTTTCAACCTCAGCTCAGCGGGGCGAGTCTAGCAAAACCACTTGAATGGGGAAAGATGACTTTTTCAGCGATGCAGAACCGCGGAACCACGAACCACAATGTAATTCGGAAAATCGGGGTTAACTCCTGGTGGGCCAAAGCCCGGGCAACCGCGCCCCCAATAGGAGCCGCATTGCTGCTCCGACCCTGTCGCGACTACGCGGCCCGGATAACCCAGGCAATTTGTTTGCGGAGACCAGGCAACAGTATCGCCAATTCCACCTGCCAGAAACGGCAGAGAGGCCTCGCAAATACTCTTTTCGGCAGGTCGGTGCTCGCCGGTACCCAACGCGGGTTCTTAACGATCCCCGCCTTTTTTGGTAACGTAATGGATTACTGACGAAGGGCTGTTGGCAAGGCTAGCGGCCGAAGGGTGTTACGTTTCCCGGGCAATTCCGCAAGGCAGTCCCTGTTTTGCAAACGTGAATTTTCATTCCGGGAACATGCCTTGAGGCGTCCGTTGACTCGCGGACATAAAACCAATTCGAAATCTTGCAACCATTGAGGAAGGAGGAGTGCGAAAATGGCAGTGACCAAGGAAAAAATGGAAGCCTGGCTGCGGCGAATCCTGGGAGTGGACAAACTCAACTTGGGGCTTCTCGATTACATCGCTCGAATTCCCCGGGTAAAAGACCTCACCGATGTCGCGTCAGGCACCCCCGTGCTGGTGCGTGGGGACCTGGATTGCAAGCCCGGAGCGAAGGTTGGTGAAGGTGATATCCGCCTCCGCTCGATGAAGGAAACTCTTGAGATTGGTCGGAGTCGGGGATGGATCCAGGTGATTTTTGGCCACATCGGTCGGGATCCTCAGTTGAGCCTGGACAAAGTGTGCAAGCGTCTGGGGGAAATTCTCGGCTGTGAGATCAAATTTGTTCCCGATTGGTTCGATCCTGCCAATCTCACAATTCGCTCCGAAGTTGTAGAAGCCATCAAGGCGGCCAAGCCCGGCGACTTCATCCTGCTGGAAAACACCCGGAAATACGACATCGAACGGGTTTTGTGGAAGGCCAAGCCCGCGGACATTCCCAATTTGGCCGAGAAACTTGCCAAAGTAGCCAACGAATTTGCCGAGAAAATCGCGCGAGTGTATGTCCATGAGGCATTTTCGGCTGGTAGTTTGGACACATCGTCGGTGGTTGTCCCAGCGGCCATGGATAAGGTAGCCCTGGGCGAGTACGCCTACGGTGAGTTCTCTGGGCCTCTGGCGGACTGCCTCAATGCCCAGCTCGTTATTTCCAGCGGCTTAAAGATCGACAAGCTGGATGATCTGCAGGCAATGATCGATCGTGGCAAAATCCGTTGGGTTTTCACCGCGGGCTCGCTGGCCATGGGACTCATCAAAGCTGCCCACCAGTTGGAGGGCAAAGACTTCTGCATCGGCGTTCAGGAAGATCCTGCTCACAAGGACCAGCCGTATTACATTCCGCCGGAGCGGATTGAACAAGCCAAGAAAATGATCGCGGAAGGTCGGCAAAAAGGCATTCAGTTCGTCATGCCGGTGGATTTCGTCCTCCAAGACGGTCGGGTGGCCACGACCCTGGGGCCGCAGGATCAGCAGTTCGACGTGGGTCCTGCCACGCTGGACCTTTTTGAGCGGAAAATCGGGGAGTTTCTGGAATGGGCCAAAACTCTCCAGGAGCCGGCCATCGCTTTCCATAACGGTGTATTCGGGAAGTTCGAGGATCCCCGCTTTGAGGCCGGTACCAAGCGCTTTATGGCCCAGCTTAAGCGCATGAAAGACGCCGGAGTGCGTGTGTACGTCGGCGGTGGCGAAGGTGGTAAGGCCTTGGAACAGTATGGGCAGCCCGATTGGGTGACACATAACTTCACCGCCGGTGGAACCGTACTCAATGCATTGGGTAGCGAGCCGGTTCCGTTCCTCGTTTCCTTGGAGATGGCCGCTACCAAGTCGTTCTAATGGCAGGCGTACTACGTGCCAGAGGACCTCGCGCCCATACCTGGTAAGGTCTTCTCACTAGATTAGTCTAGCGGATCGTTCAACCCCGTCCTCTGTGGCGGGGTTCTTTTTTGCGAGAATTGGCAAGCCAACCGGGAGGAAAGTTGAAACAGGGAGGCTCGGGACGTTGTAATGGCCATTCCTTTTGAAGCTGCCAGCAGCCAGTTGGATGGAGCAGCGCCAAAGCGGGTTGCAGTCTTCAGGGAACTCAGTACCCTCAAAGTGCGTCGGAAACATTGGATTGCCAGCTTGGGGAACACGCTGAGCCTTTGCGGTCCGGGTACGATTTGGCGGAGCCGCTTGCGTCAACCGATCTAGGGTGGAATAATTCTTCGCGAAGTCATACGTCCGACCGCAAACTGCGCATAAAGTGTGCCTCTTTGTCGTTGTTATGCTGCGAAGTTAACGGCGGAGGTCGCGCAATCGGCTTCTCGTAACGGTCGCTTGAATTCTGGCCATGGGAAAAGGAAGAGAATTATGGGACCATCCCAGAAAAGATGGATCGTGTGTACCTTATTAGCGCTGTTGACCCTTGGTGCAGTTGCTGCCACGTCCGGCCCGTGGTATATCGCGTCGTTGTCGGACGCATTAAAGGGTGAAGAGGTCATGAGACCACGCAACGAAAGTGGGCAAGCACGGCAGTTGTTTAAAGATGGGCAGTTCAAGGAGGCGCT
>NZ_JBAMME010000374.1:0-1944 GCF_039793925.1 Thermogutta sp. | reverse complement strand
AGGGTGGCGGAACCGAGGTCTCGCAACGGCTGGAGGTGGGTTGTCCTGACGACAGGGGTACTCCTGTTACTCCTGGCGTCTTTGCTTCGCTTGTACGGTTTTGAAGAAACATTTCTGGCCTGGGACCAATCCTATCTCATCGCCAATGCGATTGAGACGGCCAGGTTTCATCCGCCTCCGGCAGGTATCAAGTCCTCCGTCGGCGTATATCAGACGGCGGTCATCTCCTACTTGGCAGCGATTCCCTGGATTCTGGTACCCCGGGTGATCGCGATCAAGTGGTTTTTCTCCGTGCTGGACCTGATCGCTATAGCAGTTTTATACCGGGCGGTAAGGATCGTCTTTGGTTACCGCGCGGCGGTCCTTTCTACCCTGCTGTATGTCATCAATCCCTGGGTGGTAGAGTTTGTCCGCTGGATATGGTATCAGGCGCTGACACCCACCTGGGCGGCAATGGGGTTCTCTTTCCTGTTGTTGGCCATTACCCGGAAGCGAGGAGCAGGGCTTTATCTGGCTCTGGGCCTGATCAGCGCAACATTTATGGGAACCGTCCACATAGCGGGTGCGCCCTGGGCGGTGGTTCTTTTCCTGGGCGGGTTGCTGCTCGCGTGGCGCCGGCGGGCCTGGGCCGGTTGGGGGGCAGGGATGGTGGGAAGTTTTCTTATCGTGCTCCCGTACATCCTGTTCATCCTGCGGGAGGTCCCTGGTGACCTCTCACAGGCCCTGAAGATGGGCACTCAGGGCTCTGGCTGGAACCTGGCCGTCTTCCCGCTGACGCTGGAACTGATCAGCGGTCGGGGAGTATATTCTATGCCAGTAAGTCCGGTCTGGATCAATTCCCTGATTCAGATACCCGCAGCGATGCACTGGATGGATTATGTGGTGGGAGTAGCGCTGGTGGGAAGTCTTTTCTGCCTGGTCTTCAGCAAGGACCATCGTCCGGCTTTGCTGTTTACGCTGGGATGGACGCTGGGAGCGCCGCTGATGTATTTGCGCTCCAGCGTATATCTGGTAGCATTTTATCTGCTTTATGTTTTCCCGGCTCCTTTTGTGCTGATGGGAGCCACCATTTCTCTTGCCAGGCGCTTCCCTTACCGGATTCTCCAGGTGGCGGGAGGAATCATCGGTGTGCTAATCACCGGATGGGTAGTTGTTGTCTCCCTTGTCTGGGCACAGGCCTGGAGTACCCGCATCCGCCTGGAGCAGGAATGGCGCATGGGCCCCTCTACCCGGGCCTGGTTGTTGGATCAGACGGCGGAACAGATTGGGAGATACCTAAATCAGCATCCCGACTGTGAAGTGATCATTATCTCTTCATTCGTGGGGGACGGTTCAGCGTTTGACTGGATCCGGAGCGCGCTGCGCACCGACCGGGTACGCATTGTACAGGCGGGGAACGGATTGATCGTAGCGCCTCGTTGCACTTGCTACCTGCTGGCTCCTGACTCCACAGAAGCTGACCTTTCACCGATCAGGGAACGACTGGTAGAAGAGCTGCAACTCACCATCGCAGCGATTCCTCCCTGGAAGGCGTACTGCCTTACGGATCGGGGGGATATGCCAGCCCCGCTTGCGGAATGGGAAAATGGATTGAGCCTGGTCGGTGTCCGCATTGATGGAGAACCCCAGGCGAATGGGCAGGTTCGGGTAGAATATACTTGGCATTATCGTGAAGTTGCTCCGGGTTATTATCATTTCTTTAACCATCTGTTCTGCGGAGACCAGACACTGGTTGCCCAGATGGATGGCCCGGGCGTTCCACCCCCCTACTGGCGAGACGACGATGTCCTGGTGACTCGCTTTGAGTTGAGGCTTCCCGCCTCCATAGAATCGGGAAACTGTCGCCTGCTGATGGGGATTTATCGCTGGCCAGACCTCCAGCGGGCGGTGATGAAAGATGGAAAAGACATCTACGAGGTTTACCGGTGGACTATCAGTTAGAAG
>NZ_JBAMME010000373.1:0-15446 GCF_039793925.1 Thermogutta sp. | reverse complement strand
TGACGCTCGAACTGGATCCAGAATATCTGGAAGCCTATCTCAACCTCGGTTCCGTTCTTGTGGAACTTGGCGACAGGGAATTAGCGATGGCAGCTTATGAAGGGGCACTCCGGCTCCATCCAGACTTTCCCGATGCACATTTTCTCCTGGCCCAGCTCCTGGAAGAAATGGGACGGCATCAAGAAGCGGAAAAGCATTGGCAAAGGTTTCTTGATTTGGTGCCCGACGGCCCCTGGTGCGAACTCGCACGAAGCCATCTTGCACTGAAAAAAGAAAATCAACCGCATTAACTGGCGAGCTCAGGCATGCTTGAAATTCTGCACTGCAAGGCGTTCTGGTCTATCACGCACCACGTGAGCGCTGGATTGTATTGCGGGCGACCCGGACGCTATCACTTTTTCGCAAATATTCCCGCGGAAGGGTGGATTGTGAAGATATCGTTTCCGCGATGATCCGCGAATCTTTCTGGCAGGCTTGTCCAGTGGGGGGTGAAGGAAATGCCGACCTTTTTCAGTGGTTTACTTATGAGCTGGGCGCTAACTTAAGACGACAAGCTCGAGCTATCGCTTTTGGATGAATGAACGCGTGACCACATCCACTCAGCGGTGGCGAGCAGGCTGGGTATCTGGTGGTTCTGGAGCTTTTCCACGAGGGAAGAAAGTATCGGGGAAAAGTACTGAAGTGCCAGATGGTTGCGAAGATCGATGAAAGACAAAAAATCGTCCTGTCGTTCGTTTGCCAGCATGTAAGCTGCCCGGAGGGATAAAAAAGCATAACAATCCGCCAGCACGGCGAGGTGGTCGGGAGGTTCGTCTGTGAAATTGCGGTAGCCCGTTCGATCGTAGAAGTCCTCGAGCGTGGCCAGCATCTCTCCTGGCGAAACCAGCGGCAAATAGCTGACCGCACGAAGAGAAACCTCGCCACCGGGACAAACGGTTCGAAAATATTCCTCGGTCGCCGGGTCGTTGCACCAATTTTCAGCGATTTTGCATAGAGCGGGATCCTGAACCTCCCGAAGGAGACTCTGGATTTCACGCTTTCTGGCGGTGGACGGCGGTAGAAGAAGGAGGGCGGCCAGGTGCCATTGGGCCGCCTCACAAATCAGGGCAAGAAAGGACCGCGCGGAGAATTGTTGCATCTTCATGCTCATTAGTTTTGAACGATGTGCAAGGGAACCCATGCGGACCGCATCTTGCGTGACCCAGTTTCCTGGTGGGCGCCGTCCCAGATGGCGAATGCAACATGCGTTCCGCTATCGGGTGAAAATCCCGCGGGCGGGTCACGAACAATCACCACGGCCCAACCCTGGGCAGTGCGCACAGCCTGCGCTTGCGAATTCTTTTGGAGTGGGGTGATGGTGCCAGGTCCTTCCGCCATAATGTCCTGAGCGCCTTTTTCGGGAACTGACGCCACATCATTGCCCAAACGCCGTGCGGGGGAGTAGCGGAGAGCCATTTCTTGCTGTGCAGTGGCTCCGGGAACAAGCGAAGCTGCCTGAAATGGATAGTGATCGACCGCTGCGTTGGGATAGACCGCTTGAATGCCCTTCTCCAGAAGCGGTCCCTTCTTCCAGACCGCTTTCCAGAGAGTGATTTCCACCGGATGGCCTTTCTCGCCCATCTGCGGTGCTGGTAAGACGGCCTCAACTTTTTGAGGAAGCTGCACGGCGCAGGCGTCGGAGAACGTCGCTATGCCGGGATCGGCGTTTTCGGTCGCGTCTTCCCATTCCAGACGAAATGCGAACCGACGCCCGTCGTACAGGGCGCGAACCGCGACGTAAGATGTGGAAGGTTGCAACAAACGTGGCTCCACAAGGTCCTGCAGAAGCAGCGGAATGCGCAATTCTCGAGTCTGCCTCCAAACGGAATCGGTAGGATCGGTAGGCAGCTCTTTGACCAATAGCGCTTGAATCTCCTGGGGCGGCGGAGCCACAGCGTGTCGACGGCATCCCCCCACTATGACCGCCGCACCGACCAACAAAGTCAAAGGTAGGCGTAATTTTAACATAATCAGATGCTCCATCAGGGACAGTTATGCCGGGCCACCTGAAAACGTTCGTCGAACAGGGGTCGCTCAAAAACGGGTTCCCGCAGTGGCACACGGACGATTTCTGTACCGTCTTCCTCTATTCCCAGGATCCAGTCGTTCTGCCGCTTCCAACGGGGGACAATTTTCTCTGTACAACCAAAGAGTTGGATTAATCCCGCCAGATCGGGATCATCCTTGGCGTTCAAGTACGTTTGGATTGCATTTTGGACATGGGGACCGAAGAGCTGTTCCAGGAATCGTACTGGCACATGAACCGGCGGAATGTAGTAAACGTTCGGCTCAAGACCTAACTGAGGTAAAAGAGGTAGCGCCACTTTGCGCACATGAACCAGGTAATCGATGGGATTGTCCGGGTTCGCGGACTCCGGCACAGAGATGTAGCCCGCCAGCCGGATTTTCCCAATGCAATTGACAAAACACTGCGGTTGCAAGCCCTGTTCACGTTTGGGGAAGCAGAAGATGCACTTTTCAGAGGTGCCCGTGAGAGGATTGAAAAATACTTTCTTATACGGACATGCTTTCACGCACTCTCGATAGCCCCGACATCGCCCCTGATCCAGCAGCACAATACCATCTTCCGGTCGTTTATAAATGGAGCCCCGAGGGCAGGCTGCCAGGCATGCTGGATAGGTACAGTGATTGCAGATTCGGGGAAGATAAAAGAACCACACGGCGTGGGGCAGGTCCAAGGCCAATCCGCGCTCCACATGACCGGCGCAATCGTCCTCTCCCGTGTTGGGAAAGGCATAATCGTAGTCGTCCGGCCGCCATCCCAGGACACGTTCTCCAGCGGGAGCAGCTTCAAAGATCGTGCGACCCAGATATTTTCCGTCCTGCCATGTTTGTGGACCGAGCATTTCCAGAAGCTTGGTTTCCCATGCGAGGGGATAACTGCCATAGGGCTTGGTTTCCACGTTATTCCATAGCATATATTCCTGGCCTTTTCCTGAGGTCCAGGTTGTTTTGCAGGCCAGCGTGCAGCTTTGGCAGGCAATGCACTTATTAAGATCGAACACCGCGGCATACTGTCGCTGAGGGCGGCTTTCTGGATACCAGTAGGACATGGTGCGTCCCAGTTGCCAGTTGTAGACGATTGCCATGGTTCCACATCCTTCTCATGAAGAACGATTGGGGGTTTCAATCCGCACAAACTCGCCGGCAAGGTAGCGCCGCAGGGTTGGTGACTCATAGGTCGGACGGAGCCCCAGTTGTGCCACACGCCATAACCCCTGGCCATTCAAGCCACCCGGTTCAGCCCGCGTGATTTTCACGATTGCTTCCCGTGGGGCACCCGTCGGACAGTGAATGTCCGGGGCAAAACCAGTCGAGATACTCTGCCCAAAGATTTCCTTACGAACGAGCGAATCCGTCATCCAGGTTGGTTTAAGCCAGCCTCGGGTGGCCGACTGATGGGACCCCGAACGGAACATCGCCTGGTAGTTCGTTCGGGGATTCTTGGCGAGGCCGTCGGCCCTTGTGCGTTGGCCCTCCTGCGATCCCGGAGTAGCTCCGTACATGTTGAACCACATGCGCGTTACTCCGCGCGGAGTTCCCGGATAATAACGGGCGCGGCACAGCAGACGAGCAAACTGATAGTCCCGAGAATTTTGCTGCCAGCCGCGGAAAGGACGGTCTTCGGGATCGCCGTCCACCCACACATAGTCTCCGTCCTCAATACCCAGTTCTTTCGCGTCAGCCGGATTGATGTCAACATAGCCTTCCGCCACGAAGGGCGCCCGCTTGTCGTGACGATAAATATCGCCAAACGGGCCGAACAAAATGGCAATCATGTCGGTATCAATCGGCGTGGTATGAGCACCGTGGCGGTATTTGGGAGTGTGGAAAATGAACCGATATCCCTCAGCGAGCAACGGATGCCGCGATTTTTCAGCCACATGCCAGGGGAGGACAACGTTCCGCCCACACCGTACTTCGCAGGTGAGATCCGTGGGTTCAACGCCGTAGTCCTCTGGCTTTGCCGGGCGAATGGCCTCGTGGGGAGCCGCCACGATGATGTTCGGCTCATAGAAGGTGGAGTCTACAGGCTCGCGATGGACGGGCAAATTCTCTCCCGCCTCGATAAATTCCGGCTCTTCTCGATAAAACTCCAAACGCCCGGTTTTTGTGTACCACGGTCGCGAATCGGTGACTTGCTCATAGCATACCACCTTGGGCGTTGTAAGACTTTGTAAAAGGACCGGAATACCCTGGCGGGCTTTCTCTTCTAATTCTGTAAATTTATATCCCCTTGTATTAGAGCTCGCGTCGAGAACTCTCTGCAAATAAACATCGGTGCGTCCTTCCCGCACAAATTTCCAGTAGTCTTCGAATCGCGTATCACCGGTCAACTTTGCTAGTTGGGTTGCCACAAGCGCAAAAACTTCGATGTCACCGAGAGTATGGAAAATTCGCTTTAAGGGAGTGCGCGGAAAGACCGAGAGAAACGGATTGGTTACCGAGGCGGTCATATCGGGATGTTTCAATTCCGCCCAGGAATCCACGCCGAAGACAACATCCGCCCATTCGCAGGAGCCGGACCACCACCACTCGTTCACGCAGATCATCTCAATCTTGGGCAGGACATTCACGACGGTATTGTAGTGCCATTTCACGTTCCCAAGAATCGAGTTGGCATTGGCAAACCACAGGGATTTCGTGGGGGTGGGAATATGGGTTTTCCCCGGCAAGAGGCGCTTGCCCACCCGCAGGGGGCGATCCTCATGGTTGTAATAGTGAGCGGACTCCGGCTTCCAGTACTGGCGGACCGCAGCGGGTTTTTCCGGATCAAGTTCTATATTGAAAGGATCCTCATTAATATACTGCGGAGCACCGTTGAATAATGCCACTCGATAATTACCTGCGTACGACCCGACGTTCCCGCCAAGCCGACCTACGTTTCCGGTCAGAGCAGCTACCAAGAATACAGTGCGATCTTTGTTGTCATTGTTAAAGAACTGGTTGGGACCCATGCCCATGGCAAAGAGAGTTGTTCCCGGCTCCGCTGCGATATGCCTCGCCAGGGCTTCTACGGCTTCAGCCGGCGCCCAGGTGATTTTCTCCACAGTCTTAGGATCAAAATGGAGCAGAGAGTCGCGGATGAGATCAAAAATAGGTCGGCAGGTGACAACCGTTCCATCGCGAAGTTTAACCTGCACGGTGCCTTCTAGCAGGGCGTTATTGATGTTGCTGAATTTCCCCACCTGGTCGCGGGTGGTGGGGCGGGGAACTCCGTTTTCAGCATCCCACCAGACACTGTCGTCCCATTCCTCTCGGAGTTTTTCGGGAATCAGCATCTCGACTTGACGTCCCGGCGGTGGTGCTTTTTCGCCGGACGCAAGCACCTTGGTCGCATTCGATAGTTGAGAGGGTGGTTCCCCGAACACATCACGCGCCCGGAGACGCTGAAGAGTATCCATTCGCACCAAGAGCGGAAGATCAGTCCATTGTTTAATATAGTCGCTATCGTAGAGCTTATTCTTGACGATAACATGAGCAAGTCCAAGAGCGAGAGCCGGTGTCGTTCCAGGGCGGACGACGATTACTTCGTCGCCCTTGGAAGCCGTGGCTGAATATTCGCAGGCAATCACCACCACCCGCACGCCCTTCAGACGCGCCTCGGTGAGCCAGTGGGCGTCAGGCATCTTGGTGGTGATCCAGTTCATGCCCCACACGATCAGCGTTTTGCAATGTTCGACGGCAGAGAGGTCGAATTCCACTGTTTGCTGGCCGGTGACCATGGGATGGCCTGGCGGTAAATCGGTATGCCAACTGTAGTTGTCGAAACCGCGGCCACCGAGGGCCTTTTCCGGTGGCACTTTACGAATAGCCGCATCGAGAAGAGCAAGAGAGTTAGCGAACCGGTACAGGCCGAAGACGCGGGTGATTCCGAGCAAGGGCATGCCGCCGCGGAATTTCAAAACCTGGGTCCCAGCCCCTTGAGTGGCCTCGATTGTGACCGGATCGTATCCCTGAGCTGTTAACAGCCTTTTACCATTTTCGCCGGAATATGTTTCCGCAATGTTTCGCAGCGCTGCCGCCACAATAGTGGCTGCCTCCTCGTGAGACATACGGAGCCAGTTATCACGGCCGCGCTGAAAATACTCGGCCGGTGGACGTCCGTCCGCTCCGCGCGGAAATCCGGCATCATACCACCGCTTGAAGCCTTCACGCACCATGCACTGAGTGATTCGCCGATCGCCATAGAAGCGGCGGGGGAGAGCCAATCCTTTCTGACAAATGCGAGGATCCCACCGGTGAGTTGTCCGGCGGCCATCGAGATCTTCGGCCTCGCCGTACCGCATAGTCGGACCAATCCGAACAATGACGCCGGACCGAACATACGCCCGCAAGAGACAATTATGGGTATCATTCGGCGCACATGTAAAAGTAAACGACTCATCAAATCGCCACAGATCACGATAGACGTCTTCCCATTTTCTATCAGGATAGTGCGCCAGCGGATTATCCAACGCTTCCAGTTGCCACGCCCGGCTGATGGACTGAGCGAACGCGGCGAACCCGGCGCCAGAAAGAAGGGAAAGAAAATCACGACGCGAAAATTCTCGACTATTCATTTCGCTGTCTCCCATGTGCGAATATAGGCGACTATCGCTTCAATTTCCTGATCAGAAAGTACCGGATGATTGAGAGAGGGCGACGCAAAACCTTCCATGTTTGTTCCGCGCCGGCCGCGGCGAATCGTTTCTACGAGAAAGTCGTCACTTGCCGTTTGCAGCAAATTGGGATGATTGAGTGCTGGAGCCTCTGGTCCGCTCCCGTCCTTCCCGTGACAGCCGGCACACCACCGTTCGAAAAGTGCCTGTCCGCGGGTTGTGTCTGCCGAGACCCAACGCTGTTCGGAATGCAGAGGCTGGGGTGAAGGAACGCCACTTCGTGCTCGCAAGTATTCCACAATGGAATCGATTTCCTCGGGATGCAGTCCCACCTCGGCCTCGGAAAAGGCAGGCATTCGCCGTCCCGGGCGCCCATCTCGAATCGTAGCCAGTAAAAAGGCGTCATCGGCTACAGCGAGAAAGTCAGGATTGCCCACGGCTGGGGCGGGCGGGTGGCCGGGAAATCGTCGCCCTTCCCCCTGCGGACCATGACAACCCGAACAAAACGCAGCGAAGAGCGTTTCGCCATCGGTTGCAAATTGCCGACGCTGCATGCGTTCAACAAGTGTGCGGTCGATAGGTTCCGGCAGCTTGTTGGAAGGATCGCTTCGCAGGGAGAGCAAATAGTACGTCAGTGATTCCACCTGCGCGTCGGAAAGCAAAAGCTTAGGCATTTTGGAGCCCGGGACGATCTTGGCGGGGTCTCGTGTATGAGCGGAAAGCCAATTGGCGAGCGTGTGCGGACCTTGAACATTGGTGAAGTCCAGCCGGGCGGGATCGCGGAGTCCGATGGCCGTCAGATCGGGGCCCTCGGTCCCGCCGACGCCAGAAACCTTGTGACAACCCCGACAGCCCAGCGAATGGAAGAGTGCCTGACCCGCCACCACATTGGGTGTTCCCACACGCGTTTGCAGATATTCTTCGAGGAGCTGACGTTCCTCAGCCGACAGGTCGGGAATGCAATCGCGCCAAACCGGGTCCTTGTTCTCGCGTGCGCGCCGCTGATGGACCTGATACCAGTCTGAGGCGAATCCCCGACGTCCAATGACAGATAAATCGGGTCCCTCCATGCCTCCCACGCCAGCCGGCCGAATCGTTCCGCCGCGGCCATCTAGACGGTGACAGCTCAAACAATCGGAACGTTCCAGAACAGCTTGGCCCTGAGCCAGACGTTCCAGCGTCGGAACACCGATTTGCGTGTGGCAGGTTCCGCAGCCGGCTTCGACAAACCGGAGAGGGATAAGCGGTTCCGGCCAGAATGGCACGTCGCCATGGGCGTCGGCACTCTCCGTAGCTCGTCCCTGTCCACCATGGCATACGGTGCATCCAAACTCTCCAAGGTCGTGAGGAACGGGTGGATGGGGACGCGCGAGACGGTGCAAACCGATCAGACGTTCGGCGGGATCCATCCCTATGTGGCAGGTGGTACAGCGGTCCACAGTACCGCCGGTAGTTCCTACGATCTGGCGAATTCCGGTGGAGAAAGGTCCATCCGAGGCCGCTACTTCCGCCTGAACGCGTCGCCATTGGCGGAGCACGTTTTCTTCCAGGGCAGCCGCGAGCAAGACCACCACGACCCCCAGACTGGACCACAACAGCAGGTGTTTATTCTTTGTCTCCCTAGGCGATCAATGCTTCGGCCAGTCCGCCGGGGACCAGTAAAATCCCCAGTTTGGTCCACGAAAATGAACACCAATAATCGTGAGCACCACAAATCCACAGAGAAAGCAAGTGAAGAGTGCTACCGCACCGGCTCGGGCAGAACGATACCGGTGGACTGTCACCAGCGAGAATGTGGCATAAACGACGACTAACAACGTTCCGGGATTAACGAATGTGATAACGAGTTGGGGAATATCCGGAAACCACTGCCGGAGCCATCCAAACTGAATGGCGAAGGCTTCAATACCGATGACTGAAAGTAATCCAAACAGTGCGGACAGGAGGACGAGGCGCTTGCCGCCCGGTCCGCCGAACCATCTTCCCGTCCCATCGGTTTCCCGATCCAGGAATGGAATCAGTCCCAGTCCCACGATGACGATCAAAGGAATTCCCGCTCCCCCCATGAATGCAGAATGGGACACGAGCTCCTGAATACCGAGAAAGTACCAGGGGGCCTTAGCAGGATTCTCCGGCACCGCCGGGTTGGCAATTTCCTTCAGAGGGGCGTTCCAAAAGATGGCGGCCAACACGCTTAGAAAGATTGTCAACATGAAGACGGCGCATTCCGCATAAAACAGGTGGGGCATGGAAGGAATCGTATTTTCTGGCCCTCGGTTCACCGCAGGTGAACGGCCTCTGACGATCGCGGCCAGGTGATACGTTTTGGTGGGGGCGTCCGTGAAAACCGGATATAGGTCCCTAGGAGGCCCCAAAATCGCATCGGCGTCCTCTGGTCGCGCCAGTCCCCCGTCTTTGCGAATCCGCCAGAAGTGAACACCCATCAAAATAACTAGCGCCAGTGGGAGAACGACGACATGCAGCACATAGAAACGTATCAGCGACTCATCTCCCACCTCAGGCCCGCCCAACAGGAGCGTTTTCATCCAGCCACCCGGGTCGAAGTAGGGCGTGATCCCGAGAGCATCTGTCAGTTCCCGAGGCGACTGCGCGATATTGGCACCGATGGTGATCGCCCAATAGGCCAGTTGATCCCAGGGCAGCAAGTAACCTGTGAAAGATAGTCCCAGCGTCAAAACGAGAAGTGCCAGTCCCACCAGCCAGTTGAACTCGCGCGGGTAACGGTAGGCACCGGTGTAAAAGACGCGCGCCATGTGGAGAAATACGGTGACCACCATCAGGTTGGCCGCCCAGCGGTGGATATTACGAATAAAGCGTCCGGTTGGCACAACATAGTGAATATCTTTAATAGATTGATAGGCGACATCCGGATAGGGCTTGTAGTAAAGCATTAATAACACGCCCGTGATGAGCGTCAGCAGAAAAGCCGCAGTAACGGCTACTCCCAGCCCCCAGGTTGTTCGCCACCTGAGACTCCAGCGGTGCACGCGAACAGGATGAATATGAAGAAACAGATTATTAAAAACAAATTCTGAACGCGCCCGATCAGTAACAGGCGGGCCGGAACGGAATGCGGATTCCTTTAACCGCCGGGGCGTTGCCCGCAAATGGGACCACAATTCCTTGAGGGGTGCTTGTTTGGGCTCCATATGCATCAACCTCGTGCCTTAGTCCCGGGCTGAACAGTCACGTTTCCATCCACCCACACTTCGTTTCCCTCAAGCGAAACCGCCAGCCAGGGAAGAGGCTTGGGAGCAGGGCCTCCGATCACATGCCCGTCGGGCGCAAATCGCGAGCCGTGACAGGGACACTCAAAGCCATTGGGGCTCGGCTTCACGATGCATCCCAGATGTGTGCATACCAGCGAAATGGCATACACACCTTCGGAATCGCGGAACAGAACAACATTGCGACCGGGTGGCACAAAGGGCTCACCTGGCTGGAGTGACTCCGGTAACTTCACCCGAAATTTACGCGATGGGGATGCCGATACGACAACCCGGGGCAATCGAATAATGCCCAGAAATGCCAAAAACAGCGCGCTGGCGAAGGCCCCTAGGGCCGACAAACCGAGAAAATCCCTGCGTGGTACCGGCTCAGGAGCGAGCCGGGAGGGCACTGTCGTGTGATCGTCTTTCCTAGCGTTCTCCACTCCACCTGATGACAGACCCTTTCCATCGTGATCGCGTCAGCCGGACATCGAGCCGCGCACAGCCCGCAACGAATGCAGCGATCCTCATCCTTGAGGATGGCACTTTGCTGGGTCCAGTCGATTCCTTCTCCGAGAAGCGCTGAAACAAGTTTTTCCAGTTCTTCGTTCCGCTCCATTGCTTGGAGAGGAACGAGCTTAAGGCAGCGGGTGGGACATACATCCGCACAACCTCCGCAGAGGATGCAGCGCGACCCGTCGAAAACTGGTGAAACTGCACAATCCAGACAGCGTGATGCTTCCCGCCTGGCGAGAGTGGCGTCGTAGCCTGTTTCCACCAGTATGTCCCACCCTTTGAGCCTTTCCGTGACCGGGGTGGTGGGTATTGGCTGTCGTCGCAGATCCTCGTACCCGCGCTCTCGCCGATAGCGTTTCTCCTCCAAAAACACGGTTGTGGCTTCGGGGACCAAGCGACGGCCAGTCAAATACTCATACACCGACCGTGCCGCACGTTTGCCCGAGGCGACCGCATCAATGAGAAGCTTTGTCCCATGTGCTAGGTCACCAGCCACAAAAACACCCGGTGCGGTGGTGGCCAGGGTCTCTGGATCCACGACCGGCCAACCGGGCCGATGCTGCTTTATGTCATCTCCACCTTCTGCCAGAAAATCGAGGTTAGTCGCCTGGCCCACCGCAAGAAGGACAGTATCACACGGAATGCGTATTCGGTCTGCATCATCAAAAATAGGTGCGAAGCGACGGTTTGCGTCGTAAACTCGCAAACATCGCCGAAAGACAACTGCGGTAACTTCGCCGTTGCCACCGCGCTCAATTTCCACAGGACCCCAACCCCCCAGACGTTCGATCCCTTCTTCGTCGCCCTCGAGGATTTCCTGGGTGTCCGCCGGCATTTCTTCGAGGGTTTCCAGCGACACCAGTTTGACGCCGGTGCCGGGTTCCATCCGCGCGGCCGTTCGTGCTGTATCCCACGCGACTTGCCTTAGCACAGTTCTCGCCACATCGTAAGCCACGTTGCCACCCCCAATGACCACAACGCGGCGACCAATCGGAAACGGTTCTCCCAGCGCCACGGCACGTAAAAGATCGACGCCGCCATACACGCCAGGACCGTTCTCCCCAGGGATTCCCAACCGTCGGGCGCGCTTGGCACCCACCGCGAGAATGATAGCCGCGTACTCGCGCCGCAGTTGAGCGAAGGAAATGTGCTGCCCCACGCTCTGTCCGCACCGGAGCTCGGCGCCTAGTGCTTCAATCACCGAAATCTCCCAGCGGATGAGTTCACGCGGCAAGCGGTAGGCGGGAACTCCCAAAGCCAGCATGCCTCCCGGAATGCGTTCGGCTTCGAAGATAACCGGCCGAAAACCCATCAACGCCAGATCGTGAGCAGCAGCCAGACCAGCAGGACCGCCGCCGACGATGGCGATGGGTTGACCGGCTGCCTTCTCGACCCGGCCCTCCGCCTCCGCTTTAATCCACGCGGCCAGCTCTTCGGCATCCATAGCGATCGGTGGGGCCGCCTGGCGAAGATATCTCCAGTAATCCGCGGGGTCTCACCTCTCCCAACCGCTGGACTCACCAGGCAAATCGTTTGAGCGCACGAATTGCAATGGGGCGGTCTTCGGCCACAAAATGACCGTCGGCGTCTACTCGCGGAACCCGTCCCCGTCGACAGGCCGCCTTGCACGGCGCCCCGCAGATCCGCCCGCAAATCGAAGCGAGCGGGTTGGGACCTCGGGCGATGAGATATGCCTCTTCATAACGTCCCTCGGCAATAGCCCGAACATATCCCCGCGCATCGGTATGGACCGGACAGGCCACCTGACACGCAATGAGCTGCCGGTGGTAGTCGGCACCCGGTACGGAAACGGCGAGTGTTTGCTGCAAGGCTACACCTCCTGTCCCCGCGTTTTTCCAGCCTTCATCGTCCGACCGGGACGAGGCCGCGAAGGAGTCACCGGCCGCTCTTTTTTTCCGGTGGTACGAGCTCCACGATCTCGAAGCCTGGATACAACCAGCATTTCTCCCTTTCGGGAAGTGAAGGATCAGGACTCGGCCGCTTGAGCATATCGGCGAGCGTCCATCGGGAGAGCACGTCCACGATTACTCGATGAAGTTCTGCAGCCGCTTGATGAAAAGCACAGGTGAGTGTGAGATCTTCGGTTTCTTGACAAAAGTCGCCCAGAAGCACGCCCTGGCAGGCCTCAACAATACTGAGGAGCGAGATCTGTTCCGGCGAACGATTGAGAGAAACTCCACCGGCCACCCCTCGCTGGGCCTTAAGGATTCCCGCTTTAACCAACTGCCGGAGCACCTTTGCCAGATAGGTGGGAGACTCCCCGAAAGCCTGGGCAATCACCCGCGGCGAAACGGGTTGGTGATCTGGATGGAGCCCCAGAAACACCAGTGCTTTCAAACCAGAAATGGTGGTTTTCGTCAACATAGCAAAATTCCAGATAAATCGGATAAGCGATATCCACAATATCCATAATCCGTTTGTTTGTCAAGACATGAGGGCTTATTGATCACCTATTTTCTGGACTATTCGGTCCATTAAGCCCCCTGTGGCCGGTTCTCGTGACGTCCGTTGCAGCCAAGTCCCCTTCCCAACCGAGCGAGCCCCAACGCTAACTACGGCAGCGACACAAAAGGGCAAGAGGGCGGCGAGTTCTTCATGGGCAGATTCATATCCGCGAAACCAACAGAAACTCGGCTCGTTATGAATTGCCGGTAGAGAACACATTTGAATAGGGTTCTGATCAAGGCCACATACTCGGCTTTGTTACCCTTGGGCCGACATTCACAAGGGTCGAGGTGCCCACTTTTACCGACAAAGTCGTAAATTTTGGGAGACCGCACAGAATGGGCAAACCGCTGCCAGGAAGGATAACCAAACACCATGAGGATTGACGCACGTGCGCTCGCGGTGTTGCCCGGCTGCGGAGGCCCGCCAGTTTCCATAGAATAGGAGGCGAATCAGAGCGATGTCTGACGAAATGAACGGCGCGCATTTGCTAATAACGGTCGTCCCAATCTCAAGCACTTGGTAGGAATCCAGCCTATGCGTGTCTCTCGAAAGAGCTTGCTGATCTTGCTCACCGTGGTGATGTATATCAGCGGAGAATGGAGCCAGGCAAAAAGCTTTAACGTCAAAGATTTTCAGGCCAAGGGGGACGGCCAGACACTCGACACATCGGCGATCCAACGGGCCATAGATGCGTGTTCTCACGCTGGCGGCGGGACGGTGATCATTCCGGCCGGCGAGTACCTCTGTGGCACGCTCCGGCTTGCCAGTCGCGTGACGTTACAGCTTGAACCCGGTGCCGTGGTCCGACAAAGCCGGAGGCCTGAGGATCATCCCAGGACGCGGCATTTGATCGTTGCCCAGGAGGCTGAAAATGTAGCCATTGTGGGTAAGGGTATCCTCCGCGGCATTGGTGACGGTGATCTGGGACGCCGGGCTGACCGGAGTGACGCTCAAATGCCGGAGTTTCGTGCTGGGCTTGCCCTTTTTGAGAAATGTCGGAATGTCACTGTCCAAGGAATCACATGCCTATTGAGCGACACCTGGACACTCACGTTTCGCTTCTGCGAAAACGTAACTGTGGAGGATGTCACGATCCGCAACCATTATTTTCACGTAAATTCCGATGGCATTGATCCCGTCTCGTGCAAGCATGTGCGGATCGCAGGATGCCGCATTTCCGCAGGGGACGATTGCATTGTTCTTAAAACGGTCGAGGGTAAATCATGTGAAGACATCAAAGTTCGCGACTGTGAACTGGAGTCGATTGCCACGGCTATCAAGCTGGGGACGGAATCGTCGGGCGATTTTCGGGATATCGAATTCGCAGATTGTGTTGTCCGCAACAGTACTGTGGGGATCGGAATTTACGTCAAAGACGGTGGCACGGTAGAGCGTATTCGATTTGCCAATATCTCGTTGGAGAATTACACACCCACCGGCGCGAGTAACGTCGAGGGCGCGATTTTCCCCATCTTCATGGATATCGAAAAGCGCCATTCCGATTCACCGCTCGGTCACATTCGCGATGTCACTCTGGAGAACATCACGGTTACAAGTGGTTTTGGTGCCCTTGTTCAGGGAACGCCCGAGCATCCCATCGAACGGCTCACGATCAGGAATTTCACCTTCCAGGTGCGGGATCCTCAAGACTGGGGCAATCGGCGAAAACATATTGGAGGTCGTCGGACTCTTTCTGGACAACGCGATACGGAGTTTGCGCGTCTGCCCGGCTGGTTGGTGGCCGCCCACGTGCGCGGTTTCACGTTGGATGGCTTCACACTGATTCTTCCTCCGGCCGTAAAAGAAGACCCCGGCAGGCAACCGGTGATTCTGCGCGATGCCCCAGACAGCATCATCCGCAATTTGATTGTCGAGGGGCAGAAAAACTCTCCGTGAAGAAGTGTCAAACTTTCCCGGTATGAGTCTGATCAGAGATCGCACCCAATGATTCTTTTGTCGCAGGAAAACACCCTCCGGTACGGAATGCGTCCCAGTATTTCAAAGCCGTGGAGGAATGCTATGCAATTGGTTCGTGGCTTTTGGAGCTGTTCCATTGGTTTGGCGTGCCTATTGTTGCTGGGTGAATGCTGGGCCGTGGCAGAAACAGCGGTAACGGTGTTGCCCGACGAGCAAGTTACATGGGCAATTGGTGGGGTAGGGGGAGCGTACTTCTTAGCCACCGAGGGAACGCTGACCGTAGAAGTGTACAAACGTGACCTCCACCGTTACAACTGGGTCACGGAGCTTCGGGCGATTCTGGTCAGCCCTGACCGTCGGGTGTTGGCTGAGGCCCGAATTCCCGACGACGGGTTGCCGACGGGAAAGGGTTCAGGTCCGTTTCAAATGGTGCGGTTAGAAACAAAGGTGGATCACCCCGGTGTTTATGGACTGAATATCACGGTTTCTCAGGATCGCTACGGTGAGGAGATCGCTTGGGGTTTCCGTACGAATTGCCAGCACTACGTCATCGAAACCGCACGGGGTCATCGGGATGAAGCCCACCGCGAGCCGATCGTGCTTCTCCATCCCGATAAGCCGGGCGACGTGGTTTTTCTGCCGCGTTCCGGCG
>NZ_JBAMME010000372.1:458-1973 GCF_039793925.1 Thermogutta sp. | reverse complement strand
CACGGCATGAGCCAGAAAGGAGCCAGTCGCTGGGCGCGAGGGAACCTCAGCTTCAACATGAATCGGGACCTGGGCGCCTGGAGCGTGCGTTGGGAGCGAGTGGAGCAGATCCTGGTGCACTACTACACCGGCGTTCATATCCGCGACTCAGGCAACAATAATGCTTTGCTCACCCCATCCTATCGCTGGAACCCCTTACAAATCAACTGGGGCACGCCAGACAACCGTCCACCCGCGATGTCTCACAGCGGGACATATTCCATCTCGGTGGAAGTGCAAAACACAGGTATCTCTGATTGGACATGTGGCTATCCCCATTTCAGCTATGTGCTTACATATCGTTGGGCCAAGGCCGGTCACGGGGAAGTCACGGGCAGCAGTTCAGCCTCGGTGTGTAACACACCCAAGGGCGACCCATCTCCTACGGTGAACCTGACCATCCAGAACATCCCCAACTGGGGCCCCGGGGCTTACACCATCCGTTTCGACATCTACGTGACCTCCGCCTACGGCAACTTCTGGTTCAGCGATTACGGCTGGCCAACCTACAGCGTAAGAGTCTGCGTAGATGGACCATGCAAAGTGTTCATCCCTCTAGCGCTGAAGAATTATCCGTAGAAGGCGGCCAACCACTCGCTCCAGCCGACTGCTCCCTCGGCGGCTCGGTCGCAGCGGCTGAGCTCGGTGCCGTCGCGATCCAACTGTTCCGGGAGGGCCGAATTTCGTCGGGGAAAGCGGCCGAGTTGCTGGGGATTTCCAAACTGGAATTGATCCAGTTACTGGCCCGGCACGGCGTTCCCTTTCACCGAGACTCCGGGCGAGTTGACGGCTGCGGTTGGGGGGCTGGAGCAGTCGCGGGAAGATCAGCGATGATCGTTGTGGCCAACTCCGGCCCTCTCATTGCCCTGGCGCAGGTTAGGCGCCTTTCTCTGCTCCCGGCGCTTTTTGGAGAGGTGTATATCCCGCCTGCGGTTTGGGATGAAGTTGTGACGTGGCTCAGGGGAAACCGGGGGCTTTGGATGTTCAATCAGCGGATTGGATCCGTGTTGTGGAGATTCAGGACCATATCGCCGTTCGTCTCCTGAGAGAACGCCTGGGTGCGGGAGAAAGCGAGGCCGTCGTTCTGGCTATGGAGTTAGAAGCCGCCTTGCTGTTGATGGACGAGGCTCGCGGGCGGAGGATCGCTGCAGCGCGAGGGTTAAACATAGCTGGGACACTGGGCGTTCTTGTGCTTGCGAAAAAGCGAAACCTGATACCAGCGATTACTCCCCTGTTGGAGCGTCTGCGGGAGGCGGGATTCCGGATGAGTGAGGACGTCTATCAGATGGCTCGCGTGCTGGCTGGTGAAGGGACGCAGGTATAAGAGGGTGCGTCAACTGGGGAGAGGAGACTGTGCCGGCCGCGGCGGTCAAGGTGTGGCCTCTGGGAGTGAAGCGGCTAGGCCTCTTCGGGTCTTTCGTTCGCGGGGAGGTGCGGCCGGAGGTCTGGGCCCAGTACCCCATCCTGCAGAGCCGG
>NZ_JBAMME010000372.1:0-448 GCF_039793925.1 Thermogutta sp. | reverse complement strand
AGAGCGGTGTGGATTTCTTGGTGGAATTTGAGCCCGGCCGAAAGACCTTTGATAACTTCATGGCCCTGGCCTTTCTGCTGGAAGAACTGCTCGGGCGCCCGGTGGAACTGGTCACACCGGAGTCTCTAAGTCCCTACATCCGGCCCTATATTGAGTCTGAACTGAAGTATGTCCTGGCTTGAGTACCTGCGCCACATTTTAGCGGAGGCCGAGTACCTGACCCGGCCAGCGCCGGGCTGACCTACGAGGAGTTCGTTCGGGACGAAACTTTGCAGAGGGCCTTCGTCGGAGATGTTAGGAGTCAGGTAACGACGATTTCGGTGATCTGAGGTAAAGTTTTATGGAAACAGTGAGAATTGCTGTTGAGTTACCTGCAAGCGTTTTGTCCGCGTTGCGGGAGGACCCTGACCGGTTTGTGGCCGAGATGCGGCTGGCCGCGGCGGTCAAA
>NZ_JBAMME010000371.1:0-1983 GCF_039793925.1 Thermogutta sp. | reverse complement strand
GGCCCGGTAGTCGTAGAGACCCAGGGCGGAGTCCCAGCGCTGGTCGGTGTAGAGCCGGTTCGTTGGTGTGTTGCCCCACTCGTAGCGCGTGACGCCGTACGGCGTGTAGCGCAACTTTCCCACGCGGTTGCCGCCGGCGTCGGTCGCCACCGTCGCGCTCCCCAGGTGGTCGCTGTGCAGGTCAACCGCTTCCTCGGATGACACCACGACGGCCCCATCGGGAGGCAACCCAACCATAAATGCCAATTTCCTCAATCAAAATAAACGCTGCCCATAAACTGCTTTCGTCAACATTTACGATCTCAAAAAAAGAGAGCAACATTACATAAAATATCGTCATTATAACTCCTGCTATTGCCCCGACGGATAGTTTTAACCAACTTGTTGTACGCGGCGGCAAGGAAAATAGCACTACACTCAATACTACGCCTGCCACCAGACCAGGAGGCAGCGAGCAGCCAAAGCCGAACACGAATTGTATAAACCACAACTCCGCTATTGCTATCGGGCCATACCAATGGCCAGTTTTGAGGATACTCAATATCAACACGAACAACTCAAACAATAACGGCAACGAAAAGCCGTTGATCAGGGAGATAATGAACCCTCCCATCAATCCACGCACAATAGGAAACAATTTCGAGCGCATCTTTCCCCCTTACCGAAGATTGTCATCAAGCCACTGTGCTGCTTCCTCAAGCGAGGCAAACTGACCTGATGCGATCATCTGCCCAAAGCGCCACCCCCGAACTGTCAACCGCAAATCTTCTAAACTATTTCCTTGCCGGTTTGCCAGAGAGGCGCTGTTGAGCATCAAAATTTGCCTCAAGTATTCGTCTCTCAGTTCATACTTGCCTGCAGTATCCGCCTCGATTGCTTGGCGAAACAAGTTGCGCGCTTCGGGAGTTGCGGCGATAAATTGCCTAATCCACGATACAGGAGCCCCCTGATCACCCACTATCTCGTGTCCAACGGCTAGCCGAGTGAGAAATTCCTGTGGATCTGAATACTGGCTTGCCCTGTAGCCAAAGGCGGCAGCCGTGAGGAAATGACCGATCTGCCTGGTTTCACCACCCCAGTACTGTTCATAGAGATAGCCATCTTGGAACTCTGTATTTAGCCCTGCCTCGCCAAACCCTCCGGCCGTATACAATCCAGGGAATAACCTGGTGTGATCAAGGATCACAGTAAATCTCTCCTGGACCGTAGCCCCACGCAGTTGGTCAGTGCGAAACATCTCGACCAGCGCATCTACGTCCGTGGAAGCCGCCACATGCAGTGATTCAATGTAATTCACTTCTCTAACCAGAACAGGATCCACCGTTGAGCGAGTGCAAACTACCGCCACAATGACTAAAGCAGGAATCACCAACCACGGAAAATGCCCATCAGAGTCCACGTAAATCAGTGGTGAATTGCGGGCATACGTGTATCTGTTCAAATCCTGGGGATCGCCGGGATTGGGCACAATCGTATCCGCGCTGACGAAGCGGCCCAGGCCGGGCGAATAGAAACGCGCTCGGTAGTCATATAGCCCGAAGCCCTCCTGCCGCTGGCCGGTGAAGCGGCGGTCGGTGGGGAAGGTGCCCCAGGCCCAGCGCACTCCGCCATACGGGGTATACAGCAGTTCGCCTACCCGGTTGCCGCTGGCATCCGTTGTTAAGGTCGCACTCCCCAGATGGTCGCCGTGCAGAAAATACAGCGTGCCGTTCACCCGCACCGCCACCCGCTGCCCGGCGGCGTAGTAGTACTTGCGGACAGTGCCCCCAGTCCGCTCGTAGTACTCCCCAATGTAGACGGTGGTGCCATCGGGGCCGATGCGCAGGATGCGGTTCCCGTCGCCGTCATACACGAACCGCGTAACCTGCCCGGCGACGGTGTTGGTCACCACGGCCAGCCGGTTCTCGGCGTCCCACCCCTGGGTGTAAGTGATGCGTTGGGTGCCCGAGACCTCCACCCGCAGCACCATATTCCCGTTGGGGT
>NZ_JBAMME010000370.1:47204-72613 GCF_039793925.1 Thermogutta sp. | reverse complement strand
GGGCCTTGGTTACTTTTCCACGTTGCCAACCAAGTGCGACGTCCTGCCGGACATATCGCACTTCATCGTTCTTAAGACGATATTCGATCTGGCACGGCTTTTTACCGGCCAGAATTTGTGCGAAGGCACTATCCACAGCATTTCGATCGTCGGGATGAACCCAGGCCAGAAAATCCTCAATCGAACGAATCGCCCGAGGCTGGGTCCCCGATTTGTGAAGGAATTTGGAAAGCCCGTGCCACTCCAATGTCCCTTCCGGGACGTGGAGGATCCAAAATCCCAACTTCGCCAAGTCCTGTGCCCTTTGTAGCCAGGTCCTTATCTCCCGGAGCCGCTTTTCCAACTTTCGTCGATGAAACACTTCTTTCAGAAGGAGCCGATTGCTCCGTACGAGCTGGCGAAGTCTGATGCGGGCGGTACGGCGGGCCATCTGCAAGGAATTCTCGGCTGCGGCAAGCGACTCCCGTAGCCGACTGTGAACTGCCTGCCACTCATTTTGCCAACCGCGGCAAACTGTCTCCAGCACCTCGGAAACGTTCCCCTCCTGCCCAGTGGCAAGCAGATCGGGCTCGGAAGCCCGCACCAAGGCTAACGCGTTTTCATGGATCTTAAGAATATCGTTCAAACCGGCAGCCGCTAAATACAGTTCGCGTCCCAGGTTTTCAGCGACCTGGCGGAGATCGGCACGCGGTTCCCGGAACAGAATCCGTAAAATAGCAGCGTAACGATGGACGAAATCTTCGTTATTCATAAAAGGTGCCTCCACCGCACAAACCGGGTTTTTAGCCCATCATTCAACACGCCCTGGCTGCGCTTAAATTACTATCCAAAAGGTCACTCTGCCAGCACGGTTGGCAATTGCCTCCCCAGCGATGGGGTTTTACAATAAAGCCCGACTTCTCGAACACGGCTGACCGGGTCTTGAGCGACATCTCCAACACCATTTGCCAACACAAGGAACGCCCCCATGGCCGCACAACAAATGCAACTTCGAAATTGTCAACCCGGCGCTGAATGTGGCTCGGCCTGTGTCTCGCGGCGCGATTTCTTAACGATCGCGGGCGCTGCGGCAGCCGGCACGGTGATCCCTTGGAAAGTGCCTGTCGTGGCTGGGCCCTTTGAGCCTTCCGACACGGCCGACCATTTTGTCCCCGCCGATAAGAAGCTCCAGCCGGAATGGATTGCCCAGCTTTTTGCACGAGGAGAGCGAACGTGGTACTCGGGCGAAGATCTCGACAAAATCGGTATGCCAGTGGGAGGGATCTGCGCAGGACAGCTCTATTTGGCAGGCGATGGACGCCTGTTCCATTGGGATATTTTCAATCGGCACAACTTTTCTGGTTATGGGGCGACAAACTATCAGAACATGCCCCAGCCAGACTACCCTGTAGAACAGGGGTTCGCAATGTCTATCGAGGTCGATGGGCAGGTGCTGCGGCGAACTTTGGATCGGAATGGGTTTCCCAATGTCCGCTTTTGCGGTGAATACCCCATTGGTTTTGTCGACTATCATGATCCCGATTTCCCTGTGAAGGTCCGCTTGGAGGCATATTCTCCGTTTATTCCGCTTAATGAAGAGGATTCCGCCTTGCCGGTAACGGTCCTCGATTTCTTTCTGGAGAATCCAGGACCCACTCCCAGGACCGTTACGCTGGCCGGGTGGTTGCAGAATGCCGTGGCCTGCCACACGGGCAGCAGCTTTTGGGGAGAGCGCCGCACCGACTTGCGAAAACTGCGGCGGTCCTTTGCTGTGGTCCACTCGGCTCGCCCCCTGCCACCTCCAACCGAGCCCCGACCGCCCAAGGTTCTCGCTGATTTCGAGGGCCAAGATTACGGCGACTGGAAAGTGGAAGGGGAAGCGTTTGGCACTGGACCAGCCCACGGAACACTTCCCAATCAACAGCAGGTCAGCGGTTTTCAGGGAAAAGGCCTGGTCAACACCTACCTTGGGGGTGACCGCCCTCACGGACGTCTCATTTCGCCGCCATTCGTCATCGATCGCCGCTATGTCAGTTTCCTCATTGGGGGAGGTAATCATGCGGGCAAAACGTGCATGAATCTCCTGGTGGACGGCCAGATCGTGAGAACCGCCACCGGGAACAACAACGAACGCCTCCAGTGGCAAAACTGGGATGTCCAGGAGTTCCTGGGCAAAACCGCGCAGATTGAGATTGTCGATGCGGAGTCGGGAGGTTGGGGTCATATCAACGTGGACCAGATCGAACTCCGCGATACGCCGCGTCCCGCGCCAGAAGGCCCACTCGAAAAGCAGTACGACTTCGGAGAAATGGCCCTTCAAATATTCCTCCCCGATTCGGACAAGGATTCACCTCTCGGCGAAATCTTGGCCGCAACCGATTGGAAGGGCGCGATGGATGTGAATCAGTTGTGGGAACACCTCAAATCAGTTGACGAGCCAAATGCTCCCGGACAAACGGCACTCCATGAAAAACTACGCGGCACACTGGGGTATCGGGTGACAATTCCTCCCGGCCAGACGGTTCGCGTGTCTTTGGCCGTTCTGTGGCACTTTCCGAACCGCCCAGAACGTGGCAATTACTACGCTGTCCGATTCCCCACGCTCAGCGACTTACTCGCGTATCTGGAAGAACATCTTCCCCGTTTGCGCCGACAAACCCATCTATGGCACGATACATGGTACAGTGCCACCCTGCCCCACTGGTTGTTGGATCGGCTCTTCTCCACGGTAGCTAATCTCGCCACGGGTACGTGTCAGTGGTGGGCCAACGGTCGATTCTGGGCATGGGAAGGCGTCGGCTGCTGCCACGGCACATGCGCCCATGTGTGGAATTACGAGCACGCCCTGGCCCGGCTTTTCCCCCGCTTAGAGCGCTCCGTCCGCGAAATGCAGGATTTCAATCCCGAGGCCGGCTTCGACGAACAATCGGGCGCGATTCGTTTTCGCGGAGAAGGGTGGAAAATGTGGGCAGGGGATTCGCAGGGCGGAACCATTCTTAAGGCCTACCGGGAGCACCAGTGCTCTGCGGATGACTCCTTCCTGCGCCGCAACTGGCCCCGCATTAAAAAGGCCCTGGAATTCCTATTCGCCCAGGACGGCGACCTTAATGGTCTGATTGAAGGAGAGCAACACAACACCTATGACATCAACTTTTACGGGCCGAATACAATGGTCGGCTCACTTTATCTGGCGGCTTGTCGCGCCGGTGAAGAGATGGCCAAAGAATTGGGCGATGAAGAATTCGCAGCTCGCTGCCGTAAAGTGTTTGAAGCGGGGCGGGACGCCACGATGAAAGAACTGTTCAATGGCGAATATTTTATTCAAAAAGTAGACCTTAAACAGCACCCAAAACACCAGTATGCCGATGGCTGTTTGTCCGACCAACTTTTTGGACAGGGTTGGGCTCACCAAGTGGGACTGGGCTACATCTACCCTGTGGAGGCTGTTCGCTCGGCCCTCAAAGCCATTTGGGTGTACAACTGGGCCCCGGATGTCGGTCCGCAAAACGCCGCCCATCCCCCGCAGCGCTGGTTTGCCCGACCGGGACAGGCAGGCCTTTTCACTTGCACATGGCCGAAATCCAAGCATCTCGGCCCGGACAGCGTCCTCTACCGCGACGAAGTCTGGACCGGCATTGAATATCAGGTCGCCGGCCATATGGTGTGGGAAGGCATGCTTCTGGAAGCACTCGCCATCTGCCGGGGGGTACACGAGCGCTATCATCCCCGCAGCCACAATCCCTGGAACGAAGTTGAATGTGGCGACCATTATGCCCGGGCACTCGCCAGTTATGGTGTGTTCCTCGCGCTGTGCGGTTTTGAATACCATGGTCCTAAAGGCCACATCGGCTTCGCCCCACGACTCAACCCCGACGATTTCGCCGCAGCTTTCACCGGCGCCGAGGGTTGGGGTAAATTCACACAGAAACGCCAGGGCGGCCGTCAGGAAAACACCCTGGCAATCCTCTGCGGGCGGTTGCGGCTGCAAAGTATTGCTTTGGAGGCTCCTTCTGATACCCCACAGCGTGTGGCCGCCGTGATTCAAACCCCTGGAGGAGACAGCATGGTAGACATTGCTGCCGTAGAGCAAACTGGGCGGAGGGTAATCATTCGAACGCAACAAGCACTCACACTGGAAGCCGGCCAAACCCTCCAGATCGAGTTGCGGAGCTGACAGGCGGCGAGAAACCCTCGCGAAACGTAACCCCCACGGAAACATATTTATTTTGGGAAAAAAGCCCGCAGGGATAGCTGCTGGCATCTTAAGGGTCGCGGACACGCGAGTAACGTGAGTTAGGAGCAACAAATGGCGTTCTGTACTGTCATTAATTGCATGGATGGGCGAGTGCAACTTCCCGTGATCACCTACCTGAAGGCTAGGTTTGGCGTCGATCATGTGGACAACATAACAGAACCGGGCCCCGATGGAATTCTCGCCAAAGGTGATGACCACGTCCTCATCGCATCGATTCTGCGACGTGTCCAGATCTCGCTCGAGAAACATCAGTCGCAAGGGCTCGCCGTGGTGGGCCACGCAGACTGCGCCGGCAACCCTGTTTCTCACCAGGCGCACCTCCAGGATATTCGCTCGGCTTGCAAGTGGCTGAAAGCGAGATTTCCCAATGTCCCGGTCATCGGCCTGTGGGTTAACGAACAGTGGGAGGTCGAAGAGGTCACCGACTAGTGACCGGCGCTTTTATCGCAAACTGCTAAAGGAACATGGCGCAAGCAAAAACCCCGTGAAATCCAGCAGTTACGCGGGAAATCACGGGGTTTTCCTACCTTACTGTTGAAAGGCGCCGGCCGGATTCGAACCGGCGAATGGCGGATTTGCAATCCGCTGCCTTAGCCGCTTGGCTACGGCGCCACTTCAAGTGTGCATTATACGCCCTCAAGCTTCGGACGCCTAGCCCCGCCGATGCGGAAGAGTTGCTTTCCGGATGACCTCTTCTCCTCGGGTGTTCGGTGGAGAGGTAGGTACGCCCGTCTCGCCCACGAAGACAGGCCTCGCGTTCGACACCACCAATTGCGTGCCGTCCCTTCGACGGCCGATAATCAAATTCGATATCCAAGGCACCGACCGACAGGCCGGTGAAAACCCGTGGTGATTCCCGGATAGATGCTCGCAAGATTCTCCAAAAGACGACGGTCATCCCAGTAAAACGGACGGTTCGATGAATAGCGAAAACTCACGTATCCACTGCCAAGTTACCGACATTCAGTGCGTGTGGAATGCCGCGTCGTGGCGGATTTCCTTTGCTCCCGACCGCCCAGAACGGGGCTTTTTCGTTGTTTTTCAACCACACGTCGGGCAGGCAGCCGCGGAGCACGGAGGTCATGTTGTCATCTCAAGGATTCTCCGCAAATCACAAGGCAGACTCGAACCAGGGTTTCTTCTCGAAGAGTTTTTTCCCACTGCGGATGGCCGGTGCCTGGCACGATTTCGACATGCCACGGAAGAGTCGCTTCATCTTTCAGTGGTGGTGACGGTGTCTCTGGAGACTGCTTCTTCCTCTGATTTAAATTGCGAACGTGGCAATATCCCCCAGAGGCAACAGCTAGCAGTACTTGAAGGAGTTCTTCTCATGCGCACGGAAGCTGGGGAAACGCGGCCGGGCGTGGTCCTGCTTGACGAGATTGACGCACTCTCCACCGAGCTGCTGGGGAAAATCCATGTGCAAGTCGAGGATTTGAGAAATGCTGCGATTCCTTTACTGCCGCGGAAGGTGGTGTTCGGTGGGAAGGAAGGCGAGATTGCATTCGATATTGTAAGCTGGCGGTTGCCCGAAAACACCTGGTTGCTCCGTTGGGTGCACCCTCTGGATGGGTTGCCGCTCGATACACGGGAGCTTTCTCAGTTGCAAATCGACCCAGCAGTGCGGACTGTTGGGGGAAGCACGCCAGAAGTTTGCGGCTACGAAATTTTGCCGGGGGGAATCGAGAAAGGGGTGACTTTTGCCGCAAGGTGCATTTACATCATGGGCGAAGGTGTGATTCCTAAAGACGTTGTCAAGAGGCGACTGCAACAGTTTTTGTTCTCACAGCCCCCGCTGTCCGACGGGTAATGTGGTATGACGACATTTTTTCGAGTAAGGTGAAGGGCTTTGGGATTGTGAAAGTTCCGGACTTGCGGGGGAGAGCGGAACGACTCACGCTGGGCGTTTTTCGAGTTGCTGTGACGTACTGGCCCAGGATGACCGTCCGATTGTTCCTCGATAGATGCGTACCAAGCCGAGCCCCGGCATCGGTGAAGGCTGCACAGGGGAGTCTCCGCAGTAGGGTCGGCGCTGGGGAATCGGTGGGATTAGCGTAACGAGACTCGGGATCTAGAGATGCGAGGTGAGGAATGGAGCAGAAGTTTTTGAGTGATAACTTCCTTCTGGAAAACAAAACGGCGGAACGACTCTATCATGAGGTTGCGCGTGACTTGCCGATTGTGGATTATCATTCCCATTTACCTCCCGATTTGATTGCGGAGGACCATCGCTTTCCCAATTTGACAGCGGTGTGGCTGCGGGGAGACCATTACAAGTGGCGAGCGATGCGCGCCAATGGGGTGGACGAATATTTTTGCACGGGGAATGCCAGCGACTACGAGGTCTTCCTGAAGTGGGCGGAAACTGTGCCGCGGCTGCTCCGCAATCCGCTTTATCATTGGACGCACATGGAGTTGAAGCGTCCATTCGGGATCGCGGACCGGCTGCTGTGTCCGGAAACGGCCGCCGACATCTGGGAGATTTGTAACGCAAAGTTGGCCGAGCCGGAGTTTTCCTGTCGGGGGCTTTTAAAGCAATTTAACGTCGTCGTGGTGTGCACCACCGACGATCCCACCGATGACCTCCGATACCACACGCAAATCGCCCAGGACGGTGAGTTTAAGGTGCGCGTGCTTCCCACCTTCCGGCCAGATAGGGCACTGATGCTGGAAGATCCAGATCGTTTCCACCTCTGGATTAACAGGCTCAGCGAAGTCTCGGGGGTGGAAGTGAAAGACTTCCCCACACTCATCGAGGCGCTCCGGAAACGGCACGACTATTTTCATGAGCGCGGTTGTCGAATCTCAGACCACGGGATAGAGCAGTTCTATTGTGAGGAAACCACAGAGGGCGATCTAAATCAGATTTTCCGGCAAGTTTACAACGGGCGTTCGGTGTCCCAAAACGAGCGGAATAAATTCAAGTTTGCAGTGCTTTACGAATGCGCTGTCATGGACTACGAGAAGGGCTGGGTACAGCAGTTCCACGTTGGGGCTCTGCGCAACAACAACACAAAAATGTTCCAACTGCTGGGGCCGGACACAGGATTCGATGCGATCGCCGATGGAAATTTGGCGCGATGTATGGTGCGGTTTTTTGACCGCTTGGAAATGGAAGGCAAGTTGGCGAAGACGATCGTTTACAATCTCAATCCCGCTGTTAACGAAGTCGTGGCGAGCATCCTCGCATGTTTCCAAGATGGGCAAATCCCAGGAAAGATGCAGTACGGAGCTGCGTGGTGGTTTCTCGATCAAAGGGACGGTATTCTCAAGCAATTGGAGACACTTTCCAATTTTGGCCTGCTCAGTCGCTTTGTCGGTATGTTGACAGACAGTCGATCTTTCCTATCCTTTGTGAGGCATGAATATTTCCGAAGGATCCTCTGCAATCTCCTGGGCAGTGAGATGGAACGCGGCCTGCTGCCGAATGATTTTGACATGATGGCAGAACTGGTCCGCGACATTTGTTACCGCAACGCTGTCCGGTACTTCAACTTTCCTGGGGTTACTGCGTGAAGATGGTGGTTATTCCGCACCATCAATTTCTCGCAAGGGCGTGGGTATTGCGTCCTTAGGATACCCATGCTAATTTGACCAACCAAATCACTTTCAGATAGTCGGGTTGGCACCCCACGGCAGATCTGTCTGTCGTTTACCCATTGACAACACGAAGATGGGAGGTGAGCACCATGCGCTCGGCACCGACTCTTATGACGCGGCGGTGTGGTAAGAGGATGCTCCTTTTCGGAGGAGCTTTCTCTCTGGCGTTGTTTTTAGCCGTGGGGCTCTCTTCGAAGGCGATCGCCTACAATCCGCCGGTGGATTCCGCTCTAGGGGTGACCCTTCGCATCGAGGGGCCATCGGAAGTCACTTATTCACCAGAGGGATTCGAGTGTGCTCTCGTTGTGCAAAACACGGCCGATAGGCCGCTACGCGGTGCAATTCGGTTGCTGTCGATCGACCAATGTCAAGCCGAGCCGGGAGAAATCCAGGATTTGGTTGTCCCCCCTGGAGAAACCGCGCGACGAAGTTTTCGACTGCAATTTGGACCGCGTGTTTACAACGCACACTATCCGATTCACGCCTATGGTCGATTTGAACTGGACGGTCACGAAGTGTTGCTCCATCCGATATTAGTTTTTTTGGTCCGCGGGGCTCCAGCGACGCCGACCGCAGAGTGGGATTGGAAACCGTTGGAGTTTCCGAAAAACACTGCATTGGCTCTTGAAGAAGTGCCAGTTTTTCGGGCGGTTTTTCAGGTTTTCGGGCAAAATCCGGAGACCATGCCGGTGGGCTGGCAGGGATCACACCCGTCCCATCGTGGAACGTGCGATAGGATGACCCGAGATCTTGGCGGCGTGGCGAAACCTGTCATCGGGATTCATCCTCCCTGGTATCAGGGACAAACGGGCACGGGCATGGTGGAGTTTCCCGTTGCGCTGCCAGCGGGTGCTCCTATTCGCCTGTCGTTTGCCTTGGGAATGACACCCGAAGGCCAAAGCGATGGGGTGACGTTTCGGGTCCGTGTCGCGGAACTCTCGGCACCAGACGGCGAGTTCGGCGACATCGTGTTCGAACGTCACACGACGGCCAAAACCTGGGAACAGCATGAGGTTGACCTGTCGGCGTACGCGGGGAAGACGATTCGACTTCAGCTCGAATCCCATCCGGGGCCGAAGAACAACACGGGCTGGGACTCTTCCTTCTGGGCAGAGCCGACGCTGATTGCAGGGACAATCCCTACGGCACGAGAAGGCGAGCCGTCGAAACCAGGCACGCCGATCATTCTGGGAATGGTAGGGCTCGGTGGACTTCGCGGACAGGCTGAGATCGAGTTGGGCTCGCGTGGTCTGCTCGATGCAAACGTTCGCTTTCGGTTCGCACAACGAGTGCTGTCATTCCGCGGGTTTGAGGTCACCGTGTTCGGATCCCGGCTGGACAGGGTACGCTCGGCGACAGCCCTTCTGGGTGTGGAATCCCGAGTGGAGAAGAGCTCCGACGGGGGGCAACAGCTTGTCGTAAAACATCGCTTCAAAAATCCCGCAGGTCCGTTTGACCTCATTGGAACCGTGGGCACAGAAAAAGGGACCCTGGTGATGAGCTGGCGTCTTGACGATGTGCCCCCGCCCCGCCCGTGGGTGGATGTTCACATCGAGGATGTGGCGTTGGGGAGCTGGTCTCAGGAAGCGTTTCGTGTCTACGCGGGACCTGGTAATGTGGTGCAAAAGCCCCAGAGTTACAGTTTAGGCTTTGATGGGCACCGCCTTTCCACGTCGTTCGTGGGGCTCGAATTCGATGGCGGGCTTTCCGTTGTCCAGGGGTGCGACGTTCCGCCTAGTACATTCCAGGTGAATCCGGCGGCACGGCATTATTCGCTCCACGTTGCCCATGCGTCGAAAATGACGCTCATTCCGGCGACCCGGGTGTGGGAAGCCGTCAAACAATGGCGGGAAGTGAATGGGTTGAAGCCATCGGATGGAGTATCCGTCCTTGCTGGAAGGTTTGTTTTCGATCTATGGGGAGGCTATTACCGTGATAGCGCGGAGGCTTTGCGAAAGGCATTCCGCTACGGTCTGACCGATAGCCTGGTCATTTGGCATAACTGGCAACGTTGGGGGTACGACTATCGCTTACCGGAAATCTTTCCTCCCAACCCGAGTTTAGGTACTCTCGAAGATATGCAATATCTCGCCCAGACCTGCCGGCAGGCCGGTGTTCTTTTTGCACTCCACGACAACTACATCGACTTTTACCCGGATGCCGAAGGGTTTTCGTATCTGGATACGATTGCCTTTCATGCCAATGGACAGCCGGTGAGAGCCTGGTTTAATGAAGGGCGGCAGGCACAATCCTATCGCTATCGGGCGGATCGGGTGGCGCCTTTTCTTCAAGCGAACCTCGCTAAAATTGCGGAGTATATCAAACCGACTGCCTATTTCATTGATGTGTGGAGCAGCATCGACCCCTACGACTATTGGACGGCCGATGGAAAATTCTTCGACAAAGTCTATACCCGCAACACCTGGGGCCAACATTTTGCGTGGATACGGCAACTCCTCGGGGATCATGCCCCACAGATTTCTGAGAGCGGGCATGACCAACTGATTGGTTGGCTGGATGGAGCGACTACCAACCACCTTCGCGTGGGGAAGCCCATTCCCGGATACTATCAGTGGTCTGTGTGGAATTGGGAATGCGAGGATGCCGAGCGGGTGCCGTGGTTTGATGCGGCCCACCATGACCGCTTCGTTCTCCATGGTGCGGGTTATTCGGGACGCTACCAAGCTGGTTTGGATGCCCGGCTTCACGGAATTTACAGCGACGATTACATCACCACGGAAGTGTTGACGGGACACCCCGCCATGGTGGCGCAGCCGTTCGGTCAGGATGTTATCCGTAAGTACTGGTTGCTCTCGGCGTTAGGACGGGCGTTGGCGCTTGATCGGATTGAAGATGTGGAGTTTGTCGATGGCGACATTCACCGCATTCACGTCAAGTGGTCCAGTGGGGTGGAAACCTGGTGCAACCGTGGTGATTCGGATTGGGAGGTCGCCGGGGTGGTGCTCCCTCAATTTGGCTTTCTTGCTCGACCTGCTGATAATTCTCAGGCCGGCAGTGTCGTCAAGGAAGTTGCGATTGCACGGCGTGACGGACTGATCGTCGAATGGGCAGTCACACCCCAGAGCATTTATGTGAATGGGCGAAAAGATTACATGGGGCCTGAACCGATTCGGCCGCGGGCCACAAAGTATGCTCAAAAGGGACAAGAGATAGAAATTGCCGTTGATTGGGCAGCCCACGTGCCGATCCTCCCAGGTTGGGTCCCGTTTGCCCATTTCTGTGACGAAAAAGGAGACATTATCTTCCAGGGGCAATTCGAACCTCGTGACCTGAGCGGTGTGACGGGGCAGATCAACACCATCGTGCGTGCAAGCATTCCTTCTAGCGTGCCGGCGGGCCAAGAGTTGGAATTACGGGTGGGAGTTTACCGCCCTCGAGACGGCCGGCGGCTCTCGCTGGCCGGACCAGACGACGGCCAGTCGCGAATTCGGCTGGGCAAGATTCGGCGAGCCGAAAACAATCAGGTGACGTGGACCCCGCAGCCGGACGAGCCTGATCGGCTGCTCCTTCGGAAGAACCCGGAAGGGCGACCGGTGAACTTCCAAGGAATCATGACGGCTCAAGGCGTACGCGTATCGCAGATGGATGACGGGGTGCTGGTGGTGCCGCTACCGTTGGAGGATCAGCCGACGGAGCTGACTATTTTCTGGACGAAACTGCCGTGGAAATTGGCAGTACCCGGCAAGGCAGAGTTCCTCGACATCGACGGGAAGGTGCTCCGAACGGAGCGACTTTCCGGCCAAGTAGAGATCAAATTGGTGATCCAGCCGGGAGAATGGGCGGCCAGACTTGTCCCCTGACGTTGGTCCGAGAACCGATGTTTCGTCGGAAAATCAGAAAAGATGCATTTTGTTAATCGCGAATTTTCTTTAGATGTCCATCGAGTGTAACAGCCGATGCGCCGCGGCGCGAACTTTGTTACTCGTTGGCGTGTCCATAATTTTCCGAAGAAACTTTGGGCAGTGTGCGAACCTGATCCGCCAGAAAAACTTGATGCCAAGGGCGTTGGTTTTCGTTGCCCTGCTTGTGTAAAATGAAACAAGTAAAATCCGCTGGCACGCGGATTGCAAAGCAGCGGATTGAACGTTAGCGTCTGGTTATTCGAGTCAGTGGGTCCTTTCTCAATCTCGCGCAGAGGTGGATCATGCGTAAGCTCGTGCGAATCCTGACGACGGTGAAGACGATGGGTGTTGTCGATGTGAAGCGTCACGTCGTGAAGCACGTCGTCGATGTCGTTCGCACGGTGAAGCATTTGGCACTCTGCGCGCTCTTTTTGTCCCAGGCCATTCTGCGCGCCTCTATTTTGGCGGCAAGGTCCGCGGCGGCCGGATGTTACGCCTGGGCTCTGGTGCCGGCTTGTCAAGGACGCTGGCAGCGTCCGGAGAGCCGGTGGGGTTGGTCGCGTCCACCACAATCGTGACAGAAATCGTCTGACAACAGCCATTATTTGGTGGACGTGAACCAGCACCCACGGTCCGGTGACGCGGATTGACGTGGAGCGATCCGCCTTTCGCCGGTCGGCTCTCCGATGGGTGACGGTTCCCGTCCGCCTTGCATAAAGGAGGGAATCATGGCCACTGTCCTTGAGCCGCTTGAAATCGAACGATTAACCACTCCTCCCGAGTTCGTGGCGGAACTGCCACTGCCCCTACCAGAGGTCCCAGACTCGCCCGTCTGCAAGCTGGTGGAAGCCGCGAAACGAGGGGAAGAAGAAGCCTGGGAACGCGTCATCGCGATGTACGGACAGGTCGTGTACGACACCATCCGGCGCCGCGTCAAATCGGACGCCGATGCTGACGAAGTTCGCCAGGAGGTATTTTTGCAGGCCCTGCGGAAACTCCCGCAACTCAAAGAGCCGCAAGCTCTGGGAGGCTGGTTACGCCGAATCGCTGATCGACTGGCGATCAATTACGTCACCCGGCGGCACGGCACTTCTTCGCTCTCGGAAAGAACATGGGAAGAATCGGGCGACATGCGGCGGGAACCCTTTGCCGAGGTCACCCGACGGGAAGCCCAGGAGGCGGTTCGACAGGGACTGGAACGCTTAGGGCCCATGGACCGCGAAGCCCTGTACGCCTTCTACATCGAGGGCAAATCCCTCAGCGAAATGAGTCAGGAATTGGCCGTCCCCCTCGGAACGGTCAAACGCCGGCTTCACGTCGCCAGAAAACGGCTGGCCCAGCAGTTGGCCGGCTTTGTGGACTGAGGTCAGTTGCTTCGGGAGGCCGGATGTTGCCCATTTCCGGCGGATCAAAATCATAATCCACGACAGTGCGTTCGCGTGATCGGACGAGACTGGAGATTGGCCGCCAGTAAAAGCAACGTACATAGCAATTTCGTGTGAGCTCGAGCGAATGCCAACCCAACTTTGCATCGCAGTGCGCGGACAAAAGCACTGACCACTAGCAGGCCTTTGCATTTCTCCGGGAAGGTTTCACTGCGAAACTTTTTGGACAACCGGTTTCTCAGCGAGCTGGCACTCGAACCCGGCGGTATACGCTTTATAAATAGGGGCAATTTCTTCGGCAGTTCTGCTACCCCTGTGGATCCAGAGCCGATAGGGAAGATGAACGGTTTCCGGAGGCTCCAGCGTACGACTGTGAACTCCCGGCCAACCCACGCAGAGAGGTCCGTAATGCCGGGTCAACCACGTCGGCGGATAGTCCGGATGGGTCGGCGCCACCATGATCGTCGCACCACTCAACTGGTCGGTTTCACCGAAGTGACTGGTGAAGTCTGCCCACGGCAGCCGGGTTTCATAAAGGTCATCTTTTGTGAGGCCATCCGGGACCGTGATCCACGCCTCTTTCTCCGAGGGAGGGCGAAACCGCATGGTGAGACCCCCGTAGCTCTTTCCTTCTGCCCCCCATAGCGTGATAGGCACGCGTGGCTGGAGGAACAGATCGACGTCAATGACGCGGTCGTCTTTTCCCCGGGCATACACGGTGAACCATACTCGCTCTGTGAGCATAGTTTGGCCATTAAGATCCCAGGCGTTTTCCACACCCAGCACCGCCACGCCGGGATGTGTTTCCTGGCACAACCATCGGACGAACCGTTGCCGCAGGGCTCCGCGATCTTCCCAAAGGCTAAACTCTTCCTGGCCAATGACCACGTGGGGCCACGTCCAGAAAATACCGTGGTGATGATAATGATCCCGGGGAAAATCGTCGGTCAGGACCTCTCCATCCACTCCCCACACCGGGTGAACGTAGCAGGCCCGAGTCCTGCGGGGATCTTTTTCGGGGACTTTCTGATTCGTGATCGGGCCGAAATTGTAGGCCAAAACAGGCAACTCGCCTTCGTAGAGCGTAACGGTGGTATCCGAGGTTTGCCGGAATTGAAACACAGACGCAGGGGGCGGTTCCCCGCTGCTTTCTCCTTCATCTTCCACAACCCACCGCAAAAGGTGGTTAACGGCAGTTGTTCCTGATGCAAACCGGTCGTCGCGGACAATGAGATAGCCCCTCTGTTGACATTCGCCAGTCTTGTCCGGACCACTGGCCAGCGTGGCAAAAAGCCGCAGCGTATCGCCTTCCCGCGTGAGTATCACGCCCTCCTGTGAGTCGAACCCACACCCTTCCGCCAGGCGTATTCGAAGCGGTTGCTGAAGCGCCACCGCTGGTGTCGTCAACCAGAGCTTCCCTCCGGAAGTACCGGCCCACACCACCGGCAACCTTCCAAAAAGGATCGGTAACACTCCCAACAGCGCAGCCATCGGAAAGGCACCAACTCCACTGCATCGACTCGAAGCATGAAACGGAAAAATCACTGACCGTTCTGCCATAACGCGCTCCCCAGTTGTCAGTGAAACGCACGAAAATCTTGTCAAAACCTTGTCCTGGGCTAATAGGCGTATCATTACGTCGAACGGCGAGAATTGCAATCAACCATATGCCTTGCCACCCAGATTGGTGCCGCTGAAGAACCCAGTTGCCACAAGCCCGGATAACCGACCACTCCCTTACAGCGGTTGATTCACTACAGATGCGAGCCACTGTCAGTTGGTCGTCCTGCCTCGAGCCAGACTGGACAAGTCAGCGTCGTCCGCACCCATCAATTGCGCCGTGACTGACGTAAAACACTGGGTGGCCTCGGGTGTCAGGAATCGCGATTTGAGAGCGATCCCGTAATTCTGCCAAGAAAGTGAGGAAGTCGTGTAGTAACTCTGGGGATAACAGACATACAGATAGCGCTTGGCCCGGGTGACCGCGACATAGAACAGACGGCGCTCTTCTTCGATCGATTCAGGTGAGCCCGTGGCCATATCGGATGGAATATTGCCATCCGTAGCGTTAATAATGAAGACCACGTCCCATTCCAGCCCCTTTGCCGAATGGATGGTGCTCAGGACAAGGTAATCATCGTTCAAATCTGGATTGGCTGCAAAGTCCTGAGTGGAATTCGGAGGATCCAGTGCGATCTGTGCCAGGAAAGTTTGACGGTCTTTGAATCGACTGGCAATCTGCTCCAGTTGCTCTAAATCCTTGGCCCGTGGAATCGGATTGTCGTAAAGCACAGGGAGCAGCGGCTCATAGAACACCCGGATTTGATGAAGCTGAGCGGGAAGCGATGCTCTTCCCTCAGCAAGAGTCAGCATTAACTGGACAAACTGTGGCCAGATGTCAGCGACCGTGGGGCTTGGGATGGTCTCTTGCCATGCCTCGAAATGCCCGCCGTTCGCGCAACACGCTGCGAGAAGCTTCCTCGCTTTAGCGGGGCCAATTCCCGGTAGGAGACAAAGCACCCGCATCCCGGCTACAAGATCGCGTGGATTCTCGGCCAGACGCAGGAACGCGAGTACGTCTTTAATATGGGCGGCTTCCAGAAACTTAAGACCGCCGTACTTGCGGTAGGGGATCCCCCGTCGGGTCAACTCGGCTTCCAACGGCAAACTATGGTGCGATGCCCGGAACAGCACGGCTTGGTGCCGCAGGAGTGTCCCCTGGTTATGATGTTCCAAAATACGTCGAATGACGAATTCAGCTTGCTCATACTCATCGAGGGCAGCGACCAACCAAGGTTTCTCACCAGCTCTTTTTTCTGACCAAAGATTTTTTGTGAATTTTTCTTTGGCCGGGCTGATAATGGCGTTCGCTGCCTTCAGAATTGGCATCGTGCTTCGATAGTTCTGTTCCAGTGTGACGATTCGGGCGTTAGGGTAATGTTTGGGAAAATCTAGAATGTTCTTTACTGAGGCACCCCGGAACGAATAAATGGCCTGGGCATCATCGCCCACCACGGTCACGCCATCGCCCCTTGGAGACAGTTGATACAGGATGTTGGCCTGGATGACGTTGGTATCCTGATACTCGTCCACGAGGACGGCCTGGAAACGTTTGCGAATCTCGCCGCCCACTGATTCTTTGTTGAGGAGTTCGAGCCACGCAAGGAGGAGATCGTCGTAATCCAAAGTCGCCGACTCTTTCTTTCTGGTTGTGTATTCGCGAAACAGGCGGTCGAGTTCGTCATGCCACTCTTTGCACCATGGGAAGAATTCCGCGAGGACCTGGCGTAAGGAAAGACCGGTGTTCACCATGCGGCTGTAGATATCGGCGCAGGTTCCTTTCTTCGGGAACCGTCGGTCTGTGGTGGCCAGTTTCAGGTCCGTACGAATGACGTTGAGAAAATCTTCGGCATCAGATCGATCCAGTACGGTGAAGCCGGGCGGCAGTCCCAGTTCTTCCCCAAACAGCCGGAGAAAGCGCAGACCGATGGCGTGAAATGTACCGCCCCAGATTCTGGTCGCAAGATGTCCTATCAGTTGCCTTCCCGAAAGTTTGGAGAGAATAGTTTCCACGCGACGGACCATCTCCTCGGCGGCACGCCTCGTGAACGTCAGGAGCATGATCGTGTGAGGAGGAACGTTGTGTGCGACCAGCCAGGCGACGCGATGCACGATGGTGGCCGTCTTTCCGGTTCCCGCCCCGGCAACAATCAGCAGTGGATCCGCCCCGTGGGTCACAGCCTCCTGCTGCTGGGGATTAAGGGGCTTCAGGATGAGATCCTCAAGTCGAGTCACGGACATGGTTATCCTCCGTGAACAGTTGAACGCGCTTATGCTTACGTCACAGGGAGCAGGAAATCAGATCCCTCACCACGCTATCCACTGTGGCCGCCTTGGAGTCAGTATAATGATTATACAAAACTTTGACCTTCACGAGAGCATAAACTGGGTAGGATGGAGAGCATGCCTGTTTTTCTCACAATCGAAACGACCTGTGATGAAACTGCGGCGGCCCTGGTGACGGACCAGTTGCAGGTGCTTGCCTCCGTCGTGGCCTCGCAAGATCAGCTCCATCAGCAGTACGGGGGCGTGGTTCCGGAAATTGCCTCCCGTGCTCATGTGGAGCGAATTCTCCCTGTGATCCATGAAACCATTCAAAGGGCTGGAATTAACCTGACCGATATCGATGCCGTGGCGGTTGCTTACACGCCCGGCCTGGCAGGATCGCTGCTTGTCGGGGTCACTGCTGCCAAGACGTTGGCGTTGGCTTTGGGGAAACCGCTCATTGGAATCAACCACCTTCAGGCCCACATTTACGCGTGTCGAATGGCGGCTGGGAAAGACGTGTTTCCGTGCGTGGGCCTGGTGGTCAGCGGGGGACACACGTGCCTGTACCGTTGTCGGGATCCGCTGGATTTCGAGCTGATGGGAACAACCATTGATGACGCAGCCGGTGAGGCCTTTGACAAAGTGGCGGCCATGCTGGGATTGCCTTACCCGGGCGGGCCGTCCATTCAAAAAGCTGCGGAAAAAGGGAACCCGCACAAATACGCTTTCCCAAGAGCTCTCTTGGATGACCCAAATACACTTGACTTTAGCTTCAGCGGGTTGAAAACGGCCGTCCGATATGCCATCACAGGGCCGGGACGCCATGATCCTACCCAGGTCAAACTTTCCGACCAGAAGGTGGCCGACCTAGCTGCGTCCTTTCAGGAAGCAGTCGTGGACTGTCTGGTGGGCAAAAGTTTTCGCGCGTTGGAGATAACGGGATTCCAGAGATTGTGCGTGGGTGGAGGTGTGGCTGCCAACAAGCGCCTGCGAACCCGACTGGAGGAAGAAGCAACACGGAGAAACGTAGAGCTAGTAATTGCTCCCCTCAAACTCTGTACCGATAACGCTGTGATGGGAGCGATCGCTGTGGAAAAATGGAAGGCGGGAATGTTCGACGACCTCTATTTGGACGCGGAACCAGGGGTCGTTCGCAGGCCGTCGCCTGTCGGCTCCGGGTGAGACATATCGCCCGTGAAGTTGGCAGCCCACCCCCAGTGCGCAACCGCACTGCACCGCCCCGCATGCCGAGGCGCCGGCTCGATCCCACCACCAACCGTGGGCTTAACCCCTTTTATTCTCGCACGATGTAATCAATCACAAGCACCTTATCGAGGTACGGACCCACCATTTTGGCAAACGCCCGGTGCTCAGGATGGGGGAGATAGGCGTCGCGGTCTTTCTCACTCTTAAAAGTGAGTATAAAGCAGTGGGTGAATCCTTGCGAGAGATTTTCCGTGCTGCAATCCGTGCCCCATTCAAAGCCGGCAATTTGCGGTATTTTCTTAGGCAGAGCAGCAAAGGCTTTTTCGACCTTCTCAATGTCGGCCTTCGAGGTTCCGTCTTTGAATTTGAACAACACTACATGGCGTAGCTGTCCGGCATGAGAGTATTTTTCCTCGGAGAGCGCGGAAGACTTCCACGCCATCAGACCGCCCAACAGGATAGCCGCAACAATCAATCCAACGGCGAGCTTTTTCATGGCTTCCTCCTCTGCTGCACAATAAACCGCTCAAAGCCTTCCGGGCGACTAATCTTAAGATAATTAATGACGCAATTTAGTCTTTTATTTTGTAGAAGATCATCCTGCGAGTATGGTTATTTATGCCGTTTGGGCAGAAGCTTGCTCAGTTTGGCCATGACTTCTGCATACTGCGGGTCGTTGGCAAGATTATGCATCTCTTGGGGATCGTTGTCGTGGTCATACAGCTCCTTTCCCTGATTTCCGTCATCCCATTCCGTATATCGCCAGCGGTCGGTGCGGACGGTATAGCCAAAGACAATTTGCTTTTTCACCGAGCGCGTCACCTGTGTGATCGCGGCTTCCTTTCCGGGAAGATCAGGGTTGTTGAGGATGGGAACCAAGCTCGTGCCGTCCAGATTGGCCGGTGGTTGGAAGCCGCAGAGTTCAGCCAGGGTTGGATAAAGGTCAACCATCTCGACAATGGCCCGGGTGGACTTGCCAGCATGTTGCATACCTGGAACGGCAATCAGCAGGGGGACGCGAGTAGATTCCTCGAATAAGGTGCGTTTTTGCCACAGGCCATGTTCATGCATGTGGTAGCCGTGATCGCTTGTCGTCACGATAATCGTGCTGTCCCGCAAATGGAGCCGTTCTACGGCATCTAAAACGCGACCAAGCTGGGCATCCATGAAGGTGATCGCTGCGTAATAGGCTTGGATTGCCTGCTTCTTCAAATTGTCATCCATCGCCGCTTCTTCTTTCTTCAGCGTGATCGCGAGCGTCGGAATAGTGTCGAAATAGCCTGGCGGAATACTGGGGACAACAATCTTTTCTAAAGGATAAAGATCAAAGTACTTCCGTGGGGCGACATACGGAGTATGCGGCCGATAAAACCCGACAGCTAAAAAGAACCGCTCGTGCTGATGCTTTTCGAGCAGTTTTATGGCTTCTGTGGCGCCGATGCCATCCGTCTGTTCTTCATCCGTGCCTTCGGCAGCAAGCCAGCTCAGTGTGCCGCCGAATTGCCCCGGAACAAGACTGAATATCTTAGCTTCCTCATCTTTGTCCCGACCACGAGGATTAACCACGAGGTCCCACGATTGCGGGTCGTCAAGGCCGCTCGTGCCGATTTGTGTCGGTACGCCGTAATGGAAAATCTTGCCCACCCGCGCGGTGAAGTAGCCCTTCTTGCGGAAAAACTCCGGAAGCGTGACGCAGTCGGGAATATTCTCGCGAAAATGGACACTATTGTCATAAACCCGTGTGCGGTCAGGTCGCAGGCCCGTCAAGAACGATGCGCGACTGGGATTGCAGAGCGGGAACTGACAGTAAGCCCGCTCGAATTTCAGACCCCATTGTGCAACACGATCAACATTGGGTGATTTGACGAGTGGATGATGATAGGCCGAGAGATTCGTATTAAGATCGTCTGAAATTATAAATAGAACGTTATACCGTCCGCGATGAGGACTTTCTTGCCCTAGCGCTATGCCATTCGCAACATGTAACGCCAGCATTAAGCCGGCCAAGCAACTGAAGCTTTTGTAACGCATCGCCTCCTCCTTTTTGATCGTTTGAGAAACGCCATGAACGCCGTGCGCCTTTTAATCCTCCGCATTGATTATTGTGGACGCGGCCTTAAAGCCGCGGTTTCTCGTGGACCAACCGAGTTCTTGACTTCGGCGGATGGCTCCCAGTGCTCGGCTTCTACCACACGATCGTCCTCAAATCGCAGCGTTTTTGGATCTGTTCGGTTGTAACGATACGGCGGCACACCGGGCTGGCACACAAGTGTATTCTTTCGCAGAGTGATTTCCAACGCCTTATGGAATCGAATCGGACTGCGCCCGACATTGTAGATGGTTTGCCCTTCGACGAGAATATCACGGCTTCCTTCGTCCATGAAGATGCCGTTACTCTCGGCACCGTCTTCGTTAGGTGGAATATCGTGGATTAAATTACTGAGCAGTCGGGTTCCAGGTTGCCGTCCCAACGTATAAATACCGCCGCCGTCGTGAAGAATGAGCATGCAGTGATGAATATGATTTGCGCGAACGAGATTATCACGGCAGCCCGTTGGTTGGTCGTTCCAGCTCCATCCCACAGATATTCCTGTGTAAGGCAACTGGGCCACTTCGTTATGCTCAATAACATTCCCGCCCGAAATGCCGACCCAGATGCCGACGGCCTCGAAGAATTGGGCGCCACATTCACGAACGACGGAATCTACCACGTGAATGCCGTATGTACACCCGTTGTTAAATGGTGAAGTCCATTCGGGCGACGCATCTTTGAGCGGGCGGGTTATTGTTTCCCCAATATTGATGCCGTTTCCCGATATATCGTCAAAAAAGCACCGGCGAACAACGCCATCGCGGCACTCGCGGCGAAACCACAGACCGGAACCGCCTAAATGGCGAAACGAGCAATCGACGAATGCGCAACCGTCGGCCAGGTCCAGGGTAACGGCGGCCGGCATCATTTCCCGAATTGCTGATTGGGGATCCCGCCGAGGTTCATGAATGGTTGCTTGGCCGGCTGCGTACCCAGCATCTGGTATATTAAAACGGCAGTGTTCAAACACAATGCCATGCCAGTGAACGTTCCGCACGCGTTCGCCGGTCGAGGTGTCACCCGCTACGTGCACGAGCGTTTCTAAAACAGGTACGACTGCCTCAACGTCTTCCATTTTTTGCCCAGGCCGGGGGAAATACAGGATGATGCCTTTTTCCATATCAGTCCGCCATTCCCCCGGCAGGTCCAGCATCCGCTCGCCATTTTCCAGGAAATATCGGGCGTGCGGCCAATGGCCGATTTCATAATGAGGTGCGGAGCAACCGATCTTCTGGCTGAAAACAACCTGTAAAGATTGAGGGTCAAACGACAAAATCTTGACACGGGAAGTGGACCAGTCATGAAGATAGACGAATTCACTCCCCACGATATTGCCCTCGAACGCCCATGCATCCTGAGGTCGGATGAAGAGACTCGTCCTCTTGTCGGGGCCCGGGCGATCGATTCGGAAAAAGCCCTCGTTTGGGGTTCGCGCACGAACAGCCCTGCATCCATTAATAAACAGCTCTCGCGTCAAAAAAGGTTGGTCGTTGATGGAGGGAACTCTCACTTCCCAGTGGTGAGCGCCTTGCTTCCACCCGGTGAGAAGACGGCCACCGCTCACAATCGCCTTGCCGGGATTCGCGGCGATGAAGCGGAGATGACCAGGTCCCGGATTTACCGCAGGCGTGATAATAAGCGGGCGCTCCAGTCGATACACGCCATCATCGAGTACCACGTTAACATCGACGTTGAGCCCCTTTTGTTTACGGATGTATCGCACCAGTTCGATCGCCCGCGCCAAAGATGCCACAGGTTGCTGGGCAGTCCCTGAGAATGTATCTTGCCCCTTAGGGGAGACATGAATTTCGAATACTTCATGCGAACCCCAGACGTCGCTTATTCCTATAACTTGCAAAAGTAGAAACGTCGTGTAAACTGCCCAGTAGAGCATTGGCGAGAGTCCAAAGGCGTCACGATATTTTTTTGTCGAGATCATTCTGCTCGTTGTCAATAAACTCACGAACCAAATGGTAAAATGATTAATGCTCTGCAATTCTATTTCTTTTTAAACAGTTGCGCCACCAACAATAGGTATCTTTGACGGTTGTTTCGAGAGGGATTTCCGGTTTCCAACCGGTGGTACGCGTGAGTTTGTCAACGCGTGCGATCGGATCATACTTCAGGCCGGGGCGTATTTCAACCACTGGTCGAGCAGGGTCGGCCAGCCCTTGAAGAATGCGGAATACGTGGCCACTGGTGCGGGGAATTCCGGAGCCCACCAGATAGATCTCGCCCGGTTGCCCCTGCTCGGCCAGAAGTCGGTACGCGCGAACCACGTCGCGGACGTCGCAAATATCGATCACGGCCTGAAGTGTGTGAATTTTGATGGGCGAGTCACCCCTGGCGAATTGGGCTGCCCAAGCGGCCAACATCATTTTTTCCGATTGGCCGGGGCCCGTATGTGGGAACGCGCGAACAATGATTACGGGAAGCCCGTCCCTGTGGTATGCTTCCTGCAGGATTTGTTCTGCTGCCAGTTTTGTTTGCCCATAGGGGTTACGGGGTTGCACCGGATAGGTCTCATCAACAAACGTGATCCCATCCTGGGATACACGGTAGACGTGGCTCGTGCTGGCAAAAATGATTCGGGGTGGCTCCGGAAGCGAAAGAGCAAGCTCCACAAGCCGCCGTGTTCCTTCGACGTTCACCGCCCAAGCGAGGTCCGTGGGCTGAGTGTTCCCGCACATTTCCGGAACGGATATTGCCGCAAGATGGTAAATCACGGTCGGGCGAAAAGTGCCAAGAAAGTCAACGACATCGCGCGGAGGGCCTCCGGGATTTGCAAGATTCCAGAAAAGCACGTTTCGCGATTCAGGAAGCTGCCCCCACGGTTCCAAGGACTGCGGCAGTCCGTGTGCGATACCCGCTACCTCATATCCTTGGTTCCTGAGGTACTGACATAAGTGCCGCCCGACAAACCCCGTGACTCCCGTGATAAGGGCACGCTCGGTCATCCTTTATTCCCATGTTTACGCGCCATGTCGTTTCCTCTCACAGACAATCATGAGTGTACGTGTCGTCGAAGGGGTGGACAAGCGTCAGGCGAACGACACCTTGAAAAGAGACGGAGCGATCGGTTGGCGGTGGTTGCCTTTCATCGCAGACGAATTCTCGTTTGATTTCTTCTGCCACCATAACTGAGGGCAGACGTCGAACCTGGGTGAGACACCGGCGAGCTTGTTGGCCAACGCATTTTCGCGGTTGCCACGGGGCAACACATGGGGAACGCTTATTCGCGGCTCTCGGTGGCGTTTCCCGGTTCCGCGGGGATCCGCTTAACCGCCACGACGGTATCACCCTCATCCAGCGTCATCAAGCGGACACCCTTTGTATTCCGGCCGACAAGTCGAATTTCACTTACCCGCAATCGCTGCGTTTTACCTTTGGCCGTCATCATGAGGATCTCATCGTCTTCATGCACGACGGCCACTCCCACCACGGGGCCGTTTCGGGCATCCGTCTTGATGTCGCGGATTCCCTTCCCGCCGCGGCGCTGTGTCCGGTAATAGAACTGAGAGCCGACCTCTCCTTCCTCATCCCCGTTTCCTTCGACCGCCTCTGGCTCCTCAACCGACGGTTCTTCCTCAAGCGCTTCCTCGGCTGCGGTACTTGTTTCTCTTTCGTCGCCGTTCTCCGTGTCTTCCTCAGTGCCAGAAGCGACGGTGCTGGCTCCAAAGGGAGTTCTTTTGCCGTAACCATGGGCACACACTGTCAATAAGCATGCGTCTGGCTCCGCGACAACGAGACCAACCACCCGGTCATCTCCGATCAGCGAAATTCCTTTTACACCGGCGGCTGCGCGGCCCATGGGGCGCACGTCGGATTCACGAAATCGAATGGCCATACCCTTTGCGGTGGCCAGGAGCACTTCGTCTCCTTTTTTGGCGACTACAGCCCCGACGAGCTCATCGCCCTCACGCAGTTTAATGGCGATAATTCCGCCGCGGACGGGTCGACCGTACGCTGAGAGCTCGGTCTTTTTCACGAGTCCCCGGGCGGTGGCAAAAAGCAGGTAATGATCCGGGAGCGAAAAATCGCGAACGGGTCGGCAGGCGGCTACTTTTTCTTCCGGTTGCAAATTGAGGAGATTGACGATGGCCCGTCCTTTGGCATCGCGCGGGAGCTCCGGAAGTTCGTGAACCTTTCGCCAGTGCACGCGGCCAAGGTTTGTAAAAAACAGGAGATAGTCGTGAGTTCCCGCCAGAAAAACATGCTCGATAGGATCTTCATCATCTACCCGGGCACCCTTCAAACCCTTGCCGCCTCGACGCTGGGCCCGATAGGCTGACACGGGGGTCCGCTTGATATATCCCGCGGAACTAATGGAGACGACCATCATTTCGTCGGGAATAAGTTCTTCGATATTAAAAGACCCCACCTCTTGATCGGAGATTTCCGTGCGTCGCGGATCCCCATACTTGTTTTTTATCTCGGTCAGTTCCTCTTTGATGATCTCAAGGATATTTTTTTCATCAGACAGGATTCTATTATATTCATTGATATTTTCCAATAAACTGCGGTGTTCCGACGCTAGCTTTTCCTGCTCAAGGTTGACGAGATGGCCGAGCGTCATTCGCAGAATGGCGTCAGCCTGAACAGGCGTTAGGAAGTACTCTTCGGCGATACCACGTTCTTTTTGGAACTGTGCGAAGCCTTCGTCGCCCAACGCCCGGGCAAGCATCGCCGCAGGGCAGGAGATTGCCATGAGGCGTTCCTTCGCCTGGGCCTGCGTTTCTGAAGTGCGGATAACGCGAATTACTTCGTCGATATTGGCGAGGGCCAGGAGAAGCCCCTCAACCGTGTGTTTCCGTTGCCGGGCCTTGGAGAGTAAGTGCTGAGTCTTACGACGGATAACCGTTACGCGATGACGCACAAACTCCTGGAGCAGCTCCTTGAAGTTCAGGAGTCGGGGCTTGCCGTCGACAAGTGCCAAAAGATTGATGGAGTATGTCTGCTGGAGAGGGGAATACTCATAGAGTTGATTAAGGACGATTTCCGGGTCCGCATCGCGCTTCAATTCCAGAACAATGCGAACAGGTTCTTTGAGATCGCTTTCGTTGCGAATATTCGCGATCCCGGATATCTTGCCCTCAGTAACAAGTTCCGCGATGCGTTCTTCAATTTTGTCGCGCTGCTGCTGGAAAGGGATCTCTTTGATAATGATACGATAACGATTATCCCGATATTCTTCGATAACA
>NZ_JBAMME010000370.1:42466-47194 GCF_039793925.1 Thermogutta sp. | reverse complement strand
CCCTTGCGCGAATAACGATGGTCCCGTGACCGGTCAAATACCCCTGACGAATTCCCCGTCGCCCACAGATGATGCCCCCGGTTGGGAAATCCGGACCGGGAACGATTTCCATGAGTTCGTCAATGGTGATATCGGGATCGTCAATGAGTGCGATAAGAGCGTCGCAGATCTCAGTGAGGTTGTGAGGGGGAATCTCGGTGGACATGCCCACCGCAATGCCGGTGGCCCCATTCACTAGCAAATTGGGGAATTTGGACGGAAGAACGGTGGGCTCGAGACGCCGTTCATCATATGTGGGAACAAAATCCACGGTGTCCAGGTCCAGATCCTCCAGCATCATCGCGGCATACGGCGACAGCCGGGCCTCTGTGTAGCGCATGGCCGCCGGGGGAAGCCCGGCAATCGATCCGAAATTCCCCTGCTTGTCGATAAGGACATAGCGCATATTCCATTCTTGCGCCATCCGGACAAGCGTGGGGTAAATGACGCTCTCGCCGTGGGGATGATAATTTCCGCTCGTATCACCGCAGATCTTCGCGCATTTGACCCGTGCCGCGCCGGGCGTCAGGTTCAGGTCATTCATCGCCACAAGAATGCGGCGCTGCGAGGGCTTGAGACCGTCGCGGACGTCGGGTAACGCCCGGCTAACAATCACACTCATAGCATATGTGAGGTAGCTCGACTTGAGCTCGTCCTCGATGGGAAGAGGAATCAGACGGTTGCCGTCGCTGTTACCGCCGACTGCAGAGTGTGTGCTGGCTTGGGGGGTATTTTCCGCTTCAGGAAGATCCGTTGCGTCAGACATAATCACACGTATCCGTAACCGTGAGGTGGGAAATCTCTACCAAAACGAGCGTTTCCTGACTGGGATTGCACGGACAGCCCGTCAATTTCGCCGGAACCGAATCCTCCACCGCAGGAAGTGAATGTTCTGCCGTGGATTAGTCGGTCAGACCTTCGGACTCCACTGCGGAACTGCTCAAAAGATCCAGTCTACCAGATTGGAACGCTGCTGGCAATCGTGGCTTGTTTCGCAATGTAATGCGTAAGTTATTGGCACACAAACACTTGTGCGGTGGCCTTTGCGTTCACATTGCACCGGGACTTGCCATCCCGTCGGTTTACGAGGATACTTAAGAGACATAAAAAGACGGGGCGCGCGGGCTGGGAGCTCAGGAAGTGCGCCGGGTGCAAAGGTTGTAACCGTCGCAGCCGGATGCGGTAACGAGAACCCGCCCTGCGGCTTGCCGCTTGCCGTGGGGAAGGACTGGGCCGGAGTGGCGGAATGGCAGACGCGCTGGACTCAAAATCCAGTGGCCTTCGGGCCGTGTGGGTTCAACTCCCACCTCCGGCATTGGCGCGAGCGGCTGAGTTCGATGGCCACCGAGTGTGAACTTCTAAACTGTTTCGACTTATCTGTGGCTCCCGTATTGCTACGGCATTCAGTGCTATTCCGCGTCATGAGCTTCTGCGGACTTCGCAGTTTGGTGTTTTCCTTGTTGTGTTTGCTATGTTCTGCCGTTTTCGCTTCCTTTTCGCCGGGGTGAAGCAAAGGTGCGCAGGTAGCGAGGTCTGAACCGGTAGGTGGCGAATGGAAAGCCTCTCACCAGATCGGGCGTTTTACGTCGGCCCACTGGCGTCCGGTCGAAAAACGAGCTAATCTTGGCAAAGCGTAGCGAGTCGACGTCACTAGGGATGGCGCGGTCAATTAATTTCGGTGGCTCATGTATGCCCGAGACATTGGGGGTGCAGCGATGGTCCGAAAAGTATTGTTGTTTTTGGTTTTAACCGGGTGTTACAGTACGCTTGCGGCGGCTAAGGAAGGGCAAAAGCCTATCGATCCGGTCTTAGAGCGAATCGACTTTATTTACAGCGAGATGTCTCCATTGCAATGGACGCCGCCAGCCGACCGTTGGCGGTATCTGGATCGGACGATGGAAATTCTTCGGCGCGGTGGAACTCTCCGGGTGGTCATGCTTGGCGACAGCATCGTCAACGATACAAGTCGTTCTGCATGGGAAAAACTTGTCGAGCGTCACTATCCCGGTGCTCATATTGAAAAGATCACGTCCGTCCGCGGCAGCACGGGTTGCTGGTATTACAAAGACCCCGTTCAACTTCAAGAGTATGTCCTCAAATACAAACCTGATCTACTTATGATCGGGGGCATCAGTCATCGCGACGATATCGAATCGGTGCGGGAAGTCATTCGCCAGGTTCGAGCGGAATTGGACCCAGACCCTGACATTCTTCTGATGACGCCTTGTTTCGGGCACAAGGACCCGCGTGTCGATCCCGAGTGGACTTTTGAGATCCCATTAGAGGATAACAGCTTTCGCGGGCGATTGAAGAAACTCGCTGAAGAAGAAAAAACGGGGTTTCTGGACATGACGGGACCATGGGGGCAGTACATCCGAACGTGCGGCGAGGATATCTATTGGTTCAAGCGGGATATCGTTCACGCGAACGCGAGGGGTGAGGCAATCCTCGGAAGAATTCTCGAGAGATTCTTTGCGCCCTCGCCTGTTCAATAAGGGTTTCCGCCTTCTGGGGCGGAGGAAAGCTCTGATTGTTGCTGGACACGTTGGGCCCAGGATGATCGGGCCACGTCGAGCTGGGTTTGAGTGCTCGGACGATCCCTGAGACCCAGTCGGAGTGTGCCGGAAGACGCCTGAAAGCCGGCCTGTTTGATCTGGTCGGACGGTGACTGCTCGTCTGAACCCGCAATCGACTCAGGTGCGTTTTGATACGGTTGCCACGAACGGCTGGCAAGCGCATTTTCGGGAAAGAACGATTGCCCAGTGGAAAGTCGCACGAGGCTTTCCCTTGCCGGTCCGTGACCAGGATTGATTGCGAGGGCCTTTTCAAGTGATTGCCGCGCCGCGTCGACCTCCGTCCGGATCCACTGAACATACGCCAGATTGTACCACGCGTCAGCTTCACTTCCACCACGGCGGAACTGCTCAAGAGCTTCCTGGTATCGGCCCTGGTAACCGTAGACAAGGCCCAAATTGTTGCGGTATCGCTCGTTGGCAGGGGAAATGCCAACTGCTTTGAGCAGTGCCCGTTCGGCTTTGTCAAGTTTCCCCTGTAGCAGGTAGCAATAGCCCAGGTCGTTAAATAAATTTGGATCTTTCGGATTGAGCCGAATGGCTTGCGTATAGAGCGATTCGGCCTCCAAGAACCTCTGCTGGCGGTCACAGACAACGGCGAGGCGGTGGTACGCCTCGTACCTTTCGGGGGCCCAAACAATCAGCCGTTCGTAGATTTCGCGGGCTGCGTCAAGTTTTCCGGCTCGTTCCAAAGTCCGGGCTTTTGCAAGCTGGGCGATATATTCGGAATCCCGCTGAGAGTTCTTTTTCGGTTGGGTGGGAGACGACGCCTGATCGGGCGCCGCGTTTTTGGAGGCCTGAACATTGAGACCGGGAGTGGGACGGCTACTCCCGGTCGTCATACTTTCGGGGGACCAAGGATACGAGCGGCACCCGCACCAGGTGAGAGTGCTGGCGATCACCAGCCCCGTGACCGCCGCCCATGTTTGTTTATTCCGTTCGGTCCGTGTCATAAACGGTGAACCGTTCTATTCGGATGAAGGCTTCTCCGGGGCCGACCCAGGCAGAAGGGAGTGGGCCATTCCAGGGATGCGATGATCGGCCGACTGTATGAACTGTATCGAAAAGAACGGCCCTTTGGCTTGACACAATGTGTTTTCACCGCGGGTGGATCGCCGTCATTGAGTGGTCTTTTCTGATTCGGCGTTCTGTTGAGATGGTGGCACCTGTGCTTTACGCGGTGGGTTGAATACGCGTGGAACAGTTGGCTTGCGATTAGCCGCCTTGATTCGGTTCACGGCGGATCGCCCCAGGTGTTGGGAAAGGATCTTGTCGGCTTGAATAAGGTTCTCTCGCAATGTGTCTGTTTGTCGGGAATCATGGTCTGCGAGATCGTCCTGCGGAATGTCGTCCAAGAGGTCGAGCAACGCCTTAATGACCGGTGACTTTGGTCCTTCGAAAGATGGAGATTTGCCCCCATCTGTTGAGGGTTTCTGCTCTTTCCTCTCGGATTGTTCAGAGGTTGCACGCGGTGTTTCGGGAGACTTCACCGCCTGCACAAGTTGCTTGTCGGAATCGAGGAGGATGCGACGCAGTTCCCGTTTTTGTTTCGGATCGACATTCGGGAGATTGTCGAGCGCTTTTAGGAGCCGACGCACAATCTCCGTGCGGACTTGAGTGTCGCCTTTCGACTGAAAGTCTTGTTCCCGCTGGGTGGTGGGAGCCTCCATTTGAGGGGACGAGCTGGTTTTGGGGGCCTCGGCGAGATTTGCTTGAACGGCTGCCGGATCCGTCCCGCCCATGGAAAGCCACGTGGCGGTGCGCAGACCAGCGATGACGAGAAAGCCGATTCCGATAACTCTCAAGAAGGGGTAGCCCATGTCGTATGCCTTGCCGTGCCAATGATGAAGACATCCCTCGTGCTGTTAAACTAGGTGTCCTGGCTATATGAAATATTTTAGTTAAACGGGCGAAGAAAGCAAAAGTACGAAATAAGAAGAAATCCAGTTGGGCATCGCATGAGAAAAGGGACCCGGCAAGGCAGCAATCTCAGGCGTAGCGTTTCAGAATCCAATCCATCAGCCGCGGGGCCATCCTGCTCAGCAGAACCATACCCTTCCCCCATGCATGGGGGATGATTTCTGCACTGCCTCTTTTGATGGCCCGTACCATGCGC
>NZ_JBAMME010000370.1:0-42456 GCF_039793925.1 Thermogutta sp. | reverse complement strand
GCAACATACTCCGGGGAGACGGGTGCTGGTTCTGGCCAGGCCGGTTCCTTACCCTTTTCGAGAGGCCCGTCGAAAAGTTCCGTGCGTGTGCGGCCGGGACTGACGATGAGCACATCGACCCCATGTCGGGTCAACTCCGCCCGGATTGCTTCGCTGAAACCGTGGAGTGCGAACTTACTCGCACAGTAATAGGCCCTCCAGGGGATGCCGCGATGACCCAGAATCGAACTCACGTTCACGATAATTGGCTGTCGCCCTTTTTTGAGAAGCGGCAGGGTGTAATAGGTGATTTCCACGGGCGCGAAGAAATTGAGCTCCATAACGTGCCGTAGGATTTCGGGAGGTGTATCCTCGAAACGGCCCAGGGCACCCGTTCCGGCGTTGTTAACCAGTAAGTCGATAGCTTCCAGCTTATCTGCCGCGAAGTTCACTGCGTCTCGGCGAGCGGCGGGATCACAGAGGTCACAGGCGAAGGGAAAGACTTCGGCCCCGAAAGAGCGTCCTTTTTCAGCAAGTTCAGCAAGCCGTTCTGCACGTCGGGCAACCGCTACAATTCGGGGTTGATATGGCAGAAGGGCCTCCACCAGGGCCCGGCCAATACCACTTGATGTCCCTGTAATGAGAGCCCGCACGTTATGGAGGTCGCGTCTGGCCATAGTTCCCAGTTCCTGGAGGGCCAACCGTCTCGACTGCGATGTCAGCGTAGTGGATAACGGCGCACAAGACAAGGTCTGATCAATTTCGGGGGTACTCAGCCTGTTTCTTCGGGAGCGTCGCCAAGAAGCCCGCCTGTTGCTTCACGTTCCGTTCGGGGCTGCAATAGTGCGTAAGCCAAGTCTCGCTCCTGGCCCGAGCTGTTGTGCCGCCTCCGGTGGACCGACGCCCCGAGCCGCTCAATTTGGGAAAGATACTCCTCCGGTAGACGGCAGCGAATGGTAAGGCGATTCTCATGGTGATACCGCTGCGAAAACACTTCTCCATGGGTCTTCACAAAAACTGCCACGCGGGCGTTATCCACCGTCGTTTCTACATCGACCTCGATGAACTTGCGGGCCAGAAGCTCAGACACCATTTGTGTTAGTTGCGCAAGACCTTCCCCCGTTTGTGCGCTGATGGGAAGGGCCTGGGGATAGCGCTCGAGCAACGTGTCCACACGGCGGCGATCCGCAATGCGGTCGATCTTGTTGATAACCAGGATGGTGTCTTTGCCTTCGATCCCGATTTCTTCGAGCACGCGGTAGGCAGAGCTGATTTGCTGGAGAACGGCGGGATTACTTCCGTCGGCTACATGGAGCAGCAAGTCTGCCTGTCTTGCCTCTTCAAGGGTGGCTTTGAAACTGGCGATGAGATGATGGGGAAGATCGCGAATAAAGCCCACCGTATCGCTGAGCAACACCGGTCCCCATCCCGGAAGTTGCCATCGCCGTGTGCGTGTATCCAGCGTGGCGAAGAGTGCATCTTCAACATACACATTGGCGTGGGTGAGCGCATTCATGAGGGTGCTTTTGCCCGCGTTCGTGTAACCCACCAGGGATACCGTTTTAAACTGCTTGCGTGCGATGACCTCACGCTGCCGCCGGCGATGGATGACCTGCAGTTCGCTGCGTAGCTCGTGAATGCGATGGGCGATAAGACGCCGGTCCATTTCGAGTTGCTTTTCACCTGGTCCACGGAGCCCCACGCCACCTTTCGTCTGGCGTTCCAAGTGGGTCCACATTCGCTTGAGCCTGGGTAACGTGTACTCAAGCTGTGCTAGCTCCACCGCGAGCTGGGCTTCGTATGTTTGGGCACGCCGGGCGAAAATATCGAGGATCAGTTGCGTCCGATCGAGAACCCGGGCACCGACTTCCTTTTCGATATTGCGGCCCTGCGCAGGCGAGAGGTCGTTATCAAAAATGACCAGGTCAGCGCGGAGGCTGCGAACGAGTTTTTTCACGTCCTCCAGTTTTCCACGACCGATAAAGGTGGCGGCATCGGGTGCCAAGCGGCGCTGCGTGACCTGACCGACGACGTCGATACCTGCAGCGTCCGCCAAACCGGCCAGTTCAGCAAGCGGAGGGTCTTCAACCGTTGTTGTGGGGAGAATAACCCCTACCAGTACCGCTTTTTCGGGTTCGCGACCCAATCGAATCGTCGTGCCGTTCCGGCGTTTCACAGCGATACACACCTCCTCCCAGACGACGGAGTTATTGGATTCACGCTAGACCTCTTTACCGCGAATTGTTGCGAATAACTTGCTTTGACTCTGGTTTCATTCTTCTTCAACCTCAACTTCTTCATCAAGGACAAGGTGACAGTAGCTTTCGTAACGCCGTTCGTCGATCCAGCCATCTGCCACAGCATCCTTGACGCCACAATCCGTTTCTTGGATGTGAAGGCAATTGGGGAACTTACATCGGTTGACGTACGGACGGAGATCGCGGAAGTAGTTGGCCACTTCTTCTGGCTCCAGGTCCCATGGTTGAAATTGTCTGATTCCAGGGGTGTCTGCAACGTATCCCCCAAAACGGAACCGGTATAGTCGGGCTGTGGTGGTGGTATGCCGACCTTTTTCGGTGTCCTCGCTCACCGGAGCCGTGGGGATTTTTAGGTCGGGATCGAGCGCGTTAAGGAGCGAGGATTTGCCCACCCCACTTTGACCGGCCAGGACGCTCACGCGGTCTTTGAGGGTGCGGATCAGGGCTGACAATCCAAAGCCGCTCAGCGCGCTGACCAAAAGCACTCGGTAGCCCAATTGGCTGTAAAGCCCTACAAGCGGCATGAGATCTGCTCGGTCGACCAGATCCACCTTGTTGATGCATATAACAGGTTCTACCCCTGACTTTTCCGCCGCCACGATCATCCGGTCGATCAGGTGAGGCTTGATCCGCGGCATGGCCGCACTGCTGACAACGACCACCTGATCGACATTGCTGACAATCACATGCTGCTTACCCTTGGATTCCCGGCTGATACTGCCGCGGCGGGGCAGGACCGACTCAATGACGCCTTCGCTGGGATTTTCCGGCAGTGGATAAAAGTAAACTTTGTCGCCGGTCACCACGACATGGCGCTGGTCTGTCGCCAGCCGCTTGAGAAGCCGTCTCACAACGCAGCGATACGAGTTGCCCTCTTCATCTTCGACGAGACACATCAGCCCTTGAACGGCGATGACCCGACCCATTCTGCTATCGGGATGTCGAGCGGGAAGCACCACAGGGAGCGGGGACTCGGCCTTTTCAGAGACGTCTTCTCCGATAACTGTCCCCCGCCGGGTCAGCTCATTTTTCCCCCCGACCCGCTCTTCCCGGACCAAATCGTCGTCAAGAACCTCTTCTTCGCTCAGGACTCGGTCGGTGAGATCTTTGTCCCTGGTTCTGGGAGCACGATTCTTCCGAAACTCAACCCGATACTTCTTCCTGCGGTCTTTACCCATCTAACCCGTGACGCGCCGTTCGGGCCGTCTCCGAAGTGGAATTAAAGTGAAGGTCCCGCTGTCAAAAATCTGTTACTTCTGCTCAACAGCAGAGGATTACCGAGATTGCGGTCCCGGTCGTCGCAAACCTTCAAGAACATCGTACCGCGGCTCATCATGATCGGAAAGTGTTTCCTGTTTTTCCTTGTCCGTCCCTGGCTTCGACGGCGTCACCTCCTCTTCGGTTCGCTTCGGCTTTACCAATCCTGCCCGTTCTAACAGGGATTGCGCGAAAATGTCCTGTTCCAAAGTGTCGGGAGGCGGTGGTCCTACCGCCCCCAGCTCAATAGGATTATACCGGATTTCGTATTGATGCTTGGCGATAGAGAGGATTGAACCTGGATCGAGGCGGCGCTCTTTTACCCGGACGCCATTCACTTTGACGCCGTTCGTACTGTTCAGGTCGCGCACGTACCAGTATCCCGAGACGACGAACAGCTCGCAGTGCTGGCCGGACACATTCGAGAATCGAAGGACAATGTCACAGTTCTCTCTGCGTCCTACGATCAGCCTTTTCTTCAGCAAGGGGATGGGGTCACCACCACCAAGGGGGATCAGCTCTCCAAACATAGGATTGCCTGTTCTCTGTTCCTTGAAAAGTTTCTGCTGCGCCCTTACGATGCCCTTAGAACCTAGGTTACTTTTGGAAACCGCCCTTTTAGTGTAAGCCCGAAATGCGCGAACGTCAACAAATAGACACGTCTGGGATTGGCCACTCTTCACCGGCTGTTCCGGCGGTTGATTGGCGCGCGTTGGGAAAACGCTACTTTAACCTTAGTCTGTATTATCGGCACACCTTTGGGGGAGAAACCTGGAAAATCAGCGTCGACGGCGGCTTTCACTGTCCAAATGCTGACGGAACAATCAGCCGCTTTGGGTGCACATTTTGCAATATCGCGAGTTTCAGTCCCAGCCGGCGTTACGACCAACCTACCTCCATTGCAGAGCAAATTCGCAATTCCATTGAAAACTTCAAGAAACGGCGGGCGCTCGATAGATTCATCGCCTATTTTCAACCGGGGACCAATACGTACGCACCATTGCCGGTCCTCAAGGCGATGTTCTCAGAAGCCGTCACTGTTCCCGGCGTTGTGGGGTTGGCGATCGGCACGCGGCCAGACTGCCTCCCCCCAGATGTATTGGACTTTCTGGCGGAGTTGAGTGAGAAAACCTGGGTGAGTGTGGAGATCGGCTTGCAATCAGCCCATGACGCCACGCTTCGCCGTATCAATCGCGGACACACGTTCGAGGATTTTTGCCAGGCCGTGTGGGCGTGCGCAGCGCGAAATCTCAGGGTGTGTGCCCACGTCATGTTCGGCTTACCGGGGGAAACCGCAGAAATGATGCTGGGCACCATTTGCGCCCTGCGGGATCTGCCTATTCATGCTGTCAAAATTCACAACCTGTACGTAGCACGCGATACCGCGCTGGCGCGAATTTACGAGGCCGGGATGTATCGCCCGCTTGAGCAGGATGAATACGCAGAGCTGGTTGTGGCTGCACTGGAGAGAATTTCGCCAGCGATCGTCATCGAACGGCTCACGGCCGAGACCTCGGATGCGTATTTAATCGCCCCCGAGTGGTGTCGTGATAAATCAGGCACCCTCCAACGGATCCAGCGACTTTTGGAGGAACGGGATACATACCAGGGGAAGTTGTGGGACCGGATGCCAGAGTACGCTCCGATCGCAACTCGTGAGGGCGAGATGGGCCGAAACGTATAATGTGTTATGGAGCACGGAGCGGGCTGGATGGCCGCCGGCCCGGTCTGTCGCCGGGCGGGAGGAAAGTCCGGGCTCCTCGGGATCACGGTGGTGGGTAACGCCCACCGGCCGAAAGGCTAGGGAAAGTGCCACAGAAACTAGACCGCCTCGCGGTGCCCACCGCGCGGTAAGGGTGAAAGGGTGAGGTAAGAGCTCACCAGCAGGCCGGGTGACCGGTCTGGCTAGGCAAACCCCACCGGGAGCAAGGTCAAGCAGGGGGAAGTGAGGTGCAAGCCTCCGCGGGTGATCCCGACCGCCACATTCGACCCCCGGGTAGACCGCTAGAGGGGCCGAGCAATCGGCCTCCTAGATAAATGGCCATCACCCTGGAAGGCACCAGGGTACAGAACCCGGCTTACAGGCCCGCCCTCGTGCTCCTTAACTTTTTCGGATCACCGCGCCATCTCAGGCTACTCATTCTGCTGGCCGCTATTCTCGTTCGGGGAGTCCGTCGGATGTCTGCGAACGCTCGCCTCTGTCTTGCACAGTGATTTCCCCGCGTCGTTCAAATTGCCGTAGTGGCGGCACAAGTCGCGCGTCGATCAGTTGGGCAAGCTTTGAGATGCACAGTCGGTTAATACTGGTCTTCAAAGCATGAGCCTCTTCGGCGAGGGCATCGTGAAGGCTCTTTGGAATCCTGAGAGTGATCACGCTGACGGCCTCGGTTTTTGCCGCTCGGCCCTCCTGGACTCGGCGCAATCCGGCAAGCATTTCCTGAACCTTTCGATGGGTGGCCGTTTGCTCGAACCGAGTGAGTTCCTCAGGCGTGGGGAAAAGTTGCCGGACCAGGCCCTCCGGTCCCAGGAGTTCTTTGAAAAACGTGGTCCATGCCACGCCCGCCGCGAAGAGTTGATCCGCTTTTTCTTCGACCTTCCGGCAGCGTTCTTCGACTGTTTCTGTGGTTTCCATCCTGCGGAGACTGTCAGCTAGATCCATCAGCCAATCCCTCCTCGAATTCCCCAAATAACTTTTTTGTTATGACCTACCGTACACTCTGCCCACAATGGACGGAGCCGAATAACTATTAAGACTGGGCTCTGCTCAGCATTCGTCGATAAACTGCGTGGGGCCACCGCCCATTGTAGAGGGACTCAAGCGGGCACAGCAAAAGACTTGACACCCCTCTCATTGCAACAGCACGTTGAAACTGTGGCAAAGACTGTGGCGCAACGGAGGGGAGAAGTCAAGTCTAATCCGAAAACTTTTTGCTGTCCGGCGTGCTCGTGAGGTGCATGCACTGCCGTAAGTGATTGCAGCCACAGAAGATAGGAATGTATCGGAGTGACGAAGTGTCCACTGTCTCGGCTTGGCCTAACCGGGGCACCCTCGGGCGTTGGGTTTCGAAATTGGGGAACTGAGCGCCGAAGAAAAGGCCGCCCAACACGGGCGGCCGAAGTGGCTGTCGCGATGTTCAAGCTCCTCAATCCTGGCGGCGAACAACCACCGGGGAAACGGCCTGGGTGATGGACGAACGCGAACGGTTCCTTCGAGGACCTCACCTTGGCAGAAAACCGTCCCGGCCCGTCTCAAAGGTTCAGCCGGAGTTTAAAAGCTCTGCCGCCACCTTGTCAAAGAACTTGACGCATTCTGCAATTTCGGGCAGGGAGTTTTCCCAATTGTACTCATATTCAATGGAGAACACTGCTTTCAGCCCCTGGCGTTTGATTTCTTTGAGGAGCGCAGGGACGTCTGCCTGACCGGTACCCCAGGGCACGTCATGGGCAGCCATCCCGTAACGGTTGAGGTCTTTGAAATGGAAGCAGATAATCCGGCCTTCCAGTTTCTTGATAGCTTCCAGGGGATTGATTTCCGAACGCATCCAGTGTCCCGTATCAGCACAGGCACCGATTCGCTTGCTCCGTCCTTCGCAGACTTTGAGGACTGTGTCGGGGTTCCAGTAGGTTGAGGGTTTGGGGTGGTTATGGATGGCGACGTTGATTTGGTACTCGTCGCACAACTTTTCAATGATGTCGAAGGCATCGAAGGGGGGCTCGGAAACAATTGTCTCGATGCCCATGTCTTTCGCGAAGTCAAACACCCGGCGACATGCTTCTTCATTAGCTGGCAGTCCCACCACGCCGTAATTGACGAGCTTCAAGCCGGCGTCGGCAAGCCGTTTTTTGACTTCTTTTCGATCCGCAGCGGACAGTGAATCATTGGTCTTGGCGTCGGGTTTCTCCTTGGATAGGGTTTGGCCCGGGTAAGCTTCAATGTAATGGAGGCCCAGGGACGCCGTCTTTTCAATGGCTTCATAAAACGTGAAGCGATTGAATGTGTAGGCCTGGCAGCCGAGGCGCCAGCCGAGCTTTTCGGCGTGAGGGGCGCCTTCCGCCAATCGCTGTCCTTCTGCCAGCGACACCCGTAATGGAAAGCCGGTGAGCCCACCGGCCAGCACAGCAACCCCCGTTGCCTTGACAAAATCCCGGCGAGTGACGAACGCCTGACTCATGGTGCATCTCCTTTTCGAATCAACAGGGCAAACGGCCACGGCGAACAACAGGCTCCCGCAAAACGCAGTCCATCGAGCTGCAGGAGCCCAAAAGCACACAAATGCATCATTATAATTTGGCCTGAGTCCCGGGAACACAAGTTATCCTGCTAAGTGACCAGTTCACGAGGGGCGGACGGGGCTGGTTGTGGCGCCCTTGCACGGCGAATGCGCCTAGCAAAAAACAAATGGCCGTGCAGCTCGGTTGATTCTTCAGGAGAACTTGTCGTAAACTTGCGCAATGGAGGTGGTCTCCAAGTGCAACCAAAATCAGCATTTGCTGAGGAGCTCTTATGATCATCAATCATGGCCAAAACAGTGACCATCGGTGGATTGCCGGCGGAAGGCAGTTGACGTGGATCGCGCTCGGGTCGCGACTTTTGGTGATGGCGCTCGTGCTTTGCCCGGTACTCAGTGGGAAAACTGTACGGGGCGAGGACCACGAAGCTGAGGCTATCCAACAGGCTAGAAAACTCTCCCTTGCCTTTCGCTTGGCGGCGAAGAAAGTTCTGCCGACTGTCGTAACAATCCGCACGGCAACGACGCGGGAATCGCGGCCCCGACGGTCGATCCCCGGCTTACCGTGGGGGGATAACGACGCCAATCCTGACGAGCCGGGCTTTCAGTTCGACATCCCTCGGAATCCGGATATGGGGCTGGGGGCCGGCGTGATTATCGATCCGCGGGGAGTGATCGTCACAAATCGGCACGTCATTGAGGGGGGAGATGTCGTTACCGTTCGCCTGTTCGACGGACGAGAGTTACCCGTGATCGACAAAAAAACAGACGAATTGAGCGATTTAGCTGTCCTGCAGGTTGAGACAACCGAGCCGCTTCCGGCCGCCCGTTTAGGAGATTCAGATCAATTGGACATCGGAGAATGGGTTCTGGCGGTCGGCAATCCCTTTGAATTGGAGGGGACGGTCAGCGCTGGGATCGTGAGTGCCAAAGGACGGAGCTTGCGATCGATCGGCCGCGTGCGGTTTATTCAGACTGATGCTGCTATTAATCCGGGCAATTCCGGGGGGCCTCTGGTAAACCTGGAGGGGGAGGTTGTGGGGATTAATACCGCTATCTTTTCGAGAAGTGGTGGCTACCAGGGCGTCGGGTTCGCCATCCCAATCAACCTGGTGAAATGGGTCAGTTCAGAACTTTTGGCGCACGGAAGGGTCCGCCGGGCTTATTTGGGAGTGACTCTCGATGAGGTTCTCTTGCCGCGCCCGGCGCAAGCTGGAAATGACGGGAGAAGCGCGACTGGGCCAAGCGCTGTGGTCATTCGGCAGGTGCTCCCGGATGGGCCGGCGGACAAGGCGGGACTCAAACGCAACGATATTGTGACGGAGTTTGACGGTTATCCCGTGACTGATGTTCCGACGCTTCAGGAGCTGGTGGAACGCGCGGCCATTGATCAAAAACACAAAATTCGGTTACTTCGCGATGGAGCACCGATTGAGATCGAGGTCACGCTAGAGGAATCGCCTTCGGAACGGGAGTTGGCCGAGCGACTTAAACAACGTGCTTCAGGAGAGTCTTCTGAAGTGACTCGGCGACGGACGTATGATCGGGAACTCGGGCTTATTTTGATGGATTTCGATCCCGACATTGGTCAGGCCACCGGAGTTCGCGTGACAGAAGGGGTTGTCGTTGTCCATGCAGATCCCGGCAAACCGGGCGAGAAATGCGGCCTGAGAACGGGAATGGTTATTGTGCAGGTGGAAGAACAGCCGATCAGCAATGTGGATGATTGGCAGAAGGCGCTGAAAAGAGGCAATCTCGAAAAGGGTATTAAATTGGAAGTGGCCAGCCGCATTGGGCGGCAGATCATTGTTCTGAAAAAATAGCGTTCTTCGGGAAGAGGCAGAGGGATTGAACCCGCGGGTGTTCTTTTAAGCCTCGCTGAGGTGTCGCGATCCATGGATGTCATCACATGGGGTCTTTTGGGCGGGGTTTTGCTCCTTTTGATCGTGGCCACTGTGGTGGTCCATGTTTTGCGGAAAGGGCGAAGCGAGGCAATCAATCCGGACATCGTGGACAGTCTCTCTGGTCGCCTGAGAGCCTGGTGGTTGCTTTTTGCAGGTTTAGCAGGGGCGATGATCCTCGGCAAGACGGCGACCATCGTTCTGTTCGGGATGATCTCTTTTTGGAGTCTTCGCGAGTTTATCACGCTAACGCCGACTCGACCGGGTGATCATCGGGCTCTTTTCTGGGTGTTTGTGCTTTGCACACCCGCACAGTATGTTCTGGTGGGTTTGGCACGTTACGAACTGTTTGCAATCATCATCCCGGTCTATGCGCTCCTTTTCATTCACACGCGAATTGCACTTTCCGGCGACCCGAAAAGATTCCTTGAAAGAACAGCCAAAATTCAAATGGGCTTACTTATTTGCGTGTATTGCTTGAGTTACGCACCGGCGATCTTGACGACCATCAATTTCGGTAATGACGCGTATAACCTGAGACTGTTGTTTTTCCTGGTGTTCATGACTCAGCTCAGTGACGCACTCCACTTTGCCTGGTCCCAGCTTCCCAGTCGGCACGTGATCGTTCCAGATATTAATCCAACCAAGACGTGGGAAGGGCTTCTCGGAGGTACGGCAAGTGTGACGCTGGTGGGCGCCATGCTTTGGTGGGTGACACCCTTCGACTCTGTGTGGATTGCGGCGGCCCTTTCCCTCGCGATCTCCGTCGCTGCGTTCGCGGGAAGCCTCACCATGTCCGCCATCAAGAGAGATCGCGGCGTGAGGGATTATGGGACTCTCGTGGCGGGCCACACCGGAGTGCTCGACAGGATCGACTCACTCTGTTTCGCGGCTCCCGTGTTCTTCCACCTCACGCAGATTTTCTTGACCACTCACGGCCCCGTCGCGGGATGAATGTGATGCAAAACCATTGGGAAGCGATCGACGTAGAATGGCGCGAGGGGGATCGTGATGTGTGATGGCCCACCTGCCGATTCGCAATTTGGGCACGAGTTGTAACTGCTATCCGGGTTTACGCCGTTTGTTGCTGCCAGCCGTTTAAAACCGTGGTTATTCAGTGAACCGCATCATCGCTATCGGAGACATTCACGGTTATCGACACGTTCTGGAGCGCCTCCTGGAGTGGATCGGTCCGGGAAGTTCGGACATCATTGTCGGACTGGGCGACTACATCGATCGGGGGCCTGATAGCCGTGGCGTCATTGATCTTTTAATACGGCTTCAACAGCATGTCACCCTGGTACCGATTTTGGGTAATCACGACGAAATGCTGCTCAACATTTTGGATGGCGAAAGGGAGGCATTTCAGGACTGGTTGATTTACGGCGGCGCCGCCACTTTGGCCTCTTATGGATGTGCCACGGTGGAAGGAATTCCACCGGAACACATAGCTTTTTTGAGAAATTGCGTCGCTTACTACGAGACGGAAAACCACTTTTTCGTCCACGCCAACTACGATGAACATCGTCCCCTGAATATGCTGGATGGAACCATGCTCCGCTGGTGCTCGCTGCGCGAATATCTTCCGGGACCCCATGTCTCTGGGAAAGTGGCCATTACTGGGCACACCGCACAGAAAAACGGGGAAATTCTTAATCTTGGCTATCTTGTCTGCATCGACACCTACTGCTACGGTGGTGGTTGGCTCACTGCACTCGATGTCCGGACAGGCCACGTGTGGCAGGTCTCACCCGATGGCGCTACGCGCGAACGCTGGCTCGGCGAAGCTCGGGAGTGAGGTTCCCGAAACAGATGCCGGGACACGGTGTTCTCACTTGAAAAAGCAGAGAAAACTTCCCGAGTTGTCGGGTACTCTGGGTTGCTTCAGCAGGTGCTACGGATTCAATCGACGACAGCTCAACACGAATCGGACAAACTACTCGGGGACGCCGTCTGCAGCAGGAATTGGCGGACCGCCTCTAGGATTTCACGCGGTTCATTCAGATGGAGTACGTTCACTCGAAGATGCTTGGAGCCCGGCCGGAAAGCGATAAACCGGCAAAGAAATTGCTTCATCAAGATGGTCGCTTTTGGGCTGCCAAACTGGCCCATGAGCATCTCGTATTGCTCGCGAATGAGATCGAACTGTTCTTCCGGGGTTGGTTCCGGGGGCGGTGCATTCCCAGCAAGTAGGGCCGCCGCTTCGCGGAAAATCCAGGGTCGGAAAAGGGCAGCCCGACCAATCATGACTCCATCCAGACCATAGCGCTTGAAGTTATTGACGGCATCGGCCGCGGACCGTATATCGCCGTTGCCAATGACGGGAATGCGCCGGACCGCGGCTTTCACCTCGGCAATCCGTTCCCAGTTGGCCGTCCCTCGGTACTTTTGCTGTGCTGTCCGTCCATGGACGAAGACCGCGCTGCCGCCGGCTTGTTCAATGGCTTGGGCTACTTCGCAGGCCGTAAGTTGCTGGTCTGTGTAACCCAGACGCATTTTGGCTGTCACCGGGATGGGGGACACGGTCCGCACCACCTTGGACACAATGTTGCCCACAACTTCCGGATCTTTGAGAAGATATGCTCCGCAAGCGACGCCTTTGGTGATCTGCTCCGCAGGACAGCCGAAATTGAGGTCCAGTGCGCTCACGTGAAAATCTTCAACCAGCCTTTCGGCAACTTGGGCCAATTTGTTGGGATCGTTGTCCCAAATTTGAACTGACACAGGACGCGGCTCTTCGCGTACACCCCACAGTCGCTCTGGAAGTTTTCCGTAGCGGCGATCGAGTTCGAGAAAACCTCTGGCACTAACCATCTCCGTGCAAAGCAAACCGACTCCACCCAGTCGCCGCAGGAGCTGTCGGAAAGCATAGTTGCTGTAGCCAGCCATGGGCGCCTGAAACAAAGGAGGGGAGATTTCTAGCGCCCCGATCTTCACGGCCAGGCTTGCTGGGATAGTTTCCCGGGGGAAATATTTCTGAATTCCCTCGGCCGGTTGTAGCATCAAGGATGGGGCCGTGTTGCTTTCGCAACTATTCGGATGATGCTCGAGCATACTGGATAGCGATGCGAATACCTTTTTTGCTGGCACTACTGGGCGCCGATAGCCTTGAGGTAGTCATTCAACGAAGCGAATGGCAGACAACTCGCTGCGTACTCTGCGATGGCCCTGTTGTATTGGCCAACTCCTCCAATGAATTCTAACCAAAGGTCAAATTCGAGCCGAATGGATGCAAGAAGAGTGGTCAAAGGGATTTGGCCCCGCAAATAAGCCTCGGCATCGCGCTGGCGGGCGAGATCGGCAGAAAGGAGTGCCGAGGCGGTTTGTGCTGTCGCCGCATAGATGCCCGGCAACCGATAGGCAATCTTTCCCAAGTGGACACGCCGGGCCGGAGGGATGGAGGGGGCAAGCTCGTCCCATCGCGTTTCGTACGGACCAGCAAACGGGGGCGTGACTGCAGTCGGATCGACAGCGGTGGCTGGGTGGCTCTTCTTGAGGACAAATCGCTTTTCCATCAGGTCGGCATGGGCGTCTTGAAGGGCTGCGTCCGCTGCATTTCTCTCTGCGTGAATCTGGAGCACCAGTTCGGCTCCTCCCGGACGCTCGGCTTCTCGGAGCGCCAACTGGAAAAGCTCCGACAATATCGCCGATTGTTTGATGAGCACGAAAAGCCTGTCCTGGGCTTCCACCACATCCCAATACTTAATCGTGCGGACTCCACGTTCTCCATTTCCGGCTGAGCTATCCGTCAGATATTCGGACAGCGTCAAGGGCTTGCCTCCTCGAATTTGTGTTGATTCTGTACTGCAGAAGCGTGAAAGCTCTTTGACGAAATCCTCAAGACGTGTGGCCTTGATGGAGCTGAAAAAACCTTTCGTTAATTCTGGTGTTTCGACGGCACCAGACTCCCCAAGAGCAGTCAGAAAGTAGGTGGGAGTCTGTAAGCAATGCGGTGCGGTGAGCGGCTCCCGAGGCTTGAAAGCGAAGGGCAGCCCGTCGGCCAATAGGCGGGCTTGCCGCGCGGAGGTCGCAGCATTCCCGCTATCGCGGTTGCCTGGGTTGGATCCAGAAGTCGTGCCGGAGACAATATGGCGGCTACCCTCCTCGAGGAGCATGGGCAGAATGTTGGTCGGTGTTTGACCGTAGGTTCGTAGCTCAAGAATGTATTCAAGAATCAATTCGTTGTACCGCTCAACAGATTCCAGGCAACGAAGATTCTCGGTAACGGCCAGATGCCACATCTGCATAGCAGGTTCAATATTAGCCGCGCCCGCGTTAGCCAGATCACGGTACGCCAGCCACGCGTCGCGAGCACTTCGAGCCGCTATGAAGTGGAGATAGATGGACTGCCGGATAAGTGGAAGAAGTTCGTCTATTTTGCGGACTTCCAGCGGGGCCTGGCCGTGGAACAGCGAGTCAATATACGTGTTGTAACCACCCGTGTGGGGAATGTCGTCTGGAAACGCTCGGCCCTGAGCATTCGTCATGCCGGCCCATGTGGCCAGTTCGAATTGTGCCGCAGCCAGTTGAGAACGCATATCGATAAGTTGCCCGGTGATGCCGCCTTTAAGACCTTCGAGGTAAGGACGTCGTTCTGGAGGACACGGGAAGGTTTCAAGTTCCGAGAGCAACTCTGAAAGCACGTCGACCGAAGCGACAAGTCGCACAACAGTCCAGTAAGTCTTGACAGCACGAGTGAGATCTTCTTGCCGTGAGTACCGCTCCAAAAGCGATTGCAAACTGACGATTCGATCGGTTCGCTGAAAATTTCGACGAAGGGCTGTTTTTAAACGATTGTCCAACTCGGGACGAAGTTGCGCGGCCGAAGGCCGGGATTGTTGCAGTCCGCCTGCCGTTCCTGCACCGGGTGGCGTCTGCTCTGCAAGAAGTACGACCGACCAGCCGTGAGCGAAACCGACACTTAACTGCAGGCGTGGACGATTTTCGGCAAGGCCCGCGTTGGCCCCGATGAACACCATCAGAGTGCTGATCAACGGTGACAGGTGTTTCAGTGAAATACAAGAATTCATTTCCACACTACCTGTAATCCGATAACCGCGGATTCGGTGACCTCGTCCATACCGGTTGCGAAAAGATTTCACCAAGCGGGAGCCGGCGGTGCGTCGGCGATCTGTCACGGAATTGTATTGTGGGCGATCCTGTGTCCAGTGAAAAGCATCCCGCTCAAAAAAGACCAAGCGGTTATTAACTTCTACCAAGTGTTGAGCATCACCACCAATGTTCTGGACCGTTTGACCAGCCTTAATGCTTGGTCAAACGCCCGGACTGCGGAAGCTGACTACGATTCTCCATGCACTTCAGGGCCGGCGCCTGATGAAATTACCGAATAGTCGGGAGAAGCTGTGCGGCCAATTTTCAGGGGGTGGTTCAAACACCGCCGACGCTGGGAGAGCGGTTGGTCACAGGCTTGTATGCGATGGGCTAGTCAAAAAAGAGGACGGAATGGACCGAAGAGAAGCCCCTCGTCATGGAGACTTCGACCGGCAATGCGGAATAGGGTGGATTACCTGTCCTCGGAGCCTCTTCTCACTCTTTTCTCACTTCAATTCAGTGCGCTTGGCGCCTTGTTTTGGGTGGATCAGACTCACTCCACTGTCAGATACCCTGCGCACCGAAAAATTGGGCGCGATAGAAACGAAAGCTGCCGAACCCTTGTCGTCGGGTTGAAGGTGCGAGGAAGCCAGAGCATTGCAGAAACCTGAAGTATCTCCGAAACGTGTTGGCCCGGAGCGGGGTAAACGGCTCCACGCTGCTACCAGCCCATGATCATGTTCGATTCGATGACCTTCCTGGCTCGTTCCAGGTCGGCGCCGGTCTCTTGCATGTAACGGCGGATCGCGTGGATTTTGTCTCCCGCCGCTCGGGCAAGGCATTCCCGAGCTATATGGCAAGGGTCGGTCTTGCCTACGATTCCCAGCCCGGCCTTAGAGATGACCCAACTGTTCCTCGGACGTTTCGCGATTCTGATAATGGCCTCGCGGGGATAGTTTTCTCGCACCACGTTCTTTGCCGATTCTTCATCGTCAGCCCAGGTAATGATGATGTGATACTCAGTTTCGATTTCATAAAGCGGCATAGTTTCTGCTCTGTCCTTCCCGTGAGGTGGTAATCAACATCCGACGTGCAACACCTCAGACCCATCAGGCAAATGGAAATTTTTCTCCCGTCAAACGCTCGAAGGCCTCTATATACTTTTCTCGTGTTTTCTCCACAACGTCATCTGGAAGCTCCGGCGGTGGACTGTTCTTATCCCATCCGGCGCTTTCCAACCAGTCTCGCACGAATTGCTTATCGAATGACGGCTGACCTCGGCCTGGTGCGTAGGAATCTGCCGGCCAGAACCTCGAACTGTCGGGGGTGAAAACTTCGTCTATTAGTAAAATCTGTCCATTTTCGACCCCGAATTCAAATTTCGTGTCTGCAATGATGATCCCCCGATCTTTAGCGTAAGCGGCTCCCTGCTTATAAATGTGCAGGCTTCTTTCGCGGAGTTCGATTGCGAGCTGTTCGCCTACGATCTCGATCATCCGATCGAAGCTAATGTTTTCGTCGTGGCCGGTTTCGGCTTTCGTGGCTGGGGTGAAGATCGGCTCTGGAAGCTCGTCACTTTCTTTGAGCCCCGGCGGAAGCTGAATCCCACACACCGTTCCGGTTTGGCAGTACTCCTTCCACGCGGAACCGGAAATGTATCCCCGGACGACGCACTCGATGGGGATGACTTTAGTTTTTCGCACATAACTGGTCCGGCCGGCCAGCATTTCCCGGTCGACCTCTTCGGGAAGTGGCATTTCATCCAGATTGACGGTGACGAGATGGTTGGGTTCGCCCAATAACTTAAACCAGAATGCGGAAAGTTGATTGAGAACCTGTCCTTTCGATGGGATGGGTGTGGGCAGGACCCAGTCGAATGCCGAGATGCGATCTGTACTCACGAGCAAAAGATGAGTACCCAGGTCGTAAATATCGCGGACTTTACCTTTCCGCTTCTTGAGGCCGGGAATGGACGTTTCCAAGACAGATTTCACCTTTACCAACTCCTTTAAAAAGAATCTCGCATTGCTTGCCTTCTTGATTGTACTTGACTCGCCGCTGGCTTCCGAGGAGTCCCTGTCGGCGGAAGCTCGAGAAATTGTAGCGAGGCGTCAATAATCTGACGAATTGGGCATCTCGTATGAGAGCACGAGTCAAGCACCAAGCTATACGCTTGAGAGGAGTCTCAACCGCGACATGGGTGAGAAAAGCCTGATGAATCGGATGGACCAAGAAGCGAATTATCTGCCATTACTATTAGGCATCTGATTGTTTTCATCCCCTGGATTCCGATTCTCCATTGCCTGGCGAATGGCTCGAAGCACTTCCTCGCGATGAACTGAGACGTGAGGTGGCGCCTCGATCCCCAGGCGTACAGTTCCGCCCTTAATGGCGACAACTGTGATAATAATGTCATCGCCGATGACAATCTGTTCATTGCACTTGCGTGAGAGAACGAGCATGTTGCCGACCCGGCCCCTCTGGACAGTTCAGGTGTGCATGCACCGCTGTCATATTTTATCCTCCCCGTCGAGTGCGGGAAACGGCTTTGCCCCCGTTTCGCCCGGTGTTGATTTGTTATTTTTTGAGTAAGATTGTGACTATTTTTTTCCGGGAATTCATTGGCCGATGATCGTTGCAACAACACGCCGTCGGCGGGGTCTAATATCGCACTCCAGAAGGAACACCTGTTGCCAAGTCCCGAGAACGGGCTGGCCCCCTTCCAGGGGGAGAGTCAAAGTCGCGCCTAACAACGTGGCTTGCAAGTGCGAATGGCCATTGCCGTCGTGCCAGGTGGCGTCGTGATGGTATCGGCGGTCTGGCGGCGCCAATTCGTCCATCAAAGCTGGCAGGTCTTTGAGGAGCCCAGGTTCAAACTCAATGGTTCCCAGCGCCACGGTACTTCCTACCGCAAAGAGGTGGATCAGTCCTTGTTGAATGTCTGATCGTTTAATCTCTTCCGTTATCCTGGCTGTGAGATCGACCATCTGCCCGTGGCCAGAAGTAGAGACTTCGATGTACGACCGATACATCCGCATAGTGCGTGTGTTCAAAGGGGACTTTCGAGTTTCGGGGCTTTTCTCAGCGACTGACTTTTTCGGTCGGCAGGTGAACGCGAGAGCTTATTCGGGTCAGTTGGGCTCCTCAGGAGTACGAAGGGCATCACTGCAAAACGGTCTTTGAGCCCTGAAGCTGGCACATCACTTCCGATTGATAGGAAGGGTTACCGCGTATAAAGAAACAACGGCGCCAGTAGCCATCAAACTCCACGGTGCCCAGGGAGGCGGTTCGAGCACCTTATTGGAACCAGCGCTTGCTGCTCCTGAGCGACTAACCTGGGCGGGCGGCGACTCGTGCGCTTTCAGAACAAATCGCTGCACAGCCAGCGTTTGTACTCCGAGGAACATGACAAACAGTCCGACGGCGAGAAAAAATGCGCGGCTCATAGCTCGTTCACCAAACATTGGGAAACCCGATTTGGGGTGTTCGGTATTTTTTTCGTCGAAGAGCCCAGGGAAGTGCAACCTTCTGCCGCGGAGTCAACCTGAACCGACTATACGGGGAAGTTACGGCGAGGAAGACTTTAGGGAGAAAGAATCAAAAATCATTGCCACAGTTCTTAATTTGTTTTGCCACAATTTTATATCGAAAAGGAAAGTTGTGGCCTAACGCACGATCGGCAACCGTTTACCCCCTAGCACAGTTGCCTCTTCAGGCTTTCAAATCGAGTTGTAACCTGTTAAATTTGCGCCACTTATAAAGGACACTTCCAGGCACGGGGCAGTCTGGCGACAGATCGCGAGCCGCCCATGGCCATCCGGAGTGATTCTGTCGTCTGCGCCACAGTTGTTGACTGTTGCTTTCAGAGCTCGTAGAATTGCGCGGCGAGACAGGCGATGCACAAATGGTGCCACTTTACCGCCTTGGTGAAATTTCCATAATAGTTGCAACCACGATAAGGTCGCGACGATGCAATCTCTACTCCAGCAACGCGCGCATCCGATCTTGGAAACGTCGTCTGTCCTGAATTCACCAGACAAAATGAGCTCCGAATTTTCCCCGTGGGCCACAGCGATTGTTGAGCACCTCCCAGACGCGATCTTCATCGTGGATGACAAGTTCCGTATTGAGTGGGCCAATAAGGCAGCTCGTCAGTTTGCCCCCAATGGTGATGGTTTAACTGGAAAACGCTTTTACCGGGACATCTTTCGCGATGTGACGCTTCTCAAACCGGACTATTTTCCATTAACTATCGCGAGGGATCAGGGACGTCCAGCCCGCTCGATTCTGCGGACACCCGATTCGAGGGTTTTTGATCTATATGCCGTTCGAATGGAAGCGGGGGCCGAGGGGAAAAAGCGGATACTCGTTGTCCTTAAAGAGATCACCTCTAACTACCGTCCTCTGGAACGATTGCGCGCGATTCACGAGGCTGGTAGGCGGCTGGTGGATATTGCTCCCGGAGAACTCATCAAGCTGACGGCCGAGGAACGCAAACAGTTACTGAAAAATCGCGTCCTCGCTTATCTGGAAGGTGTCCTTCAATTCAACGTGTTTGAAATTCGACTCATCGACTTTCAGACCAACAAACTCGTCCCTTTTATCTCAGAAGGGATGAGCCCCGAGGCGGCCGCCAGGGAGCTCACTCCCGCCTTTGAAGGACAGGGTATCACCGGGTATGTGGCGAAGACGGGAGTGAGTTATCTGTGTGAAGATACGCGAAACGATAGCCTATATCTGCAGGGCACGGCGAATTCCCGCAGTTCACTGACTGTTCCGTTAGTACGCTACTCTGCTAATATGGAGCCGGTCGTGATCGGGACGGTCAATATTGAAAGCCCGGTACCACGGGCTTTCACTCATGATGACCGGCTTTTCCTGGAGATTTTTTGTCGGGACCTGGTCACAGCGCTCAATATGCTCGAGCTCATCGAGGTTGAGCAAACTGAGGCGACCCTGGGGGTGATCGAAAAACTGCACCGTGCGTTGGCCATTCCTGTCAATGAGCTTGTCAGCAAGATTGTGGCAACTGAGGCATCGTTGAATCCCGATTCGGAGGGCTTGCGGCAGTCGTTGCGGGAGATTGGCAAGATAGCCCTGGAGTTGAAGGATATTGTTCACGCTATCGGGCGCCAGCTTCCCCCCACGGAATCTTCACCACTCTTTGCAAACAAGCGGATTCTGGTCGTGGATGGGGATGAGTCGGTGCTCCAGGACGCGCACGAACACCTGCCCCGATGGGGTTGCGTGGTGGAGACGGCGACCACCGGAAAAGCCGGGTTGCAAATGGCTGTGATGGCCGAAAGCGAGGGTGGATACGACGCCATCTTGAGTGCATACAGGTTGCCCGATATGACCGGGCTGGAGTTTTTCCAGGAGCTTAAGGAACACCTTAAAGGGCACGATATTCCCTTTGTCATGTTGGTGCCCATCGGACGGTATCTTTCCGACCACCAGCAGGTGAAGGCACGTCAACTGGGAGCGAAATGCCTGGTGGGCAAGTACTTGCCGCCAGAGGGTCAGGAAAAAGGTGGTCATCTGGCCCTGGATCCGTTGAAGTCAAGCCTCACGAAACTTTTCGCGGGGCAGGCTCGGGCACCGGCGAGCACGGCTCCTTCTGGCTGTTGATTGCGCGTGCCATCTCAGACTCTTCCTGATCTTGTCACTGTCCTCCGTCGGCCTCACCGGCGGTAAAATTGCAATGGAAAAGGGCTGGGACGGCCGTTAATTGAGATGACGGCCGCTGAAGGGATTTTACTCCTGAGCGCGAGGTGACACGCTTGTCGAACGACAATTTGCACGTAAATTCGCGAGGCAGTTTAGAAATTCTCGCCCCTGCGGGTGATTGGAACGCCCTCCGGGCGGCCGTTACTGCGGGGGCCGACGCTGTGTATTTTGGCCTGCAAAGCTTGAACGCCCGTCGTCGTGCCAGAAACTTTACCCTGGAGGAGGCAAGACACGCGGTGGATCTGCTTCATGCCCACGGACGCCGGGCGTATCTCACGCTCAACACCGATATTTCGTACAGAGAACTGGGCCTGGCGATCGCAGTGCTTCGGCAGGCTGCCGAAATTGGAGTCGACGCCATCCTCATCCGAGATCCGGCTCTGTTAGCCTTTCGCAAGTGCTTCCCCCAGTTGGAATTCCATTTCAGCACCCAGACCTGCATGGCGAATTCGGCCGACGTGGCGGCTGCCGCCGAATTGGGAGCGGACAGGGTTGTTCTTGCCCGGGAGCTCTCGCTCGAGGAAATTCGCAGAATTGCCCAGCAATCCCCTATTGATTTGGAAGTATTTGTGCAGGGAGCGCTTTGCTTTTCAGTATCCGGGCGATGTCTGATGTCAAGCTGGGTGGGCGGCCGAAGTGGCAATCGCGGCTTGTGCGCCAGCCCGTGCAGGGTTCCCTGGGCAGTGGAGGGCCAGCAGGCGGGCCATCCGCTTTCGATGCACGACTTGTGCGCCCTCGAACATATTTTCCAGCTTCACGAAGCGGGCGTTCGGGCTGTGAAGATCGAAGGCCGACTCAAGACGGCAGATTGGGTGGCACGGGCTGTTGCAATCTATCGTCGAGCGCTGGCGGGAGACAACATCGACGAGCTTAAATCTGAAGCACGCTCACTCACTAGTTACACCGGTCGCGAACTAACTAACGGGTATCTGATAGGTGAGAAAACGAATCTGACCGGTAGTAACCGCGGGCGAGTTGGCCGGGATGAGATCTCAGCGGATGCCGGTGATGGGATCGGGGGAAATGCCGGCGAAGTTTTCATGGAGGGAGAGGAAACCCCGGCGTTTTCCTTTGACAAAAAGGGTTTCGAATTCACGCTCAGCACGGCCAACAAGCGTATCGAATGTCAACTCCGTTGGCATGGGAATGACGTTACTTGGGAGTATCCTAAAACGGTGGTCCGCCGAGCTCATAAGGCCGTAACGGCGGCAGAACTTTGTGAAATGGTACAGGGCCGCTATTTTCAGGGATGCGCCGCCGATCATGTTGAGACCGACGATCCGGAGTTTCTCCTGGTGCCCCGAACTGTTAACGCGATTCTCGATCGCATTTCAGCGGAGATCGGTCGGATTCGCCGAGCGGAAAATAAACCGATTGTGATCGACTTTCCCGAAGGGGGTTCGTTCACTGCCAGCGATCTCGCACCCGCCACGAACAATGTGCGAGCGCTGGGTGACATGCCGAATCGAGTACGTATCGGCATTGGGCAGTTGACAGATTTCGTCAGCCGTGTACAGCCGGTGCACCTAATTGTGGACGGGGCTGGTCCAGAAGACGTCCCGACGATCGCGCAAGTCTGCCGAAAGCATGTCCCGATCGTCGCCCTGCCACCGGTGTGTTTCGAGGATGAGTTGTCGCGCATGGAGGAGCTTGTGGAACGTTGTCGCAAAGCCAGGCTGGCCGTTGAAGTCAATAGCTGGGGAGGATGGTGGCTGGCGCGTCGAGCAGGCATCGGTTTTGAAGCGGGACCCGGTTTGGGGGTTCTCAATCCACTGGCCGCCGCATTTTTGAGGAAACTCGGGGCGAGATCCGTGACCATTTCCGTGGAGGCTGATCGACGTCAAATCGAAGATATTTGCGCCTATGCTCCTGTCGCCCTCTCTCTATATGTGATGGGGCGTCCTCCACTTGCCATTTCACGTGCGGAATTGCCGGAGGAATTCTTGGGGCGCGTGTTTGCTGACCGGCGGGATTTGCGGATGAGGCCCGCCCGGGAATGGGGACTGTGGGTGTTCAGGCCCTTGATCCCATTCGACTGGCGCCGACTGCGAAATGATCGCATACGGGTGAAGCACCTGGTTGTGGACCTCGTTGGTTCACCGGACCCCGTTGGGGAGTGGCTGGGGCTGACGTCCCGGTCGCGTCCCTTTACTTTCAACTACCATCGCACTCTGCAATAATAGCGGACACCATTCCCAAATCGGGCTTGAACCGGTGCTGGGGTTGCGATCAGGGCAATCCTGAAGGCGAGTCCAAGTCGAGCCAGCTTGGAAGAGAGCCGGCGCGTATCGTCATTTTTTCATAACTTCGGTCACACAGGTTATGGGCGGGGAGGCATCACCCATGAGGCGCGAAGGTGTCGTGAGAACCCTTCTCCTGGCGTGTGTCACACTGAGTTTCGGCCTTCTGAACGCGATAACGTGCGCCGGCGAGCCTGGAGATCCGCCCAATATTCTCGTTGTCCTGGCGGATGATCAGGGTTGGGGCGACCTGAGCGTGCACGGCAATCACAATCTGAGCACCCCAAATATCGATCGACTCGCTGCTGACGGAGCCTTGTTTGAACGTTTTTATGTGAGCCCGCTTTGCGCTCCCACGCGAGCGGAATTCCTTACCGGTCGTTACCACCCCCGCACGGGAGTGCACGGAGTAACGACGGGCGCGGAGCGGATGAATCTCAATGAATACACCATTGCTCAGGCGTTCCGGGCTGCTGGCTATGCGACAGCCATTTTTGGGAAATGGCATAACGGAACCCAATACCCCTACCATCCGCTGGCGCGAGGATTCCAGGAATTTTACGGCTTCACCTCGGGGCATTGGGGAATTTACTTCGATCCCCCATTGGAGTCCGGAAGCGAGATTGTCCGCGGACGCGGGTACATCACGGACGATTTGACCGATCATGCGATCGACTTTATCAAACGCCATCGAACCGAACCATTCTTCTGTTATGTGGCCTACAACACCCCTCACACACCACTCCAGGTGCCGGACCAATTCTACGAAAAATTTGCCAGGGCGGAGATCGCCCAGCGATATCACGGTAAAGAGCGGGAAGACATCGAGTTCACGCGTGCCGTGCTGGCCATGTGCGAGAACATCGATTGGAACGTCGGTCGGCTTTTGCAAGCTCTGCGCGAATGTAATCTGGAGTCAGACACAATTGTGGTGTATTTTTCGGACAATGGACCGAATAGCTGGCGGTGGAACGGTGGAATGCGCGGTCGGAAGGGATCGACGGATGAAGGCGGAGTCCGCGTGCCGTGTATCATTCGCTGGCCGGGCCATGTGCCAGCCGGAATGCGGGTGGCACAGATTGCTGCCGCCATCGACCTTTTCCCCACCCTCGCATCGTTGGCCGGGCTGTCTTGCAAGGCACCACTACCGATGGACGGGATTGATCTTTCGCCTGTCCTTTTGGGGAAGCAGAAATTCGTGGCGCGAGAACGCCTGATTTTCGCCCATCAGGCAGGCCAGGTCAGTGTGCGAAATCACCGTTTTGTCCTTGATAACCGAGGTCGACTGTATGATCTTCTCCAAGACCCGGGCCAAACGGAGGACGTATCCGCACAATTCCCGGATGTCGCAAAATCGTTACGGAAAGCGGTCGAACAATTTAAGGAAGAGGTCCTCCCCAAGGAACCTGACACCCGGCCATTTCCCGTGGGCTACACGGAGTTTCCCGTGACGTACCTGCCCGCCAGAGACGGGGTTCCCCACGGAGGAATTGAGCGGAGTGCGAAAGCCCCCAACTGTTCCTTCTTCACCAATTGGACAAGCCCCGAAGACAGCATTACCTGGGATATCGAGGTTCACACCGCGGGGCAATACGAAGTGGTCGTTTACTACACGTGTCGGCCGGAAGATGTCGGCGTTGTCGTACGGGCCTCTTTTGCGGGGCGCAATGTGGAAGGCAAGATCACTGAGCCCTTTGATCCACCGCTTCACGGACATGAGTTCGACCGTGTACCGCGGCAGGGGGAGTCGTACGTGAAAGACTTCAAGCCCTTCGTGTTGGGCATGATCCAACTTCCCGCGCAGCGAGGGTTGCTGGAACTGCGCGCTGTGAATATTCCGGGCGATCGAGCGATCGACCTTCGTTGGGTGAAACTCACGCTCAAATCCGCCGACGACACGTCACGTCCGTAACGTGACCATTTTACCTGGCGCACCGGCTGCCGATCGTCTTTGCGGGCAGCGCATTGATGTTCCCTATGGCAAGAGACGGCAAAGTCCGAGGACCGTCCTGCAGCGGGTGATCGACATTGGGAGAGTTGGATTCCCGTTGCAGCGTACTGTTTCGAACAGCGGCTGCGGTCATTGCAGGGCGATAAATGACTTCCCTTTGGGCAGGTCAAAACAGAACACGTACCGGTCTCCGGGGCCCTGATTCTTTTTGCAGAACGTGCCAGGTCGCAGGTCCCGCCAGCTCGAGACTTCTTGAAAAACGACGCGCTGCGATTCGTGGTGAAGCTGGGGAGCTTTTTGGGGGTTTCTGGAAAGCTCGATAGTGAAGCCGGGACACGCAAATGGTGCAGTGAAGGCGATTTGTTGCCCGGCGATCGTGATTCTTGTCAACTCCCTGGCTGCCCAATATCGGGCAATTTCGGAGAGGTTCATCCAAATTAGATTGTCGAATCGCGCATGCAAGCGCTTGACAACTTCCTGAAGGATTCGGAAGCCCAGCTCCTTTCCATTGAAGAACATTCCGGGCCAGTGGCACACCATAACGGCTGGCTCGTCCCGGGTGATCACTTCCACCAGGCGGCCTGAGGCCAAATCTGGGGTGATGAATTTGTCAGGGGAGCCGGGTGTATCGCCATCCCATCCGCCGAACCAGTCCCCGGTGCAGCCGATGATCGACACGACGCACCGCGGTTCGGGGCCATCCAGTCCTGTGGCATTTTCCACCCGTGGGGCCACGCTTTCCGCTCCCGTGAAGACATCCCGAAAATAATGAGGGATTTCCACCTGAAACACGTCCCGACAGGCTTCCAGGGTCGCGATGGAGAGTTGGGGGCGTGCCCGACTTCCAAAACCGCCCGGCGTGGTAATCCCTTCGCACCGTAGTCCAGCGTTTTTCAGGATTTGGAGAGCGTACGCAATGTAATCCGTCAGTTCCTCGGCGGATCGTCCCTCGCTCCAACCCCAGTTTTCCATGAACCGTTGGGAGCGTTCCTCGTACGGCCGGCCGGTCTTTGTGTTGATGACCCACGTGTGGGTGACCATCTCGGGGTGGATGTCCCAATGGGGCATGATCTCCTCGCGAACGATGCGGAGGCTTCTCTCCAACTCCTGATGGGACCAGCCCGGCAGGTCGCGGTCCAGCCAGCCCACACAGGCGGGGTAAGGAACGACGCTGTATTTTCCTTTCACACCGTTTTCCCCGCACCACGCCATGAATTTCTGAACAAATGCATCGGGGATCTCTCGAGGGAATTGACGCCAGGACTTTTGATACTCGGCTCGGTTTGGCCAGACTTCCGCAAACTGCGGCATGGCGAAATGGGCAAGGTTCACAAGACATGTCGAATCGTCAATGATGAGCGAAACCGGCACTCGGCAGCGTGGATTGAGCACTATGACATCGGGTGTCCGCGAAGGACGCTCTCCAGGAGGTTGGAATGTCCAGCCAATATTTCGGCCTAAAGCACCGGAGAGAACAGCGGCACCAACTTGCAGGAATCGACGCCGGGAAACGCTCGCCATGGATGCCACCTCCTTCCCAGTGTACGCAGCAATGCAGTTGCCAACCGACGGACTCAGGCAGAGGCCCTTACGACTTCGTTTTAGACACCTGATGCGAAGCGATCTTGTCAATACTCCTTCCCTTATCTGGAGCGATTCAGTCAGGGGCCTCGAACGTCCCGGATTATGGTACCTTCGCGCAAACCCAATCACCAGGGCCGGTGCTGCTGACAGCCGGTCGCGTTCTCGTCATCCGGTGAGGGAAAAAACCGGACGTGACGAGGAAGTTCCACCGATAACTGAACCGGCACGCCTCTCATACCCATTCCGGGCCGACTCGCCACATCAGCCCAACGGCCTTGTTTCTGCCATTTGTGCCGTCTGCCGACATCGACGGTATTTGCGTGTTTTCGCGAGAATAATCGCCCGACTACCGCCTCCCTGCCGTGACGGGTAAACTAAAAAGCTTTGAAGCAATAAGTGACCGAGTCAACTCTGGAACAAACACGGGAACAAACACGCCCCGGCGGCATGACGGGTGGCGGGAACGTCATGGGAGCGGAGCGGCTGGATATACCTGAAACGGATAAGGAGATACACGCTATGGTGTTGGACGAAGTGCCTCCTGATTGGAATGACGAGGCCACGGACGACAACCTGGATACGGACGGCGACGAATCGTCGGTGGAATTCACGCCCACGGTACCTCCGCCCGACGACGACTTTGACGAATTCGACGAAGATGATTTTGATGATGATTTTGATGATGATTTCGAGTTTGAGCCGGAGTACGAGGCCGAGATCGAGCGTGAGTTCGGAGACCTAGAGGAAGAAACGGAAGAGGCAGAAGAAGAGGAGGAGGAAGTTACCAAAGAACCGGACAGGGAGCTCGAAGAGGACGAAGAAGAGTTCGAGGAAGAAATCGAAGAGGAAGAGTTCGAAGAGGACGAAGAAGAATTCTGAATTTGAGCAGGCTTTGATGATGCATTATCGGGGCAGGCATCAGAGTGGTTGATCGGCACTTGCGGAGCAAGCTGCCGGAACCGAACGGCTCCGGGGGGCGGTTGTTGCCGGTTGGAGTGCTAGACCTCTGGACCGATTCAGGGGGTACGGAGTGTAGCGGGATTGGCAAGAGTGAAGAACTTCTCGAATTCGGAGTGGCTTCGGCGCAGCGATGACATCAGTACTGGTGCAACAAATTCACGAGGCGGTGGCAGCGGTTCGCACCCGGTGGTCAAGGCAGGCCCATGCGGGGATCATTTTGGGAACAGGATTGGGAAGCCTGGCCGCTGAAATCCAGCAGGAGGCCGTTATTCTCTACGAGGAAATCCCCCACTTTCCCCGCTCCACAACGATCGGTCACACCGGACAGCTCGTTTGTGGTACGCTGGAAGGCGTCCCCGTCGTTGCCATGGAGGGACGATTCCACGTCTACGAGGGATATACGTATCAGCAAGTTACCTTTCCCGTCCGTGTGATGCGGGCCTTGGGTGCTGGGCTGCTCATCGTTTCAAATGCCTGCGGTGGAATGAATCCCCATTACAGAAAGGGTGATATTGTCGTCATCGACGATCACATCAACCTGATGAATGGGAATCCCCTTATCGGGCCCAACGACGACTCGCTGGGACCACGATTTCCGGACATGTCGCGGCCGTACGATCCCGTCCTCATTGACCGAGCCCTGGCCATCGCACGGAGAGAAGATTTTGTGGCCCACCGGGGTGTCTATGTTGCAGTAACCGGCCCCAATTTGGAAACACGGGCGGAATACCGTTTCCTGCGGGGAATTGGTGCTGATGTTGTCGGAATGTCCACCGTGCCCGAAGTGATTGTGGCTGTTCATGCGGGAATGCGAGTGCTCGGGTTGTCAGTGGTCACGGACATGTGTTTGCCTGATGCCCTCGAGCCTGCCGTGGTGGAGGACATCCTCCGTGTGGCAGCCGAGGCAGAACCCAAGTTGCGAAAAATCGTTTTGGGAATTCTCCGAGAGGAGGCCCGGCAACTTGGAATACTTTGATGACATTTCGCCCGGGCAGCTTTTAGCGGGAGTGTGGGCTAGCGAATGGCGGTGGGTTGCTGTGTTTCGGTCGTTGGAAAGTTCTGGGGGCTTGGTGCTTTCACTGGGGAGTTCTCGTAGTGCCATCCCGAACGGAGATGTCCCCCAGAATCTTGTGCGATAGGATCGAGAGTTAATCCTATGTTTGGGCCAGTCGAGCGCAATCCGTCGTTTCCTGCTATCGAAGAGAAAATTATTCAGTTCTGGAAGCAGAACAAGATCTACGAGCAGTCGCTGGAAATGCGGCGCGGCGGCCCGCGATTTGTGTTTTATGAAGGTCCCCCTACAGCCAATGGGTTGCCCCATCCGGGTCACTGCCTCACCCGCGCCATCAAAGATCTTTTTCCTCGCTATAAGACGATGCGGGGATTCTACTGCGAGCGCCGAGCCGGGTGGGATACGCACGGCCTCCCCGTCGAAGTAGAGGTGTGCAAGGAGTTAGGCATCCACTCCAAACGCGATATTGAAGCCTTCGGCGTCGAACCGTTTATCCGCCGGTGTCTGGAAAGCGTATTCCGCTACACGCGCGAATGGGAGCAACTGACGGAACGCCTGGGATTCTGGATCCATCTCGAAGATGCTTACGTCACGTATCACCAGAGTTACGTGGAAAGCGTCTGGTGGGCGTTGAAAAAATTATTTGAGAAAGGTCTCCTCTACCAGGGTTACAAAATTGTGTGGTGGTGGGCCCAGGGAGGCACGGCTCTCTCCGCTGCCGAGGTAGGGCAGGGATACAGGTCGGTGGCCGATCCCAGCGTGTACGTTCGGTTTCCCCTCCTCGACGAGCCGGATGTGGACTTGCTTGTGTGGACCACCACGCCCTGGACCTTGCCCAGCAACCAATTCGCTGCGGTCAAACCCGACCTCGAGTATTCGTATGTCCAGTTTGAGGGCGAGGATAGGAAACTGATCATTGCGACCGCGCTTGTGGACACGATTGCTAAAAAAGTTAGTAAAAAGGCCACGATTGCGAAGACAGTTTTGGGCAGTCAGTTGATCGGTCGCCGGTATCGGCCCCCGTACGATTACTACCACAAAAAAGACGGAGAACGTGTCGGGCGTCTCAAAAATGGGGGACGCGAGTATGTGGCATGGCGTGTGGTCGGGGCCGACTTCGTGACGATCGACACCGGCACGGGAGTCGTCCATCAGGCTCCCGCATTTGGCGAAGTGGACTACGAGGTGCTCCTCCGGGAACAGGAACGATTTGTTGAGGGGGAAGGCCCGCAGCTCATCTGCGCCGTGGCGCCGGATGGGACATTCACTGAGGAAGCACCGGATTACCAGGGACGCTGGGTCAAGGACTGCGATCGCGACATCATCCGAGATCTGCGCAACAGGGGACTTCTCTTCCATTTCGAGCAGTACGTCCACGAGTATCCGTTCTGCTGGCGTGCGGAAGAGGATCCTCTCATCCAGTATCCTCGCAAGAGCTGGTTTATCCGAACTACAGCGTTCAAGGAAAAAATGCTCGAAAACAATCGCCGGATCGGCTGGCATCCGGAAAATATCCGAGACGGGCGATTCGGCAATTTTTTGGAGAGCAACGTGGATTGGGCGCTGTCGCGGGAGCGGTTCTGGGGTACCCCACTTCCCATCTGGGTCTGTGAGAAAACCGGCTACATGGAAGCAATCGGTTCCTACGCCGAGCTTTTGGCGAAGCCGGGAGTAACCGGGATGGAAGTTTGGGAAGCGGCCAAGAAAGCGGATCCCTCGCTCTCGGAGCATCTTAAAGTTCACAAGCCGTACATTGATGCGATCGTTTATGACTCTCCGGTTTGCCCCGGTGCCAAAATGCGGCGTGTGCCCGACGTGATTGATTGCTGGTTTGACTCGGGCGCCATGCCGTTTGCTCAATGGGGATATCCACACCTGCCGGGTTCACGGGAGAAGTTGGCCGAACAATTCCCGGCCGATTTTATCAGTGAAGCAATCGACCAGACCCGAGGCTGGTTTTACAGCCTGCTGGCGATCAGCACCTTACTCTTCAGCCCGGAAAAGGACACGCCGCCGGATGATCCGCGTCGCTTCCTGGAGGTAGAAACTCCTCACATCGCGTTTCCCCATCCCTATCGGCACTGTGTGGTGCTGGGATTGATGCTTGGTGAAGACGGGCAGAAAATGTCCAAGAGCAAGCGGAATTATCGAGAGCCGCAGGAGATCTTTGATCGCTACGGCGCTGACGCCTTGCGCTGGTACTTTTTTTCCAATCAGGCGCCCTGGACTTCCATCCGGTACAGCGAACAGGCCATTCGCGAGAGTATTCCGGAATTTCTGCTGCGCCTTTGGAACGTTTACAGTTTCTTCGTGATTTATGCGCGGATTGACGGCTGGAATCCCGCCGAGCTCCTCGTCGGGGATGCTCGCAATTTGGAACACGAAGTGCTGTCGCAAGCTGAGGGATATCGACCGATTAAAGAGCGTGCCGAGCTGGACCGCTGGGTGCTCAGCGAGCTGTACCGTACCGTGCGGCTCGTTTGTCAGTTCATGGATGAATATGACAATTTCGCAGCCTGCCAGCGAATCACCGAGTTTGTGGATGCCCTTTCCAATTGGTATGTGCGGCGCAGTCGGGCACGCTTCTGGTCAGGTAAAAAAGATCAGGACAAGCTCGACGCCTACTGGACCTTGTATGAGTGTCTGGTCACTCTGGTCCGTTTGATTGCACCCTTTGTGCCGTTTCTGGCGGAAGAACTCTGGCAGAATCTCGCCGTGGCGGTCTTTGGCGATCGCGTTCGGCGAAGCGTTCATCTGTGCGATTATCCGGGCGAGTATCCGGAACTTGTTGACGAAGAATTGTGCGGCCTGATGGGAGCTGTTCGCGAAATTGTGTCGCTGGGTCGCGCTGCCCGCATGAACGTCAAGTTAAAGGTGCGCCAACCTCTTGCCAAAGTGGAGATTGTGGTGGCAGATCGCGGTCAGTCGGCGTGGCTTCAAGCCCACAGCGAACTGATCGCCGAAGAACTTAACGTTAAGAAGGTGGAATGGCGGGACCGGGCAGATGAGTATGTCTCATATACCGTTTTGCCCGACTTCAAACGATTGGGTCCTCGTCTGGGGAAACTGCTTCCCGCGGTTAAGGAATGGCTGAGCCGGGCGGACGGTGGTGCCCTCTTACGGGAGCTCGAAGAACAGGGTAGGGTAAAAGTACCACTGGCCGACGAGGAAATTGTTCTCGATAAGGAGGATATCCAAATCCGCTTAAACGCCAAACCTGGTTGGACGGCCGCCCAGGGGAAAGTCGGGGTGGTGGTCATTTCCACGGAATTGACGCCGGAGCTGATCGCCGAAGGTCTCGCGCGTGATTTTGTTCATGCCGTGCAGAACCAACGTAAGGAGTTAGACTGCGATTTCACGGACCGGATCGAACTGGGTGTGGTGGCGGACGATAAAGAAGTTCGGCAAGCATTGCTGACCCACAAAGACTGGATCATGAGCGAAACTCTCGCCATCCGGTTTGATTTTGGGCCGTTACCGGATGCAAATCCAACCGAGATGAAACTCGGCAACGCGTCGCTCAGGGTTTATCTGAAAAGGGTGCCCGGTGAAACCGCTGGGAATTCTCGATAGTTGGCGCGCCTGCGAATGCGAAGCCGTTCACCAGATGTTGTTTTAGGGTCACGTTAACAATGGGTTTTCGTTGACGTGTGACCTTCCATCTCGACTTCGTTTCTGCATTACGGGCATGCGGGCAGACCGTGCGCTTTCCACAAAAAATTGCTCTTGCACCCTATTTCAAGAGTGAATAAAACCAAGCAACTCCTCTCAATGCCGCTGCGGCCCGAAATCGGTGGGAGAAGCAGGATGGGAAAAATAGATAAAGCTCCTGAACAAGAAAATCGCGAGCATCCAGATCGTGACGCTCTTTCCGGGGAGGGGCTCGACTCTTCAGAACAATTCCTGGAAGAGCCGATTACATCGCGATTTTCGTTCGAAATCCGCGTGGGTTTGGTAATCCTGGGGGTTCTGGGATTCGTTTTGGCTGCTGTTGTGGCCTATCGATTGATGACCCTGCGCCCGAGCGAGACGGCAAAGGCATCCGGCGACCAGTCTCCTGTTGCTAGTACGGAGAAAAATACGGGGGGAGCCGTTCAGGTACCGAATGGTGCAGGCGAGCAACCCGAGCAGCCGTTGCATAGTTTTCCTCGCGGGGAACCGAACGGTTCTGGTGGGGGGCCGGTGAGCGGAATCAAAGCACCGCCTCAACCAGGCACGACTGCGGAAGGCTCAATACCCACGGGTGCGGCTTCCCAGCAGAACGATCGCAATAGATCCATTGATGCGAACGGGCCATCCCGCGTGTCTAACTCAGAGACTGTGTGGCCGGTCGTGCCACCGCTGAATCTAGACAACACCCCGGTCAATCTTGGTAACGGCCCAGCCCCACGTGACGCATCAGAGTCGCCACCCCTCGGCGCACCGTTGGGAAGTGCGTCGCACAATTCGGGCTACTACGCACTAGAGCCGAACCAGCCCGTGGCCACAGAACAACCACAGGCAGTACCGTCTCTACCCTTCGGACAACCAGACAGCACTCCTCTCAACGCGACCAACAAGGGGTCTGGTTTGACCAATCAAGGATTCACGGCGGGTTGGAATCCGAGCGAACCGGATCAGAATTCGCAGCCCATGGGTAATGATCCGATCCCGCCAGCCAATCCGTCGACTTTGAGCGGTATCGGCAGTCCCGTCCGCGATGGTGGTGGGCAGTCGGTACCGGCTGCAAATTCACTGGATTCCACTCCTATCAGTTCTGGTAGCGCAGCGTTTGGCACGCAGTCGCAATCGGTGCCCGGCACTATCCCCGGTGATTTCTTTGCCGGGGCGCCACCACTTAGCAACCAACGGGCCCCAGGCATTCCCTTCAGGTCCCCCGAAGCGAGCAGTCCAGGCCAGCAACAATCGCAAGGGCCCGTCAGCCCAACTCTGCCTTTCGGGGGCCAAAGCGAACAACACGGAGTAGGGCTGATTCCCGCGCGGTCTTCCCAATTGCCCTTGGCAGGTACAGAAACACCGGCTACGGCTTCCAGCAGCTCACAGCCCACCGTACCGCCCGCCTGGTCAGGCGCGCCGACGTCGGCTGCTTTATCAGGCATGCCCTACAGTCCACCGCTCGTTGCAGATCGTAATAACTTGACTCCGCCTTTTTCCGAGAATTCTACTGTGAGTCGGCGAGCCTACACGGTGCAGGAAGGAGAAACGCTCTTTGATATCGCCCGAGAGCAGCTCGGAAAAGCCTCACGCTGGGTGGAAATCTATCAATTAAACCGCGACCGACTCGGCGACAAGCTTGAACACTTCCGTCCCGGCATCACACTGCTCCTTCCTGAGGCCGCGGTCTCGTCTCAGGCTGCGGGGAACGTTCTTCGGCAATAGAACGGAACGTCAGTGCGCACCTTGAGGGGGCTGGCAGGGGTGGGTCAAAACGATTCGAACATCACAGACATTCGTATGTGTGGGGCCTGTCCGCAACAGAGATCCGAGGGGCTCAAAAAAATGATAAGCGTCATTGCGATAGAGAAAATCTGAAGGCGAAAATCCCAGTTCTTTCGCCTGCTCGATCACAGCACGGTCGACGAAAGCCCCTGCAGCATCTGTGGGACCATCTTCACCATCGGTCCCTGCCGAAAGAATGATTACCTCCGGGGGCATTGTTTCCCAAAGGAATTCGGCGGCTGCCAAAACGAGTTGTTGATTACGGCCTCCCAAGCCTCTGATCTCTGGCGGGGCGAGCCGGACGACGGGTTCGCCTCCGCTGATTCGACAGCGAGGATCGGGTGAGGCAACCATTTGCAGAGCGGTTTTCGCCAATTCCCGCCCAATGTCTTCCGCAAAGCCTTCCGGTTCCCGGGCGCTTTCAGCCTCCACCTGATATCCCAGTTCGCGCGCCCTGGCTGCTGCCGCATCTACAGCCGTGCGATTATTCCCAATCACAAAGTTGAAAAATTGACACTGCGGCCCCACACGTTCTCCACGATTCGCCATCTTCCTTTCCAGGACTCGAAAAATCTCTTGGGGCAGTCCAGCTTCACGGCCACCGTATTTGTTGAGAGTTTCCAGCGCGTCCTCCGGCGTGGATGTGTCTGGAACAGTTGGACCGGAAGCAATGACATCCAGCGGATCACCCAGAACGTCCGAGATGATGAGCGAAACCAACCAACCGGCACGGCAATATCGTAAAAGACCGCCGCCCTTGATCCGACTGAGCTGTTTTCGCACCGTGTTGAGTTCGGTAATGTTGGCGCCTGCTGCACTGAGAAATCGTGTTACCGCTTGCTTGTCCTCCAGCGTAATGCCTGCGATAGGAGCTGGGAGCAGCGCGGATCCTCCCCCAGAAAGCAAACAGATACAAAGATCGCTCGGTTCAGCATCCTGTACCAGCTCCAGAATTTGCTCGGTACCATAAACAGCTTCGGGTGTCGGCTCGTTACAACCGGCGGGACGGGCCCCGTGGAGGTGAATCCAACGCGTCGGCTGAACACAGTCTTTGGGGACATTGACCCACCCGGTCAATTGTTTGTCCCGTGCCACTTGCTCCGGAATCACTTTCTCCAAACCGGCAACCATTCCAGATCCCGCCTTCCCCGCCCCCACGACCACAATCTTGCGAACGCTGCCCAGGTCCAGCGTCAATTCGGTAGGATCTCCAAATTCAAGCCGGTCCTGCGTGGCCCGGACCCATCGCTGGACGAGAGTATCCGCCTGCACTGCCTTCAGTCCCGCCATCCAGATTTCGATGGCGTGTTCCCGAGCAAGTTGATTGACGTCGTCACGGTCAGCCATGTTGCGAAACTTTCGTTGTCCCTGCGGGCATAGTTTCCGAGTATGGAGAGCGGTGATTCCGCGTTCTAATCACATCCTGGCCATTGTCGAGTTTATAACACATTCGCGATACCGCCAAAAAGGGGTGTGCCTCTGCCTGTTCGTTGTACGTGTACCGTGCGAGCAAGGACTTTGTTACAATCGGAGCAACGCAGTATAAAACATTCACGGCCTGCCTGTGCGACATGCCATCTGGGAGCCCCATGCCAGCGAGGTAATCTATGAAGGCCACGTGGTTGATTTCGACCAATCTAGCTGTGTTAACGTTGGTCAGCAGTTTCGTTCTGGCGGAGGAACCGGGATGGGTAACCGTTCGGCCGGTGGAAATTGAGGACATTCTTGCCAACCCAGGAATGGGTTGGGAAACGTTTCATCGCACCGCCGCCAACGATCGCAATCTCCCGGACTGGATTCCCTCGACTGTGCAGTACCTTCGATGGGGCTGGGGAGAGCTCGAGCCAGAACCTGGGCGACTCAACATCGAGCTTATCGACAAAGTTCTCGCTGAATCCAGATCCGCTGGTCAAAAACTGGCCTTTCGCGTAATGTGTTGCTCCACGACTCGCGGACGGCCCTACCATCCACGCTGGCTTCGCGATATTGGGGGGCGGGTTATCGTTACGCGTTATGGAGATGTTCAAGGGTTGGAAGTCCCTGATTTGGATGATCCCATCACTCTTAAGGCCCATCTGGATTTTATCCGCCGGCTGGCGGCAAAGTATGACGGCCATCCGGATCTGGACCATATCGATCTCGGATCGGTGGGTTGGTGGGGAGAGTGGCACATGAGTAGGTCCGAGCCTGCCCGCATGCCGCTCCCCGAGAATCAACGAAAAATCATTGATACGTACCTGGAGTCCTTTAGAAAGACACCACTTCTGATGCTCATCGATGGTCCCGAGATGCTTCACTATGCGACAAGCCGCGGGACTGGTTGGCGAGCGGATTGCCTGGGCGACATGGGTGGCTTTTCACGAAATTGGTGCCATATGCGCAACGCTTATCCCAGTACCTTGAACGAAGCGCAGGCCCTTGAAGTTTGGAAAACGGCCCCCGTGGCCTGGGAAACTTGCTGGGATATTCGCAAATGGGTCCAAGAAGGCTGGTCTTTGCGATACATCTTCAACTACGCCTTGGCTCTCCATGGCTCCTATTTCAACAACAAGTCAGCTCCGTTACCTCCGGGTGACGAAGTGCGTGAGGAGGTGACTCGTTTTCTCCGGCGGTTGGGCTACCGGCTGGTTATTCGAGAGGTACGACATCCGGCCATTGCTCGAGCTGGAGAGAATATGCCTGTGACAATGGTCTGGCAGAACGTCGGTGCAGCGCCCTGCTACCGGCCGTACAGGATAGCTGTTCGACTGACGGGCCCTTCAGGAAAGACGTTCATCCATGTCAGTGAGAGGACGGTCCGAGAGATCCTCCCGGGAGAGGTCGAGGTCTTCACGGAAAGCTTCATGCAAAATCCCCCCGATTTGCCGCCAGGAAAGCCGGTCACGATCGAAGAAATAGTTCCAATCGAGCGCACGCTGGAGCCCGGCGAGTATTCGTTGGCCATTGGCGTCGTGGAAAGTCTGGAGAGTCACACCCCGGTGGTCCAGCTTGCTATTTCTGGAAGGGCCGCGGACGGTTGGTATCCTTTGTCCCGCCTTCGCATCATCCGCCAGTGAAACACGGCCGGCCCTTCACCGCAAAACATGTTTTCGTAACTGTTGGGACACCCGCGCAATCGTATGGGCAGCAGTCCGCAGTTCTTCCGCTGTGGTCTTGGGACCGAAGCTGATTCGCAGGGAGCTTTTCACGATTTCCCTGGGAGCGCCGAGCGCAAGAAGGCTGGGGGAAGGCTCTGGGGATCCGCTCGAGCAGGCCGAGCCAATCGAGCAACAGACTCCTTCCAGGTCCAGCGCGGTGAAGAGGATCTGATTGTCGATACCAGGAATGGCCAGATTCACCGTCTGAGGCAACCTTGGTGCTGTCTCCCCGTGGATGATGAGATCGGGAATCAGCGCTTTGAGTGTTTGTTCGAATTCCTGCTGAAGAGCCCTCATTCTCGCGATATTGTCTTCCAGTTCCGCGAGGGCCAGGGCAAGAGCTGTTTCCATTCCCACGGCCAGGGCCACACTTTCCGTGCCGGGACGCAACCCCTCCTGCTGTTCGCCCCCGTACAAAATCGGCCGTAGCGGTGTCCCTCGTTTGACAATGAGAGCACCAATTCCCAGTGGCCCACCAAACTTGTGCGGCGTCACAGTCATGGCGTCGGCATCAAATTGCCGAAAAGAAACAGGCATCTTGCCAACGGCTTGTACGGCGTCGGTATGGAAAGGCACTCCATGGCTGTGACAGATTGCCGCGATTTCGGCAACCGGCTGCACCACCCCCGTTTCGTGATTTGCGGTGGTTACGCTGACCAGCGCCACCTGGGGAGAAATCCACCGCCGGAGTGATTCGAGGTTGACAACTCCGTTCGGGTGGACATCGAGGGTGTCTAAGCGCCACCCCCAATCGACCAGCGTCTCAGCGGCCCGCAACACACTGGGATGCTCAATCGAGGAGATGATGATTCGCCCAGGCATTCCTTCGGTCCGCGCCAGAGCGATACCCAGGATGGCCAGATTATTGGCCTCTGTTCCGCCGCTTGTGAAGATCAGGCGATCGCCCTCGCGGGTCGGCTCAGCACCGAGCAGGGCGAGGATGTGGTCCCGGGCTTCTTCTAGGCGTTTTCTGGCTGCTCGACCAAACTGATGCTGGCTCGCCGGATTACCAGGGACGTTTTCCCAGACATGGACCATTGCCTCGACGACCTCACGGCGGATCGGGGCCGTCGCATTGTAATCCAAGTAAATAGCCATAGCCCGGTGACCTTGATACCATGCGAAAGATTCATGATGTACCAATATCCGTTTTATCGCATTTTACGGATGATTGGCTGCTTTTGAAATGAGACGGTGTGAGACGAGACGTGCTCACTCATTGCCAAGTCGCCATTCCTGACATACTCACTGTGGATCGGCTGTGATTTGCGCGAATAAGGCTGTCAGACGGACCAGTGGGAACGGATCAATGCAATCTACCCGGCTTTTCTGGTGGGGGCGCTTGATGAAAAGGGGCACGTGACGGTGATCGGGATCAGCGTCGCGAAATTGGGGGTCCGGGTCTCTCCGCCAACCGTGATCGGACGTCATGACGATAAATGCCTCGTCGAAGAGATTCTTGTGTCGAAGGCGATCACAGATCTCACCAATAACCGTGTCCAGACGCAAAAGATGGCGGCGGTACTGGTCAGGAGTTCCGAATGTACGGTCCTGCTTCGGACTATAAGGTCCCACAAATTCACCCTGTGGATCAAGGACGAACGGGCCGTGAGGAAGTGGCCAGTGAATAAAGAGGCACATTCCAGGACCAAGTTGATCAATGAGACGAAAGGCCTCATGGTGAAATTCTTGCGATAATCGAAACCAGTGCCTGCTGAAAAATGCGCTATCCCACCGCCGCCACATTAAACGGGAGAGGGGGTCCGTTAAAAACCGTAAATTATTGAGCAAGACCAAGCCGGTTTGAGTAATCACTGAATCACCCCTGGGATCATTGGAATAGCTGCGACATTGGATGCCGCGTCCTTCGAGGAGAATCTCATAAGGATGGTAAAAACCCAGGACGCGCACCTGATAGCCCGCCCGTAGTAAATCATCAAAAAGAGTCCGACACTCATTGACTCGCCTGTGACCTTGGGAAGTTCGCCAGAAGAGCTGTCCGTGATATGGCAACAGTTCCCCGTCGGATTCCTGGTAGATTAGGCGCGGTAGAGAAAAATAAGTAGCGGAACCGGGAGATTGAGCGTTGTGATGGACATCTGCCCGAGACGCAACGTCCGTTAAATGACTAAACTCCGGCCGGATTTGTCGGGTCTCGAAGGTTCGCTCGTAGGACCATTCATCGAAAACGAAAATGACAATGGGGGGGAGGTGAGGCAGCCCGGTCCTTTGTAAGGCGGTAGGATAAACCAGGGATGAATCTACCCGTTCTGCTGGGTTCCAAGACTTCCACGAAAGGACCTGTAATAGGAGGATCCAGGGCAGGGGACTTAGGATGAGACACAGAGCAACCGCTCGTTTCCATAGCCGTTGGAAAAACAGCAACACTAAGGCTGTAATAACGGCCCATGCTATCCAGAAAAACCAATCGTATTTGGCAGTAAACCCGACGCCGGCGAACATTGACGTTAAATCGGATAGAATTGCATCTGTCAGGAAGAGAGTAAAAATAAATTGAGCGGTTTTGCGAATTACACGACTACGAAGTATTCTGGTGGTAAACCAGCACAGGAAAATAAAAGCCGCGACGATTCCCACGGCGATAATCAGTGCTTGGCTATCTTGGGAGGACCAGAAGTAGTGATAGCGATTTTGTTCACTGGTCCATGAGCGAAGCTGTCCCAAATAGAACAGGCAACTCGCAGATGTTGAAATGGCAGCCGCGCGGAGCACCTGCACAAAAAAAAGACGGGAAGACGATGTGTAATCTTGAGGAGTCAACCCTTTTGCCAACGCACACCCGGCCGGTGCGTCTTTTGGCGGGACTGCTATCGCATTCATATGAGTATCACTATCTGTGATTTAACATTTAACTGAGTGTATTTGGTGTCTAGTCTTTTCGACGAAGCCAAAAAAGCATTCTTTCCGAGTCAGGCACCGGGAATTCTCGGACGATCGAGAATCGCTGGGAAAAGGTTCGACGGAACGCTGACAGCGTTATATGCTCGAAGGAGTCGCTGCGGAACTGCGTGAGCTTGCGGAACATGGGATCGGAAGGGGGAACAAACTCGAGAATAATGCCGCGAGAGGACAGATCAAAGAGAAGCCCTTCGATCCGTTCGAGAGAAAGGTTCCCGGTAACAATCAAATGATGGATCAAAGCAAGGGCAAGTACATAGTCAGCTCGAGCCCTTTCGAGGAAGGGTTGACGCTCCTTGTTATTGAGGCCGATGCCTGGAGAAGGATTGGTTATATCGAGAACGACAGGCCAGATCGCAGAACGGGTATTCCGCAAACGACGATAGAGCATTTCAATGGCATCATGATCCTGGTCTGCGGCGATGACACGGCTCCCAATTCCGGCGGCCAGCTCGCTATAAAGACCGGTATTGCAACCAAGGTCCAGGACCCAATTGGGTTTCTCGTGGAGCAAGATTGATCGGACGAACTCCCGTTTGGCCTGTTCGGCTCGGTCGGTGTAACTGCACGTACGCGTGTAATCCGTCCAAATACCCTTCGGATGGTATCCGCCAGCCAGCCGGAGAATTTTACGACGTAGTCGCCGTAGGTTCCAGAGCATGGGCTCTCGGTTAATAGAAATGCTAGAGCCGGGTGCCGACGAGGTATGAATCTTTGATTCTGAATATCGAGTGAGAAGCCAAGGCAGGGTGACATCCAGGAGCAAAGCAGGTCGCCACCGACCTAAACGTCCCATTGCCCGAACCATAAAAAGGGGGTCTCTCCCGTTTAAACTGGAGAGAAAATAGGATCGTAAATCCCAGTTTGTATATCGAGCCAATAAGAGAGGGTAAAGGAAGAGCCGCTGAAACTGTCCCAAGGCATACCAGACATCGAATCGGGATGGAACATCGAGGGAACCCAGATCAATGAACACCGGCCGGGTGCCCACGAACTGCACGTTGAAGGGTGTCGCATCCTTGAGGGAGAAACCCGCCTGAACAATTTCCATCTGCAGATCGAGTGTGAGCACTGCGGCGTCGGCCAGCATTGAGACCGACCATTCGTAGGGATATGTGATTAGCGGCAAAGGATCGTGTTCCACAAAGTGGTGCCATCCTGGGTTTTCGCGTTCCAGAATACCCTGAAGCTGTGGCTCTCGGACAAAGCGGCTGTCTACCACCCATTCCCGAGCGATCAATTTGGCGAGGATGCCGAGTTCTTCCGCCCGGCGCAGACGCGCGGCAAGTTCAGGGGCGATCGCGCGATAGACGTGACCTTCCCGGGTAAACACATATCCTTCAGGGTCGCGGAATGATGCCTCGACACGTCTGCTCAAAATGTCTCGTGTCAACGGGCATGCTTGGGCGGCCATGCGGAGCCTCCAGGATTACACCAGAATTCCTTTAAGGACGCGAACACCTGGGCGAAGAGCGGAACCGTTACGCGGCTTTGCGTTCCGGAACAGGGGAATCCGCCTCTGCGGCCTCGGACGGCATCTCGCCACGGGCTCGGCTTCTCTTCAGAACTCTCGTGACGGCAGAGAAGACAAAATCGCGAATTCGGCCGACGAAGGCGATTGCACCAATAACGGCAGCGATGAGGACCTGAAGAAGAATGGCCCCCGAACCGGGATCAATGTAAGCCAGAAGCATTTGTGCCATCGTTCGATTCCCTTGTGTCAGAAAACGATATGGCGGATCAACTACCGAACCGGGTAACCGTTGGCGGGAGGAGGACCAGCCGCCGTCTAAGGGGAGGGGGAGTTTACCAAAAGCTGTGGGCCGCCCGGAAGACGAATTTCAGCGGCCGGTATTGGAGAGAATAACATCGGGGAATGGTGTTATGTAGCTCTGAAGTGGTGCCGAACCCTGTCGGTGACGAAGCCCACTTTTGTGGTATTGAGGATCTGGACCCACGTGCGCGGGTCAACCGAAGCGCAATTCTTACCGATGAACCGGCCGGGGAGATCAAGTGTTTCGGAGGGTCAAGAGGCGCCGGACCCTGACCCCAGTCAGCGACGTTTGGCGAGTTCCTTAGGTTAGGGAGGTTCCTATGAAAGTTGCACGCGTAGTACTGGTTTTAGCGGTGTGCTTAATGATGTTCTCGGGTGCGGCCTGGGCCGAGCAGGGAAAGAAGGCGAAAAAGCCGGGAGCTGAGAGTAAGAAGCCCAAAGGTCCGCTCACGGTGGAAGAAATGTGGGCTCAGGTGGACACAAATAAGGACGGCACAGTGGAGCTCTCTGAGCTCGTGGCGTTGAAGCCACTCAAGGGCGACGAGGCACGGGCAAAGAAACTCCTGGAAGCCTGGGATGCCAATGGTGATGGCAAGGTGACCAAGGAGGAGTTCAAACAGTTCGTAGCCAAGCAGGAAGAGGCCCGCAAAAAACAGTTTTCCAAATTTGACACCAATGGTGATGGTGCTCTCAGTGTGGATGAACTGAAGGGCCTCAAACAGCTCGGTGGTGACGAGGCAAAAGCCAAAGCTTTGCTGGAACGGCTGGATGATAACAAGGACGGCAAGGTGACTGTGGAAGAGTTCGCGAAATTCCGCAATTTGCTTCAGACGCCGGCTCCCACCAAGGGTGCTCGAAAGCAAAAGTAGTCACCAACGTGCAGGGTGGTTAAGCTCGACTGTCCCCAGCGGGGATGGACAGGGCACATTCGGAGTGCGGGCCCTTCTCAATGAAGAAGGGCTTTTTTTGTGCCTCTAACGTCAAACGCCTGACGCTGGAACCACTTCAACTCCCGACCACCGGGTTCAGAGGGAGTT
>NZ_JBAMME010000369.1:12328-15868 GCF_039793925.1 Thermogutta sp. | reverse complement strand
TCATCTCTGGCAGTGCCTCTTCGAAGTGGCAGACGCCCAGAACGTTCCACGCGGCGTGGGCCAGGTGGTCTTCCGAATCGTCGCCAGCCAGGTACAGGTACAGGTGCCGAATGGCGTGATTGAGCATCACACTCGCCGGGATACTCTTCCGCCAATTATGCTCGCCGTACTTGGCCGCCCCTTCAGCGTAGGTTTCGGCCAGGCGCCGCAGGCCGATGGGCGTAATCAGGTCCCAACGCTGGCCCTCGGCGTCGGTGCCGCGGACCGCGCCGGTGGCAAAACGCGTTAGATGTTCCTGCTGCTGCAAGACGGGCTCACCAATCGCTGCAACCTCAGGCTCGTTCATGTCATCGCTCCTTAGAACGGGATATCCGCTAAATCAGCCTCCGTGTCTTCGATAGGTAGTGGCTCCGGCTTCGGCCCCAGCGTATAGTCCACGATGCGGCTGTATTTCTCGCCAGCCACCGTGCGTACCACGATCTTTTCGGCCCACGCCACCCCGCCCGCTTCGGCGATCTCGACGGCCCGCTCAGCCGTGTTCGGCACCGGATCGGGCGAACGGAGAAGCCAACGTCATTCCGGCGAAGACGCGCCCAGGTCGGCCGCTGGCTCTATCCCTTACATATGCCGTTTGCGGCTGAGCTGTCCGCTTTCCCGGGCATGTTCCGGAGCGCCATGTACCCGACCCTTCAAATGGGCTGATGTCGTTGGTGTGTCCCTCGATCAAGAACCTTCGCAATTCGCGCGAATGGCCCGGCCATTTCACGAGATTTCGCCAAGCCCCGCGGCGACAAAGTGCGACCGCAGCTCGTCGATGCGCCGGCCCAGGCTGCGCGAGAGATGCCCGGCTAGCTGCCCCTGACAGTCCCGTAACTCAAACCAAGATGAACACCAGACCAGGAGCCATTCCGCTGGAACTTCGCCAAAGCGTCGGACTGGTGGCTTGCAATTCACGGGCGCCGAGCAACACTCGCCCTGCTTCGCTTGCAAGTCCCAAGGCCCCAAAGATGAAGGAGGTTCCAGCATGGCGAGTCTGTACCGCAAACCCGTGGTCATCACCGACCCGGCCACTGGCCAGCCCATCCCGCCGGGGGAATCCAAGAAGTATTACCGGCCGGACCTGGTGCGCAAGGCCCTGGCCGGTCCATAATGGCGCGACGATGTACGAGCCGGCAGCCGAAGCTTCCGGTGCAGACCGCCCGGCAAAGCGCCGCGAGTTCCAAAAGCTCCTGGCCAAAGTCCAGGCCAGCATGTTCGCGGCCGTGCTGGTTTCCGGGCAGAGCCGCATGTCGCGCGAAGACATCTTCGACGTGATGATGCACTGGAAGCCCTGCACGGCGTGAGGGTAAAGAGGGTCGCCTATCTGGCGCCCGAAGGTGCTTTCCGTGGTGCTCTCTTTTTGGCCCGAGGTGCGCGCCGGGGTGCGAGACTGCTTGCCGCTCGTTGCATCGCTTCGCACCGATTTGCACAGAGCGAGGCGGCGAAAGCCGAACGAGCATCGGTTTTGGGGACCAACGGAAGTGGCGACGGCGGCGAGAGTTGTGGCCAGAAGAGAAGACGCCGCAAGGCATTACACCGCCCTAGCGCTTGCGGCGTCTGGGGTTACAGCGACGGTTGCGGAAGCGCGCCCGGAGGGAGTCGAACCCCCAACCCTCGGTTCCGAAGACCGATGCTCTATCCAGTTGAGCTACGGGCGCTCAATTCGGTTGCAAACATTCTGAGTGCCAAATCATCCTTTATTTTATGGGGCATCAAACCAGGCGCAAAGCCGTCTCGTGCGAGGCATCTCCAAAATACTGATCGTACTTCCTCGCGGGCGATTTCGGAATTAAAGCGTACTTACCCACTCTCGACGGGTGCGAGTCGGCGATCCCACGCGCCAAGCACCTTGTACCCCCCTATTGCTTTCGTCCGCATCTTCGGCACAACCCGAACTTTGGTTCCCGTGTTTACCAATTATCCCAGTAGTTTTCTGAAAGATTCTTTCAAGTGTAGGGCTTCTCGCCAGTTGTTATGACCTATGGTTTTACCAGGAATGAGCTGAGGCGTGGCTAAGCACGCACTCGACTTTAAGTTCCCGGAGCTCGTCACAGCTTGTGTCTTTTCTGCGGAATTGCACAGGCTCATCGGTTACTCATAGAGCTTGTTTTGTCGCTGGAGTTGCAGCCTTCCGGTTGTTATTCAGGTACGACAACGATGATTATGCAACGGCGCTCTATTCTCGCCAAAGGGTCTTGGCGATGCGAAGATCGACTCCGTGCTTCTGACGGTGCAGCACGCATCTTTTCAGGGCTTGTCTCTCTTCTTGCCAACAGCTTTGCGAGTGCCAATTTCGGACACCGCCGGCGGGCTACCCGGCGTCGCTCTTTCGAAACCCTCGAAGCCCGCGATCTCTTCTCTGTCAGCCCCCTAACGGACACGTTCCTGCCGCTCACAAGTTTTGGTAATCACTCGAGCCAGAGCAGTGGAGCAGTAGCACTGTCATGGTCCGGTTTCGATTTCACAAATAATGGCACAGTCGCACGTCTTCATGCGACGTTTCAGGGCAATCCCCAGATTCAGCAGTTGGGTGCCGGAGTCATGGTCTCACTCGATGGCACCGATCTGTGGCTGGAAACAGGTGAGCCGGTCTTGCCCGTGACTTCCGTCCTACTGGCGCTTCCCGCTGGTATGGAACTCGCCGCCGCTCAACCGGTTTTCACGGGCCAAATCGACGTCATCGGCCAGGGACTACCTCCGGTGGTGGCACCAAATCCCGTGCCATTCGAGTCGGTTGAAGATACTCACCTCGACTGGTCCCAAGTTCTCGATCGGTCGCTCGGCGTCTCAGACATGGTTCACTTTTCCAACCACGTCTGGGGGGGATACCGTCTTGCTACGGTTTCCATCTCACCCTTTGTTTACGACCACACTTCCGGAGAGTTGGCATTTATTCGGGACCTGGAGCTGAGCCTCACCCTCACTCCGGCCAGCGACGACTTACCCGTGAATCCGTTGCTTGCGAGTCAAGTGGCAAGCCTTGTTGCCAATCCGGAGGTCCTGGGGACATACGCCACCACCACAGCCGCTCCGCTGGTTGACCCCTCCGAGTATGTGGTCATCACCAACGCAGCACTCGCGCGGGAATTCGAACCGCTGGTGCAAGAGAAAATCGCCCGCGGATTAACCGCGCGCCTCGTAACCACCGAATGGATAGCCGAAAACTACCGTGGAACAGAAAATGGGGACCTTGCCGACCGCATCCGTGAGTTCCTGTCCGATGCGTATTTCAACCACGGTACGCGGTGGGTCCTGCTCGGAGGTGATGCCGAGATCGTGCCGACTCGTGGCGTCTATGCTGCAGTGGGCAACACGCTTGAAACAGCACTCCCGACCGACATGTATTACGCTTGTCTCGACGGGCCGTGGAATCGTGATGGCGACAACTTGTGGGGAGAACCAACAGACGGGCTCAACGGCGGGGATATCGACCTGGTCCCGGAGTTGTATGTCGGTCGAGCGCCGGTCAGCAGCGTCACGGAGGCCCGAAATTTTGTAGCC
>NZ_JBAMME010000369.1:0-12318 GCF_039793925.1 Thermogutta sp. | reverse complement strand
TGTAGCCAAAACACTTTTGTACGAAACGACACGCCACCCCAATCCCACGACCGCCCTACTTCTGGGGGAAAAGCTTGACAGCATCACCCAGGGATCCATTTCCAACGAAATCATTCGGCAACAAACAATTCCCGCAGATTGGCAGGTACAGACCCTGTATGATTCGGACACTCAGGCGTGGACCACCACTCAAATTATCACTGCGTTAAACTCTTCGCCGAACATTGTCCACCATTTAGGTCACGCAAATTCCACCTACGTCGCGCGAATGACCGTTTCTCAAGTGGCTGCACTTAGCAACGCTTTTCCTTACGTCATGTATTCGCAGGGTTGCGATGCCGGGTCTTTCGACACTCGCGATGTGGCCATTGCCGAAGAGCACGTTATCGCTCCCCATGGCGCAGTGGCGGTTGTCATGAACACTCGATATGGCTGGTACGTGCCGGGCAACGCGCCCGGTGGCAGCCACGACTACGCCCTGGCCTTTTTCGACGCAGTCTTCAACGAACATAAAGTGCGAATCGGTGAAGCACTGATGGATTCAAAACTCGACAACCTCTTCCGTTTGAGTGCTGGCGGTGCTTACCGTTGGATCCACTTTACTTCGACTTTGTTCGGTGACCCCGAGCTGGCTCTCCAGACGGGAGATTGGGTCCCTCCCCAACGATCCCTCATTAGCGGTATGGTATTTCAGGATCAAAACAGAAACGGGCAGCGGGACGCGAACGAAATCGGAATGTCCAACCGGCTCGTGTATCTCGACCTGGATGGTGACGGCCAATGGGATCATGGATCACAGAGTTTCACTCAAAATACACCGGTTCGTCTTCAAGACAACGGAACCATCATTTCCCAGTTGCTGGTTTCCGGTGTGGGACGAGTTCATAACCTTACTGTTTCGATCAATATTTCGCACACTTACGATGCCGATTTGCGGATCACCCTGATAAGCCCCACTGGAAAGCGCGTCACACTCGTCGCCAATGCAGGCGGTTCGGGAGATAACTTCACCGACACTGTGTTTGACGACTCAGCAAAACGGTCAATTCTGGAAGCCGCTGCACCGTTCACGGGAACTTTTCGTCCTGTCGATCCCTTGAGTCTTCTGAAAGACGACCGTGCAGACGGGACGTGGTCGCTTGAAGTCTCTGATACCATGCCCTGGGATACGGGCACGCTCAACGGGTGGTCCTTGACATTTTCTTATGAAGAACCGTACACCGTCACGGATTCTAACGGGGAATATAGCTTTAGCGGCCTCGCGGCCGGAGATTACACTGTGCGCTGCGCAATATCCGCATCGGCGTGGCCAACTGCCGCGGACCCTGGGGTAACCGTTTCACTTGGCCCAGGAGAACGGCGCACAGGCGTTGATCTCGCCATTTCAGAGATTCCGTCCACTGCGATTGACTTGGGTAAAATCACAGAGCAATCAATTTTTGTCGATGGTTCTCGGCCGCAGCTTTACAAATTCATGGCCAGCCACGACGGCCCGCTCTCGTTGGCGGTGCCCAACTCAACAGCCTCTCCCAGCACGTGTGTTTCGCTCTTTAACGCGCAGGGACAACTAATCGCCAGCCATGCACTCTCAGCAGAGCCGCACCAAGTCGATTGGAACGTGCTGGCAGGAGGAGAATATTACCTCCTTGTCGACGGTTTCGACGGCGAAATTCGCTTGATCAATTTGGTGGAAGTTCACCCCGGAAGTGTCACGATTTACGGTACCTCCAGCGACGATCAAATTGAAGTGTCTCTACAGCACGGACTAACTCTGTCGATAAACGGCATTCAGTATGACTTCACAAACCAGCTCGCTGGAAGCAGGGGTCCTCTCACAATCAGCGCAAATGGTTTGGAAGGCAACGACAATCTCACATTGATCCTGAACGATAACGATTGGTATCTCCGCGGCAGACCCGGTGGTATTTGGGTATCCGGTGCCACGGCAACGGTATCTGCTTCCGGGTTCGAACTCGTGCGCGTCCGCGCTGGTGGCGGAAATAATACGGCTGAGCTAAGTGACTCTCCCGGCGACGATGTTTTTGTCTGTCAGCCCGGTTCCGCCCAATTGCGTGGTCTGGGCTTTGAAATTAACGTGGACGATTTCTCCGTCGTGCACGCTTACAGCCGGGCCGGAGGAACGGATGTCGCGCACCTCTTCGATTCAGAGGGTGACGACCGCTTTGTGGCCCGTCCCGACTATTCGGTGTTAACCGGACCAGGGTTTTACCATCGGGTAAAAGGTTTTCGTTATGTGCACGCATACAGCCGAAATGGGGGAAATGATGTGGCGCAACTGTTCGGATCAACGAGTTCCGAAATTCTGGCAGGAAACTCTAATTGGGTGAGTATTCGGGGAGACCGATTTTTCGCCCGAGCCAAATTCTTCAAGACCGTTGAAGCATTCGGAAATGGCGGCATGGATGTGGCTTATTTAACCGGATCTGCTCGACAAGACTACTTCGTGAGCGCGCCGCGATGGTTTAACTTCTCGACGGGCGGAAGCACCATCACAGCCCGAGGCATCGTACAGGTGACCGTGGATGGAGGAAGCGGCTGGGACAAAGCCGAGCTTGCCGACTCGACGGGTGACGATCGATTGCGTTCCTGGCCGGGCAAAACAGTCTTCGGCGGCCCCAGCTTTAACTTAATACTGAACTCGTTCGAGGAGGTGACTGCCCGTTCTGTCAATGGTGGAGCAGACGCTGCCGAACTCTGGGACTCCGTTGGGAATGATACGTTTGTCAGCGCACCGCAGGTGTCATGGATGGAAGGGCCGGGATTCCGTCATACGGTAGAAGGTTTTCGTTACGTCCATGGGTACGCCACGGCGGGGGGTCAGGACACGGCCTATCTGTCAGGGGGGGCGTCCGCGACCACCTGGACTCTACGCGACCGGCAAGCAATTGCCATGGGCAAAGATACCTATCGTCGGGCAAAAGCCTTTGATGCGGTCTTTGTCGAAGGCGGAACCTCAGGCCAGGACCAGGCCCGGCTGTTTGACAGTCCCGGCATCGACTACCTGAAAGCAATCGGTGACGAACTGATGTTTTCGACCTCGGGCTGGAACGTGAGGTTACGGAATATCCCATCCGTGAAAGCGTACGGAAGTACCGGGACCAATCTTCTGTCTGGCACGTTAGCGGACATGGCCTTGACCCTTTTTGGATCCTGGATTTGAAGGTACATCATGATGTTCTTTTGCCGCCAGACCATGGCCCCAGCGGGTTGCCCCTCATTTTCCTTTGTGGTCCGGTTGGTATCCTGAAAAAAAATAACGGGTGATGACCGGAAACACTCGGGAAGCGGCTAACGATTGTCTTCCCGAACCAATCGTTTTCAGCGGCTGTTCCGATCCCTTCACCGACCTTAGAAGAAATGGCTCGGCACAGGATCGGCTTGAACAAACTCGCACAATTCTCCCGACTGAAGCGCACGGAATACACGGAATAATGGGCGAGGACGTATCTCTATACGAGATTTTCCAGCGATTGTTCGAACGTTTCGGGCCCCAGCACTGGTGGCCTGGAGAAACGCCGTTCGAGGTGCTCGTTGGAGCCGTCTTGGTTCAGAACACGGCCTGGTCCAACGTGGAGAAGGCTATCGAGAGGCTTCGCGAGGCTGGCCTGACAAACCCGAAGGCTCTTTATGCCGTGCCGGAGACAGAACTCGAGGAGCTGATTCGACCCGCCGGTTATTATCGCATTAAAGCACGTCGGCTGCGAAATCTTCTGCGATTCTGCATCGAAGATTATGGGGGCTCGCTGGAGAGAATGTTTCGCACGCCTCTTGAGCAACTCCGCGAAAAATTGCTTGCCATTAACGGTATAGGCCCAGAGACTGCCGATTCAATCCTCCTGTATGCCGGAAATTTGCCGACATTCGTGGTCGATGCCTACACACACCGAATATTCGCCCGCCATGGGTGGGTGGATTTTGACATCGATTATCACACCTTAAAGGAGTATTGTGAAAACCAACTGGAACCAGACACGGCCCTCTATAATGAGTTTCACGCCCTGTTGGTAAAATTGGGAAAAGAGTATTGCCGAAAAAAACACCCTCGATGTGAAGAGTGTCCCCTACGAGATTATCTTCCCGAGGGCGGACCGTACGAGCCTCTGTGATTACGGCATCCCGGCCTTTATTGTCTTGAAATTGGTTTGAAGACGTCTGCGTCTAATAAGTGACTAACCTGTGGTTTTGTGGTTATGTCTTGGTAAAACATTCAATGTCCCTTTTCGACGCTGAGGACCAGGCCCGTCGACGTGATGTCCAACCTCTGGCGGCCCGAATGCGCCCGCGAACGCTGGAGGAGTTCGTGGGGCAGGAGCACTTCTTGGGCGAAGGCAAATTATTGAGACGTCTCATTAAAGCGAACCGCCTGGGTTCCGTAATCTTTTACGGACCGCCAGGAACGGGCAAGACCACGTTGGCGCGATTATTGGCCACAGAAACACGGAGCGTCTTCCGTCAAATCAGCGCGGTGACCGCCGGCGTCAAAGAACTCCGGGAAATTATCGACGAGGCCTACCGGCGTCTTACGGCGACTGGTCAGAGAACCGTCTTATTCATCGATGAGATTCACCGATTCAACCGGGCGCAACAGGAGGTGCTTCTCCCTCACGTGGAGGAAGGCGTCATTGTTCTGGTGGGCGCGACAACAGAGAATCCTTTTTTCAGTATTACAAGCGCCCTTATTAGTCGGAGTCGGGTCTTCGAGTTTCAGCCGCTTTCCCCTGAGCATATCAAGGTTCTGATCCGCCGTGCCCTGGAAGACAAGGAACGCGGGCTCGGCCACTATGAGGTCATGATGGACGAGGACGCGCTGGAGTTTCTTGCCCATGCCTGCGACGGCGACGCCAGGCGTGCGCTGTCTGCCCTGGAAGTAGGCGTGCTCTCTTCCGAAAAGTTTCCTTTACGGTTCACGCGGCAATTGGCAGAGGATTCCCTCCAGCGCAAGGCAGCCGTTTATGACCGCGCTGGCGACGCGCATTACGACACCATCAGCGCGTTCATCAAGAGCATTCGGGGAAGCGATCCCGACGCCGCGATTTACTGGTTGGCTAAGATGCTGGAGTCCGGAGAAGACGTGCGCTTCATCGCGCGTCGGCTGATGATCCTGGCCAGTGAAGACATCGGCAATGCCGACCCGACCGCCCTGACGCTCGCCGTTGCAGCAGCCCACGCCTGTGAAATGGTTGGTCTCCCCGAATGCCGGTTGAACCTGGCTCAGGCGGCGATTTATCTTGCCTTGGCGCCGAAGTCGAATGCAGTCATCGTCGCAATTGACGATGCGATCGCGGATATCCGGGGGAATCGGGTCCTGCCGGTCCCTGTGCATCTCCGCGATGCAAACTACCCCGGGGCAAAGCAGTTGGGCCACGGGGTTGGTTATCAATACGCCCACGATTTTGAGGACGGGATTGCACCTCAAGATTACCTCGGGGTGGCCAAAGCCTATTACCATCCCACCGATCGAGGTTTTGAAAAAGAGCTCCAAGCACGCCTGGCAAAGATTCGAGCGGTCCTGAAATCCGCCAAGGCTACTGAACCCGCCCAAGACAAACCCCAAAAAGGGACGCGTCGTGGCGCCAAACCGTCCTCCGAAAATGTTGACCCTTCGCCATGAGGAGGTGCCAACCGTGCTGTCGAGAATGATCGCCTCCATGATGTGTTCTGAACTGAAACTTGGAATGATTCCTCGGCGGACGAAAAACGGCTCGTCCCAGTCGAGCATTTGGGCGATTAAAAGTCCGCGGAACCGTATTGTGAAAACGGCCATTTTCATAACAGCATTAACACTTTTATTGCTCTTTGGCCTGGGACGTGCTGTTTGCGCTGACAGTGGGTTCCAGCAACCCGAGGTCGAAATCGAGTTGGCCGTCGATCCCAGGTTACCGCCATTTACTCAACAGGAATGGGCTCGTGAACTTTCGCGCCTGGGAGTCACGCGTGTCAGAATCCGCACGGCGTTTCCGTCAGATCATCCGAACGTGGAAGTACTCCCCACCTCGCCCCAACCCACCTACCACGTGATCGGGATTGTCAACAACTCGAATGAGCTTGTCGTGCCGGGAGCACGCTTTTCAATTCGACAGTTATCGGGTTTCGTGCGGTGGATCGACGACCTGCGAACCAGCGGACCGTCCCAGTCTCGCCCCAAGACGGTGGCGTTTGGGTTAGATCTGGTCCGCTTCCAGTTGGTGAAACAGGATCTCGCCCAACCAGTCGCAATTTCCACACTAGCCCGCGATAGCCGCGAAATCGTGGACCAACTCCTTGCGAAATTGCATAACCCGGTCGTCTGGGATGAACGGGCGAAATCCCGTCTCTCATCCCATGAAATTGGTGAGGAACTGAAAACCTTAGCTACTGGAACGGTTCTGGCGTATCTTTTGCGATACGACGGCCTCGCGCTTGTACCTCGAGGAGATGTGCAGGGGATCAAATACTGGATTGTCCGCGGCGGTCCCAACGTGGCCTGCTGGCCGGTGGGATGGTCTCCGGAAGAGGGTGAAAGCAAAGCTGTCCCGCAACTTTTGGAGTTTCTCAATGTCAACATTCAAAACGTCAATATTCGTACTGTATTGGCGTCTATTGAATCGCGGCTTGGACTTGTGGCCCTTTTCGATTATCCAGCAATGGTACGATACGGCATCGATCTGGAAAAAACATCGATCAGCATTCCGCAAACAAAGACCACATACAGTCAGGTCATCAGCCGCAGCCTGTTCCAGGCGAAACTAAAGGGAGAAGTACGAGTGGATGACGCAGGCAAACCCTTTCTTTGGATAACCACCCTCCGGCCGATTGAGGATTAAAGCGGTTTTTTTCGAACACTGATACCCCTCTTAGCGGCGCTGCGGACAACTTCAGAAGCACTTTTCTTTTCCCGTGGTGTTTTCGCTCTCACGCACCGCTTACGACGGAGAAAATATCCGATCTCCTGAATCAGTGTCAGGAAAGCCGGAGCAACTGGAATGAATCTCGATAAGCCAACGCCCAACCAAAAACTGCCAGGTCACTCTTGACAGCCATCAGCTTCAATCGTAAAAAAGTGCCGGGCTCGTCAAGAAACGTAAAACACAAACAGTCTGGTTGTCGAAGGAGATGCACTCATGTTTGCGGTGAATCTGGGGTTAAGTCTGCCGCCTCTGCCTCCCACGGACATTCCCTGGCCCGGAATGCACGTCTTAGTGGTTCACTTTCCAATTGCCCTCCTGCTGGTGGCCCCCGTGTTTGTGCTTCTCGGGCTGATCTTCGCGCCACGCTGGCAGGGATTCGCAATCTCGGCTGTGTTGTTGCTTGCTATGGGCACAGCGGGGGCTTTCCTGGCAACCACCACCGGACTGGCCGCTCGCGATATCGTCGAGGAAGGCCCCGACGAAATGTTCGACGTGATGGAAGAACATGAAGAGTATGCCCTGCTTACACGGAACATATACCTTGGTGTGACCATTGCCTACGCGGTCTTCGTGCTTCTTACGTTGACATTCCCGTCGATTGGTAAGGCGGTCGTTCGTATCCCGATCTCCCTGGTGTTTTTAGTAGCTATGGTTGCGGCTGGTCTGTATCTTGCCCACACAGCGCACCTCGGCGGCACGCTGGTCCATCAGTACGGCGTGAAGGCAAAACTGAGCGAAAAGCCGCAACCTGCGGAAGCCAACAAACAGCGTGCGGAAACAGAAACCAAAGATCATTCCTCACAACCCGCCAGCCAGCAGGAAGAATCGGCTAAGTCTCACAAAGACGTGAAAGAACAGAACGAATCCTCGAAACCGCAAACTCAGGCGCAGTCAGAGCAGCCTGACCAACCGACTCAACCCGCCCAGGCCTCGGCCAAAGAAGAATCCTCCTCCCAGCAGGCCGAATCCGAGCAAGGCGAACAGTAAAGCCCGAGGTCTAACCATTTGGGTGGTCTCATCGGGGGCAGATCGCCGATTTCGAGCCGTGAGTTTTCACGGGCGCGGCCGTCTACACCATCGGTTGATTACCCATAGGAGAAGTTCGGCCGCAATCATCAGGACAACAGCAAACAAGAAGATACTGTTTGGAATAATTCCGTGATCCAAATACCAACTGTGGAAACCGGATTTCCCGACCTCGGTCACCAGAATCGCCACGTCCCGGCGAGGGCCCTGGGAAAGGATTCGGCCTGTCGCATCAATCACCGCTGAAAAGCCCGTGTTCGCCGCGATCAGGAACGGTTTTCTGGTTTCCACCGCTCGAAACACACCACATATCAGGTGCATATCGAGTTCGCTTGATCCCCAGAACCATCCGTCGTTCGTCAAGTTGACAAGCACGTCCGGTTCGCTTCCAAGCTTTCGCAGCTCGAGAATTTGCTCCCGAATGAGATGCGGAATAACGCTCTCGTAGCAAATGTTGGGACAGAACCGCACCCCACGGACCGAAAACGCCCGGGGCAGTTTACCCGGCGTCGTATTCGTGCTCAATGGCGTGAGGTACCGCATCAGGGGAAATTGCTCGGCGAAAGGGACGTATTCACCGAACATCACGAGGTGCATCTTGTCGTACCGTCCCAGATAACAATAGGGTTTCCTATTGAGGTTCTGGGAAGACGCCCCTTCCGAAACCTGAGCGGAGGTGGATAAGTTTTCCAACTCATTGGCGTCGGGAATGTTTTCGGTTTTTGGAGAAACCTCATCCGAGGAACACTTGCCGACAAACGCAGCCGAGTTGTAATAGCGAATTCCCCCCTTGGTATAAGCGACCGTCTCGACACCTAGAATCAGCCGAGAATCAAGCTCATACGCGAGGCGTTCCATTGCCGCTTCACTGCTTCGCTTTGCCGCAATAAGCTGATTCAGAAATTCCTCACCGGTCTTCCGCTGGGCGAGCCATTCAGGTGGGAGAGCGGGGTGGGAGTCAGCGTCGATCAACACGCCGCCGTAGACAGTCTCCGGCCAAACCATGAGGTCAAGATTCCGGTACTGCCTGGCGGCCAGGAAAGCCAATTGAAGGTAGTGACGGTGGATACGTTCGCGTTTTTCGTCGCCGTCCTCCAAGCGAATATCCTGTGAACCTTGGATGAGGGCCACTCGCACGGTCGAAGTTTGTGGTGTCGCTGCGTGGACTTGCAAACAGTAATGGCCGTAAAGCACGACCGCGCCAAGGACTACGCCTGCCGCCACAATTGGACAACTCGCGCTCAGTAGCTGTCGAGCGGGGGTTTTTAAAAAGGTTCCATCCGAACAAGCCTGATCCGATCTCCGATAAGCCAAAGCCCATCTGAATTCCGCCACACGCCGAGCTGCCAGATAAAGGCAGCCAGAAACAAAAATCATGACCCAACCCACGCCGTACGTCCCAACCAGGTCAGCTATCTGGATCAGGCTGAGCCATCGGTATTGGGTGTGTCCAAGGCTTGCCATGGTAAAACCCGTGAGTAAATGCGCTCGTGCCACCTCCAATCCCGCCCAAACGGTGCCAGCCGCAAGCGGCAAAGGAATCCGAAAGCGGTGCACGCCAATCCGGCTGAACCCCACGAAACTGGGCAGGTACCAGGCGAGGTAAAACGAGAGGGCCACCCAACCAAAGCTCGTCGCCCAATGAGGCAGACGAAGCCAGTGAAGAGCGGCCATCCAAAAGAGAAATCCGACTGCCGCCAGAATGAGATACTCTCGAATTTTCAGGGACCGTGGACACGCGATCAGTGCACACCAGAAGCACGGTGCCAGCCATGCCAAAGGCGCTATCTGGAGAGGTGGAAGCGCCATCCACAACAAAATGGCCCCAATTGCCGCCAGGAGCGACGTTCGTCGTCCCGCGGTCAAAACCGGCAACTTTCTACCAACCTGATGCTCCTCGGATGAGACCTTCGATTCGCCCGAAAAACGCTGACGGGAATTTCTATCGGCGGATTCCTTACTGCGGCCCATCTTGGCCGACTCCACTCTCTTGGAACCTCCGGGAATCATCAGCCTATTTTCACATTTGTTTCGCCCAATATGAGGAATCTTTCGAGAATAGCAGGGCCGGCGGCGGTAAGAAAACTCTCCGGATGGAATTGCACCCCGAAAAGAGGATACTCTTTATGCCGAATGCCCATGATTTCACGGCTGCCATCCGGGAGAAAGGACCATGCGCAGACCTCAAAACATTCGGGGAGCGACTCGGGTTCGATCACCAGGCTATGGTAACGGGTGGCCACAAAGGGGTTCTCGATCCCCTCAAACAACCCCTTCTGATCGTGGTAGATCAAATCAGTCTTGCCATGCATGAGCCGTTTGGCGCGGACGATCCTTGCACCAAACGCCTGCCCAATGGACTGATGGCCCAGACAAACGCCCAAAAGCGGGACCCGTCCGGCAAAATACCGGACACATTCGACAGATATCCCGGCCTCTGAAGGCGTGCACGGGCCCGGCGAAATGATGATCCGATCCGGCTTCCACCGCTCAATCTGTTCAACAGTTGTTTGATCGTTGCGCTCTACAGCAATGTCCAACTCGGGATTAATTTCGCCTAACCGTTGCACAAGGTTGTAGGTGAAGGAATCGTAATTGTCGAGCACGAAAATACGCACGCCGGTAATCCTCTTTCCGATTAACTCCCAATCGTGAAATGCCAACAAGGCGCGGCGCCGGAATGGGTGTTATGCCGCTAACCTCGTACAGGTGCCAGGCTCCGAAAACGGAATGAACCCAAATTGACTTGCAGCAAACCTTCAATTTACTGTTTCGAGATCTGTGTCGAAACAGCCCGCGTCCCTGGCAAAGATGTCCGGCCCTCTGGCACAGCCCGCCTATTTAGTGATGGAGAGTGATCGGGCGTCTTCGGTTCGGGAGGAAGTTCGCCCCGAGAGAACGACATACCGTTCGGGTGGTAACGTCATTTCCAGAATTCGCAGGCCGAATTTATCTCCCACTTTGACCGCCTCTCCTCGGGCGATGACATAACCGTTGACGGCGAGCTCGAGGGGTTCATCACACGATTTGTTGAACTGGATGATCGTCCCCGGGGCCAGTTGGAGTATCTCGGCAAGAGGCTTCCGGGTACGAGCCAGAATCACCTCAACGGGTAGCCTGATTTTGAGAAGGCTCCGGGTTAGAAGTGGCAGCATCCTGGCCCGCGAAGAGTGACCTCCCTGGTTGGCCGCACCTGCTTGGATTGACCCCCCTACCCCGCTTTTGCCCCCGGCCGAATGCTCGGCGGAGGCGGGCTGTTCCCGAGACGGTGTCTGCGGACTCCCCGCGGTTCGCCCTACAGCTTCCTCCTCCAACAGCCAAATGAACATCGGCAACTCGCGGTCGCCAACGCTCAGTGCCACCAGAATTCCGGGCGCGTCTTCCGGTGGTTTTCTCTCAGTGGAAGATGTCGAAACAACTCGGGCAGTACTCTCCCGCAGCGGCCACTCAGCGGGAAAAAGGAGTATGCCAAGTTCCTGGGCAAGAGTCGCCAGCTTGGACTTTCCCGTCGGATCAGGGTCGTCGGCCCATTTCGGAATAACCTCCGCCTCGTCGGCCAGGAAAATCTCGACGCGGAAAAGGTTGAAGTGAAACTCTATCGACAGCCCCCGTCCGGATGTCGCTCTTGCCAGCGCACCCTTTTGTCCCTCCAGTGATTGCGTCTTGTCTAAGTCACCTAGTTTGAAGCTCTGGTCGAAAGTTCTTTGGAAGGAGGCCTCAACCTCCTCGCGGGCCGACTTGAGGCATTCCAGAATTGCAACCAGCCTTGGATGGGCCATAGACCAAAGAGCAGCAAAGCGCTTCCTATCGGCGATCAATCGCGCACTGGAGACTGGGCACAATGACGGCACATTCATTATCGGCCGCCTATGCGGAAAACTTTTTCCATTTATTTTCGACACCTATTTGGTAATATGGGAAAAACCATATCGGAAGCGAAAGTGTGTCGTTGAGCGAAGCAGCGAAGCCCTTTCCGGCTGGTGCACCCAAGGCCGGGTTGCCCTTTCCACCCAGCCTTCCCGCAAAATGGTAACATCGTTGCGCCAATCAAAAGATACCCCTCTTTAGATGGGTCCGGCATATGCGCCGCAACCTATTCCGCGAAAATCACGCTGGCAAAATATTTGAAGAATTGGTACTTTCCTCTCTTCCCAATCCCGTCGGTGCGGAGTAACGGGAAAGCAAAAGCGTCGACCGTCGACAAAACTATGACAGGACCAAGGAGGTTGATCCGATGAGTTTCTTCGCTTGGATTCGTGAAGGAGTACGCCAGGCCGTCCTTTTGGGAGTGGCGGACGCCATCGACAGTTTAGGCACATCGCCCGATGGCGCTGATTACCGACAGAGAATTGGCGAAGTTCTCCGGGCAAGTCCGGATGCAGGA
>NZ_JBAMME010000368.1:1772-2034 GCF_039793925.1 Thermogutta sp. | reverse complement strand
GTTCGCCATAAAGCGGGCGTAGACGCCCTGGTTCCTATGGGGCACCCGCTCAGTCGCCGCAGAGGCGGCTAAGAAGGTGCCGGTTATTCGGTAACTGAAAATAGTCTAGGAGAGTTCCTAGGCTTTGTCAATACCCAAAAACAAGATTTTGCGGAAGAGATATAAGTGCCGATCAGGAAACGACGTGCGACCGGCGGCTGCTCTGTCTTTCGCGCTCGAGCCGCTCAACCTCGCGTTCAGGGATAGCCCGGACATAGCCGAA
>NZ_JBAMME010000368.1:0-1762 GCF_039793925.1 Thermogutta sp. | reverse complement strand
AATTGGTGAATCCTGCCAGGGCTGACGTTGAGCCTTTCGGCCGCTTCTCGAACTGTCAGATATTTTTCGCCTTGCAACATGCTCATGCCTCCATTATAGCGACTCTCCTAGGACATCGCCATAAATAAAAGGCAGGTGTTACCAGGCTAACCGGCACGGAAGCCCCCCGGCCCTCGCGGAACCGGGCACCTGCCAAGGTGACTTTCAGGTCGCCGTATCGGCGCGATTCAGTGCATCAAGGAACGCTTGCCGTGCTGCTTGGTTCGGTGTTGGGCCAGCCAAGTTCGGCTGTTTATCCAAAGCCTCCTTTTGAGATTGGTAGGCCTTTTCTGCGGCTGTGAAAGCCTCCCAGAGTTGGTTACTGCCTAAGAAGTTTTTCACAAAATCTTTTGGATTCGTGAACACGTCGTCGAGCCAGTGCGGTGGCAACGCCATGACAAGTCCTCCTTTCAAAGCCCTGCTTGAACACCGACAGCGGTAGTGCACTGGACTACGAGTCCAGTGCACTGGTTATCTGGGAAACACACAAAGTCGCGTTCCCAAATGCCTTTGCGTTCAAGTGGACAGGGGCGGGATCGAACCGCCGACACCTGGATTTTCAGTCCAGTGGAATAGCGATTTTGCGGGTGGTATCGGTTGTGCAGGCGGGTTGGCAATCGATCGAAGAGCAGATAACGAAAACGCCAGCCATTGAGGCTGGCGTTAAACCGGCGATCCGATCCCCAGTGGGGTTACATTTCAGCGGAAAATTCGCATCCGTTCAGTCTATTGTCTGCGTCTCACTGCTAATCCTCGTCGTCTGGCGGATCACCCTTATCCTCCAGCCCGTGTTCTTTCTGGTATTTCTGGATTTCGGCCACTTGCCGGGCCAGCTCTAGCATCCGTTCACGGGGGATCCCTTTAAAGCTGCGATCTTCGCCTTCGTTTTCGTGTTCGTGGGTCTTATTTTTTTCTTCGTTCATGGTTCACCTCAACGCATTGTAATAGGTTGCCTCGACGTCGATGCAGCGGGGCGGCGTGTGCACCGCCAGGCACTGGAAAAGCCGCCCGTCCGCGTCATACCGGTCCTCCTCGAATCTGTGCGACGCGAACACTTCACGCTTGATAATCACTTGGCCGACGTCAATTAACCCGACGGCAGGGGGACACGTCGCTTTCAAATAGACGTCACCATTTCCTCTCACTTGACGAAAGATAAACCATTCCGCGTCCGGATACAACAGGCTGGACTCGTTCCAGGCGCGCTCGAAGCTGGGATGTAGCAGGTTATCGTCATCGAGAAAGTAAATCCATCCGGTGCCAATATTGTCGAGTGCCCAGTTGCGCTGGGGGTAGCCGACAGCACCTATGCGCTCGGGCCCGGGTCCCCAAAATACCACCCCGCGAACACTGTCTGGGAGCGGGACGACTGGCTGACGTGGGTCGAAGATACACCACCAGGCGTACATGGTATGGACCAGGTGCTGTCGGATACTCCGGTAAATCCGGCTCAAGTTGTCCGGCCGACTAACAGGCGTCACGATATGCAACATCAGGCCGCTACGCTCCAGGATTCTACGGTTTTGCATCAAACCCGAACAAAGTCGGCTCCTCAGTCTTCGGCGCTTCCGTGCGTTCCAAGCCCAGTTTTTCTACCACCGTTTGCCAAGCCTCTTCGATAAGGTCCCGCTTGCGCCGCGGGTTATCGGCGATTTTCTCGGCGTACTGGTTGAGAATCCGCGAGATCTCCCCCACGCGATTGGCTTCGATGTCGAAGAGCATT
>NZ_JBAMME010000367.1:0-2036 GCF_039793925.1 Thermogutta sp. | reverse complement strand
GCCGGTGGCCCAGCAGCCTGCATCAGCCCAGCCGGTGGCCCAGCAGTCTGCATCAGCCCAGCCGGTGGCCCAGCAGCCTGCATGGAAGCGCCACTATAGCCGGGGAGATGACATCAGCGAGTCATATCCACATGTGCAGTGGGTTAACCGCGGCACTGACCTGGAGCCGCAGCAGCCCATTGGGGGATTCGCATCGCCTATAGACCAGGATGTACCTCTCCCCAACTCCATATACTCCCTGCTTCGTCACCCGAACGGCAAATCCACCGAAGTTCTATACACAGACCAGCTGGAAATAGCGGTTCTGCGCCGCCGCTTCTACTGGTTCGACCCCGGGACGGGCGAGTTGTTGGAAAAATATCGGCCCGGGGCCCGGGGTAAAACCCAGTTTCTCTGCTACATTAAGTGCGCAGACGGCACCTTCGGGCCAGTGAAGTTGACCTTCACTGGGCTGGCGGGCGCCTACTTCAACGCAGCGCGCCACGAGTTTGCAAAGGCTGTCCGGAAAGCAACTGGGGGCAAGGCCCCCAGTTATGTATTCTGGATGCGCGTTGCTGCGGGGCAACCCATCTGGGTGGGGAAGGGAGACCACAAGTCACTGATCACCCCTCCCATGTGGGACAGGGACTTCGATCCAGATCGGGACTTCATAGGCTCAGGGATGGTAGATGCCATCTGCTGGGACGAGGTAGACCGCTGGGCCGAGGTCTACCGCCCGAAAATGCTGAACGGAGACAGCGGGGAGGAGTACGAGGAGGCGGTGGAGGATACGTTCTGATTGCCATCTCCTCGAGCAACCAAAGAGCAACCAAATTACAGAGAATGGAGGTTACTGTGAACATCCGACCAGTTCAAACCGGTCCGGTGTACCGCTGCTGGGTGTGCCAGCGCCCAGCAGCGGGGATCATGGATTTCCGTACAGCCATGGGAGGGCCCACAGTCCTGGATCGCTATGCCGACTACATAGGCTACCTGGACCTGGATCGTATCTGCCGACAGCAGATGCACCCCTCGCGGGTAGCACGACTGGGGAACTTGGTGACTCCACTCCATTTCCCCAAAGGGTGCACTGTAGAAGAGCGAATCCAGGCCATCCAGGACGCGGTCCAGTTCTTACTGGAGCAGCCTCAGGAGAACCTTGCTGACCAGATGATGCGCGAGATTGCTCGTATCATCCATCTGGTCTATGTGGGTACCATCCACCCGGACAAGGCCATGGGCCTCGTTCGTCTGATACTCACCATGAAGGCCGAGGAGATGGAGGTGAGACATGAAATGTCAATGGTGTGGTGAACCTCTAATGTTCACTCGACGCGGGTGGGTGCACCAGGAGGGAGGCATCTACAAGATTCGGTGCAAAACCTGTGGGTGGACGGGGGCTCCGTACCCTACGCCCACCAGGTGTCCACGGTGCGGGAGCGAGAAAATCGTGGATGACCACTGCGCTCTCCCGCGCGCGGAGTAGAATATCCACCCCCGGCGGGGGGAGACGGACGACCGCCCTCCTCGCCGGGGGTCCGACGGATGGGAGAAAGGAGAAACATGACAACACTGCTTTCCTACTCAAAAACATGCCCTCATTGTGGGGCACGAAATCGCCGCGGGGCACTGAGCTGTCAACGGTGCGGCCGGGACCTGCCCCTTAGCCCGGTGGAGGCACGGCTGGTCCTGGCCCTGCAGCCAGAGCTGCAGGAGCTCTACCGCCGGTATTCCGAGCTGGGTGCCGGCGAGGAGTTCCTGCAGGATTTGTGTTACCCGGTCACGGCTCCGTAACATCCGCGCGAGTAGAAGAACATCCACCCCCGGCGGGGGGACGGTTTCCCCCGCCGGGGGATACCTGTCTTCCCGCCAGGCTTCCAAGGAGGCCGGCGATGAAAGGCACACAAATCCCCATGCTCTACTTCCCTTTCCCTAAACCCGCAACAACCGTAACCATGCGAGATTTGCCTGTCTGTGAGCGTCCCCGCGAGCGGCTGGCTCGGCTGGGCCCGGGAGCTCTCTCCACCGCCGAGTTGCTGGCCATCATCCTGCGTACC
>NZ_JBAMME010000366.1:1086-2047 GCF_039793925.1 Thermogutta sp. | reverse complement strand
CGGACGTTGGCAGGGTTCACGTTTTGAGGGGGCTGACCTATCGGGATGCCGACGGCTCACGGCGGGAGCGTTGTCTAACGTTGGCTGACTTGCCCGTCATGGAAAAGGCGCTGCAAGCCCTTGGGGATTGCCGGCTTCTGGTCATCGACCCGATTGGTGATTTTCTCGGTGGCCAGGTTGACGCCCATCGGGATAACGAAGTCCGCGCTGTGCTTACGCCCCTGGGAGAACTGGCCGGACGGTACAAAGTGGCCGTGATAGTTGTTGTCCACCGGCGGAAATCAGCAGGGGGCGGCGGGGCTGACGAAATGGCGATGGGTTCCCGGGGGTTCACGGGAATAGCCCGCAGTGTGTGGCATGTAAGCCGGGACGTCAACGACAAAAAGCGGCGGCTCTTCCTACCCGGTAAACAAAACCTGGCAGAAGAAATGCCTGGTTTGGCGTTCCGCATCGTGGGCGAACCCCCGCGGGTGGAATGGGAACGGGAACCGGTGCTGATGACGGCCGACGACGGGTTGGAGGCGGAACGGCAGGCGGCACAACCAGGCCCAAAGCCGGATTCCCTGGAAGACGCCAAGGCGTTCCTGCTAACGGCCTTGAGTAATGGCCCACGGCTAGCCAATGACGTCCTCGAAGACTGGCAGACTAACTACGGGGGAAGCCAACGGACGTTATACCGGGCGAAAGCAGAAATCGCTGTCGAATCCTTTCGTGAAGGGAATCCTGGCCCATGGTTTTGGAAACTACCGGAGGGGCACATGGCCAAGACCAGAGCACATTGCCAAGCACATGGCCAAACACAAATAACTTGGCAATCTGTGCAATGTGTGGACAAAAACGGGGTTTCAGAGGTGCCGGAGGGGGCACATTGCCAAGATTGCCAAGTTATAGGGGAACTTGGCAATCTGGCCAAGACCAGAGCACATTGCCAAGCACATGGCCAAACACAAATAACTTGGCA
>NZ_JBAMME010000366.1:0-986 GCF_039793925.1 Thermogutta sp. | reverse complement strand
CGGAGGGGGCACATTGCCAAGATTGCCAAGTTATAGGGGAACTTGGCAATCTGGCGGATAACCCCCCCAGAACTGGCAGGACAGATTGTGGTCAAGATGAGGCCGACACTGAGGCGATACAGTGGATTGACCTATGAGCGGCTTGCACCTTCTTAAGCGTCCCGGTGTTCACGTCACCTGGCAAGGCGGAAGGCTTCGCTTGGGTGCCACACCGGGAACGCTCACCGATGACGAGCTAGCCCTCTTACGGGAACACAGAGAGGAAGTGGGCGGGTGGCTATTGCTCCACAAACTCTGCGAGGCGGGATTTTCTCTCCGACTGGAACCAAGCCAATTCGGTCCGGGATACGTGCTCATCCCCACGGGAACGCCGGCGAAGGGCGTGGATTTTCCGTCCCTCTTCGAGCTGTACGACACATTCCACGACGCCGCGGTGGCGTTACTGCTGGAGGCCCGCCGAATGCTCAACATAGCCCCCACCGACTGGCCCAAGGCCGCGGAGCGTTTCGCTCGCGAATCGGCCCGCTATGCCGATTTCAGTGAGCGTGACCTGGGAAGGAAGCCAAGAATCTATCGGGAGCGACAATGATGCGGTCCACCAAGATATTCCACGGGGATTCATCCCAACCCCTCACGTTCCGCAGTTTCCAAGAGGCCGTGCGGTGGTTGCTCCGGGAAGGCTACCGGGTTCGGCTGCGGCCGGACGACGTGGTGGAAGTTTGGCACGCCCTCCCCGGGGGAAAGTGGGTATCGCAGGACATCCTGGACGCCCTGAAACCCCACTACCGGGAGTTAAAACGCCGGCTGAAAAAGCCTCGCGGTTGGCCTAGAGGCGTTGAATTGCCCCGGTGGTGGTCGGATGTGGTGTTGGGGTTCAAAATCGTGCGTGCGAGGGCATCCGATTGCTCAGACTGCGGGTTCCCCGCGTTGGTCCTGGTGGACTTCGACATATGGAACGAGTGGCGCTGTCCGAAATGCAGGACGTT
>NZ_JBAMME010000365.1:0-2063 GCF_039793925.1 Thermogutta sp. | reverse complement strand
CCAACTCCGCTTCCACTTCTCCTGTTTTCACGGACAATGCCCCGAACAGGCTCACGATGCCTCTGTGGCTACCCCGTCTTGGTTCATCAGGATTGCGAAAGCCTGCTTGAGGTCATCTACAAAGCGCCCGAGCGCTCTGTCTTCTTTACGGGCCTTGTGGATGTCCATAGCCTTCGCGATTTCCTGGCCGTATTCAATGCCTCCCAGGGGTGGGACAGAACCGGTGTGCTCCTCTATCGCCTCGCGAAGGATCCGCTTGTACCTGCCACGCTCGCACTTATAAGGGGGGAGGGTGACTCCTTTGCCTCTGAAAACGGTTGGGTCGCTGAGGTACCAGCGCTCTATATGGGGGTTCGGAACGGCGCAGACGACCTGCCAGCGGACTTCCGATTGTTTGACCCGCCGCAGGATTTCCTTACGCCGCTTCTGATAACTCTGGCAGTTCGCGTCTATGGCGACAATCAGGATATGGCATTGAAGGCCCTGGCTCTCCCGAAGAAACTGAGAGAATTCCGCAAGGGCCCTCCCCTTGCCCCCGGTGGCATTTCGTACGTTGTGCTCTAACAGCGAGGGCTCAATCCCCCGATCCTGGGCGATACGGGTGACCAGCGCGGGCAGAAATTTCTCGTGGGCGATGTCCTCAAGAAAGTACAAGAGGGATATCTTACCCATCCCAATCCCCTCGTATGATGCGGGTCCATAAGGGGGAAGGAGATACCTCTTCAAGCCCTTTTTCTATCTCCCCCTTCCGGAAGAGGGGGCCTAAAGAAGAGAATTCCTCAAATCGGGTGCCCTCTGACCCTCTCCGGCAGATAATGAGCATTTCATTTTCAAAATACTCGGGGAAAAGAGGCGAATGGGTGTTGACAACGATCTGGACTCCCTCCCGGCTTACCGTCTCCTTCAGCAGTTCGGCAATCAGGCGCAAACGGCGGGGGTGAACGCCGTTCTCAGGTTCCTCATAACCGATCAATGTTGCCGGAGATAAGGGGTTCGTCACAGCCAGCAGCCCCAGCATGCGAAGGGTTCCCTCCGAGATAACTCTGGCGGAATAGAGGATGTTGTTCTCCACGATGTTGAGTTCCACAAAACCATCGGGGGTCAACTGCACCTCTATTCGTTCAATGGCGGGGATCAGGGAATTCAGGGCCCGACAGGTTGCTTCAAACTGTCGCTCGTTTTTCCTGCGTAAGGTGTGATAGAGGGCAGCCAGGTCTTCTCCGAAAGGGCCCAGGTGGTCGGCGTCTTTGATCGGGGAAGGTAATCGCATCACCCGAGGTTCAAAGTAGTAAAAGCGCCAGCGCGCCAATTCCTCCCGAAAAGCAATGATGTGCGGGTAATGGGGGGGGTAAAGGGGTTGAGAGACCAGGGTGTAGTCCAAACCGATGGGATGCTCTGTGGGTCGGGCTTGTCCTTCCATCCGAAGCCGTAAGCGGCCCTCCGCCTGGTAAATGAAGGGCTTGCGGGCATGGGGGGCTTTTTCCCGACCGTCCGCCGTCAGGGCAACCAATTTTTCGTCCAGAACCCGCAGCACTCCCGACTGAGGGATTGTCTCCACTGTGATTTTGTAGCGCAAAATCGGCTCCAGAATTCGCCGGCGAATCTGCGATCCCTCCGTATCATCAGGGAGGCCCTTCCGCATTTCGTAAATTCGCCGCTCTACCTCTTCCACAACCTGCCGGGAGAGTTCTACATCAACCTCTACGGTGAACTGCGCGCTTTCCCTCTGAAGGAGGCCTTTAATGCCCGTAGCGTCATATTGGAAGGCCTCCAGAGAGGTACCCCGGTGGCCCTCAAAGGCTTCTTTGAGCGTCCGGCTGGTCACCATCCGGCTAAGCAAAGCCAGGGCATCCAGCAGGTTGCTTTTCCCGGCTGCGTTAGGGCCGAAGATCACCGTCAGAGGCTGAAGGCGGATCTCCACATCCTGAAGGGATTTGTAACCCTGAATTTTGACCCGCCTGATCATGGGCCCTCCTGTTGAATCTGCAACTTGAATCTGCAATCTTGCATTATATCACTTCTCCGGTCAAAAAGCCATTGCTCTCCCCCACCAGGCGCGTGCG
>NZ_JBAMME010000364.1:0-2094 GCF_039793925.1 Thermogutta sp. | reverse complement strand
CCGACCGCGCCTTCCCGCCTGGGCCTGGCTGTTGGGCGGCGTGTTGCTGCTGCTGGTGGTGGGGGCACTGGCCAGGATTGCCTGGTGGCAAGGACAACAGACCCAGGCGCAGGCCACCGCCATCGCCCAGGCGCAGGCCACCGCCATCGCCCAGGCGCAGGCCACCGCTCAGGCGCAGGCTACTGCCTATGCACAGGCCACCGCTACCGCTTATGCACAAGCTACTACCCAGGCGCGGACCGCCACGCAGGCCCAGGCTACGACCGCAGCCGCGACAATAATCTCTCGGGCTGCCACCGTCACTGCCCGGGCGCCAACATCTACCTCATCACCAACACCAACTAAGCGGCCTACCCCCGCTTTAACGCCTACCCCTCAGCCACCTAAGCCAACCGTGTTTTTCCAGGAAGATTTTGGCGGCTCTGCCTTGAACACTTCTGTTTGGAGTGTAGATACTGGCTCGGGAAGCGTCTTGGTGGGAGATGGGGTGCTTACCTTATCTAGTAGCGGCCGGCGTTATCCTTACTTACAGACCAACCTCAATCCATTCCCTACTATAGGAGATTTTCGTGCTACTTTTCGCTTTCGGTACTTCCAGGTATTAACCTGTGGCACGGGAATTCTTGCCACCAGTTATGTTGTGCCGGGAGGTCTCTCTCAAGAGGCCGCGGCTGATTTCCAGAGAAACGCCGAGGCAACTGGAATGGCTATTGGAATTTGGCAGGATGGGACGTATGGATTGCAATACTGGTTTCGCGCTGGTGCAGAACGCAAGGACATATTTCTGGGAGCCAACACTATATGGAACGAAATGGTCATAGAGTACCGGGAGGAAAGATATTTCTTGTACCTCAACGGATCACTGATCTACACTTCACAGCCTACCCAGTATCGTCCCACTCATATCTGGATCGGCCACCCTGCTGAACTTAGCGGAGATTGCCTCTGGAGTGGGATAGAAATAGATTCCTTACGCATTGAATCCATTCCATGAGCAAAGGGCCTGGTCCGTGGAAAAGCTATTGATAGGGAATACCAAACAGAGGCTTGTGGAGGAGGGCTATGCCCTTTGAACCCCGCGTCGGAGACATTGTGGAGATAGAAGGTCAGCGCTACGCTGTGGCCGAACACCCCGCCGCCCCCGGCATTGCCTACGGGCAGGAGGGGCGGGCGGGGATCGTGTATTGCCTGGAGACCCTCACCCCTACCCCCGGCAGCTCCGCCGCCACCCTCTTCCCCTCTCTCAACGGGAGAGGGAAAGGGGGAGCCGCCCGCGGCGGCGGGGGAAGGGGTGAGAACCGAAATCCGCGCCTTCCTGGGCCGCCGGCCGGGTTGCTTCGCCGGGCGCGCTGCGCCCTGCTCGCCCTCGGGCCGAAGGCCCTTCGGGCCAAGGCCTCGGCGCGAGCGCCCTCGGCGCGTGGCGCAATGACGATGTCGGCCTTCGCCGACCCGGGAGGCGGCGGCGGAGGGCCACGCCCCAATGGGGCTCGCCCCGAGGAGCCGACGCCCGGCGTGAAGCGCCCAGGGAGGCCGAGTTCCCATCGGCGAAGTTTCTGACCGGCCAGAATGCGCCCCGCGCCTGGCTTGCTCGCAATGACAGACGGGAGGGTAGTGGTTAGTCAAATGTAAATTTGTGGCTTCAAGGACTTGGGATGAATGGCTAATAAGATGTAAGCCGAAATTCAATTTCGGCCTACCGGTTTATCAACAGCAATTTTGTGGGTCTATTTGTTCCACCGGACTTGGGACAAGATGGGATGATGGGAGGCCGAATTAATGGGATTGACAGGATTTACAGGATTTACAGGATTTACAGGATTGGGGAATCTTGTAAATCTTGTAAATCCTGTCCATAAGGAATTTCGGCTTACGTCGCTGGCAATTTGTCCAAAGTCCGGCGTTCCCCATACCAGCACTTTGAAGCCACAAATTTTCACTTGACTGACCACTACAACATTGCGGTTGACAAGCCAGTAGACTGGCAGTTACCAGAGAGGATGGCGTGAAAAAAGAGGTGAATAATGCTGACCCCTGGAACGATTCTCCAGAACCGATACCGTATCATCTCCCTCCTGGGCCAGGGCGGGATGGGGG
>NZ_JBAMME010000363.1:0-2105 GCF_039793925.1 Thermogutta sp. | reverse complement strand
TCTCCACCAACCCGGGGGACGTGGTCCTGGACGCGCTGGCCGGGACGGGGACGACAGCCGTGGCCGCAGCCCGGCTGGGGCGGCGATATATCGCCATAGATATTGACCCGACCTATTTAGCGATCACCCGAGAAAAACTGGCTCGGGTGGAGATGTGAGGGGATCGGGTCCGTCCTCCGGTGCCCCGGCCGCGCTCGCACCAAAACCCGTCCAAAGCCGATGGCGCGAGGCGTTCGCCGCCGTCCGTGGAGAGGGGCGCCAGGCGCTTCTCCACCCTCGGACGGACAGCCACACCTCCGTCACAGGGTTTGAAGTGCCATGTGGGCAGCCTCCAGAAAATCGATGGGGGAGACATCAACGGTGTATTTGGCATGTTCGGATGCTATCCTGATGGTTCTGCCACTTCCTGCCAACCGGATACTCAGCAAGGGCAACTTCAATATCCCCACACAATATATGGCTCCCTGGCCATCAATCTTCGCCCATTCCCCGTTCTCGTTTTGGATCTCCAGATGATCGGGGCAGAGCGACAGGTAGGCGACAGGGTACCGTCCCTCTTGCACCCTTTGCATCATCGCCCGACAGAAATCCAGACGGGCGAGGGTAACCATTCCCCCAATATCCATCGTTCCCGGGCCACCAGGGCCGCCGGGGGAAAGCTTCACTCTCACCGTTTGCCCCTTTAGGGCATTCAGGATGCGGGCCACCCAGAAATCGGAATCCCCCACACCTTCCTCTACTTGCAGGGTCTCCTTGCCTTCTGTAACCATGGCCGAACCGTTGCCCACGGTGACGATCCACCCATTGCCTGTTTCTTCTACTGCTCCGATTGCTTGCAGGATGTCAGTGACCGGTTCGCTCGACATTTTCCCTCCTTTATACCTGGTCAAGATGCCCTGAATGGGATTATAGCAGAGAATACAATTGCCCCTGAGAGGCTCATCTCCCAGGGGCTAGGATGAGAATGGCGGCCGACAACTCCCATCCGACACAGAACCTCGCTACAGCGAGGTTCTGTGTCGTTCTCGGGTGGAGGTTTAGCGACCGAGGCCGCTGGCGATCTGGGAGAAGACTCGGCTGACCTGGGTGCCCAGGATGGTGAGAATGGAGATCACCACAATCGCCACCAGCACGAGAATCAGCGCATACTCCACCAGGCCCTGGCCTTCCTCGCGAGGCATGAACAGCATGTTCCTCACCTCCTTTCTTTTCAGGATGTGGGTATCAATCTGCCCCGAAGGTGGGGAACGGATGGAGTGCCACCCATTCCCCTTCCGGAATGTCTACAGGCTCGTGGTCCCTCGCGACGATTCGCGCGGGGCCCCGGCAGCAGACAGCGCATACGATTCGGTCCCTGTAGTCCACCGCGACCGGGGCAGCTGCACGCGGTGATTCTGAGGCTTCCCGGCCTGGAGGCAACAGAATATGATTGAAGAAGGTCTCGCCTCCGGACCAGGTAAACTGGCGGAGGATCGCAACAGGTGGAATCAGATCGAGCCTCCCCTGGCGGATCATCGGGGTGAGATCATCGATCTTGAATGCCCGATTGTCCTCGCCAGCCAGCAGAAACACTGGCTGGCGGAAATGGTATCCGGCCAAAACCGGCCCGAGTACCTGTACAGGGGTGATGGGATGAAAATCCGGCATGGCCGAGCCCAGGAAAGCCGAAATCCGCTCTAAAAGCGGCTGGAGGAGGAAGGTTGGTGTTTCCGTCCGGATCCACTGACCCTGAAACGGTCCTACTGGCCGCCTCGGGGGTTCGAAGTCTTCGGGGACGAAGCACCGCCCCTGGATGACGAGTCCATACCGCGTTCCCAGCACCAGAACCAGTCCGCTGGGGAGCGGGGAAGGAGCTTTCCTGAACTCAATGCGCTGATGCGAGCGCAGCGGACTGCACAGCCCATCCGCCCGGATTTCGACCTCCCCCACCTGCAAGGTCAGGGAAGTGCAGGTGGCAAGGGATTGAACCGTTCGCTGAAACAGCTGGAATTTAACTCCGTCCATCGCTCTTTACCTCCTTGATGGGGTTTCGCTTTTCTACAGCTATACTGCCACTCCAATCCTGTTCGGTGGAAGCAGGACATCAGCAAGGGAGTCTCGGAACC
>NZ_JBAMME010000362.1:0-2124 GCF_039793925.1 Thermogutta sp. | reverse complement strand
TTATCAGCCGGCTTCAGCAACCCAATATCCCAGAAAAGGGCGAGAAAGAACGCGTGGCAGAAACGACAAGGACGGAACCGGCAAGCAACCCGCCGGAGGGACGCCCATTGGGGCCCAAAAAGAAGGCTGGAAGGAACTGGCTCATCGAAGCGCTGGAGCTGTTGCAGGGGAATCCGCAACTGTCGGATGCTCAAATTGCGAAACTGATCGGAATTAGCCGTAGCACGCTCACAAGGAACGAACAATACCGGAATGCATCGAAACTGATCCGCACCGGCGGATACATCCCGCGGGGGTATAAACCAGCACCCGACGCGCTAGACGCTGTCGCGCGGGATGAAGATGAAGACTGATCCGCATTCATCCGCCAGTTGCCGACCCGGCCACGCGCCGGGTTTTTTATTGCGCTTGTCCCGGAAAGGTAACTCGCCAGGCAACCTATGCAACACGCTATGCAACACGCAAAAATTTTTATCTTGTTTTCCTATCAGAAGTTACGACATGCAACGCAACACGGAATGCAACACCGCCGGGTTTTATAGAGACGCTCAGTGCAAGTTTCTGTAATCTCGGAGGTGATGCATGGAAAAGCCGAGTGGTGCGTTTGTATCCCCCACCGAATTGGCCAAACGGCTGGGCATTTCGCGTCGCACAGTATTTCGGTTGGTCAGCACCGGCCAGCTTCCCCAACCCATCCGGCTGACCAAGCGGACGGTCCGCTGGGAATGGACTGCGGTTCAGGAATTTCTTGCCTCGAACGGCCATCGCCGGATGCGGCGGGGAGGGGACAATGGCAAGTGAACCGATCGCCATTGTTCTGGACGCCCTGGAACGTGCCGGTTCCCGCGGCACAATGACGGCACGTGGTACACGTTGGCAGTACCAATGTCCCGCCCATGAGGACCGGAAGCCGTCCTTGTCAGTGACCCGGAACCAAGACGGAACTGTTTTGCTCCACTGTCATGCGGGGTGTTCCACCGAGGCGGTCCTGGCGGCCCTTGGGCTGACCGTCAAAGACCTGTTTCCTAACGTCCAGGGGATTCACGTTAGGGTACAAACGAACACCTACCAGAAAAACCCCTCCCGGGGGGAAAACTCTGATGAGCGCATGAACACCAACGGCAGGGTGTACCCCACGGCCCGGGAGGCGTTGCGGAGTTATGGGCTTGGCACACCTGCCAAGTGGTGGGCGTATCGGGATGCTGCCGGTGATGTGGTGATGGTGGTGGCCCGCTGGAATCGTGACGATGGCAAGGAAATCCGTCCCGTATGCCGAACTGCTGCGGGCTGGAAATGCGGTACCCTTCCTGCTCCGCGGCCACTCTATCGGCTCCCCGAATTACTCAAGGCCCCGGTTGACGTTCCGGCAGTGGTGTGTGAAGGCGAAAAGGCTGCCGACGCTGCCGCGAAGCTGGGGTTCTTGGCCACCACGTCATCCGGCGGGGCCAGCGCGGCTGCAAAAAGCGATTGGGCCGCTTTGGCGGGTCGCACCGTGTGGATTGTCCCCGACAATGATGAAGCGGGAGAAAAATACGCCCGGGAGGTCACCCGGCTGGCCTACGAAGCCGGCGCAAGGACGGTCAAGATTCTCTCCTGGAAGAAGCTCCGTCCCGCTGACTGTGAGCAATTGCCATCGGGCTATGACCTGGCGGATTGGGTTGAGCGGCTTTCCCACGATTCTGGTTCCGAAACGGCCCTGCAAGCCCTGGCTGCCCATATCAAGGCCGTGGCCGAGCAAACACCGCCGGAGTCGCCGCAAATAGACGCGGAGAGGAATCAAATCACCAAATCCGAGTTTGCCTTCCAACCGATGATCATCCGGCTGGAAGACGTGCAACCGGTTCCTGTGGAGTGGCTTTGGCCCAAACGGATTCCGATGGGGCGCATCACCCTCTTGGTGGGCAAGCCGGGGGAAGGAAAGAGTTTTTTGACCTGTGACTTTGCCGCCCGTATCACCACCGGGACGCCCTGGCCGGACGGTTCGCCCTGCCCAAAGGGCTCCGTCCTGATGCTCACCCTGGAAGATGATCCTGCCGACACAATCCGGCCGCGGCTGGACGCCATGCACGCGGACGTTGGCAGGGTTCACGTTTTGAGGGGGCTGACCTATCGGGATGCCGACGG
>NZ_JBAMME010000361.1:0-2130 GCF_039793925.1 Thermogutta sp. | reverse complement strand
GGCCGGCTTGGCCTTCGGCGTCCGGGTGCTGTATGAGGTGGTGGTGGAGTTTTGTTGCAGGTAATATGGGCAGAGATGGGAGGCTTCCGCTCTATCCGGATGACCAACCCCTTTCCGTTTGGGAGGGGCTGGCCGTACTGCTGGCTCTGATCGCCGCTTTCTACTTTCGTTTTGTCCATATAGAGGCCACATGGATGAGCAGCGACCAGTCCACCCTGTTGAGCATGGCGATGGACATCGGACGCGGGGTCAGATTCCCCCTCGTGGCCAACCAGTCGTCGGCGGGGCTGGTCCATCCGGCTCTCCCGGTCTACCTTTATGCGATTCCCCTGGCCCTCACCCACCAGGTGGTCAGCGCGGCAGGCCTGACGGCTTTCCTGAACACCCTTAGCGTTGGGATTGGTTATCTGTATGCTCGCCGGTTTCTGGGAAGGTTGGCTGGTCTGACCTTTCTGGCACTCTATGCTGTGAGTCCGTGGTCGGTGCACTTTTCCCGGTTGATCTGGAATCCGGTGATGATCCCTTTCTTTGCGGCACTGGCCCTTTGGCTGCTGACCGCCTCTATTGCCGGGAAGGCACGCCTTGCAGTATTCGTAGGAACTGCGCTTACCCTGATCGGCATTTTCCAATCCCACCTGGCTTCTTTGCCCCTTCTGGTCAGTATAGGGACAATCTGGCTTCTCTTTCACCGACAGGTCCGCTTCTGGTCAGTGGCATTAGGGGTCTCGCTGGTCGGCCTGTCCTTCGTGCCCTACCTGCTGAATCAGCCGGACCTGCCGGGTCTCTTCTCCAGGATCGCGGCCGCACAGGAGACAAACGTTAATGTGGCCCCAATGTTGATCGCGGGAGACCTGGTCAGCGGTCGGGGACTGTTCCTGGCTGCCGGTGGCTGGAAAACAGCGGAAAACCTGCTGCGGGTGTGGTTATGGGTCAGCCTGGCCTGGTTGGGCTTCTTCACCGTGCGGTCTGCCCGAAAGGCCTGGCACGGTTCCCTGGCTCTGCCCGATGCATCCCGAGTCGTCCTGTTCCTTTGGATTACAATTCCCCTGCTCCTCCTGATGCGTCATCATCATTACCTTCAACATCATTACTTCCTGTTCCTGTACCCCCTCGTCTACCTGGCAATGGCCGCGCTGATAGAGGACCTCGGCTCCTTTCTGCACCGTTTCGTTGCCCCGCGCTGGCCCCTGAAGATGCAACGGATAAGGCCTTTCGCCGGGACTCCTGGCTTACTTTTCCTGCTCACCGCCGTCTTCGGATGGTCACTTTTTGTCTCCAACGCGGTTCTTCGGCAGGAAGAGGCGCAAACATGCCCTCAGGCACGGCATATCTGTGCAGCGGTGGACACCATCCGGGCTTATGTGAACTCGTTCCATTTCGGTGACCTGGTCGTACTCAGCGACGGGATAGACGCCTCTTACTCCACTTTCGGTTTCATCGGACAACTTTTCCCAGAGAACATCTCTGTCCGCTTCACCCGTTTGGGGAATGGCTTACCGGTACCCTCGTCGCCCGCCCTTTACCTGGTTGCCGGAGAGGACTCCCGTACGACGGCGGTCCTGGACCGAATCGGTCGCCCTCTGAACATCTGGGATATTGGTCCATGCGGCACCTGGAGGTTGTATGCGACTTCAGGTCACCCCTCTCTGGAAGATGGTATCCCGGAGCCAATCGCTGAATGGGCGAATGGCCTGCAATTGTGGAACTATCAGGTGGAAAAGGCCGTACGTGGAGAGGGGCTTATCCTGACAACGTTCTGGAGAGTGACCAATGAGCGTCCTCTTTATTGGGATTATTTCTTTTTCCACCTTTTCTCCTCCTCTGGACAGTTTATTTCCCAAATGGACGGACCGGGGGTCAGCAGTCCGTACTGGCGCGAAGGGGACTGGCTCATTCTGCTGACCACGCTACCGATCCCGGCCGATGCGCCCACAGGGCCCTATGAAATTTACTGTGGCCTGTATTCCTGGCCCAGTCTGGAGCGAATCCCGATCACCCGTGGAGAGGCGACAGACAATCGGCTGCGCCTGATGGAAATGCAAATCCCATAAGCACAGGAGGGCAACATGGAGTGTAAACAGGACCGAAACCTGGCCCGCTGTACTTGTACCTACGAACCCTGTCCCCGCA
>NZ_JBAMME010000360.1:0-2156 GCF_039793925.1 Thermogutta sp. | reverse complement strand
TCATAGGACACCTCCGGATACTGAATTTGGTTCAGGATGGTTGTCACAGACTGCCAGAAATCCGGCGTACACTCCTTCTCCCACCGGTGGGGATCCTTGTCTACCCGTAAATGTTCAGCGCCGAAATAATGTTGCACGCTGGGATGTGAAAAGGCGATGCCCTCCCTTGAGGTGCGAAGGATGTCGAGATTTAAAACCCATTGGAGTCCCCTTCTTGACGAGTAATGACGCCTCGCTGTTTCGTCCTCTACAAATCGCCGATGCCCATCTATCGTTAGGCTCAACTTCCCCGTCGCTCTCCACCAGCGGTCCAGTTTCAAGCGTTCCACGGTACGGCGACGAGCCTCTCTGTCCCACACCCTCCTGACCACTCGGTCCAGCACCCATCCCAGGGTTATCGGGGGACCGGCCTCTTCCTCGTGAACTAGATCTTCGCTCCAATCGTCCGGTGTCTGTTTCTCATCTCCGATGTCCGATATGAGTTCGTCCAGAGGGATCGGTTGCGGTTGGGACCCGCCTTCGGATGGCTCGCTCTTTGCACTCCCTCCGGAATCCTGATCGTGGTCCGGTGGTACCGATTCCGGGAGAACCTCTTCCGTTCGGGCTGGAGTCTCCGGCGCAATCAGATTGGCCAGGGCCTCCAGATACAACGGCACCGTGCAGATTTCCCTCAACGGGTAAAGTTCCGATTCAGGATTGGAAAGCCCTTTCTCTAACTGCTGGTAAAACGGCTTGTTCGCCTCGCTGACGAAGGCCTGCAGGTACTGCAATATCTGTCTTTCGGAAAGCCCCGCGAGATGAACGCACTCTATATCGTTCGGAAGAGAGACCACGGGACGAGTTGAAACCAGCACCTTTAATCGGGGATACCGTCTCCAGAGTGTCCGTATTTGCCTCAGGAAACTCTCAACCCTCCGGTCTTCCCAAAGTTCATCCAGACCGTCAAAGCAAACCAGCCATTGTAACTCTTCGTGTTCCAGCAATTTTTCAGGAGCAGATGGTTCTCCCGTCCACCAATTTCCCAGCGAGTTGGCCTGACGCAGAATCTCTTTTGCCAGAGTCCTCGCACTCTGAATCTGGGTCTCCCTCAGCGGGAAGTAGACCGGTATCCAGTTGGGCGGCTGTCGGAATTCCTCCCGTCGTCGAGTCTCTTCCATTGCCTGGATGCTCTCATTGGCCAACTCCGCAACGATTCTGCACAACAGGGTGCTCTTGCCGCTTCCCGGAGGCCCTGCCACGATGAGAATGGGCCGTCTGCTCCCTTCTGATAACCACTCCTGGATCACCGCAGCGAGAAGCTTGCCCCGAGCATCATACAGGTCAATATACGGCTCTATCCTGGCCGCCTTCAGATTGCTTCGGAGGGCTTCAAAGTATCTGAGCCACATGGAGGGAGCAACAAACGGGACCTCCCGGTAACACGGGGAGTTCCGGTCCAGTTTGCGGCGGTCTATATCCCGCTTGCTCTCGCCGGACCGTATCCAGCATTCTCCCGGAGATAAGAGCACCTTTCTTCTCCTCCCGTGCCTAATGACCAAGTCCCTGGCGATATGGAAGGCTTTCTCCCTGCAATCGGGTTCTATGGAGAGATAGGCAACACAGTTGCCTTCCAGCCACTCCAGGCGAAAATCCCACTGGTGCAAAGGGGGATCGATGTATTCCCCGAAAATTGCCGCTATCCGGTGGCGTATCTGTTCTGCTACAAGCACAAGTCCCTTTTCGTCTTTGTCTACCAGCGCTCGCTCTGAGCGGCAATACCGCTGCAGGTCGTCCCAAATATCGGAGAGGTTGCCCTGATTGTTCAGTCCGAAGAGCAGGTAAGCCGGCTTGCCCCACGAACGGGCTGTGTTCGCCATCGCGATGACATCGCGGAGGAATTCCGCTTTTTCCTCGTCGTGGTCAAGGTTGGGGAACTTCTGTTTCCGGTCCCGCAGGGGAGTTTCCTCGTATTCCCGCGGCTCGGTGAAGAGTTCCGACCTGAAGAACTGGCTGCTCATCGGACGCCCTCCTGAACACTGAATGCCCCTTCGCTTCGCCTCGGCGTGAGCGCCCTCGGGCTGAAGCCCCTTCGGCCACGCCGCGCCACGCCCTCGGGCCGCGGGGCCCTTCGGGCTGTTTGAGCCCCCAACGGGGGCTTCGCCATGTTGAGCCTGGCG
>NZ_JBAMME010000359.1:1008-2192 GCF_039793925.1 Thermogutta sp. | reverse complement strand
CCACAGGGCCATCAACACAGGTCACGCAACACAGCATAAATATGGATAACATTAAACGTCGCGAAATATTTTTAAAGCGGCAACCTAACGCGAACATGGTGATGGCCTAGTGGCCGATAAGGTGATAGATACATTATTCCCAATTATACTGAAGGATTGGTTCGACAGCTGGAGAAGCGCGACGAACTCCCCGGGAGAGCTTCACTGCATGGTCGAAAATACGTGGAAACCGTTCAACAGTCCCGAGGAGATGATAGCGGAGATGGATAGGACAGGGGTTGAGGCAGTCCTAGCGACTGATCTGCTGGCATGGTCCTATAAACGCCAGGTGAGATTCGCTAAGGACTATAGGGATAAGATATATGAGCTGTCCAAGAAGTACCCGGGCAGAATATATGGCTTGGCCGACTATAACCCCCTAAACATAAGCGAGAGCTTGAGGGAGTTAGAGAGGGATGTCAAGGACAGGGGGTTTGTTGGGGTTTACGTCCACATATACGGGTTTGACATTCCGTTGGACGATAGGAGGATGTACCCATTGTACGCGAAGGCGGAGGAACTGGGGATACCCGTGCAAATGCAGACCGGATACGTGCTGGAGGCTATGCCAAGCGAGCACGGGCGTCCCATGGCCTTGGACAGGATCTCCCTCGACTTCCCAGACCTCGTGCTGGTAGGCACGCACACGGGCTATCCATGGGCGAGCGAGCTGGTCGCGGTCTCCATGAAGCTGCCCAACGTGTACGTCTCGATAAGCGCGTGGCTCCCGAGGTACTTCGATCCGGCGATAACATCGTACCTTAAATCCAAGATATCCGATAACAAGGTAATCTTCGGCAGCAACGGCCTGGCTTGGGCCAAGTACTTAGAACAGATGAAGGAGCTGGGGCTGCCAGAGGATAGGTTGAGGAAGATCCTCTACGAGAACGCCAAGAGAATATTTAAGCTGGACAGGAAATAGCCGTCTCTATGTCATGCGACCCTCGGCGCGGCCTGAGCGTCCACGACCTTGACTTCTACATGGATGTGGCACTCGGAAGAAGGGATGCCAGCCTCGCGGTGGTCAATGGAAGTGTGGTGAACGTATTCACGAGGGAAATTCACGAGAACGCATCGATAATAGTGGCAGGCGACAGGATTGTACGCGTGGACTTAGATGGGGAACGCTCCTCCATCGGGCCATC
>NZ_JBAMME010000359.1:0-995 GCF_039793925.1 Thermogutta sp. | reverse complement strand
TTCTGGATGCCCGGGGGCGCTCGGTCATTCCCGGACTCATCGACGCTCACACACATATATTTGATTGGCTATATAACGTTGATGAGGCGGTGCGGCACTCGATTAAGCACGGAGTCACCACGATAATCACCGAGACGGAGGACATCTACTACCAATGCGAGCACAGGTGTTTCATACCGATGCTGGAATCCATCGGGGGCCAACCAATAAAGATCTACGCAACGATCCCTCCCATAGCAACGTACGACGAGTACTCGCAGGGTCTTCCTGAAGATCTGTTCGACAAACTGATCGGCAATGCATTCGTGCTGGGGCTCGGTGAGAGTTACTGGCAATTCGTGGTGGGGAAGGACGAGAGAATACTGCGTCTGTACTTGAAGGTGCTCTCGGCTGGAAAGTCCATCGAGGGACACTCAGCCGGCGCTAAGGGAGCCAAGCTGGCCGCCTACGCGGCCATTGGCACTTCCTCCTGCCACGAGCCCACGACATCGGAGGAGTTCTTGGAACGCCTCCGGATGGGGATGCACGTTATGATAAGGGAGGGCAGCGTTAGGAGGGACTTACCGGGTGTCCGCGGGGCCCTGTTAAGCGGCGTGGCGCTGGATAACGTTAGCTTGGTCAGCGATAGCGTCAGCCCCACGGACCTGATTAGGTGGGGTTACATGGATGCCGTCGTGCAGGAAGCCATGGATCTCGGGGTGGATCCAATCGATGCTATCAGGATGGCCACCCTGAATCCCGCCAGGCACTTCAGGCTGGACACGCTAACGGGGAGCCTAGCCCCCGGCAGATGCGCCGATATAGTGTTGATTCCCAGCATCAATAAGGTGAAACCGGACGTCGTTGTGAGCAACGGCAGGATCGTGTTTTCGAGCGGCTCAATAATCGTGGAGCCTGCGAGGCCCCAGCTGGATGGTTGCCGCGGATGCCTGAAGCTTCCCGAACGCGTCACGGCCAGTGACTTCAGGATAGTCGCCCCCGGCGATCGCGTGACG
>NZ_JBAMME010000358.1:9391-75043 GCF_039793925.1 Thermogutta sp. | reverse complement strand
ATGACGACCGCTGCGCCGGAAACCCCACGGGCCAGCCTAACTTACCAACGAGAGCGCAGCACGATCTGTGCCAATTCGTTGATAATAAGCTTGTTTCGTAAATTGCCGCCTGGAAAAGACTTAGGAACGCCCATGCGTGAGCCAGCGACACGAAACAGGAATGCCGAACGAGCAATGGTGTGGTGATTTGCAACACTCTGCTCAATTCGGCAACATAGGGCTCCCCGATAAAAGTCGGGTGAGAACCGACTGTAGTATTGTGCTACACTCTGTGGAGGGGGGTCGTCTGATATCGTAGCGATGTTCGGGGTGTATATTGGGAAGGGGCCGGGTACGGTATCATGATGTTTTCGACCGATTTGCCACAGTTTCCCCTGACCAATGATTTCATTCGACATGACCGTGCGAAGGAGCGACTGCGACTGCGTCGTCATTCTGCATAACCCGAAAGCGGGGAGATGGCCCGCCGACAAGAAAGTTAGGCGTCTCGTCAGTGCACTCAATGAGAGGGGATATTCCGTAAGGGTAAGCCAAAATTTGGGGGAAGCTGTAGAGCTGGCGAATAGGGAGTTCGAGGCCGGACGGCTCAAATGCTTGATCGGTGCTGGGGGAGATGGAACCGCCGGGGAATTGATCAATCGTGTGGTTCCGGGCCTGCCGCTGTCCTTTTTCCCCACCGGAACATCAAATTTGGTGGCGAGTTACTTCGGGTTTTCCCGGAAGCCTGCCAAAGCAGTCGAAACGCTCACCCATGGAGAGCCGATCGCCATCGACGCGGGGATGGCCAACGGGCGGCTGTTTTTGGTGATGCTCAGTTGCGGGTTTGATGCCGCTGCCGTGGAAATGGTCCACCGAAGGCGGATGGAGGGGCATCGGGGTGGCCGCGGAGGTTTCGCAACTTTCATCGGCCCGATCTGCCATCTCATTGGGGCCTATCCCTTTCCAGAAATGTCCGTTGAGGTTTGGAATGGACGCGACGGGTCCGACGGCATCTCGGCGCATCCCCAGGCAAACCCGTCTGCGACTATCGCTGCCAAATGGGTGTTCGTATTCAATGTGCCGCGCTATGGATGGGGATTGCCGATCGCGCCTGAGGCGTCCGCGACAGATGGGGCACTTGATTTGTGCACTTATCGAGGGGGAGGATTCTGGAAGGGATTGTGGTACACGCTCACGACGCAGTTCCAGCTCCATCGGCGCCTAAGGGATTTCCAACATCTGCGAGGCCGACGATTTCGGGTAACAGCGGAGGCCCCTGTACCTTATCAACTTGACGGAGATCCGGCCGGGTACCTGCCCGTCGAAGTCGAGGTCGCCCCCCACCGCGTACACATCCTCGTGCCGAAACCGGTAGCGCGACGATTGGCATCGACAGCAGCGGGCAACTGACGCGGCTCGGATCGGTGGGATGGGAGAGCAAACGGTGGCTGAAGGAAAGGCGCAAATTGCCGGTTATACATGCGGACCGGGTGAACCGCTCCTGTTTATTGCGGGTCCGTGCGTCATTGAAAACGAATCGATTACATTAGAGATTGCCCAGTTTTTGGCGGAGTTTGCTCGGGCTCAACAAATTCGCCTTATTTTCAAGGCTTCCTTTGACAAGGCGAACCGGACCAGTTTGCACTCGTTCCGAGGGCCGGGCCTCGCCGAAGGCCTGCGGATCCTCAGCCGAGTCAAAGAGACCACGGGGTTGCCCATCACCACAGATATCCATGAACCGGCCCAGGCCCTGCCGGTGGGTGAAGTGTGTGACCTGATTCAGATTCCGGCCTTTCTGTGCCGCCAGACGGACCTTTTGGTGGCCGCCGCTCAAACGGGAAAGCCGGTCCATGTCAAAAAGGGGCAGTTCCTGGCTCCCTGGGACATGCGCTTCGTGGTGGAAAAGCTGCGTTCCGCCGGATGTCGGGACATCCTCGTGGGGGAGCGTGGAACCTTCTTCGGGTACGGACGCTTGGTCAACGACATGCAAGCCATTCCCATTCTCCACGAAATCGGTGTCCCTGTGATCTTTGACGCCACCCACAGCGTACAGCAACCGGGGGGCCAGGGTGGACGGTCCGGAGGTAACCGCGGGATGGTGGCCCCGCTTGCCCGAGCGGCCGTAGCGGTGGGGGCCGACGGAGTGTTCTTCGAAACGCACCCCCGACCGGACGACGCCCTCAGTGATGGTCCCAATATGGTGCCTCTTTCGGAATTGCCCGCTCTGATCCAAACTCTTGTGGAATTACGCCAATGGGTTCTGTCACATTCGTAATTTCAGATGCAAAAAACGTCGTGTCCCCGGCAGCTCACAGTGCATTCCATCGTTCGCCTCGCCTTGGTCCGATTATCTTTATCGTTCTCATGTCATTTTGCTTGACCACGGCAGGTTGCCGTCGAGCCACGCCGGCCGGTTCCCCTGGCGGGTCTGAGACCTCGTCGGACAGCGCCGGGCAAACGGCCACCCTCCATCGCGATGAGCTATTCGAAATCGCCATCAGTAATCTCAATCGGCTTTATCAGTTCGAGGGCACCGAGATGGCCCTTCAGGTGGCCGACCGGCTTGATCAGTGGATCAAAACTCAGCCGCCGCTGACCGATTGGACGCCTGATCCGTTGCTCCACAGGCTGCCCCATGATCTGGTGCAACTTAAGGCAGTGAAAGAGCTCGGGGAACTCAGGTTCACTCGGGATGATGGCATCTTTCTGCAAACGGCCGTGTGGCTTCGTGACATCGCAAGTTGGGCCCGCGGAGACCAGCCAGATGAGTTGAGCCGCGCAGTGGAATTATTCGATTGGGTGGTAATCAACATCCAGTTGGATTCACAGGAGAGGATGATTCAGCTTCCCTCCGGGCAATTGCTCATCCGCACGCCGTGGGAAACGCTCCTCTTGGGCCACGGGACGATTTTCGACCGGGCGTGGGTCTATCTCCTGCTTTGCCGCCAGGAAGGGTTGGATGCAGCCGTGGTGGCTGTCAATCGTGCAGCCGGGGGAGCTCCGCCGCTTTGGGAAGTTTTTGCTGTCGGCGTGCTCATTGACGGGGAGCTGTACCTGTTCGAGCCGGCACTGGGTGTTCCGATTCCTGCCAAGGATGGACTGAAAGTAGAGAAAGGAAAAGGCCTCGTCATTCGCCCGGCCACGCTCAAAGAATTGGCATCTGATGATTCCCTTCTCCGCCGCTTAGACGCAGATCCGCGCAATCCTTACGGTGTCAAAGCGGAGGACTTGCGGGAAGTCATGCTCTATGTGGAAGGGTCACCGCCGTATTTGTCTCGGCGAATGGAAATGGTCCAGAAGATGCTCGCCGGGACGGAGTCCCTCGTTATAACGGCACATCCCAGCGAACTTGCCGAACGGCTCCGGCGGGCGGAGCATGTCAAGGATGTGGAACTTTGGGTGGTACCCTACGAAGCCGAACAACAACGGGAATCTCTCGGACAGCAGATTGGACAGCTTATCGTGCGGGAAGTGATGCCCTACTTGGCGCCTGTCGGGGCGGTGATGCCATTGTGGAGGGGGCGCGTCCTCCACTTTAGAGGGGACCTCATCGGCGAGGAGAGTGCCGCGTATTACTACCAGCTTGCCAGGCCTCCGGAAAGGCTTCTGGCCTCGGGAAATATGCCGGCTGATCAGGAAATGATTCTGAACAGGACGAAAATTAACGCGAGTTACTGGCTGGGAATTCTTGCCCTGTATCAGGGTAATCGGAAAAGCGCCGAAGATTACTTCATCAGGCGAACCGCCCTGTCCGAGCCAGATTCGCCGTGGGAGTCCGGGGTCCTCTATGCACTGGGACGACTTAACGAAAAGCTCGGGGATTACTCCCGAGCGATCACGGCATACCGATCCGAGATGCACCTGCCCAACCGGTTCGGCAACTTGGTTCGGGCAAGATGGCTGGAGGAATTGACGGGTGCCAAACCCCTTGAGATCAAGGATGGTTCACAAAAGTAATCGGCGGAGCTTTATCGGAAAGGGCGGATAGGGTCACTTCACTAAGATTGCACCGGGACGGCTCTCATCAGGGACCAATTGAGGGCTCAGGAGTTGTTCGCTACACTGAATCGGGATGAGGGCGTAAAGCGACTGTCCCGTGCGGGCTCGAACCGCCATTATAGATGGGCTCGATCCCGCAAGATGGAGGAATAACTGAAGGTCATGGCCCCGGTTGAGGGTCGTGGCGAGGTCCTGCTGGTTTGCAGGGCCGTATAGGCATTGGAAATCTGGAAATACTGACGCGAGGAGTTCTTATGAAAGAAGGCATTCACCCCAAGTACGTGGACTGCAAGGTCACCTGCGGGTGTGGGAACACATTCATGACCCGCAGCGTCAAGCCGGAGCTGAAAATCGACATTTGCAACATGTGTCATCCCTTTTTCACCGGTAAGCTGAAGTACGTGGACACCACGGGACGCATCGAGAAATTCCGCTCGAAGTTTTCCGGTGGTTACACGGGCGGGAAGAAGAACAGCTAACCATTGTGGCCCCTGTTCCCCCTTGTCGAGCGCTACAATAACTGGCGAGAACGGACGAAGGATTGCGGTCACCCGCTAGGGTATAATCCGCCACTCTGGGGAATCACGTCAGGAAGCCGGCGGCGTCTCTGTATTATCCATGCGCAAAGAACTGGATGAAAAACTCGCGCGGTTTGAAGAGCTGGAGCGGCAGCTCCACGATCCGGACGTGCTGGCCGATTCAGCGCGTCTGGCTGCCGTTATGCGCGAACATGGAGCTCTGGCCAAGGTCGCTGTCAAGTACCGCAAATTTAAAGAGATCAATCAGCAAATCCTGGAGTTGCGGCATCTCCTGGAAGGTGACGATCCCGAGCTCCGTGATTTGGCGGAAGAAGAATTGCCCCGGCTTCGTCAGGAGCGCGAAGCCCTTTGGGATGAGCTGCTCGATTTGACTATCGGTGGCGAGGACGCGAATCGCACGCGGTGTATTCTGGAGATCCGTGCGGGAACCGGGGGAGAAGAAGCCGCTCTTTTTGCCCGCGATCTTTTCGAGATGTACCGGCGGTATGCCGAGTCGAAGGGTTGGAAGGTCGAAATTCTTGGGATGAACCCGACCGAACTGGGGGGCTTTAAGGAAATCAGCGTGGGCCTGGAAGGTGATGAGGTCTACCGGCGTCTCCAGTACGAAAGCGGTGGGCATCGGGTGCAGCGTGTGCCGGAAACCGAGGCCAAAGGCCGGATTCATACTTCCCTGGCCACGGTGGCGGTGCTTCCCGAGCCCGAAGATGTGGAAATAGAGATCAAGCCGGAAGATTATCGCCGCGACACTTTTCACGCCAGTGGGCCCGGGGGACAGCACGTCAATAAGACTTCTTCGGCTGTCCGCTTGACCCATTATGCGACGGGGATTGTTGTCCAGTGCCAGGACGAAAAGAGTCAGCACAAAAATTTTGCTAAGGCCCTGCGGGTGCTCAAGACCCGGGTGTATGAATACTATCGGCGTGCCCAGGAGGCCGAACGGGCCCAGGAACGCCGGAGCAAGATTGGTTCCGGGGATCGCAGCGAGCGGATTCGCACCTACAATTTCCCCGAGAATCGCGTGACAGATCACCGTATTAACCTGACGCTTTATCAGCTCGACAGTATTTTGGAAGGAAATCTCGATCCGATCATCGAGGCCCTTCTCGACTACGAACGCAACGAGCTCCGCGCGACGTTTGGCACGCTCGATTGACGCGCCAGGCCCGGTGGGTCTCGGATTTTCGTTGCGTTTTTTACCATGTGGGCAGGAAAGAGGCGTGCAAAACGGCATGGGAACTGCGTGATACGAAGGATCGCTTCCCGATGACCCAGGCCGATGTCTGGACGGTAGGCCGACTTCTCAACTGGACCACGGAATATCTCCGCCGGCATGGTTCAGAAAATCCGCGTTTGGACGCCGAGGTCCTGCTCGCTTTTGCCCGCGGTTGCCAGCGGATCGATCTGTACACTCGCTTTGACGACATTCCTTCCGAGGAGGAAAAGGCACGGTTCCGCGAGATGATCAAACGTCGGGCAGAAGGCGTCCCAGTGGCCTATCTGGTGGGCGAAAGAGAGTTTTTTTCTCTCAAATTTCGCGTCACGCCCGACGTCCTGATCCCCCGCCCGGAGACCGAGTTTGTGATGGTCACTCTTCTGGAATGGGCACGCAGACAAGGAGCGGAGCGTCCCTGGCTGATTTGCGATGTGGGAACCGGATCAGGAATCCTTGCTATCTGTGCAGCTAAACATCTTCCCCACGCCCGGGTCATCGCATTGGACATCAGTCCCGCTGCACTCGAGGTGGCCCGGGAGAATGCGGAACGGCATGGCGTGGTGGACCGCATTGAGTTTTGTGAGAGCGACCTTCTGGAAAATGTGCCGAGCGAGTTGCAATTCGATTTCATCTTGTCCAACCCTCCCTATGTCAGTGAAGCTGAGTATGAGCAACTTGCCCCAGAAGTGCGCCAGTACGAGCCGTATGAGGCGCTAGTGGCTGGGCCGCGAGGGACGGAAATTATCGAGCGGCTCGTTCCCCAGGCTGCCGAGCGGCTCGTCCCGGGAGGGGGATTGATCTTTGAAATTTCGCCCATGATTCACGATGCTGCCCGGCAGATCGTGGCCGCGGATTCACGTTTCGAGTTGGGTGCCACCGTCCGCGATTTGGCGCGATTACCCCGGGTCATTCAGGCTCGTCGCAGGGAAGACGTCTGAATCACCGACCTCCAGGTGTCTCCTGGAGGGATAGATCATGGAGAGGGCGGCAGGTGCCGAAAGAGCCGTTGCCGCAGTATATTGCGTTCCGACGTAAGGGAAGCGTCACCGGAATCGGTGCAAAGAATCTGAGCATAGATGTGGAACTTGGCGTCCAGATCATCGGCATAGTGCACGATGAGGGCTTCCGGCGTCATTGGCGGTTTGGGTGATCCCCATTCGGGCAGCCGCTGATGGGCAATAATCAGGTGTTCGAGGCGAAGCTGGGTTTCCGAACAAAGGGGGACACGAGTGGCGAACTCGCGGACAATATCCCGGCCAAGTAGCAGGTGCCCCAAAAGGGCTCCCTCTTCTGAATACTCGGTGGCAATTGGAGAGAAACGCAACTCGCGGAGCTTGCCGATGTCATGAAGAATTCCCCCGGCGATGACCAGATCACGATCAAGCGGAGGGTTCAGATCGGGATAGAGCTGCCGGTATTTATCAGCGAGAAATATGCAGGTTTGGGCTACGGAGAGCGTGTGCTCCAACCAACCGCCCACGTAGGCGTGATGGTGCGTGCGTGCTGCCGGTAAGGTCAAAAGGGCCTCGCGGAATTCTTCCAGGATCGCAGTAACCAACGTTCGCAGGTTTTCGTTGGCAATTTCTTTCCGCGCAAGATCCAGCAGTTCCCGGTAAAGTTGTTCGGGAGGGTGCCGCGACTGGGGGAGACACATGAGTGGGTCAAAGCCATCCTGGCGGTCCTGTTCAATGACCTCTCGAATCCGACGGATTTCGAGTTGGGGGCCGTAACGCGTGTCGCGGCGGACCGCCCGTAGCTTGTAAAACACGCCCACCGCCCACTCGTCGCGGCACACGGCGGCCAGGGGGGAATCACACCAGATAGGAAAGGTGAACTCCATGCTGGCATCGCGGAAGGTCACCATCCAGTACGGTTTGCCATCGCGAGTGGTGGATTCTTCTTTTCGGCTGAGAAGAGCGAAGGTGTCGCATTCCTGATCGCAGGGTAATTCACTGAGAGCTCGCAAGGGAACTTTGGTGGCCATCGTTCGTGTTGTCGAGTGAAAGAGAATTTCCCGATTCACGGATGACGTGTTCAACAAGGCTCAAACTGCCGGCGCATTAGCGCCCAGTTCGGTTCAAGCAGCATGCCGGGAATGAGCTGCAGCGAATTGTAACAAGGATCAATCGGCTTTGCCAGTTGGACAAAAAACCCCGGTGTTCGGAACACCGGGGTCGCATCAAAAGTTTTTACCGTCGAGTTTAAAAGGCCGGTGAAAAGCTACGGTTCGATCAAGTAGGCCTGGCCCTCGATATTCACGAGAACTGGCTCGTCGAAGACGATGTACGGCGCGATTTGGCGTCCGTATTTTCGCAGAAGTTCGAAGTACTCCTCGCTGAGCTGTTTGATGCGTCGCGGGGATTTTTGCTGTTCAGGGATGAGGGTGCTGTCGATCCACTGTCCCTGACGGCGATAAAACACCCGGTTGCCGACGTACCGCACCGTTTGGCCAGCAGTCGCCTGAACGATTTCTCGATCTGCCTGGCGGAGTGGCGCCGGTACAGCCGCTGCCAAGCCAGACTGGTCCGGCGCAGCGCCGCCACCGAAACCAGCAAACGGCTGAAGGTCTTTCATCATGGCGCTTAGGTCGAGGGCTGAATACGATTGGGCACGTCCCTTGAAAGCCCGCTGGGCAAACCCCGCGGTTCCCTCGGTAGCCTGTAATGCATCCAGACGGCTGCTCGCCTGACGCCTTGCCTCGGTAAGCTCGTGCAAGGGCACGTTTTCATCCGCGAAAAAGGATGTGTATGGCGTGAGAATGCCGTGTTTCAATGCGAGCTGGGTCAATTCGTCGATGAGTTCCTGATTCTTCCCATGCAGATCAATTTCGTCCAAAATGTCGCCGACCCGTCGGATCGCCCATAATTTCTCCACGAAAGCATTGGACTCGTCTCCGGTTCGGGCGGTGAATTCGACAGGGAATTTGAAGGTCTTGGTCTCCCCGGCTACTTTTCCTCGCAGAACAAGCTGAGCCGTTCCCGAGCGCCGGTACCGGCCCACCAGGGCGAGCTGCTCTCCTGCAAAGAGGTCAAAGGGCGGCTGGGGGCTCAACCGATAAACAGGCGAAACGCTCTCTGCGTCATCGAAGATAAATTCCACTTCCACGTCGGTAAGGACCGGCGCTTCAATCTTGCGGTAGAACCGGCTGATTCGATCTTCGAGATTTTCGTCCGGTCGCACGTATTCCGTGTAACCACGGTTGGACCTCGCCAGCTTGTCCAGCAACCGACTGTTGACGTCATACCCCACGCCGAAACAGAAGATCCGGGCGCGGACGGTATTGGCCTTGCGGGCATTCTCCACGATTTGCATCTCACTGGTGACCCCCGTGGTGGGCAGGCCGTCGGTCATGAAAATCACGTAATTGGGGCGACTTTCATCCTGGAGTTGGGCCAGGGCTGTTCTCAGGGCCGCGTCGATGTTGGTACTTCCTCCCGCCACCAGTCCTTCCACAAAGGCCAGGGCCTGTTGGCGGGTTTTGTCGTTGTAGCGTTGAAGTTCCGGCCGAAATGTTTCCACGTCGCTATCGTAGGCAACGATATTAAAAAGATCGCCTTCGCGCAGATTGTTGATCACAAACCGCATCGCTTCGCGGAGCTGTTCGATCTTCTTGCCGCTCATGCTGCCGGAGCGGTCCAGTACAAAGATGACCGTTTTGGGGAGCGGTTTATTGTGATCCGCTGCGATCTGCGGGGTGGCCAGCAGCAGGAAAAATCCATCCTTCTCATCCGGAGATCTGTAACTGATGAGTTTGGCTGCCACAGGCCCCCCTGCCACATCATACATGAGGCGGAAGTCGCTCATCGGCACAATATCCCGGGCCGAGTAGGTGATCGTTACGGTGTTTTCGTCCAGCCGTTTGACCTCAACTTCGTGGGTGGGAGAGTAAACATTCTTAATGGGCTGATCTTCACGAAGATTGAGACGAATGTTGAGCCGATCGAGTGGTTTTGACGTATACTTGGCCGTGCTCAGCGGGAAGAGAAAATCCACCATCCCATCCGATTGTCGGCATAACTGTGTGTAGCGCAACAACACAGTTCGCTTCTGCCCGGGGGGAATGGGAAAGACGCTCGTTTTGAACATTCCTGTTCCAATCCACTCTAGAAGCGCGGGATCGCGGTTCCGGCGGACAATCTCTTCGTAATGCCGCCGTGCTTCATCTGCCTTGAGGAGTTGCGCAGGAATCTCTTTGCCGTCCACAAGCAGGGTCATGCGGTCGATGGCACCATCGTAGGGAAGAGGAAACACGAACGAAGCTTCCAAGGTGCGGCTCCCTGTGTTGACGAAAGTCTGCGAAACCTCCACCTGGGCAACGCGGTGACTGATACGACCGTTTACTTCCAGGGAATCAACCGCATAACTGATAGCGGGAGGCGGTGGTACCGGGCGAGGCGGAGGAACAGGCGGATGGGGGGGGAATGGCGGCCAAATGATGATCGGTGGCCGGGGCAATCGAAAGCCGTCGGTTTCAACAACAAGAATTCCTTGGGCCTGGGCCAGGCTTGTCACAACAAGGCTCATCATCAGACCTAACACAGCAACCATGCCAGATCGGACACGTCGAAGTCGAGAGTAGCTGGCCATTTTTGAGACCTCCTGTTAGCATGGCTCCACCATCCCATCCGCGAGGAGCATAACACAGCATGCGCATCCGTTCAATCAGCCGCTTGTCAGAGAAGCAGATACCAGGCTGCTTGGCGGTTCCATTAGGTCCGACGATTTTCAGCGTAAAAAAGTTCCGCTCGGGTATGACAGTTCACGTGGTTCGCGACCGGGCTCGCTGCCCTATCTTCGTGGTTGACTCGTACCACCGGCCAACGTATCCTTTTGACAGAGCTGCCCAAGCGCACCTTGCCTGGGTGGCTCCACGGTAGGATACCCTGCTCGTCTAGCTGGAGAAACGCGGTTGTGGCCACGTCTTACTTGCACGAAAGGGAGACGCTATGGAAACGGCCAAACAGGTCTCTGTCAAGCTCGTCAACAAGCCCGGTCGGCTCGCCCAGCTCCTGGATGCTTTGGCTAAGGCTAAAGTGCGGTGCCGCGCTCTTGTGGTGATGGATTCTGGAGATCGGGGCACAGTGCGGTTTGTGCCGACGGAGAGCGAACGGGCGATCAAGGTGGTGGAACAGTTGAATCTCCCCTATGAGGTAGCCGATGTCCTGCTTGTGGATGTGCCCAAACAGCCGGGAGGATTTCGCAAAATCTGTGAGCGGCTGGCGGAACATCATCTCAATATCGATTATGCTTATCACTCATTCGGAACAGAGTTGGGGGCGAAAGGCGGGGGCGTGGCCGTCGTGAAAGTCAACGACCTCAACAAGGCGCAGCGAGTGCTGTCCAATAACGAGTCGGCGGGGAAACAACGTGCCTCGGTGAGGCGGCCCGTGTACGCACGGTGATTTGCCCCGCCGTCGTTGTCTTCCCGGCACATGAACCGGAAGCAGACGAAGGGTGTTGCGCACGGCTGCGGAGACCATCGGTTGGCATTTGCAAGTTGGCTCTGCTTCCTTCAATGCAGGAATTTTGCCCTTGCATGTTCAGCCGTCCCGTGCAACACTTATCGACCCCCGTTGAAGCGGGGGCACAATGCGCTCAATGCGGATGAAGTCTTCAGGAAAGGAATCCTGCACGGGTGAGTGACCTCAGGGTAGCAACGACCGGAATTCTCGTGGGTCTCCTACTGATAGGGGGGTGTTTTCGGCCCTTTTTTCTGACACCCAGCCCCATCCTGAACGTTTACTACCCCAACCCCATCTTCGTGACCGCGAAAGACCCTCACGTCCTTTGGGAAACACTGGTGGATGTTGTGGACGACTATTTCGAGATTGAACGCGAGGAGCCCATCCGCCAGTTCGACAGCGTTCTCACCTCCGGCCGAATCGACACCTTCCCCAAAATAGGGGCAACCATTTTGGAACCGTGGCATAAGGATTCGGTCGATCGGTATTCACGTTGGGAGGCCACGCTTCAGAGTATCCGGCGGCGTGCGGAAATTCGGGTCGATCCACGCGACGGTGGTTACTGGATCACCGTGCTGGTTTTCAAGGAGCTGGAAGATGTCGGCCAGCCCCTCGCCGCCACCACCTCTTCCGCAACTTTTCGCAACGACAGCTCTCTCACGCGGGTTGTGTCGCCTATTGGGGAACAGCAAACCCATGCGGGCTGGATTCCTATGGGGCGGGACACCGCGCTCGAACAGCGAATCATCGAAATGATCGGGGCTCGATTTGGCTTGCTTCCTGGCCCCGCCACATCGATGTCGCCGCTGCAGGATATTAATTCCCCGATTCAGGGCGGCCATGTCATTCAGCAGAACCCTTTACCGCCATTGGAGCCAGTTCCGGGAAGAAACCCTTAGATCGGGGGTAGTGGGTAACATTTCCTGCGGATTCCGCACACCACTCACTCCCCGGCGCTCTTCGATGGTCCCCGGCCGATTAAGCTCAGGACGAGACGTTGTCCAGCGATCCCTCCTGGCCTGATGAAAACGGCTCAATGGGGAGTTCGCCATTCGCAAGGCGGGCGAAGGTGGGAGCCGCCGGGGCGGATTGGGAGCGTGAGACCGTCGAGGGTGCGGATTCCGTGGAGGGGGACGATGTCGGTGTCGCAGCGCAGGGCAACCGGATGGTGAAACATGTGCCTTTGCCCACCGCACTCTCTACCCGAATGCGTCCCCGGTGTGCCTCGATAATCTCCTTGCAGGCTGACAGCCCCAGGCCTGTTCCACCCTTTCCGCTCGCATCCGGGCCGGTCTTGGTTGTAAAGAATGGATCGAAGATTTTCGGTAGGATTTCTGGCGGGATCCCTGTGCCGTAGTCACGGATTTGAAGGTCCACAAACTCACAACCGGGGTCGTGGTGAAGTCGGATGACCAGACGTCCCCCGCGCGGCATGGCCTGCCGGGCATTGGTCAAAAGGTTGAGAAGCACTTGCTGAATCTGCCCCGGGTTGGCCATCACGGGGGGCACCTCTTCCACGGCCACCTCCATCCGAATGTGGTATTTGTTCATCTCTCGTTCCAGAAGCAGCAATGTATCGGCGAGCAACTGACGGAGATCGGTTGGCTCCATGGTGTTGGAGCGTCGCCGTGCCATTCCCAAAATCGTTTGTGTGATCCGTGACCCGCGCGTGGCGGCAGCGAGAATTGCCTCGAAAGCCTTGTCCCGGGTCGCATCATCGCGATGCCGCAGGCCGTGTCGTGCCCAGTTGATGATGGTCGTAAGGACGTTGTTAAACTCGTGGGTGGTTGTGCCCACGAGCTCGCCCAGGGCGGTGTAACGCTGGGTTTGTAGAAGTTGTTCTTTGAGAAATGCTACTTGTTGCTCGGGTGGTAGTGATTTGAGGGTGTTTTCGTCCACGGAAGTGCCCTTGCAACAGAGTACCACGGTGACTATAGACTGCTGTGGGGCCGTGTTTTTACAGGTGTTCCTGGTAAAGAATCACCCGCTTCCACGCGACTTTTCAGAAAATTCCACCGCGTGGAAATACGGCTTGCCCACCGAAGACATTTGACATTGCTATAGAGATCATCGGCTGAACCCTCCCTGTTTCGCAGGAACAGTTTGCAGCACGCAAACAGATCCGCCAGGTTCTGCAGTTTCTCGGTAGCAAGGAATCGAAAGCATGGATGGAAGCGATGTTCTGCGTAGCTTGGATGAATTAAGGAGAGAACTAATTGGTAAAGGATGGGCAATAAGAGAAGAATGGCTTAACGGCAGGGGCTGCCATATGTGCGAAATCCGTGGTCAAAAGGTCGTCTTTGTCGATATCAGCCTGACTCCCCGAGAGCAGATGGCCCAGCTCCGGGAGATCTGCTCCGCCCTCGAATCCTGCGATCACTCGATTGAAAAAATGGCCAGACGGGCCTGAGTCAGGTTCAGCAGACTTGGCTCTCCGTTGTGCCCGGCGCATTACCGATCGGATCTTTATACAGCCCGTGCTGTAAAATATACATCTCCACGGCCTTGGGAACACGGAACCGAATGCTTTTGCCGGCAGCCACCCGGGCACGGATGTCTGATGCCGATAATTCAATTTGGGGCATGTCGACGTGAAGTTGCACAACTTTTTCGAACCGGCTGGGTTCCATAATCGCTCGGAGGCTATCCAGGCAGGGAAGTGGCATTCCCGCGCGGCGGACTCCTACGGGGATTGCCAGGCGGCAGATTTCCGCGGCCTCCCGCCAGTTGGGAAGATCGTTGAGCATGTCCGCCCCGACGAGGAGGAACAAGTCTGCCTGTGGAAGCTGACCCTTCAAAAAGCGAAGTGTCTCCACCGTGTAACTTACCTCTTGGCGTTCAATTTCATACCGACAAATTTCGAACCCCGGTTCACCGCCGATGGCCAGTTCCAGCATCGCCAGCCGATGTTCTACCGGGGTGAGTGGCCGCTGGCGTTTGTGGGGTGGCTGGCCGGCCGGCACGAAGAGCACCTTCTCCAGGCCAAGCTGCTCCCGGCAGCTTTCTGCCAAAAGCAAATGTCCGTAATGCACCGGATCAAAACTACCGCCGAAGACTCCCAGTCGCATCTGAACACAGCGACCCTTCTTGGACAATTGGGCATTCATTTCGTGCACGGAAAACAAAAACGAATCCCCTCCCGGCGGAATGCTACGGGAAAACGGAGATTCGCTTCATTCTATCGTCGCCACCAAGGCGACGTCAGGGCAGTGTCCACAAGCTGAGAGATTCGGAATCTTTGATGTAAAAGCGCTTGCCTGCCACAACAGGTGTGGCGTAGACCGGGGCCGAAGACACCTCGTATTTCCCCACAGGATGCAGGCCATCACCGCTGGGTGGAAACACGATAAGGCCGGCGCGCTCGGTCATCGCGAGCATCACAGGACCGGCGTCGAGAAGAGCGCCGAAAGCCGTGTATGGATTGTCATCTAGCCAAAGTGTTTTCCCAGTTTGAGCATCGAGGCAGTAGAAATTGCCACGTTGCGAAAGTCCAAAAAGTTTGCCGTCTTTGAGAATAGGCGAGTTAAACTGGGGAGCGACGTCGGGGTTGGTCCACAGTTCCCGAACCACGTACTCATCCCCGCTTTTTTCCACGCGAATGGCTCGGCTGCCACGACCTGCACCGGCAAAGTAGATCGTCTGGCCGTCTACGATTGGTGTGGCGGCATTGTAATTGCGACCCGAAGCCGGGAAAGGGACTCGCCAAAACAGTTTTCCTTCCCTGGCCGACAGGCCAACTAAACTCTGCTCTGTAAAAGTGACAATTTGTTTTTCATCCCCGATCGTGAGAAGTACCGGGGAGGCGTAGGAAGGGGCTTCGCCTTCCCACTTCCAGCGGATCTCCCCCGTGGCAAGCGCGAAAGCCACGATCGTTCCCGAATCGGGTCCGCCCAATTGCAAAATGGCGTGACCATCAACGACGATCGGCGACATAGCGGTGAAAAAGCGAGGAGTACCTTTGAAATCCTTGTTTTGCCACAGCAGCTTGCCGGATGTCGCGTCCACGCATGAAACGATTCCCGCCACTCCCAGCGTAACCACCTTACCGTCAGCCACTGCGGGGGAGCTTCGTGGTCCTGGATGTCGCGACGCGGGGCCCGTCACCGGCGGGCTCGGATACTTGGTTGCCCAGATTTGTTGTCCCGATTCTGCATCTAGACAGAGGATCACTTCTTCGTCGCCTTGCCGGGTATGCAAATACAGACGGCCCTCGACGAGTGCAGGAGTTGCGTCTCCCGCTCCTACCACAACCTCCCATTTTTTGATAAGCGAGGCAGGCCAGGTTTCCGGTGCGTCAAAGACGGCGATTTTCCCATCGCGGTTGGGACCTCGCCATTGAGGCCAGTCTTCTTTGGCAAAATCACCGGCAATGACCAGCGGTCCACTCAAGAAAAGCAGAGTTGCGACAGTCCACCCGAGTGTGCGCATCATTCCATCCCTCCCATTGTGCTATCACTACAACCCGGTCCAGATCCCGCGACGAAACATGCCACGGTCAATGTATCAAGCGCAATTTATTCGTCAATCGCCGGGACGCGTGCCGGTTGCGGAGGTTCCATGTGGTGTCGTTGGCGGGTGCGAAGTTCCCCGGGGACACGCTTGTTGTGGCTGGTGATGATGAATGGATTGTCCAAAAAGGGCAAGCGGCTTGGCAGGCAGGGCCGTCCCCAGGAGTGAACGGGTACGCTTGTCGTGCCGGTTATTCCTTCCAACGCCGGTGGCAAATGAATGGCAGGCCAACGGTCCCACAGCGGCGGATACAAGTCAGATTTTGCCAGAGGGTTGCATCGGCGGGGGGAGCCCTCGTACAATGCCAGTGGACGGTTGGTTGGGGAAAGTGGGGTCGGTTATGGCGGACGAGGTCTCGTTTATTCTGATTCCGCTCGCTGTGGCCGTCATCATAGCGGCGCTTTGGCGACCACTCCGCAGGTTGCAGGGTCGAACTGTATTTGAAAGGGCACGACGCGAGTTTCATCGCCAGCGTGAAAGCTTGGAGGCGAAACTTGTCCGGCAGATAGCGGTTCCCGTGGTGGCGGGCGAGCTTGAGTGGGTAGACTGTGAGTTTGATGATGAAGTTCTCTATTTGCGGGAGCGCGGCGGCCAACGGTTCGCTGCGGTTGTGCTGGTCACGCTGGGGACAGAATCCGAGTGGCTGCCCGCCACAGAGGAGTCGCAGCGGTGTGGGGTGGCCATTTTCCGCTTCGACAAAGACCACTGGACCGTTGATCCCAAAGTTTACATGAATCTCACCCCGGAAGATGTCGTGCGTCAGTTTTCGGGCACGATGGAAGTGTGTTTTCGCGAATCCAGGCGGAGAAGGTAGGACGGTCGATGCAGGCTCAGGGAGTGCCGGTCCGTCGTGGCGCTTTCATGGCGATCTCTTTGACAAGCTCTTCGACCTCTCGCGGATTGAGGTAAAGATTGACCAGCCGACGGGTCTCTTCGAACATTTTGTCGATCTGCTTTTGACCCACCGGATCTGGACAAAATAGCCGCTGCTGTTGCTGTGTCAACTCGCTGGAGAAGATCTCTCGGGATTTGAGCTGTAAGAGCTGGTCTCGCAATCGAATGGCCGGATCCCAATCCCCAGCGGCAATTCGGGCACGAAGGCGTGCGATGAGGACACTCCGCAGAGTGACGAGATCCACGAGTTGATCCTGGACGCTCATGAGGTAGCCTTCGGCCAGAAGCCGGGGGTCGTCGTCAGGAAGGGCGAGTTCGGTGAACTCGGCTGATCCATCCACCACGGGCACTTTGGCAAGGACTCGGCGGCCATGTTTGACCCAGATGAGCTTCCATCCTGGTGGGTCCTGGGCCGGTATTTCAACTTGGCCGGCGAAGTTCGTGCGACCCAGGAATTGAGGGGAGCCTTCCCCGTTTGGCTGGGCTAGAACTTCGTATCCCACGAGCGGTTTTTGCGGGTCTTGACGATTCTTTAGGGAAATCGTCACGGAATGGGACTGGGGTGTCACAGCCCAGGCCAGAAGCTGTACCCTCCCGCGACGCCGGGCACTGAGCGGATTTTTCACGCCAGAGATGATCTGGCAACCCACACTCCCGTCCTCGGCAGGGGGCCCCTCCGGCGATTGCAAGATGGTCCATGGGAGGGGAACTACCGCGCGAGCATTTCCGTCGCGATCTTCATACCGGGCAAGGGCGAGAAACTGGCGGCGCGGCCACGGGGGACGTTCCTCCATCAGGAGACTTCCCTGGAGATCCAGGCGGACGGCTTGTTGTTCCACCAGACGAATTCGCGCTACTGGAACGAGAGCCTCCTGCACCGCTTCAACGGCAGCCTGCGTTACTCCGCACCAGGTCGGGGCGGTTTTCTTCACTAGCGGGCCCAGCCGTTCGACCCTCACATCCCAGTCCCGCGCCATGACGTGCCAACCCAGTCCGGTTCTTTTCACCGCAACCACTGCCACCTTGTCACGCAGGGCCAGCTTGCGCCAAGATTCGGGGGGATCAAAATGCAGATCTCGACGGAGTGCAGCACAGAGAATCGCCTGGTCGTCTGAACTCGGTGGTGCTGCGGAAACACGCCACGCGGGCCCCTGTTCGCTTGTGAGCCTCTTGGCAACTTGATCGCAAAATTCCTTCTCCAAACTGCTGGAGGTTGTGATCTCGGATGGTAGCAGGCAGATCACCTCAAGCCGGCATGGTACGAGCGTGAAAAAGCTCTGGGCGTAAACGCCTGGAAAAGTTCCCAACCAGATAAGAGCCATCGCGGCCACAACCGATTGCCAGCTCAAACGGCTTTTTGCGTTCGATCGTCGCCTCATCTTGCCGCCTGTCAACACAAGAAAAGTGAGTTTCATTTTTCGCCGAATACCGACCGGCCCCGGCAAATGTTGCCCCGCCGGCCATTGCTGTCTTGCGGGGGTTACCTGTACCGCGAGATAACTCACTAGCTTTTGCAGAAGTGCGCTGGCCAACCCATATCTCCTCCCTAAGCGGCAGAATGCCTCCTCACTGAGGAATCTGATCACTTTACGGGACGCTCGTCCGCTTGTCTGTGAGCTGCCCATCACACCGCTAATTTGGAGCGAACTGCCAGGTCTCTACATTCTGGTAAAGGGAAACGCGCGGCTCACCTAATCCTTTGATTCCGGAACGGTATGCGTAAAAATCCACTAGCTGCCACAGCGGAAGCACACTGAGATCGTCATACACCCAGTGGTGGAGGTCGCGAAGACGCTGTCCTAATGTGGGCCAGTCTGCGGAGCTGCCCAGTATTGCAAGGGCAAGCTCCACCTGGGGCGACAGAAACTGCCGTTCGGGGATCAGATTTGCGATCAACCGGATAACGTCAATTTCCGGCTCCCAGATAGCAGCCTCCACATACAGGAAATCGTACTCCGGCGGAGGTGGCTGCTCAGGCGACACTTCCACCAATTTCACAGTCCAACCTATGAGACGCCACTGCTCCTGAATCTGCCGGCAGGCCTCTCGGGCGATCTCATGGGGCGGATGGGCCAGCACCACCTCCCGGGTTTTCAGCGGCGGCAGCCCGCGCTTGTTTGCCACTTCCTGGGCTTGACGGAAGGCGATTTCACTCAGCGCCAGGGCAAGCGAAGGTTGATAGTCGCGGGGCTTGATTTGAGGATCGTATGCATAGCCCATGGGGTCACCGAACGACGTTCCCGCCGGGAAGGGACCACTGACGACCTGACATCCCGATTGAGGTTTGCCACCCAGCAATGATTGCAGGATCCGTTCGCGGTCGATGGCGTACAACATGGCGCGGCGAAAATCACGGTTGCCGGGCAATGGCTTGGAGAGATTGGGAACCAGCATGTGAACGAGGGGAACCCGGTAGGGTTGCACAGTGACGTCGCGGGCTTGGGCAAGCAGAGGTAACTCCCAGGGGTTGACGCGATCCACGATGTCGATCTCTCCTTCGCGCAAGGCCCGCAAAGCGTCCCGGCATCGCGGAAAGGCGATCTCTTCGATCTCGGCCGGACCATTGGGGACCGGCCTACCTCCGTCCGAAGCAGTTCCCGTGTGAGTATTGCGACGGAAAACCCACCGGGATGAGGATGATTCTTCTGCGGCAAGAACAAATGGCCCGACGCCAGGGAAACGATCTTTGGCGGCGGAAGCGAGAATTAGCGCGGGCTCCGGCACGCACTGGAGAAGCGACTCCGGTTTAAGAGGAACAAATCGAAGATGGACGATCACTTCCTCGGGCGACGAAATACGGATACCGGCTACAACCTCCGCCCATGGGGGAAAGTATCCCTCGTGGTGTCGGTCCGCCCGATTAGCCAGTTGCTGGGCGAGATCGTATGCGGTGTAGGATCGCCCATCCGCAAATCGGGGACGCTCAGGCCGAAGTCGCAGCGTCAGCGTTTGCTTTTCAGCATCGAGTTGCCACATCAGGAATGCAGACTGATACTCGCCACCCTCCGGACCAGGGCCGGTATACTCCACTAGGGCCTCGCGGATAAGCCGCCCGCAGCGTCGGCTTCCCCAGTCGATTAACGAAGTCGGATCAGGCCGGGCACCTGGTTGGGTAATCCCCACCTGGAATCGCGGATAGGCTTTTCGGACTTCCGCGATCAATTGGTCCAGCCGGGGTTGCTGTGGCCAAACCTGCCTGAGCTTGCGGACGAGCCGGTCAGCGTGGCGGGCATTGCCCTCGGCCAGTGCCTGTTGCACCTGCTTTTCCAACTCGGCCGCTTCAGTTTGCCACTGCTGTCGAAACTTTTGAATGGCAGGGTGTTGGGGAAGAAGTTTCGAGAGCGTCTCCACCACCCCCCGTGCCGCGGCATATTCCCCCTTTTGCCATCGCTGTGCGACCAGCGTATCAACTGCCTGGCCGATCAGATTGGAGAGTTCTGGATGGTTCGGATTAAGTTCGCTCAGCCGACAGAGGTCGGCAAATGCGCGTTCCGATTGTCCCTGAGCGAGGGTTGCCCGTGCTTCCTCGATCAAAAACAACTGCTCGACTTCGGAAAATCCGCTCACCTTGGGATAATGGGTGGCGACGTAGTCCAGATAATCGTAGGCTTCATCGAAGCGTTTTTCCTGGATGAGTTTCATCGCCTGTTCCAGCAGGAGTTGTTCAAACAGTTTAAGCTGCACCACGGCCTGCCACGGCACGCGATAACGTTCTCCCGGGCGGTCGAAAAGTTCAATCTCCAGATACCCACTGCGGGGTAATGGCTGCGGAACTTTGCGATCGGGCAGAGGAACAGGCAATAGCTTCAGCACAGCATTATTATTGGCTGGATTGAGGTACAGCAAATCGAATGGCGGCTGCTCGTACAATGGAGTCGTCGTATCAATGTTGGGTTCAGCTAGTTGTTTTGACACTTGAGGTGTCAGCGGAGTGGGTTGCTGCTGCGGCGCTTCGGCGCAGGTAGGCATTCCCAGGATACAAAGGACCAGCATACAGGCGGTACGGCACATCCGGCGACATCGTGGAAGTCGCCGTGTTTCCGCAGTACGTCGTTTCGACAGATCGATATGTTGTTTCCCGATCCGATCCATTTCCTGAGACGCCGAATCCGTCACATGTTTTAAGGAGCGGCGGAGAGGGTTTCGCTACCGGTGGTCCGACTCATCCGCAGTGAATCCAGGGAGACGCGCAACCAGCATCCCTCCAGCGTGCTCAGCCAGAGTTCATCGCCCAGCAGTGTGCCAGCCGAGGCGAGAGGGATTTGCAGCTGCGTGGTACTGGTGATTTTCTCGGTGGTCAGATCGATGGTGATGAGGTCCCCCGCCGATGTGGCGACAAGTAACAATTGACCGCGGCGGATGGGGAGCCCTACCGGCATGCGATTTCCTATCGCCACCTGCCCCATGCTGCTGGCATTGCTCAACCAGAAAAAGGTTCCGGCGGCCGTCAGAAAATAAACGAGGTTTTCGCCGGCCACCGGTCCCCAAATGCATTCGCTAGAAAGAGGAATGGTTGCCGTGGGTTGAAGGGTCTCTGCGTCGAAAAAGACCAGATTTTTTTCGGCATCGCTGATGACAACAAGCTTATCGAGTCGCGCCAGGGGCGACACGAAGGGAAGACGATGGGATCGCTCGCATTCCAAACGGAACTGATCGGGGGGAGTGCCCTCCAGCCGGAGCTTGACAAGGTGCCCTCGGTTATCCGCCGCAATAAGCCCCTGGTCTTCCAAAGCAACAGCGCCCGAATAACGGGTGGTCTCCTCGGGGACGGTCGGGCCGAGATAGGCAACCGGTTGCGGATTTTCCTGATCGCAAGGCAGCCAGACGAGGCTCCCATCGTCGAGTCCCACTGTGCACCCATTGGCCAATGGAAGGAGTGGACCAGCCACGGCTTTTGCAAAGCGCATAAGTTGGTGCTTTGGGGGATTGGCTCGCGCATCAATCTTCAGCAAATCGGAACTTCCCGGGTAGGTTATCAACCAAAGTCCCGGAGCAGGAGAACACGTCAGCGGCTCCACTTCGGGGGAAGGAACCAGTGGCATCTCGGTGGTTGCTAGGGCTTGGACAACCTTTGGCAATTGATTTTCTCCAGAGCGATTCCACCCGGCCACGTGACCGCTCCATGTCACGGCCAGCACCTGCGATGGATCGGAAGGAGAGGGGGTCAGAGCGATCCCCGGATCACTCAGGTGAACTTCCCAGTAACTTCGACCGTCCGTGGCATTTAGGGCCGAGATGAAAATCCCAGGCCGATTCGGCCGGCGATAGGTGTAAAAAACTGTGGAGTCCATAATCACTGGCGGTGCGATGGCCCGCGTGTTTTCGCAGGCCACCCATCGCGGGATGAGTCGTGCGGCAGACGCCTGAAGCTCAAATTGCGCCAGGGAGGTATCGGCCGTGAGCAGGGAGTCACCCGCCAGGACAACCCAAGGGGCGACCCACTGATCGAACTGTGGGAGCCCTCTCGGCGACTTTCCTTCCGCAAGAAGTACCAGAGGTTGCTGACGATCGCCTGCCCGTAATTGATAGACCTGAACATGGCCCTCGTGGGTAATCAAACTCAGCCGCGATCCCTGGACTTGGACGGCCGTGCGCAGTTTTCCCGGCAGCGGGATGACCTGAATGAGTGCTTCGGTTGCCTGGCTCTCCTTCGGTTCCCCACTTCTCTGGGAAAGTGCCAGGACGCGGAGCTGCGTGGTTTTCTCACCGTTCTGCATTGGCAGCACGAGATACTCGCCGATCACTACCGGCGGAACGCAGAGCTGGCCCGGTTCGTGCCCAACATACCAGACATCCACGCATTTTCCTTCCACCGGATCAAGGACGAAGATGTTGGAGTGCTCTCCTACGAGGTACCAGCGAACCGGGTCTCCACCCAGTACCGGAAGGAACGCGGGTTTCTGGGGAAGGGTCAGTTCTCGAAGGACCTTTCCCTCCTGGAAATCGACCACGTAGATGCGCCCGGAGTCTCCCAGAACCGTTGCCGTGGCAGCGTCTGTAAGAGCACACTGGACCGGGGGTTCTGGGAGCCTAATTTCCCGCAGTGGATTTCCCGTGCCGGCCTCCAAGCAGGCAATACATGTGTTAATGCGGTCTGGCAGAGCAATGGCCGGACGGTTATCAATCTCAAGGACGCACGGCGTTTGAGAAGGCCCAATGGTAGCGACTGATTCGCCTGTTCGGCGCTGCCAGAGGAGTTTTCCTGTACGCGCCTCAATCGCAAAAACCGATGACTGGTCGGAGAACGTGACAACGCGGTCTTCCGGTAGTGGGGCTTCCCCCTTTTTCAAAAAGGCAAATACGGCGGTTTGCTCCAGCGGAGGGCGTTTGGGCGCGTTTGGAACAGGTGAGGGCTCAACAAACTTCACTCGGGCTTTTTCCGCTTCCGCAATGCGCCGCATAACGCGAATGAGCTCAGCGTTGTTTCTCGCCTGCGGATAATCCTCAAGAAATTTTTTTCTCACCTCATAGGTCTGATCCAGTTCCCCTTTTGCGAGAAGTTCTTCCAGACGGCCGATTGTTCGGGTCAATTCCTCCGTCTGGGAAATACGACGCCGTGCCAGTTCGAGCATAGTAGCGATTTCGTCGAGTTTCGCCACTGGCCGTTTGTCCTGCGGGATGAATCGCCGACAATAGGCAAGGGCCTCTTGGCCCTTTTCCACGAGGGCGGGATCTACTTTTTGAAGGGCCGCCCGCGCTAAATTATCAGCGAGCGGCGGAAGAATGGCCGTGAGTTCTGCGTCCGCCTCGGCGTGGAAATCGGGAAGAGGGCTGATTTGGTCGAGGACCTCTTTGATCGCAGAAAGTGCCGCCACACTTTCCTGAGTCTGCACGGCTTGCCGGATTTGTGCCAGTCCTCGCCGCACTTTCGCCGGTCCTGCCTGGGGATGGCGGGGAAAATTATCCAGAAACTGCGTGTACTTGTGGATGGCCTGGGTGTACGAACCGGCATGGTAGTCGGCGTCTGCTTCGGCCAGGAGCTCATCGCCACTTCGCCTGTTGAGAGACCAGAGAAGGACCACTCCAGCGAACAACAAGAGAAGAATTCCCCCTCCACCAAACAAAATGAGCGGTGATTCCCACGGCGTTTTGCGACGGGGTGAGGTCCAGGTAGCTGCCAGTGGGGTGGTCGCCGGTGTTGGACTGGTGGAAGGTAAGAGTTCGCTCAGTAAATCTTCGGTAGGGCCGGACGGGGGTGTCTCGATGTTCCCCGAGGCGGCTTCCGATGTCGCGTCACCCGATTCCAGAGGGACGGCCCTGGGAGGTGATGACGGCGCGGCTGGTGTTTTTCGCGGAGGTTCTTCTTCGAGCGGCACTAGGTCCACAACGTCGTCCGCCAGCGAGAGGGTCTCTTCATCCTTAACGGGTGCCTCTTCCAGCGGACGGAGGACCAGCGGTTCGATTTTCTGTCGCGGATTTTTGGCTGCCCATTCCGCTTCGATCTGGCTCATCAAACGTTGAGCGAGAAGCCGTGAGAGGTACCCCTGCTCCACAAGAATGCGAGCGGCCATCGCTGCGTTGATGGGCTTGGGCGTCTTTAACGAGCGTGCCACATGCGCCCGAAGCTCCGCCAGGACCTCGGCGGGAACAAGGTCTTTTTCTTCGAGGACTTTGAAGAGCGCTTCCGCAGGAATCATGATCTTCTATCCGGCACCTTTCCTCCCGCGTTTTTTAGCGGTTCTGTGTTACGTTGGAACAGGACCTTTCGAGAACCTCCGGTTGAGGCTTCATTTTGAAATGCTTTTTAAAATGCCGTATCCTCTACGGTGGCCAGTCGAATTCGCTCCATCCCTACGGCATTCCCCGCATCGAGTGCCTTGACAACAGTTTCGTGGCGGCATTGGGGGTCTGCCAGAACTAACAGGCCGGTGCGCCCCGGCACTCCCTGGCCCAGTTGGCCCAGCTTCGCTTCTCTTAGCTTATTGAGGAGCTCCTGGTCGCTGGGGGCATCCTCTCCGTCCACCGTGATATTGTTATCACGGTCGATTCGCACGATAACGAAATCACTTTCGTTTTCCAATTCTTCCAGCGTTTGGGCCTGGGCTGTTTTTTCCTGATTGTCGGGAGGCGGCATTTCAAGAGCTTTTTGCAGGCTGAATGCCGCCGTCATCATAAAGAATATCAGCAACTGGAACACCACGTCCACCATCGGCGTCATGTCCATGACCTCTTCGGGCATCTCCGGCCGGGTGAACCTGATGGGTACATCTTGCGCTTCCTCGACTGCCTCGACAGTGGTCTTCGATGGGCCATCAAACGGGATGACGTGTCCACATGCCGGGCAGGGACCAGATGTGCCGCGAAGATTGTCCGCCACCGTTACGACCGTTCCACATTGTGGACATCTCACCCGAAGCATGCCGGCTCCTGAGTTTTTTCAACTTCGCGCGTGACAATCCTCAAACGTGCCAACATGAACCAACGTGAAGAATTGCCGAACCATGCCAATCGGTTTAATCTTTTTCTATAACCCCGATATAAATGCGGACGCCTTCCACTTCGCTGATATCTTCGAGAATTCTCGCCACGTCTTTGTGCTTAAGCTTTCGTTCCGCCTTGACAATCACATCCCGCTTGCCGCTGAGCAGCCCTTCGCGGACCGCGGCCACAAGCTGTTGTCGTTGTTGCTGAGAGTCATCCGGCAAGGGTGTGCCGAGTTTTCCGTCCGCAAGGTACACGGCCGGGGGCATGTTGTCACCCTGATAGGCCACCGTAATGATTGTCGACTGGGCAGGATTGGCACCTTTGCCATATCGCGCAGGAGGAAGTTCCAGAGCACGCCCGACGTCCATCGATGAGGCCACCAGAAAGAAAATCAGCAGCAGGAATGTCACGTCAATCATCGGTGTGATGTCGAAATCCACCGATTCCTGGCGAGGCCGGCGGAAGACGATGGCCTCAGATTCGTCACCCACTACCCGTGTCCAGACATCGCTACTCATTGTGGCAATTTCCCGCCTTGCTCCACATTCGCAATTTTTTGACTCTCCGCATATTTTTGGCTCGGGCTATTCGGTGCGAAAAGTTCGCTCGGCTGCAGCACGGGCTGGGGGGGTTGGTGCCGGAGGAGGTGTGGCTGGCCCCTCGGCACGAACTCCCACACTTTTGAGCATATCGAGGAGGCGATTGAGACCCGAGCTGACAAAGTCTTCCAGCTTGCGAATTTGGATGCTGGCAGATGCCGCACACAGGACCAGGGGGATAGCAATAGCCAGACCGATGGCCGTTGTGACGAGGGCCAGACTAATATCGTCGGCGAGTTTGGTGGGATCCACCTTCTCACCGCCCGAGAGCTTGGCGAAGGCTCCCATCATTCCCAGCACAGTCCCAAAGAGCCCCAACATGGGAGCACTTTTGATGACGGTGTAGATCCAGGAGAGACGGTATTCGAGATCGGCGAGGACATCCCGTTGAAAGCGCTCCACGAGCAGTGTACGGAGCCGGGAGAGGCCCAGCCGCCGGTTGAGCAGGGCCAGCCGAACGAGTTGGGGCAAAGCGCGGCTGTCCTCGGCGCACATGTCCGCCGCAGCCGTGAAATCTCCCCGCGTGATAAGGTCTTCCACACGCTGAAGGAATTCCTCCTGCTGCTGTTCCGTAACGAACCGAAAGCGACGAATTCGTCGGACAAGCATCACCATGCAGAACGCACCCCAAAGCGCGACGAGGGCAAGGGCGGCGTAGTCCGCGTTTCCCAAATAGGTCGTGATCGTGCTCAGGTCGAGTCTCATGGGTCTGATTTCTTATCTCGCTGAAGGCTGACAGTGTTGAATGGCTGACAATGACCTTCCCGCCGGCGCGGGAGAGTTGAGTCCCCGCACCGTTTTTCGCCATGTTCAGGAGTTGATCCGCGATAATACGCGCTCAACATCACTTTTGGGCTGACAGTCACCATGCAAAATTCTCATCGGAATTGTTGGGAAATGACGTAGAAGGCAAAACCGCTTCCCTCCCGTCGAATCCCAAATCGCGTGGAACTCACCCGATCGGCCCGGCTGCCGGCATGGGCGCGTTCCAGGGCGGCGAGCTGGGCTTCGACTTCCGGAGGAAGAAACTTGAGAATGATTCGATTGTCTGCATCGATTCCTGCTTTGGCCAGCAATTGTTTGTCGGCCTCCTGGAGGTCACCACGCTGCCAGGTGAGATAGAATCGTTTTTCAGCGTCGGCCGGGCCGATCCGCACTTTGGGCTGGGGTTGTGAGAAGCCCGATGCATACTGAACTTTGTTTCCCGGAAGGAGAACCCCCAGTTCAATCTTGAAGTAATCGAGCTGGCGAGCGTACGTGTCGAGGGTGTTGCCTTTGTCGAAGAAAATCTCCCACCGACGCGGGATACCGCTGCCACCGGTTCCGCCGGCGCCACTGCGGACGGGGGAACCTTTCGGACCGCCACGCTCCGTTGATTCCGGATCAGCAACGAGCGGGTTTTCCAGATCGGCCAGTCGAGCCGCTACCACGTCGGCCACCGAGGCCAGGGCGTCCCGCAGCTCTGGTTCTTCCATCTCCACTTCCTGCCCGGGGGGCTCTGTATTGATTTCCATCTCCGGTCCGAGAGGGAGTCCTCCTTCACCGATCGGTTGATAACTGACCGGCACCGTCACCTGGGAGACATGCGAGCGTCCCGTCAACCAGATGATGAAAAGCCCCAGCACGCAGATCCCCAGCAGAATCAGACAGGAAATAATGGCGCTGACCGCGCGATCGTAAGCGGTCACGCGGAGAGCATAACCGGGATCGTTAATTAAGGGTGCGGTGCGCTCCGTCATTTTTCGTATTTCATGGGTAAATCTGAGCTCTGCCTCTCAGGCGAAAAACCGTTGGGGGAGTTTTTGAGACAACTAGTTCCAAGGGAAGAGGCTCGATTCCTCCTTTTCGTTTCCACTCTGTTTCACAATTGGGCATTTGCTTTTATTTCACCATCCGAGCGTGACGTACACTTCTTCGAAATCAATTAGTCGAAGCTGGCAGTTGGGTCGATTTGACGGTACCAGGCTTTCCATTTCTCCAGAGCCGCCTGCCGTTCTGTTTCGCTAAAATTTGGAGGCAGGCCGCCTTCCAACCGGCGGCTGAGCCGCCGGAGGGCTCTGTCGGCGGCCAGGACGACCTCCGGATTGGGATCGTTGAGCGCGAAAATGAGCACAGGGGCATTGCGGACATCTCCACTTCGTCCCAGTGCTGTGAGGGCGGCGACTTTAGCTTCCGGCCGATCACTGGCGGCGAGTCGCCGAAATTGCTCCTCCTGGTCGGAAACAAGCAGTCGGACCTGTTGAGGGGGCAGGTTCTCCAGGGCCTCAATGACGCCCAGGACCTGCGATTTCTCGCCGGAGTTCAAAATGGCAATCAGATCCTCCGGCGTGGTCCGCAGCGGCAGAGCGACCACCTGCCCGTTTTTGATAATGGCGTTGTCGGTCTCTTTGGGGAGTCCCCGAGCACCGACGAGAACACCGGGTCCGAAATCCCGCACCCGTTCGATGCTCTGTTTCGTGGATCGCACCAGAAAGAGGATGGCAAACGCTGTATCGGGTACAGGGCCGCATTGGTGATTCCAGCTTCCATCAGAGTTTTGGGTCTTGAGGATGTAATCGGCGCCGGCCTCATACCAGCCTGGAATGGTGCTTCCCGGCCCGTCAACAAGTTCACGAAAGGTGAAATAGCGCTCCAGAGTGTAAAGGTAATAGTAGTTGTACATTCCCGACGGAATTTTGAAGTTGTTGGAGATGTAAGCATTGCCGCGTTGGAGACAGGCACGGAGAGCGACCGGATCGATCGACAATCGGAGTCGGCCGCTGGCTCGCGCATTGTCGATTCGTTGCAGGGCAGGGGGCAGGTCGGTCTCGGGAGTGGAAACGCGCTGTCTGTCTAAAAGGGAAGCCAGGACGTAGGCACTTCCGACCCCCGCTACGGCCATACCGATGCGAACGCTATTTTGCGGGATAAGCTGCGGACCCGGGGCCACCTGACCCTGGTAGCCGTAACCACCGCTGGGATCCTGCGTTCGCATCAACCACAAAGCAACCCGGTTGAGCGGTTCGGAGGGGACGGCAAAGCCGGCCTGGATTGCTTCCCACAAGCCAAGCACGGCATATTGCGTTTGAGATGTATCGCCCGTGGCAGCATGTGTGTGTCCGGGGGGATAACCCCAGCCCCCGTGCGGTTTCTGCCGATACAATAGGTAATCCATGATGGCCTGAATTTCCCGCCGGTAACTCTGCGGATCATAGGTGCACAGGAAGATGAGCGACAGCCCTGTGCTGTAAATGTCCCAGGTTCCGATGTCGAAATCCTGCGGTTGGCCACTCTGGGGAATCCGCTGACTGATTTCTCGCGCTGCTTCGAGAATCACGGGATGATTAGCCGGGCGATGGGCCTTGATCATGGCCAGACCATTGAGGGCCCAGGCCCCGATCTGCATTCCGCTGTAGTGGGAATCGGGCTTTTCCAGAAAAGCCAGCCCGCGTTCTACAGCTTGCCGCACCAGAGGGCTGTCGGGGGAAAGCTGCCCCATCGCCGGGTTTCCCGCAATCAGTCCAAGCACGATAAGAATCGCACTGACCGGCACACAGCCCCCGGCCCTTACCCGCAACGGGAAATCCAGCGTGCGGCCATTAGCCAGACCACTGTTTGTGGACACGTGCGAAGATCCTTATTGAGCCCTGAGACCGTCAAGAAGCCACACCTCTTGATCAGTTCGGTCGCCACAATTTGAATGCTACCGGTCGCTGGAGATCGTGTCAACGAAAGGGCGGTGGTTGTTGGGTTGGGGCCATCCCTTGCTTCGCAGGCTCTGTCATGGAGTGGCTTTGCGCTCGAGCAGGATGGTCCACGCCAACGCCCCCTGCCGGTCACTGCTGGATGTGTCGAATCGTGTCGGTTCCAGTTTGAGGATGTGGAAGTCCTGAGAAAAATCTCCCCGAATTTCTTCTTCGCTCACCCGGGGTGGACCACCCGTCCCCGGTTCATTGGCATTGCCCGCCAGAATGAGCACGCGGCTGCCGGGTTTCGTCACACGGCGAAGAGTGGCGAGATACTCGGCTGCGGCCGTGCGGCGGACGCCGTGGTAACACCCGCGATCGTAGATACAGTCAAACTTCGGCAAGTACGCCGGAGGATTGAGCACGTCGCCGAGCAGCCATCGGACGTTCACGCCGGCCTTTTGGGCTTTGTCGCGGGCGATGGCGAGGGCGGTGGGTGCCAAATCGATCGCCGTCACATCAAAACCCTGTTGTGCCAGATAGATGGCGTTCGTGCCGGTGCCACAGCCCAGTTCAAGGGCTTGGCCGGGGTGAAGCCACTTCTCTGCGATAGCCTGGCGAAGATCGCTGGAGGGTCGACCTGTGTCCCAGGGTGGCCTGTTGCCCGAGTGATACGCGCCGTCCCAGCGCTCGATGAGGGCAAGGCCCTCTAAAGTGAATGGCAGAACCCCTGCAGCCAAGGGCCACGGACGATCAACGGAAATGATTGGGTCGTCGGTGTACGCAATGGTGGCCTGACTCCAGTCCGGGAGAGGGAGATCGAGCCGAACGGTGGACCCTTCCGCCGACCGGATGGCGAGCGCAATCTTACTCGCTGTCGCTGAAAGGATGTTGACGCGGTCTTTCAAATGCGGGGGCTGGTCCGCCTTTCCCACCGCCATGACCCAGAGGTTCCGCTGGGCAGTTTGGTTGGGCAAGCTAATGGTCACGCGGGTACTCCGCCGCTTTTGCTGTCCAGCAACTTCCTCGCTGACGGTGGTGGCTTCGGCAGGAAGAGACGGAGGCCAAATCCGGAGCATTTCCAGTGCCGATTTGCTCCCGGCGTAACGAATGGTGTTACCGTCAATCGCGGGGGGTTGGGGAAAATGGAAAAGGATCGAGACAGTGGTTTCAGGTGTCGGGGGAACCACATAGTCGTCCAATACCAGAACGTCGGGTTTGAGGAAGAGGAGCCTCCGAATGAACGTGGGTCGAGGATCGATTCGGCGGCCTTTCTCGAAACGACCATAAGCGTTCGAGGCATCCCCCACCACCATCGTGAATCGCGGATGTTCTTGGAACGCCAGGATGTCGCCTGTGTCGAATGGTCCTTCCGGAACCGTGGGACCGACAAACTGTCGCGGATCATTTCCCAGGACGCGCTGTCCACCGCCGATCAAGAGTGTATTGTGGAATTCTGTGGCTTTTGCACCATATTGGCCCGCGTCCACTAAAAGTTCTTCCCCGGCAGCGAGCACAAAACTGTTTTGATCGGCATGCTGGTGACCGGCGAAGCTATCACCAGACACGAACACACCCCAAACGGCGTCGGGACCCCAGTCGCTGCGGAAGCTGGCCCAGCCTACAGCCGGGAAAAGACAGCCCGTGGGAAGGCTCTCCCGCTGCACTTCACGGATCGAGGGATCAAACCAGAGAATCTTGGGCCAGATGTGAAAGGGGTACCGCAGGGGAGTATGATTGGCCACCCATTGGGCAAAGGGATCCTGATACCGCTGGGCCAGCAGCCAGAGGTAGGCTGTTTCCTGATGGCCCCACCGGGCAGGGGTTTCGATGTCGGCGATCGGGGCGAAAGAATTGTCGAAAGGTCGAGTGCAGTAGAGGAGCCACCGCCCGGCACCCCCGAGTCCGGGACACGTCGCGAACAGATCTTCACCCGTAGCCGTCCGCCAGGCCTCCATTTGATGGGCGAGTTCGTAGGCAAAGAAACTGAAATAGCTCATGCTTTCGTGCCAGCCACCCTCGCCTATCCGACCAGGCTTGCCACCGCCCAGTTGGTTTAACGTGGGAATGAAGTGCTGCTTGAGCATTCGGTCGCATTCCACGAGCAGTTCGTCGGCCCATGCCTCTTCGTGGGCCAGAGCCAGGGCTCCGTAGACCAGAGGACCGTATTCCAGATACACGTGATTGTTGTAATCCGAGTGGCGGTACTGCTTTTTCATGGCGGCCACCAGATCCTGCATGCGCCGACTGAGACGGGCCTTCTCCTTCGGCGACAGCATGGGATAGAGCCAGTCGTAGGTTATCGCCAGCGCTTTGAGCATCCTGGGCCGTGTCCACGAGTCCCCTTCCGCTGTACAGAGGTAGTCGGTGAACCTGTCAATGCGCGGGCGGAGTTTGGGATCCTGTTTGTCCAGAAGAAAGACCATGAGCGTGGCGATGGCCTGGTCCGGCGTGACCCAAAGATTGGGGTTGAAACCTTCGGAATAAGCAAAACGCCGAAGGTCTTCGTATTCTTCGGCAGGAAAGCTGGCCTCTTCGCGGCGAGAAGGAAATCGTCGCCATTCCTCGGGGGTTAGCCAGATTCGGGGGTGTTCGCACCGAACTTTCTCAGTAATTTGAGGACCACTCTCCGAGGCCACGAGGGCGGGATGGCAAAGCAATATCCCCGAAGTAGCAATCGCCGAGGCGATCAACAAAACGGTTTTTGGCAGCAGCGCGTTTTCGGTAGAAACGTTGCCGCGTGTCCATTCCGGTCTGCTCGTTTTCACGGTTCGGTCCTCCCTCATCACAGTTTGAGATTTGCGTCCGCGGGTATTATACCGCTGGAACTGCGTCTGCAGGTGGGTACGTGGCTTCTTCCGCCGCTTGGTTTTGGAACACGCCAGAACGTGCATGCCCATCATCTGGGCTGATCTTGCCAATGGGGCAAAAACTCGGCTAACATGCGGGAAGTCAATCGCTCCAAGCTGGTGTCGGGGCATTTATTGCCGTCTGGTTGAGTTAATAGCGGCAGACCTGCTGAAACTGTTCGCAGGCTTCAAAGGAGGTACGCATGCAGGTCCTACTAGATGAGAACACGCTTCGGGAAGGCGTTGACCGTCTTGCCCAGCAGATTGAGGATCGCTATCGGGGGAAGAAACTCACCCTCGTGGGAGTCCTTTTGGGAAGTGTCGTATTCCTCGCGGATTTGATGCGGCGACTGACGATTCCCTACGGAGTGGCCATGATTTCTTCCCGGCAGATGGCCACCGAGGAGGATCGGCCGGGACAGCTTGTTATTCACGCCGATTCCCTTATGCCAGAGGTCAAGGGGCGACACGTGCTGATCATCGATGACATTTATGACACGGGTGAGACCTTGTGGGAACTGATTCCTCAATTCGATGAATTCAATGTGAGTTCCGTCCATTCTGCGGTCCTGTTAAAGAAGCAGGGTCGGCAGCGTGTGCCCGTGGCCCCCGATTTCGTGGGTTTTGAAATTCCCGATGTGTACGTGGTGGGTTACGGGATGGACTACCGCGGATATTACCGGAATCTTCCGTATATCGCTTCTTTAACCCCCGAAGAAATGGCCAACTTTCGGGAGAACCATACGTGATCGCTGCTCGGCTGGTGTGTGTGACGCGGCGATTTTGGCCACTGATCGGTGGGGCGGAACGATTTATGGGAGAATTTGCTGTGGAAGCCCAACGGCAGGGGCGATCCACGACACTTCTCACGGCACGGTGGGAACCTTCCTGGCCGAGCTCACTCACTTATCGTGAGGTGCCCGTGATTCGGCTTCCGCAATTCAGAGCACGGTTCGTCGGCACGCTCGTCTATATGGCAGCGCTTCGGCGCTGGCTGCGCCGGCATCAATCGACCTATGACCTGGTCTTCGTGTCTCTTTTGAAGCATGACGCCGTGGCGGCTCACTGGGCTGTGAAAGGCCGTCGTCCCCTGGTGCTCATCGCGGAGGGAAGTGGCAGCACAGGGGACTGTGCTTGGCAGGAGCAGGCTGTTTTAGGGATGTGGATTCGCCGAATTTGTTACCGGGCGGACGCGGTGATCGCGCCCAGTCGGGAAATCCAGGAAGAGCTCTTACAGGCCGGTTATCCACCGCAAAAAATCCATTATCTACCACATGGGGTGAAAATACCTCCAGAGCGAACACCGGAGCGTCGCTACCAAGCCCGTCAAAGTCTTGCGGCGTTGCATCCGCGGTTTCATCTCCAGCCCGATGAAAAGTTGGCCGTCTTCGTAGGACGGCTTCATCTGGGCAAGGGATTGCGCGAATTAGTCGAAGCATGGAAGCTGGTGGTCCAGCGATGCCCGAACTTGCGGCTGTGGCTGGTGGGGGAGGGCCCCATGGAAACCGAACTCCTTCGCCAAATCGAGGCGGCTAAGCTTCATTCACGGGTTGTGCTGACCGGCAGTTTTGATGATGTGGGAGAAATCCTCCAGGCAGCAGATCTGTTTGTGTTCCCATCCCATCGGGAGGGGATGTCTCTGGCACTGCTGGAAGCGATGGCGGCGGGACTGCCGATTGTGGCCACCGATATTCCGGGCAATCGGGCTCTGGTACAAAACGACGAATCGGCACTGTTGGTGCCAGTTGATTCGCCGAAAGAGCTTGCGGGGGCGGTCGCTCGCCTCGCCGAAAACCGGGAGTTGGCCGAGCGCTTGGCCCAGCGCGCCCGTTTTGTGGCAGTGATGCACTTCTCCCTGGAGGAAACAGTCCGCCGCCATCTGGAACTTTTTGATCAGATCTACACCCAATTCATGAAAAATGTGCAGATAGGATGATAAAAGGAACCGCCCATTTTTCGGCAAGGTATCAGGGGGAGTCCGGTTGCGATAACTTTCCGGGTTCAGATGCCCGATCAATCGGCTGTCCCAGGCATGCCTGCGGGAATGGCAACAAACGGAGTGTGAAGAACCGCGTTACGAACTTCCGAAATCGGCAATGAGCGCATCCGGCACAGACAAAATCGTCCATATCATACCAACGCTGGATCAGGCGGGCGCGGAAAAACAGATGACGACGCTCGTCTGCCAGCTCCGCCGCCGTGGCTGGGACGTCCGCGTGGCCGTTCTCACTCGGGATGGTCCTTATCGAGCCGAATTGGAAGCCGCGGGGGTGCCTGTGTTTTATGTGAATAAACGGGGCAAGGTGGACTTTTCGGCACTCATTCGCCTGCGTCGCTGGCTGGAAGAGGTGAAACCGACGATCGTTCAGACGTGGCTTTTTGCGGCCAACGTGTATGGACGAATCGCCGCCAAACAGGCAAAAGTACCGCACATCCTGACGTCCGAACGCTGCGTCGATCTTTGGAAAAGCTGGTGGCATTTCGTGTTCGATCGGTATCTCTCACGGTGGACCGATCGCATCGTGGTGAACAGTTCGGGTGTGGCGTCTTTCTATGTGTCCAGGGGAGTTCCCCAAGAAAAAATTGTCGTCATTCCAAACGGAATGGCCATTCCGGAACGACCAGTCGGATCACGAGAGTCCCTCCTGTTGGAGTTGAAGCTGCCCGCAGATGCCCGGCTTGTGGGAGTGGTCGGACGGTTGTGGCCGCAAAAAAGTCTTCGAGATGCGATTTGGGCGGAGGACCTTCTGAAACGCATTCGCGACGACGTTCATCTTCTCATTGTGGGAGACGGCCCGGAGCGCCGCGCCCTGGAGCGCTACTGTGAGCACCTGGAAATCACCGATCGGGTTCATTTTCTCGGCCATCGGCGCGATGCTCTGCGCATCACGGCGCATCTTGATGTCTTTTGGAACACGAGTCGATACGAAGGTCAGTCCAATTCTCTCATGGAGGCAATGGCCCTGGGGATCCCGGTGGTCGCTTCGGACATTCCCGGTAATCGGGATCTTGTCGTTCACGGAGAGACGGGATATCTGGTGCCGCGAGGGTTTCAATTTCGGGCTGGGATGGCCAAATACACGAAGAAAATACTTGAGGACCCCGAGCTGGCCTCCCGTTTGGGAATGGCAGGTCGGGAAAGGATCGCCACGCACTTTTCCGTGGAACAGATGGTGGAGGCCTACGAGGCGCTTTATCGAGCCTTAACAGGTGCCGGGGCGATTTCTGCCACTCACTCCGAGCTAAGCAAGATACGGCTGTGACATGTGTGGAATAGCGGGAGCCGTTTGGTACGACGCAGGAAAAGCCCTCAGTGAAGAAGATCTCGGGCGAATGATGCATGTTTTGCGGCATCGCGGCCCGGACGATGAAGGCTTTTACCTGAAACGTCTGGCGGGTGAAAATCAGCCCGCATGTGGCGTCGCTCTGGGGCATCGGCGGCTTTCCATCATTGATCTTTCGGGCGGGCACCAGCCGATGAGCAACGAGGAGGGGACGCTTTGGGTTGTGTTCAATGGGGAGATTTACAATTTCCGGAGCCTCCGCAAGAACCTTGAGCAGTCAGGGCACCGCTTTGCTACTCGCTCGGATACAGAGGTCCTTTTGCACCTTTATGAAGAAAAAGGGCTCGATTTTCTTGCCGATGTCAACGGCATGTTTGCTCTGGCGCTGTGGGATGAGCCCCGACGGCGCCTTGTACTCGCACGAGATCGATTGGGCGAAAAACCGCTCGTCTATCAGTGCGAAGCCGATCGTCTCCTTTTCGCTAGTGAACTGAAGGCTCTGCTGGAGGTACCCGGTGTTGTCCGAGAAATCGATCCGGAAGCCCTCGACGCATATTTGCTGTATCAGTACGTGCCGCACCCCTGGACCATTTATCGGGGTATCCGAAAATTACCGCCTGGGCACCTTGCCGTTTATGAGAATAGCCAGTTGACGGTCCGACCTTACTGGACGCCGGATTTCTCCCAAGAGGAACGCCCCGACTGGAAGGATGCCGTTGAGCAGGTACGAGAACTCCTCCGGCGATCGGTGGAATTGCGGTTGGAAGCCGAGGTTCCCCTGGGTGCCTTTCTCTCCGGGGGCATCGATTCCACGATTGTGGTGGGGCTTATGCAACGACTGGCCGGTGAGCGGGTGCGGACCTTTTCGATCGGCTTTCCGGTGGCTGAGTACGATGAAACACGTTACGCCAGAATTGCAGCGGAGAGTTTTGGCACGGATCACCGAGAATTCTGCGTGGAGCCAGATGCGGTGAAAATTCTCCCGCGACTAGTCTGGCATTACGACGAACCCTTTGCCGACAGTTCTGCGATTCCCACATGGTACGTGGCGGAGATGACCCGCCAGCACGTGACAGTTGCCCTGACCGGAGACGGAGGCGATGAACTCTTCGGTGGTTATCCGCGGTATTGGGCCATTGCGCTGGCAGAAGGTATTCATGGGCTTCCGTTCTGGCTGCGTTGGGTGTTCCATGAGCGCTTATGGCGGTGGGCCTCGCAGTCGCGGCAGAAGTCATTCTGGGGCCGGGTGCGACGTTTCACAGAGGGCCTCCACCTCCCTGTGGGTGAACGATATCTGGAATGGATCGCGATTTTCAATAACTGCCGCCGTTGGGCGCTGTACACTCCAGAGTTTCAAGAGTGTCTGGCGATGGCCCATCCCGAGAGATTCTTTTTGGAGACCTTCGCGCGGGTGGCTGGTCGCGACGTGATTTCGGCCATCAGTCTGGCCGACCTGTTCACGTATTTGCCGTGTGACCTCCTGGTCAAAGTGGACATTGCGGCCATGGCCCACAGTTTGGAGACTCGGCCGCCATTCCTCGATCATCATCTCGTGGAGTATGCAGGAAAACTACCCGGCTCGTGGAAAGTGCGCGGCAGGCGGGGTAAACGCATTCTCATTGAGGCGTTTCGTGATCTCATCCCTCCGGCCATTCAGACTCGGGGAAAGATGGGATTCGGTGTACCGCTGGATCACTGGTTTCGTGGGCCGCTGGCCCAACTGGCCCGCGAGATTCTTCTCCATCCACGGACAATGCGGCGAGGGTATTTCCGCCAGGAGGCCATTGAAAAGCTTCTCGAAGAGCACCAGCAAGGGCGGTGGAACCACAGTTATCGCATCTGGGCGCTGCTTTTTCTCGAACTGTGGATTCGGCGTTGGATCGATGCCGAAGAGTTCCTTGACTTGGGAAACATGTTGACTCCGGTGAGTCGAGCGGTCTAGCAGGCCTGACGTCCTGTAGGCAACGCCTGCCGAGGTGTGCGATTCCCCGTTAAAATAATGTCCAGGCGACAAGTTACAGGAATGAGTGGTTGATCGGGGTGAAGCGATTCACCGCGGTTTCAACTTCCACACCAGGCTGTGGTTTTGGAGCGATTGGCGGGATAACGGCTGTTTTGAGGTTGTTACCCGGAAATCGAGAATTGCCAGCGAAGATCGAAAATCGTCAGTACGGACTGGCATTTCTGGCCAAGAGGCTTTCAAAGACAAAACCCGTTGCCAGCGGGAAAGGATTTCTGTTCATAGCCTGGGACGCTTTGTGTCCGAGAACAGTGTTGGCAAACTGTTTTGTCTCGAACATCCGATGTTCCGTAAATCCCCGGAAGACGATTCAGGGAGGGCACACGATGGCTTACGTGAGAAATGACCAGATCGTCACGGTTATCCTGGCCGGGGGAAGAGGTTCGCGACTCGATCCGCTGACTCGTGATCGCGCCAAGCCTGCCGTGCCTTTCGGCGGAGCTTATCGAATCATTGATTTCACGATGTCGAATTGCCTCAACAGCGGACTGCGAAAAATCCTGATTTTGACGCAGTACAAGGCGATGAGTCTGGATCGCCATATCAATATGGGCTGGCAAAAATATTTTTGTCGAGAACTTGGCGAATTCGCCGATGTTGTGCCGCCCCAACAGCGGATCGACGAAAACTGGTATCAGGGCACGGCGGACGCTGTGTATCAGAATATCTACGCCATCGAGAAAGAACAGCCAGAATACGTCGTCATTCTGGCCGGTGACCATATTTACAAAATGGACTATCGTAAATTCGTCGATTATCACATCGAGCGGGGAGCCGATGTCACCATCGGTGTCCTCAAAGAACGGTGTGAGCTGGCCAGCCGTCGCTTCGGGGTGCTCCAGGTGGACCGGGACAACCGGGTGATCGGCTTCGAGGAAAAGCCGGAGCATCCTAAGCCGATCCCCGGAGAACCCGAGTTCTGCTACGCTTCCATGGGGATTTACGTATTTCCGGCGAGATTCCTTTTCGAGGTTCTGTGTCGGGACGCCACACGGCGTGGAAGCACCCACGACTTTGGTCGGGATGTTATCCCCTCGCTCATCGACGAGAACCGCGTGTATGCCTATCCCTTCATGGACGAAAACCGCAAAAAGAACGCTTACTGGCGGGACGTGGGGACCCTCGACAGCTACTACGAAGCCAACATGGACCTGGTGGCCGTCGAACCGGAGCTCAATCTCTACGATGAGATCTGGCCGATCCGCACCTACCAGCCCAATTATCCACCACCGAAATTTGTGTTTGCTGATCCCCAGCGCCGTGGTCAGGCGCTTGACAGCATTGTCTGTAATGGGACGATCGTCTCGGGCGGGACTGTGATTCGATCCATCCTGGGGCATCGCGTCCGCATCAATAGCTATGCCTGGGTGGAAGACTCCATCCTTTTTGCAGGGGTTGAAATCGGGCGACATTGCCGCATCCGTCGGGCCATCATCGATAAGCGGGTGCGGATTCCTGAGGGAACCGAAATCGGCTACGACCCGGAAAAAGATCGTGCTCGCGGCTTTGTGGTTACCGAGAACGGCGTGACCGTCATTGCCAAGGCGGAGACCTCGGGCGAGCTCTGGGAGCAAGCCGCTTGGTGAGACATCAGCGCAAAGAAAAAGCCCCCGGAATGCAGCGTCCCAGGGGGGAGGACATAAGACTGTTCCGGGAGCAAATGGGAGGTATTTCCGCTTCCCGCCGTTACGCCTTCCCTGGCCGAACCAGCAGGGACTCGATGTGAATTCTGCCTTCCGTGGCTTGCCTGTATTGAAAACTGGCCACCTGCTGATCGCCTTTTCTTTACTGGTGGTCAGTTTCCCGTCAGGCTACCCTTCACATCAGAAGATAACACCTCCCACCAAATGATCAACAGGCGTAAGTTACCAAGAAAAAGTTCCAGGGGTCAAGGGCAATTTTGGAGCCCAGGAAGAGAGGCAGAATGTGGGTGAGCATGCCGCGGGCAATTATCATTGACTGCGATGCGGGGTCTCTGGGGAAGTCACTTCCCAGGCCCAGGCCACCCGGGCAGGAATGGTCATCGGGATTCGCACGCCGGTTGGTGAGGCTTCCATGGTGACAGCAGGCGTTGTGCCGACCGGCTTACTTTGAAAGGACCTGTCTGACGAAAAGGCAGGCGCGAGATCTGCGATCAACGTGGTCTCCACGGGCTGATCACTCACATTGACCGCGATGACAACCGCTCGGCATTTGCCAGGTTGCCACCAGCATCCGGTGAGAACCGCATCCGTGGTGACCCACCGGATGCCGCCCCATTGCCAGTCCGCCTTCACAGTGGGCAACGGTCGATCAGATTGTGGTGGCCTGAGCATCCGGCCGGCATAAAAATATTCCCTTAGTAGCCATCTCAATTGCGCCAGTTGCTTAAGAAACTCTGCGTTCTCTTTTTCATTGATGACAGTCGGTGAGATCCAGCCCAACTGTTCACCGAATACGAGTTGCTGGGCTGCTCGCATTCGAAGCGCCAGGTCGCGGGTAGGACCGCCCCCGTAGGAGCGTCCGAACATCTGAATCGCACCCCCGTAGACGGCGGGAAAGGCAGGAACCTGGCCGTCGTATTGCCAGTGCCACGTGAGGTAACCGTCCATCCAACGGATATACGGCTCGCCGTTGCATTCGGTGGTGAGCATGCAATCGACGGGTTTTTCCCGCCGAATCTTGTCGAGGAGTTGCCAGTATCCCTCGGTCCACCAATGGCCGCCCCCGAGTGGATGACCATGGGTCGGATCGCAGCACAGCGTTGGAGCGGCGGCCGCGATCTGGTCGATGTAAACGGCGTCCACTTTGAATTCACGGAAAAGCCGGAGCACGATCTCCCGTACAGTACTCTGCCACAGTTCGGTGGTGGGACACATCACGGCAAGTCGAACCGATGAACCGTCACTTTCCTTGCTTCCATAGGTTTCGATAAAGGGTTCGTTTTTTTCATTTTTGGTGGCTGCCGGAAGCGCCCGCTGGGTGAACTGCCAGTCTTCCAGCCCCTTGTCCCTGGTGTCCCAAAGGCGCCCGTTGATATAGGGCATGACATGAACTCCCGCTTTGCGGAGAGTTTCCACTCCCGGGAGAAACTCGGGCTTGGTCGGAAAGTAGTGGGGATAATCGTTGTCGAACGGATTCATGTGCCAGTTGTACCAATGGACCCCACAGGGAACGCCAAAATACTCGGCGAAGCGGATTGTTTGTTCGGCACACTGATCGGTCGGCCCACCGTAGAGCGCCCACAACGGTAGCTCGCGCATCCACAACGGGGTGTCTTCACGGCCATTTGCACCGAGTTGTGGATGCCACCGGGCTTCGCGGACGACCCAGTCTCGATATATCTGGGAAGCATCGTACCAGTCCCCACGGAGAAGCCGCCACACGGCCTGGCCCGAAAGTGTGAAGCCGTTCTCCGGCTTACCCATATTAGGCGCGGGATGCTCGTAGGCTAGTCGGAGAAGTCGTACGTCGGGAATGGTCCCCACGGTTAATTCCTTGGTGCTGGCGAAAGGATCGTGCAGCCCTACATAAAGACCGGTCTTTAAGTTGGGCTCATAGGCCGCAAGGAACTGCATGGTGGTCCAACCGCTGGGATAACGTCCCTGATACTGGAAGTTTTGCGACCACGGATCTCGTGTGACGATTCCACATCCCTGCGGATACAAGACACACCCTTGGGGACCCAGGTCGGCTATCGCGAGCTGAGGAAAGATGACTTGCCGAACACTCCAGGGTGGTGGAACCCGGCGGGTCGAAAACTCCCAGATGAGGGAGGAGGTCGCGGCGTCGGGTTTAATGACGGCGGCGAGTTCCAGTGGCGCTCCAGGGAGTTCACAGGGGGACTTCCAAACGCAAGTGATGACGTCCTTTCTCTCCATGGTGACGGCTTCCCACCCCTTGTCTGCTCGAAGACGGCGTGGTGGATTGTCGGGATGGAAGGTGTCCTGGAGGATGAGCTCGAATAGCGGCGCGCTTTCAGAGGACGCCAGCAAGCGGCCCTGAGGAATGTCATAAAGACCCAGTACCTTCAGCCCGTCTTCTGTGCGCTCGAGAATGAGTCCCAACTCTCCGGCGGAAATAACAGACCACCGCGAGGGAGTTTCACCTTTGCTGACCACCAGGGCTTCCTTGACTTGTCCCTGCTTTTCGAGCTCCTCAGCGGCGAGTTGCCACCAGACCTGCTGACGTTCCGCGATGGGGAGTTCTGGGTACTTCGCCCGAAGCTCTGCCAGACGGTCGCTGAGCTCCCATGTTGTGGCCACTACTTCTTCCCTGCGAGGCCAGGCTTGCGAGAACGAGGCCAATTCTGAAACGGCTTTTTTGGCGGGACCCAACCAGATGAGCGCCGACTTTTTGAGCAGCGGTGTGTCCCACGTTTGCCACGCGCGATCTCCCCATGCCTGAATGTAGTTGCCATCGTCACCGGGCGCGTCGTAAATCAGCACGGTTCCAGCGGCCAACATGCCCAGCGCATGGCTATCATTGCTGAGGAATCCCCACTGTGCGCCGCGATAGCTCTGTTGGGTGTTCGCAAAAGAACCGTTTTCGATGGGATCGGCCACCGTCCAGCGGGGCAATTCTTTCTGGTTGAATTGGAGCTCCAGGAAATGGTGCTCGTTCCACGGGTGAACAGGGTTTTGGACGGCGACAGCCTGCACGAGAATCAACGGCCGATCGTGGAAGTAGAGCCAGTCGTAAACAGCGAAGGGTTCGCCAGGCGGCGGATTTCCCTGGCTGGCTCCGTACCGGGCGCGGATCCTGATCACGGTACACAGCGGGCCCTCCGAAAGTTTTGTAACTTCCGGATGGGGATCGGCGGTGAGGAGGAAGCTTCCGAGCTGCCGATCGTGGACGCGGTCGGCCCAGCGGGAAACTCGGAAAGTCGTGCCCGACTCGGAAAAGACGAATTCCACAGGGAATCCAGCTTGGTGCTCCAGATCACACCGAATCCGGACGTTACCAGCCGCCACACTACCATCCCAAGCGCTCGCCAACTCGGAGGGTTTTTCAAAACGAAACCGTATGCGCTGCACATTGGCGTGAGGCAGATTCACAATGAGCGTGCCGACAAAATTCGATTGAGCGTCGAAATCTACAGCGGGAATGAATTGCACCGGCACGGGAGTGCCCGTCTCGAGGTACCCCCGCAATCCTCGCCAGTCACCGGGAGTCACACCGCATGCCTGGAATGCGGGCGTGAGATTGACCTCGGCAATCACCAGGCCATCTGAAGCCGGTCTCTTGATCCGCAATACTGGATCACTGGCCAGTAGATCTTTTGCCCAATAGCCGGCAAGCAGATGCAAGACCACCCAGCATAACACCGTCCAGATGCGAACAACCCAGAACCGGGTCTTCGCCCTCGGGCGGGCTGAAAAACTGGGAAAGCTCGTACCGCGTTTTGGTGGCTGTGACATGGTGGACTCCTTGACGGGGGCTCAAACAGGGGGGCGGGGCTATGCACCCCGTCGCGTGTGTTCCCCATGATAGCGTTTTGTTTAGCTCGGGAAAGCTACAGTCTGGAAAGTTGCTCAGTTATCACAAGCGCGGCGCGATTAGCGATGAGAAAGTATCAAAGGCTTTCGGTCTGAGTGACCAATCTGGAAACGGCGGCGGTGATCGGTCACTCAGATCGCCGCAGCGAAGCCCGCTTCTCGCAGGGCACCACAGGCACACCGTTCTCTCCCTATGAGCCGCGGATTAGTAAGCTCCGGGTCTGCCGTAATTCGGGAAGCGATCCTGAACGGCCTCGACATCGAATTCAGCGTTTTCCTGCATCGCCTCCATGGCTTTCACAGCGGCCTCGGCTGCAGAGATTGTCGTGATGCAGGGGATTCCCTGGGCGATAGCCAGGGCACGGATTTGACCTTCGTCGGTGCGTGCGCCCTTACCGCTCGGGGTGTTGATGATGAGCTGGATGTCGCCATTGAGGATGTAATCCACAACGTTGGGATGACCCTCCTTGATTTTCTTCAGGCGGATGACCTTGACGCCGGCCTGTTCCAGACGATCTGCCGTCCCCTTGGTGGCGAGCAATTCGTAGCCCATGCTTTGCAGTCGCTGGGCAAGATGCACGATTTGATGCTTATTGCGATCAGCCACACTGATAAAGATTCGTCCGCTGCGGGGAAGTGCCGTTCCCGCGGCAATCTGACTTTTCGCATACGCGATGGAGAAATAACGGCTGACCCCCATGACCTCGCCGGTGGATTTCATTTCGGGCCCGAGAACGATGTCCACGCCGAAAAACTTGACGAAAGGCAAGACGGCTTCCTTGACCGATACGCGATTGGGGATCGGTGCTCGCGTCCAGCCCTGTTCTTTCAGCGAAACACCGACCATTACCTTGGCCGCCGATTTGGCGAGTGGCCAGCCTACTGCCTTCGAGACGAAGGGCACAGTTCGGCTGGCGCGAGGATTCACCTCCAGAATGTAAACCACCGGCTTTCCGTCCTCGCGCTTGACGGCAAACTGGACGTTCATGAGGCCTTTCACCTGGAGATCTTTGGCCATCAGGCAGGTGGCCTGTCGAATTTCCTCCACCACCGGACCGGGGAGACTGTAGGGTGGAATGGCACAGGCGGAGTCGCCCGAATGTACCCCCGCTTCTTCGATATGCTCCATAACACCGGCCACTACGACTGTCTCTCCGTCAGCGATGGCGTCCACATCCACCTCGGTGGCGTCTTCCAGGAATCGGTCGATGAGGACAGGCTGGCCTTCCGCCGCTTCAAATGCCTCTTTGACGAACCGTTCAAATTGTTCCATGTCGTAGCAAATTTCCATGGCCCGGCCGCCCAGTACGAAGCTCGGACGGACGAGCACCGGGAAACCGACTTTTTGGACGGCGAGCTGGGCTTCGGGCAGAGTTCTGGCCACTGCATTTGGCGGCTGCCGCAGATTGAGTCGGCGGAGAACCTCGGCGAATTTTTCGCGGTCTTCGGCATCCTCGATGGTATCCACGCTGGTTCCGATGATCGGCACGCCTGCCACCTGGAGGGCCCGGGCAAGATTGAGTGGGGTTTGCCCGCCGAACTGGACAATCACCCCATCAGCCTGCACGCGGTCCTGGATGTTGAGGATGTCTTCACAGGTCAACGGTTCAAAGAAAAGCAGATCACTCGTGTCGTAGTCCGTACTCACCGTCTCAGGGTTTGAGTTGACCATCACGCTTTCGATCCCGAGCTCTCGCAGAGCGAAGCTGGCATGGCAGCAGCAGTAATCGAACTCAATGCCCTGGCCAATGCGATTTGGACCACCACCGAGGATCATGATCCGTTTTTTGCCCGGCTTTTTAGGCGGGATCTCATCTTCCTCTTCGTAGGTGGAATAGTAGTAGGGGGTGTAGGCCTCGAATTCGGCAGCGCACGTATCTACGGCCTTGAAGGTCGCCACGATGCCCCGGCGTTTGCGCTCTTCGCGGATTTCCATCTCAGTGCGGTTCCAGATGACCGCGAGCTGGCGATCGGAAAATCCGTACTGTTTGGCCTGCCGGAGCTTTGGCGTGCTGACCTCACTGATGTCGCGGTAGCCGCGGAGCTCGTTTTCCAGATCCACGATCTCTTTGATGTTGTGCAAAAACCAGGGATCGATAGACGTGAGTTCGTGCACTTCGTCCACCGACATGCCCGCCTTGAAGGCGTACCGGATGTACCAGATCCGCTGCGCGTTTGGATGGGCCAGTTTGTAACGGATTTCATCGAGCGTCGGCTGCTGCGGTGTGCCCCAGAGATCCTTTCTATCGCAGCCCAAACCGAACGCTCCCACCTCCAGACCGCGCAGCGCCTTCTGAAGCGATTCTTTGAAAGTGCGGCCGATTGCCATCGTTTCCCCCACACTTTTCATTTGCGTCGTGAGTGTAGGATCGGCCTCTGGAAATTTCTCAAAGGCGAAGCGCGGAATCTTGGTCACAACGTAGTCGATGGTGGGCTCAAAGCAGGCTTTGGTGAGTCGGGTGATATCATTGGCCAGTTCGTGCAGGCGATATCCCACCGCCAGTTTCGCCGCGATCTTGGCGATCGGAAAGCCGGTGGCCTTGGATGCCAAGGCGCTGGAGCGGCTGACGCGGGGGTTCATTTCGATGACCACCATCCGTCCGGTCTTGGGATTGACCGCAAACTGGATATTTGACCCTCCGGTATCCACCCCAATTTCCCGAATCACGGCGATCGCCGCGTCACGCATCCGCTGATATTCCTTGTCGGTGAGGGTCTGCACGGGCGCCACGGTAATGGAATCCCCCGTGTGGATTCCCATGGGATCGAGATTTTCAATCGAGCAAATGATGACGACGTTGTCGTCTGCGTCCCGCATCACTTCCAGCTCGAATTCTTTCCAGCCGAGCACCGACTCCTCGAGCAGGACTTCATGAATGGGCGAGGCCATTAGCCCGCGGGTCACGAGGTCCAGAAACTGTTCGCGATTAAACGCCACGCTGGATCCGGTTCCTCCCAGAGTGAAACTTGGCCGCACCACGCAGGGCAGGCCGATCTCCTTGAGAACCTCCTGGGCTTCCTGGAGATTGTGGACAGTCCGACCTCGGCAAACATCCAGGCCGATGCGTTCCATGGCCAGGCGGAAGCGGTCGCGCTCCTCTGCTTTGGCAATCGCCTCGGCATTGGCCCCGATCATTTCCACCTTGTACTGATCGAGGATGCCCCGGCGGTAGAGGTCCATCGCCACGTTGAGGCCTGTCTGCCCGCCGAGCGTCGGCAAAAGAGCGTCCGGCCGTTCTTTCTCGATGACCTTGGCCACAAATTCCCAGGTGATCGGCTCGATGTAGGTGCGATCGGCCATTTCCGGATCGGTCATGATGGTGGCCGGGTTCGAGTTGATGAGCACCACCTCGTACCCCTCTTCACGGAGGGCCTTGCATGCCTGCGATCCGGAATAGTCAAACTCACATGCCTGACCGATAACGATCGGACCAGAACCAATCAGCAGGATTTTGTGGATATCGTTTCGTCGTGGCACGTCTGTAGTAACCCCCAGGATTTCTCAGTGGTCTAACGAAACTTGGAGCCATTTCCCAGAAAAAAACGGGCGGCCACCACGTCATCAATGAGCACTGCGGACAACCCGCCGGTATTTCCTCTTGGCCCCGCCAGTTTCATAGGCGAGTCAAATTCCCGACCGATGGAGAGCCGCGCCGGTCATCCATTGGCACCTCGGTGAAGCGGGGCGCAAATTACTTCATTTATGGGCAATTGGCGCAGAATTTCAACCCACCCTTCGGCTGGTTCATGCTTACTTCTCGCTCGCCGGCGGGGATGCAAACTTTCACCGGGTTCGCGTGAGAGCGAGATTCAACCCGGAGGGACCTGCTTGTCAGGTCCGTTTTCGGAGGGACGTACTTGTCACGTCCACATTCGAGTGTGGCACTATCCATTTCACCGACCCGGCTCCAACTGCTTGGGTCAATGGCCGGTTAAACGGTAGGGACACTTCATGAATTGGCCCTACAACAAATTGGGCTCGTGGCATGTCGTGGGTTTTCGCAAGAGTGGGTGTGGGTCAGCCGGGAGGCTCGATTGACGGGACGTACGAACTCGTCTAGAAAAAATCCGTGCGCCGTCGCGCTTGTACTGTTTGGAAGACAATGGTTACAAGCAAGTCGCGCACATGCCGGAAAAACTTTCGGCTGTGCACTTTTCCAATCTGTCCTGAACGCGGAAAGCGGGGGAGGTTTCCCTCGTTAAGCCAACTTGGCATGACCGGGTCCCCGTTTGTTCATCGAATAGGAGGTTTTCGCTGTGACAGAAAAACCCTGGGGTGGTGTGTTCCGGGAAGCCACAGATCGGCGTGTGGAACGGTTCACGGAAAGTATCAGCTTCGATCAGCGGCTCTATCAGCAGGACATAGCGGGTTCTATGGCCCACGCTAGGATGCTGGCCCAGGTGGGATTGCTCACCCCGGATGAGGCAAACCAGATCGTCACGGCCCTGCAGGAAATCCGGGAAGAGATTGCCAGCGGTCGGTTTCCCTTTTCGGAAGAGTGGGAAGACATCCACATGCACATTGAAAGGGCACTCATCGACCGTCTGGGTGATGTGGGGCGAAAGTTGCACACGGCACGCAGCCGTAACGATCAGGTGGCGACAGATTTTCGGCTTTGGGTGCGGGACGCGATCGACGAGCTCATTCCCCGGATCCGAGCTGTGCAAGCGGCGTTCGTTGATCGCTGCGAAACTGATTTCGACGTCATCCTTCCCGGATATACGCACCTGCGGCGGGCCCAACCTGTCCTTGCACCGCACTACTGGTTGGCGTATTGCGAAAAGTTGGAACGCGATGTGGAAAGATTGGTGGATTGTCGAAAGCGGGTGAATGTCTGTCCGCTGGGCTCGGCCGCGGTCGCTGGTACGAGCTTGCCGATCGATCGCGAAATGACGGCGCGAGAACTGGGGTTCGACGGCCCGGCACGCAACAGCATCGACGCCACGAGTGATCGCGATTTTGCTGTGGAATTTGTGTTTGCGCTCAGCCTTCTGGCAGTTCACCTCAGTCACTGGGCGGAGGAATGGATCCTCTGGTCCACCACCGAATACGGATTTCTAAAGTTACCCGAGGGTTTTTGCACGGGCTCGTCCATTATGCCGCAGAAGGTGAATCCCGACGTTCTGGAACTCATCCGCGGTAAAACCGCGCGGGTAATTGGGGACTTGCAGACGCTGTTGGTGCTTCTCAAAGGTTTGCCGCTGGCCTACAACCGAGATCTCCAGGAGGACAAACCACCGGTTTTCGATGCTTACGACACAGTGATGGGCTGCCTGCAGGTGGCGGAGCCCCTCATTCGGGGCGCACAGCTCAATCGCGAGGCAATTAACGCTCGCCTGGAAGAAGGCCACCTGGATGCCACCACATTGATGGAGTATCTAGTCTCGCGGGGAATTCCCCAGCGAACTGCTCATGGGATGGTGGGACAGCTTGTCCGCGAAGCCATGGATCGCAACTGTCGGCTGGCCGATCTGCCACTGGATGTCTTCCGAGCGGTGGAACCGAGTTTGGATTCGCGTGTGTATGGCGTGCTCGGCGTGCGAAATGCGGTCCAAGCCATGCATAGTTATGGGTCAACATCCCCCGATGAGGTGAGGCGGCAGATCGACTGGTGGAGGGAAAAACTGGCCCAGCGCTCGTAACATCCGCGCATCACGGTTTACCGTTCGGCTGCCAAGGCTTGACACGGAAACAAATCGAGTGAAAGTGCGATATGCATCTCCCCAGGCGGATGCTGTGGCCCGCCGGGTCACTCTGGGGATCTGGATCAATGTACTGAAACCCGCCCGCGGCCGAAGGAAAAATTTCACACCCGTCGATGCGTGAATTATCATGGAAAGCAGGGGAAATGCATTTGCTCCTTCGGGGTAGGATGCCGGGCGATCATTCTGGCTCCTCCAGAATGCGTTGAGAAGACCGCCCGTAAAACACAGGCGATCTGAATCGGATCGATGAGGGTTGAGCGAATGGGTGAGCACCGCCGGCTCCGATGGGTGGGTGTTGTCGTTGCTGGGACGGCAGTCTGCCTACTCGCATTTCCCACACCGGGAGTGAAGGCCGAACCACCGGGCCGGCCGGCCCCGCAAGCGAATCAGGCTTCCACCGAGGAGCAGGAGGCTCCACTGGAAGATCCCGCAGTCGCTGCCATTCTGGCGGCCAATCCATTGACTCCCCGCGAGCGAGTTCGGGCGGCAATCGTGCTTTTGAAACTCGGGCGGGTGGATCTCGCCAAACAGATGCTCCAGAAGGTGGTGAGCAGTCCCCTCGATCCGCTCACGCTCAACGCGCTCCATCAGGAATTTGGTTCGGCCCCCTTTTTTGAGTTTGCTTCGCGCTCGGATCTGGCTCCCGAAGGCCCTCAACTGGCCCAACTGGTGTTTGATGCCGTGAGGCAATTTCGAACCGACCCATCCCGGCTCCAGTCACTGGTGGATAAACTGTGTGAGGAAAAGGGAGAGGGGTGGGCCCAGGCTGCCGAGGAACTCATCGAGGTTGGAACTTCGGCTATCGTTCCTCTGGTTAGTGTTCTCCTGGATCCCAACCGCTTTTCAGCCTGGCCGCGCGTGGAAACAGTGCTTGCCCGCCTTCGACCGGATTCAGAGGAGGCCGTCATTTCCCTTTTGTTGTCTGTGCCAGAAGACAAGAAATTGGGGCCGATCCATGCCGTAACGGCCCTTCAGATAAAGTCGGCGGTTCCCTTCCTGCTGGCCACCGCCACATGCGAGATGGGTAGAGTCGAGGTCCGGGGTGCAGCCAAAGCAGCGGTGGAAGCCCTTGTCGGAGCGATGCCGAGTGCCCGCGATTCGGTGCGGCTCATGATTCGTGAGGCAGAGGTGGTCATCAAATCGCCCGTGCCGCTGGGGCGGGAGGTGGTCTCGCTTCTTCAATGGGACACAGCGACAGGCACCGTCGTTCTTCGCCAAATGACGTATGAACTGTGGCGGAGGGAACGAGCTGCCTATCTCGCTCAGGCCGCCTGGGCGGTTTCACAGGACGATCCACAACTTCGCGACCTGGTGGCGGTGCTGACCCTCGAGAAACTCGGTTATGGGCATCGCGTTGAGTGGACGGAAAATTCGATGCAGCCGGCGCACGAGGGTAATCATTCTCCGGCCGAAACTACTGATGCGACGAATGATTTTACCACGGTGCGTCAGGAGGTGGACCAGGCGTTGGCATTCTTGAAGCCCACCCTCGACGATATGAACCGCTGGCTGGATCAGTGCCTGGATCAGGGATGGAATGCTGGAGCCTGGGCGGCGATCGCGTGGTTGGCGGAGGAAAAGAACCCCGCGGTATTGAACTCCAAGACAATTCCCCCACTTGTGAGAGCAGCACGAGCGGCTGATCGGTCGCTGCGTTTCGCTGCCTTGAAAGCAGTTCTCCAGTTGGCACCGGGCGGCATGTTTCGGGGTAGCAGTTACCTGTGGGACGAACTGATGTATTTTGCACGGGCAACGGGGGCCCGCGAAGCTGTGGTGGCCGCACCAAGTCCGACGCAGGGAGCGCAATTGGCTGCTTACTTGAAAACGATCGGGTTTCGTCGCGTGGCGGTCGTCACTACAGGGGGCGATCTTCTGCGGATAGCGGCACAGTCGCCGGACTGCGAGGTGATTCTGGTGTCGGCCGCGATTCAAAGTCCTCCATTGGATTTGACACTCCAGCGTTTACGGTCGAACGCGCACACGGCACAGATCCCCGTGCTACTGTATGCCGAGAGCGAGTGGCTGCCGCGGGCCGACCATGTCGCCCAGAGGATTCCCGTCAGTATCAGTGTGGCAACGCCGCAAAGCCCGGAGGACCTGGCGGGATTGATTACTCGTGTGGCCAGCTTGGAGGGTGCCGATCGGACGACGGGGGCCCGGCGACTCGAGCAGGCCAAGCAGGCGCTGACCTGGATCCTTGTTCTTTGTGAGAGTCTGCCGCAGGGGATATCCATCCCGGATCTGGAGCGAATCGCAACGACCGCTCTGGAGGTGCCCGGTCAGGAAATGCTGGCCATCGAGATTCTCGCCCGTTTGGCGACTCCGGGAGCGCAGACCCAATTGGTGGAAGCGGCCAGTCGCGAGGAGTGGCCGCTCGAACTTCGCGTGAAGGCCCTCGGGGGATTTCGACAGGCTATTGAGAAACGAGGGGTGCAATTGACGACCGACCAAATTCTTCGGCAGTACGAGCGATACAATCAGAGCGCGCACCGCGATCCGGCCGTGCAGAAGCTCCTGGGACTCATCCTCGATTGTATTGAAACTCCGGCGCGACTCCGCGAAACAGGGACAGCACTGAACCCGTAGAGTGTCCGTCCTGCCACGCACGAAGGAATCGCCTGACTGACCGTCAGGAATCCCCGTTGGGAACGGTTCCGCGTACAATAACAGTTTGATTGAGAGAATGCCGCGCTTGGCAAGGAGACTAGCGGAGCAGACGCTGAATGAGTTCCAGGATCCCCCCATTTTCCGGGGCCGACGATTCGCCTCCCTTACCCGAGATCATCGGCTCTTCCCCAGCCATGCGGGAAGTGTACCGACTTGTTCGGCGGGTGGCGAATTCCGATGCCTCCGTCCTTATTTTGGGCGAGACGGGGACGGGGAAGGAGCTGATCGCCAAGGCCATCCACCAGCTCAGCCCTCGACGAGGGGGACCGTACATCCGGGTGAATTGTGGAGCCCTTCCGGAAGGCCTTTTGGAAAGCGAGCTTTTTGGCCACGTGCGAGGGGCTTTCACAGGTGCTGTCGAGAACCGGACCGGAAGATTCGAGGCAGCCCACACCGGTACGATCTTTTTGGATGAAATCGACTCGACCACAGCGAAGCTTCAGGTTAAGCTGCTCCGCGTGTTACAACAGCACGAGTTTGAACGGGTCGGTGATACGCGGACGATCCAGGTTGATGTCCGTGTCATCGCTGCCAGCAACCGTGATCTGTTGGAAGAAGTGGAAGCAGGAAGATTTCGCGAGGACCTTTACTATCGGCTCAACGTGGTGACGGTTTATCTTCCCCCACTGCGGGAAAGACGCGAAGATATCCCGGAACTGGTGGGGCATTTTCTGCGCTTGTACAACGAAAAGAACCGGCGACATGTCCCGTTTGTTCATCCGGACGCGATGCGGGCACTCCAGGCATACGACTGGCCGGGAAATGTCCGCGAGTTGCAGAATTACATCGAACGCGCTGTGATTCTGGCACCAGGTGATGAGATCACCTGCGATCTTTTGCCGGACGCCGTTGTCGGAAGGCAATCACCACGGCTGGGTTATCGTCGACGAAATCTCGACCGGATGATTAGGGATCTGGTCTCAACCGCGCTGATCCAGTTTGCCCCGGGAAAGGGAAATCTTTATGAAGAGATTGTGGGACGGGTCGAACGCGAATTGATCCTCCAGGTCATGGATCGCTGTCATCATGTTCAGATTAAGGCCGCAGCGCAACTTGGGCTCAATCGCAATACCCTGCGCAAAAAGCTGAAAGAATGGGGATTGGAGCCAGATTCAGGAAATCATGAAAGCATACCCGACGACCAGGAGAAATCCTCGGCGCCGGTCGGAGATGGCTGATTCACTGTAGGCTTACAGCCCGCCCGGCGGTCTACGGGAAGCAAGCCCTATAGATGGGACGGGGAAACCCCTTTCTCCAACACATCCTGTCAGAAAAACCATTGAGCCTATGATGGAAGTTTTGCTGATGTGCATGGCGCTGGCCTACGCGGCCGTCATCGGCACAGAGTGGCTCCGGCTTCGTGGATCGCGGATTCAACCGGGCCTGGCCATCGGGTTTCTGGTGGCGGGATTGCTCCTGCATACCGTCTGGCTGGCTTACCGGGGGGTGACGTTTTTCGAACAATCACAATCGGGGGGCACGCCGCTGTCTGTACGGCAGGATTGGTACTACGGGATTGCCTGGGGATTAGCGGTGGTGTGCCTGATTTGGATGATACTTCGCCCCAAAACGCCTTTCGGTTTGTTCTTACTTCCTCCGGTGCTGTTTCTGATCGTAGTGGGGTATTTCTGGGGGGATCCGCTGCCTTTTGCCCGGCATGCCGCTTCCCGGGTATGGGGCTTTATTCACGGCGCGTCACTTCTTTTGGCGGTGCTTGCTGTTTCGGTGGCTTTTGTGGCGGGATTAATGTACCTCGGCCAGGTGCGGCGGCTGAAATCTCGACCGTTGCGAACCGCTCGATGGACTCTCCCCAGTTTGGAATGGTCTCAGAAAGCCAACACGCATGCCCTGGGATTGGCCGTGGCCATGCTCGCCGTGGGGATTTTTTCGGGAGCTTTCCTCAACGCCATCGAAGGGGCCGCGCCACAGGAACGTCTTCCCTGGAGTGATCCCGTCGTAGTGGCGACCTCGGTATTGTTCTTATGGCTGGGGGCCTCACTGGTTGTGGGACTGGTTTATCCACCGCTGCGTGAGGGACGTCGGGTGGTCTTCCTCACTGCAGTGAGCTTTCTGTTCATGCTGGTGGTGCTCATTCTGGCCGCCATGGGGATAACGCAGCACGGGCGTCCACGGGGGACCGCATTGCATGCCGTCCCAGGCGGCAAAAGACCTGCGGAGATACGGGGGATAGCCTCACCAGATCAGACGAGCGCCGATGGCCCGCAGGTACATCAATAAACTTTCGGTGTGACATCGAATTTGTCAACTTTTAAGATCATCATGCATATTCGGGTCGTTGGATGCAGTCATCGCACGACACCCCTGGAGATCCGGGAGAAACTGGCCTTCGGACTCCAGGAGGTGCCCGATGTTTTGAAGGCGTGGCGAGAGCAAAAGGGACCCACGGAAGTTGTGCTGCTCTCCACATGCAATCGCGTGGAGCTTTATCTGGCCAGTGACACGTATCCTCTGCCGCCCGTCGCCGAAACGATCGATTTTATTGTCAGTTCGCGTGGACAGGAGCACGAGGAATGGGAACGCTTTTTTTACACGTATGATCTGGATGATGCGGTGCGGCATCTCTTTCGTGTCGCTGCCGGACTGGACAGCATGGTGCTCGGGGAACCCCAAATTCTCAACCAGGTTAAGCAAGCTTATCAAATCGCCGTCGATCACGAGATGGTGGGGGCAATTTTCCACCAGACGTTTCAGTACGCCCTCAAAGCGGCACGACGGATAGCCTCGGAAACTTCCATCCAGCAGCGTCGCGTGAGTATTCCCAGTATCGCGGTAGCCGAATTTGCCCGGGCAATTTTTGAGCATTTCGAGGATAAAGTTACTCTGGTGATTGGGGCGGGGGAGATGGCCGAGGAAACCCTTCGCTACCTGCGCGAGGAAGGCGCTCGGCGAATCATCGTCATCAACCGACGTTTCGAACGGGCGCAAGAGCTGGCCGCCCGATGGGAAGGTGAGGCCCGTCTTTGGGATGAATTGGGGAACGCGCTGCGGGAGGCGGATGTGGTGATCAGTACCACGGGATCCTCAGAACCCATTGTGAGGCGGGAGACTGTGGTGCCTGTCATGGCCTCCCGACCGGAACGCCCGCTGTTTGTCCTGGATCTGGCTCTCCCGCGAGATTTTGAACCGAGTGTGGGCGACATTCCGGGCGTCTATCTTTACTGCCTGGATGACCTGCAGGAGGTGTGTCAGAAAAATCGGGAAGCCCGGGATCGCGAGCTTCCGCACGCCTACGCCATCGTGGAACAGGAGGTTTCCGCACTACTGAACACCTTGTATCGGCGTGCGGCCACGCCTGTCATCCAGCGGTTGCGGGCAGAATGGGACGCTGTAAAGGAAGACGAATTGCGGCGCCTCTGGCAAAAGTATCCAAACCTTGATCCGCAATTGAAGGCCGAAATCCAAAAGAGCTTCGATCGACTTGTGGCCAAGTTGCTGCATCCGCCTCTGGCGTCTCTTCACGAGCATTCGCACGCCAGTTCTCCGCACGAGCTTCTCGAAGCGCTGCGAAAACTTTTCCGACTTGCATAATTGGACCCCACTGTAACTTTTGCGGTTCCGATCGTAACGCATGTATCGGCTTTGTGGATCAATTCTGCCTATACTCCGCCGGAGAAAATGCCATATTTTTGACGGTGACCATGGTACCACGTGAGTGGGACCGCGGCCCGGCCACGACGTCTCTCACGAGCGGCCATGTTCGTCCTGAGCGAATGTAACAACCGGCGACCGGAGAAACTGAAGCAGGACACAGAGCAATGCTGAGTAAACCCCGTATCAAAGTTCTTGTGGTGGATGACTCGCTGGTTATGCGGCAGTTGATTAGCGATGTGCTCTCATCCGCATCCGACATGGAGGTGGTGGGAATGGCACCGGACGGACGTAGCGGCCTGCGATTAGCGGACGAGCTGCAGCCGGACGTGGTGACGCTGGATATTCAGATGCCCGGCATGGATGGTCTGAGCGTGCTGGATGCCCTTGTCTCCAAGCGTCCGGTCGCGGTGATTATGGTCAGCTCGTTGACGCAGGCCGGGGCCGCCATCACTTTGGATGCCCTGGAACGCGGTGCCGTGGATTACGTCACAAAACCGAGCAGTGCTGCGGCGGTTGGGAAGTCTTTTGGGATCGAACTGGTTCGTAAGGTGCGGTTTGCTGCCGCCTGTGACGTTGCACGAATCATCCGGCTTCGCCGACAACGGTTGCAGGCGACGGCCATTGTCCCGTCAGCCGTGAAACCTCTTGCCGCCAAGGACGACAGCGATTGCCCGCAGCTTCGCGATGCGTGTGTGGCCATCGGGATTTCCACAGGTGGACCGCCCGCGTTGACCGCCCTGTTTCGAGAACTCAAGCCGCCGATGCCTCCCATTTTTGTGGTACAGCACATGCCGCCGCAGTTCACCAAGCCTTTTGCGTGGCGGCTCAATTCCGTCAGTGCACTGACGGTCAAAGAGGCAGAATCCGGCGAGGTGGTCCGACCGAACCACGCTTATGTGGCACCGGGGGGATCTCATATGGCTGTCTCCGGACGCCCACCGGTGGTAAGAATCCGCGTATTCGATGGAGAGCCGGTCAGCGGACATAAACCTTCGGTGGATGTGATGATGAACAGCGTGGCGGAAGTGTACGGCAAACGGGTGCTGGGGGTCATCATGACGGGAATGGGCCGCGATGGCGCCGATGGCTGTCGCGCCATTCGCAGAGCGGGCGGATATGTGCTGGGCCAGGATGAGGCCACTTCCGACGTTTATGGGATGAACAAAGTCGCCTTTGTCGAAGGCAATGTAGACCGACAGTTTTCCCTGCCTGACGGTGCCCGGCTCATCACACAGTATGTGGAAGAGCATTTCCTCTCGCGAACCGCGGGTGTCCGTTGAAAAGGTGCAAGTGAAACGCTTCACCGCTGGCCGGCTCTTATCACCAGTCGCCTGCCAACCGGAAGACTTCTTGGTCGCGAGAAATCAAGGGTTGGTCTCGACGGCCGTGCTGTGACTGGCGCGCCAGTATTCTGTGATGGGAAAAATCTTCACCACCCAAACGCGGCCCACGAGAGGACAGCAGGACGCCTGTCCGGCGTATTTCACATACGCCGGTTCGCCGTGCCGGGCCAGCCATTCGTCAATGGCGTTCCATGCGCTGGGGCGGTGCTGAATAACGTACCACCGGGCATCAGCAGGGGAAGAAGCGGGTGCTGGAGCCAACCATCCCCACGCGTGCTGGAGGTCGAGATTGTCCGGCGACCCTGCGGAAAAATAGACTTGTTCACCGGGAACACAGTGGATACGCAGCCACAGGAGGACCTCATGATCCACACCGTCCCAGTAATATGTCGGTTCCATGCCCCGTTCGGTCGCGCCCGGCAAGCCGCCGATCACCACGTTGTAGTACGATAGCCACTGCGGTGCGAAACAGGAGAGAGGAATGATACATAGAAACAATCCGACCCACGCCAGAATCCGCGGCAGGTGGTAAAACCAACACTGCGAACGCCGTGGCGAAAAAAGTTTCTCACCCTCCTCCCTCTGCTTTGGAACGTCGGCCGAATTCCGTGACGGACATCTTTGACTGGATAAACTTCCCACTAGAATTTTTGGCCCCATCACGACACCCAAGCCCGCGAACAACCCCAGAAATGCAAACGCGGGAAGGAAGAGTCGAATTCCATCGTGGGGCGGTGCCCCGGGCATTGCCCGCACCAGAATGAGAATACCCCAGTGCGCTGCCAGGAGAGCCACCCAATTACGGTTCTGTCGCTGGATTATGGTGGCAAGACCCACGATAAAGAAAAGCAGTATCGGCAGGGGGACCGCGATAGCAGTCCAGAATAACGTATTGTACCAGGGCAGGGGATGATAGAGGTCGTACATCTTTCCCAAAAAATAAGTGGGAATATTGAGTCCCGGAAGTTGCTCGCGGTGCAGATTGAAGCGGAAAAACATGAGCATCCCGACGACCGGACGCACCCACAGGGGAGGGTTGCACACAAAAAAGGTCACCACGGCCGTGAGAAATCCCCAGCGCAAAAGCAACCACGTGCGACGATTACGTTGTAAAATGGGCCAGATCAGAAAAGGAAGTGGAGCCAACCAACCGGTGAATTTGCAGCTCATTGTTGCGCCCAGCAGGGCCCCCCAGCGTATCGCTGGAAGGATGTCCTCTTTCAGTGTGGGCTTTGCGGCTCGGGTGAAAGCCCCTTCTGGAAAGGCAGCCCAGGAGAGGAGCCAGAATGCGGTGAGCGGCCCGTCAAAGGACGCATAATGAGCGTGAGCAAACAAACGCGGCTGGAGGATCAGGGCGGTCACGGCGGCCCACGCTGCCGGCGGTCCCCAATAACGAGCCATTTTCGCAGCCGCAGCACCCACCGCCACAGCAAAGAGCAGAATTGGACCGAAGCGGTAGCGTGTAAGAGGATCCGGCACTTCCGGCGCTACGGCCTCTCCAAGGGCGATGACGATTCCATACAGCGCCGGATGGCCTTCCCGTTGTGTCGTGAAAGGAAATCCCCACCAGACTTTACGCCGAGAAAAAGGATGGCCCTTGGGCATCTCGCCATTGTCGGAAGGTGAGAAGAGCTCAGAAACCCAGGTCTGAATTCGCTCGGCCCGACGAATGGCGTCGCCTTCGTCCCAGGCCATGGGTGTGATGGGCGACGTCAGCAGCAGGCAGCAGAAGGTGATGACACCGCAGGCGCACCCAATCCACCCGGGGGTGCGATGAAGAGGGCCACGGAAGTTCACGCCAGATGCTGGCAGCACGGAAGGGACGTCGTCCATACCTCCATTATCTTTAGCAAGCTGAGCGCAGGGAGGGAGTGGGACAACTCTCCTGCCCAGGAAAGGCTGGAAGCGGAATCCCGCAAATTTAGATACGGAGCACCGGCCGCACCGGGCTTGTCACGGCCTTGCCAACCAAGGGCCCAGCGAAAACCCCGCGGATCCACCGGCGTAATGTTCTGCCTTGAAAGGAGCAGTTCAACTCAACTGCAAATAGGAGAGGGGTACTGCGCTGTATGCAAACTACTTGTGAAAAGCCGGTTTTTTCGGTTTTTTGGAGAAGGATGCATGAGGAATTCCGAACCTCTAGAAGACGTCACTGCGCCGGAATACCGCAGAGTTCGTCAAACACCGCTTCCACGTGGTGGGCGTCCACCCGGGGTGATTTTTCGGCATAGGCCACAAGGAGAGCAAGGTCGCACAACCTGTTGATGCGGCGGGGAATACCGCCGGAGAGGTCGGCTGCCCGTTGGAGGGCTTCCGGCGTGAAAATCGAATCCGTGGCACCTGCTTGCCGGAGACAGTGTTCCACGTAGTGCCGGGTTTCGTCAGCCGTCAGGGGACGCAGGAAAGACTTTATGGCCAGCAATTCATCGACATGGGGAAGTTGTTCCATCATCGGCAATACGAGGGGGTGTCCCACCAGGATCACGGTCCAGGCAGGCTGGCCGTCGACGGTGATTGTCATGAGGTTACGGAGGACCTCCCAGGTTCGCTGGTGCTGAAAAACGTGTACATTGTCGATTATGAGGATGCCGTGACGGTCCTCGCTTCGGTTTTTTGTCAGAGTTTCTTCGAGATAACGGAAAGCTGTGTATCCAGACCGTTGCGGTGCCGATCCCAGCTCTTCGGCCAGGTCCACGAGGAACGCCTCAGGATCGTCGAAAAGGGCTGTTTTGCGGACAATAGGCTGATACGAGTCGGGAAGTGACGCGGAAAGCAGCTCCGTAACAAAGGACTTGCCGGTTCCCGCCGGACCAACAAGAAGAGTGCTGGCATGGCGCTGTTCTACGGCGTAGCGCACCTTCAAGATAGCCGCCTGATGAGAGCCGCTTGGGAAATAAAATGAGGGGCGAAACTCGTTCCGAAAGGGCTGTTCGCGAAGTTTCCAGAAACCTGTATACATACTCGCTCCACCGAACGGTGTTTTCACCGCACGGGCCTGTGCTCATGCCGCCTCACGTTCGCAGAACACACGGTTGGCTTCCGCTGTGCGAGGAACAAACGTCTCAATCAGGCCCAGCACGCGCCCCCGTTTTTGGAGTTCACGCACAATTGAAGTGACTGAATCCATGCGCTGAACGACAACGAAATCCCGGCATTCCGACAAAGGCACGGAACTCCGCGAGGGCAAACTCCGAATATCCTGGGAGTCGTCCCTTTGCGAAACTGGACCACTTACAAAAGCGGTGCCATAGTCTACCAGAATCCATTCGTAGGTGTTTTGCCATTCTGGAAGCAGGCGAACTCCTGTCGCCGAGGAAGGGGAAAATGTCTGGGCGGGACGCGAGGGCAAGATGTCAAAGCCATCCTCCACCGACCGGATCATCACTTCTCGCAGCGACAGTTTGCTAGGGACAGCATCTTGCCAGCCGCGCTCGGCCACGACTCCCAGGGAGTTGGCCAGGCTGTGGTCGGGTGAGCCGTCGATAACGAGGACTTTTTCCCCAGCGCGTGCCAACTCGTAAGCGACGGCCAGAACGGTCGTGGTGCATCCCTGGTGCGACTCACAGGAGGCGAAGCCAACGACTCGCGGCCTGGAGTGCACACTCTGGCGAATGCGTTGCAGACAGCCTTCCAGAGCCTCTGCTGCAAACTGAAGAAGGTGAACCAAAGCGGGTGGGGGTGCGAAACGGTCGACTTCTAACGCCGGCCGAACGTGAGGAGGAGAGCCGTTCTGCGCGACACTGGTTGCCGGGGTTGAGGAAGCCGTTTCGGCCGCTCTTGGGTCGTTGAGTTGGTCCTGAAGTTTTTGTTCCAAAGGTGGAGCGGCACTAGTCTGGCCTGGAGGCCCCAATTTCAGAAACGCTTCTTCCAGCCGGATTGTCGTTGACCGATCTCTCATATCAGCGTCTCACTCACAAGCAGACAGAACCGGTGCAGTCACCAAAGGGAGCCGCGGACAGCCTCCATCCATCGGATCGCGTTTTCACCGCTGGTTCTTGACAATGACAACGTCGGCTCGACGCGTCTCGGCATGCTGCCCAACCATTGGTCACACGGGCTGTTCCTCTTTTACCGCAGCACCGACGTGGGATACAGGTTGTAGCCGGTCTGGCCGGTTGTCGGGTAAAGCTGGTCCGTAGAGGTGCCAACCTGCCGTTGAGAACTGCCTGGAGAGGCTGTAGCTCCTGTCGAACCTGGGGCGAAAGCATTCATCTGGTTGCCCCATGACGGATTCGCATACGTGGCAGGCACGACCTGATTGTCGTGCGGCTGCTGAGCACCCGGCTGCGACGTGGGACCGTAATAGCGATACGAATCGGTGCTGGGATAGCTGGGGCCCTGCTGGTTTTGGCCGGGCTGCAACATCTGGCCGGGAGCCGCTGTTCTGGGATCGCCCCACACCGTGGCGCTGGGGCCATTATACGCGGGACTTTGCTGCTGTCCTGGCGTGCCCACCGGTCCCTGGTAACCGGACTGACTGACGCGCACACCGTTCGAGTAGAGGCCACCATCCAACGAATTTCCACCGGTTGAAGGAAGTGTATGGCCGGGGGCCGGAAGTTGGCTCATCGGATTGCCCCATGCGTTTTGGGGAACGCCCACGGAGGCCGAGGGCGCATTGCTGTAATTCGAGCTTCCCGCTGTTAGAGAGGGCAGATTCCATTGCGCGGCCTGCGGGTAACCGGTACCAGGAGCGGAGCTTGGAACGGTCGGCGAACCGCTGGGTTGCGCGAATTGCGGAGCGTTCGGTCGTGATGCGACTATGACGCTAGGACCGCTCACGGTACTCGGTGGTTGAAGCTCCACGGGAGTCGGCCAGGAAGCTGGAAGTGTCGCTGTCACCGGTTGGCCCCACGGATTGTCCCCCGGTGTGAAGTCACCAGCCGACTGATTCAACGGCACATTGGCGCTCTGGGCGACTGGCTGGTTGTTGAAGTAGGGGTTACGAACAATCTGCCCTGATCCGGCGGGCGATGCCGCGGTCGGCGCGACCGGTGCGACACCGGCATAGCCATACGGTGTGGAATTCATCGGAGTGGGTCCAGGCGGGTTGGCGCCAAATCCGGCTGCGTTAGCCCAGGGAGTCGATGGATTTCCGGAGGGACTCACCGGAGGCATGCCATACTGGGAATTGATTTGGGCCTGCATGGCCACCGGTCCCGGAGATCCCTGGGTGAGTTGCGGGTTTTCCCACGCCATAATCGGCTCGCCAGTTGTTAACGCCGGTTGTATGGCGGGAGAATTTACCGGGTTCTCTTGGGGACTTCCCCAACTGTTGCCTGGCGGCAGCTCGAAACCGAGCGGAGACCGCGTTACCGGCTGGGAATCAGTTGCCAGGCCGAACGGTTGGGCCTGCGTCGATTGAACGCCTTCCCCTGGAAGACTGACAGAGGGGGGACTCCAAGCAGGTGCTTCCGGGGCATCAGGCCGCGGTACGGCCGTTTGCCACGGTTTGTCCTGTCCGTTGCTGGCGATTTCAGATTTCTTCCCGCGCCCGGCGATAAACCAGATCACGCCGAGCAGGAGAACGGCGGCCACTCCCAACGCCAGTCCGCGACGAATCGGATCGGAGAAGAAAGGGGTGGGAGTTGCACGAAACGGATAGGTGGCTTGCTCGGGCCCCGTCTCTCGCTCCCTACCAACATAGGGCAGCCGTGCCAGCACCCGCACTGTGCCTTGCGAGGGGGCGTCATCCGTGTGGAGAGGCTTGTTCATGTGGATCCTCCGGGTATTTGCCTGCTATATGTCACCTCACCGGCACCGGTCGAAAAACCCGCACCGGTCAAGCAGACGAGGGATTACTCCTGCTGCCGGTTACCATCGGTCGAAATTAGGCAAACCTTGAGGTCTTTTCTGAAAAAGCGGGCTTTTTGGAATGTGACGGGAATTGGCACGACAAGGGGATCAAAGCGCGGGGGGATACCGCCACCCGCCTGCGACCTTGTTGACATATTGTGCCGAATTTTTCACGCCTAATTGCCAAAAATAATTCGAAATTGCGACACAATTCGCGCAACTGTTGACAGAATTAAGCCGGCATGGTAGGCTGAAGTTAGTCGAAGGATGGTAGATTTTCACCACGTGTTGTTCACTGTTCTGTCAGGATGAGATATGCCGGCAGGTCATCCAACCACGGCAGTGCAGGAGCGTCGGACGCAGCTTCTGGAGCTCATTCGCTCACGTCGTTTTGCGACGCTCGATGAGCTTGCCGGCGCTTTGGGGGTTTCGGAGTCCACAATCCGGCGGGACTTGGAGTATCTCGAAAAGCAGGGCGATGCCAAACGGATTCATGGTGGGGCTTTGTACACGGGAAGTTCGCCCAAACTGCCCCATTTTGAGACCCGGCAGCCGATGCGATGGGAGCAGAAGCGGGCGATTGCACGGAAGGCAGTCGAGTTGATTTCGGCGGGGGATTCGGTGCTTCTTGATGGGGGAACAACGACCTACGAGGTTGCGCGGCTTTTACTGGGGATGCCGCTCCACGTGGTGACCAATTCTCTCCCCGTGGCAAATTTACTTGCTTCTGACCCCACCAGTGACCTAGTGTTTGTTGGTGGCAATGTATGTCCCCGCTCTGGGGTCACGCAGGGGCCGCAGGCCGACGCCATGATCGCCTCGCTGCGGGTTCGCAAGGCCATTTTGAGTGTGGCGTCGGTGGACGAAGAGGGGTTTTTCAACAACAACCTTTTGCTTGTGGAGACCGAGCGGGCAATGATGCGGGCGGCAGACGAAGTGATCATCGTTGCCGACAGCTCCAAATTCGGTTATCGCAGCCTTGCTCATCTCTGCAGGCTGGAGGATGTGGATTACGTGGTCACTGACGCCGAGCTTCCGGAAGCGTGGCGGGAAAGGCTCGCCTCTGCGGGTGTGCAGTTGATTCTCGCGTCGGTTGCCGAATCGGCGGAAGAACCGGTATTGCGTTCGGTTCTGGATGCTCAAACGCAGTTTTCTCCCATTCCGACCAATAAGGTTTGAGAGCTATGGCACAGGCGCCTTCGATTGATCGCGCTCAAGTTGAAAAGATTGTTCGGGAGATTGTGGTCAAACTTCTCGGCGGGCCAAAGGAAAGGCCCGAAGTGGTGGTCACCATCTCCGCGCGGCATTGCCATCTTTCCCGGGAACACATCGACATCCTTTTTGGACCGGGGCACGAACTGAAGCCTTACAAATGGCTGTACCAGGAGGGTTTTTACGCAGCGGAGGAGACCGTGATGATCGTCGGTCCTCGCCGGCGGATGCTGCCGACGGTCCGCGTCCTGGGGCCTCCGCGTTCCAAAACCCAGGTGGAGCTCGCTTTCACGGACGCCATCTCGCTGGGGATTGATGCTCCGGTTCGATTGAGTGGCGATCTGAAAGGGACGCCAGGATGCGTGCTCGTGGGACCAGCAGGAAGTGTGGACCTTAAGGAGGGGGTTATTCGGGCTGCCCGGCACGTGCATATGAATTACCGTGACGCCGAGTATTACGGCGTCAAGAATGGAGACGTCATGTGTCTGAGGATCGAGTCGGGGCCGTGCACCACGGTCTTTGAAAATGTGATCGTCCGGGCGGATGAAACCAGTAAGCTTGAAGTCCACCTGGACACGGACGAAGGCAACGCGGCGGACATCGAGCATGCAACTCGAGTGGAACTGTACAAACCGTGACATGGACGGCAAGACCAGAGAGGATGAGCGATTCACTGTTGCGGTGCGTTTAGGGAATTCGGAAACGAAGGTGTTGTTCTTCAGTATTGAGGTGGAGTGAACAGCAATGGCCAAACAAATGGAAGCTCTGGGAATGATCGAAACGAAGAGTTTTGTCACCCTGGTTGAAGCGACGGACGCCATGCTCAAGGCCGCTAACGTGCAGTTCTTGGGCTGGGACAAGGTGGGTAGCGGTCTGGTGAGCGTTTTCGTCACCGGAGACGTTGCCGCGGTGAAGGCGGCCACCGACGCCGGTGCGGCTGCCGCAGCCCGAATCGGCGAGGTCGTCAGTGTGCAGGTGATCCCGCGTCCGCACGACGACTTATCGGTGGTCCTCCCGGCAGGTGCCGGTAAGGGTGGCAAGACTGACTGATAACGGCAAGTTGCAATGGCACGGAAACAACGAAAAAACAATCATTCGGTTAGCAGCATAGGGGGACTGAACGCCATGCAAGACGCAATTGGTTTGATTGAAACTCGTGGTTTGGTGGCGCTGGTTCAGGCTACAGACGCTATGGCGAAAGCGGCCAATGTGCAGATCGTCAAACGTGTGCAGATTGGCGGTGGATTGGTCACCACCATTGTGCGCGGCGATGTCGGCAGCGTGCGGGCTGCGGTGGAAGCCGGTGCGAATGCCGCAGCGCAGGTCGGGGAACTGGTGGCCAGCCACATCATTCCTCGCCCGGCCGAGGGCGTCATTGCAGCGTATCTGACCTGAACGAGGCACTCTGATGGCGGGCTCCTGAAGGAAGACCATTGCCCGGGAGTGCCTCCCATCTGGCGTGCGGGCTCCGTACATAGGAAGGCCGCGCCTGCGCGGGACGTCCTAAGAACCGGGGAAGGGAGAAGAGTGGCTTTTTCGGCGAGGAACACGTTGGCGCTGTGGGATAACGGGATTTGTCAGGAGGCTGCAGGATGCATATTTTGGTGGCGAACATCGGAAGCACGAGCTTCAAATACCGATTGTTCGACATGCAGACCGAGACGCAGATCGCTCGGGGCGGTGTCGAACGCATCGGAACACCGCAAAGCCGCTGCTTTGTGGAAATTAAGGGGCAGCGGTATGAATTGATGGCTCATGTTCCCGATCATGCCGCAGCGGTTCGCCAGTGCCTTGCCCAGCTCACCGATCCGCAGACCGGGTGCCTGAAAGACGCTCGGGAAGTGGCTGCCATCGGTTTCAAAGCTGTTCACGGAGGGCGGATCAGCGGCGTTCAACTGGTCACCGAAGAAGTGCTGGCCGCCATGGAGGAAATGGTGCCGGTCGCGCCAGCGCACAATCCTCCCTACATTCGGGCGATGCGAATTCTTCGGGAAAACCTTCCAGAGATCCCGCTGGTCGCCGCCTTTGAAACCGGTTTTCACAGCACCATTCCGGATCGTAACCGGTTCTACGCCGTTCCCTACGAATGGGCGGAATGGGGCGTGAAGTGTTGGGGTTTTCACGGGGCCAGTCACCGTTATATCGCCACGCGAACAGCGGAAATTTTTGGGCGGAACGATTTGCGGGTCATTTCCTGCCACCTGGGAGGTTCCAGTTCGGTCTGCGCCATTTCTGGCGGGAAAAGCGTGTTCACGAGTATGGGCATGAGTCCCCAGACAGGGCTCCCCAACAACAACCGCGTGGGTGATTTCGACCCATTTGCACTGCCGGTGATCATGAAGCACACCGGCAAGTCCCTGGAGGAAATTCTCAACGTGCTGGCCACGCAAAGCGGTCTTTTGG
>NZ_JBAMME010000358.1:0-9381 GCF_039793925.1 Thermogutta sp. | reverse complement strand
GAGCACCGATCTCCGGGACATCATGGTAGCGGCTGCGGAGGGTAACCATCGTGCCAGGCTCGCGGTGGACGTGTTTGTAGCGGCCATCCGCAAGTATGTCGGCGCTTCCCTAGTCGAACTGGGTGGGGCCGACGTCCTGGTGTTTACGGGCGGCATCGGTGAAAACCAGCCGGAAATCCGCTCCGCGGTGTGCCGCGAGCTGAGCGAATTGGGCATTGTGATCGACGAAGAGAAGAATCGCGCGGCTCGTGGAGAATGCGAAATCGGCTCGCCGCAGGGGCGGGTTCGGATCTGGACCATCCCGACCAATGAAGAGTTGATCGTCGCCCGACAAACAAAGGCCCTTTTAGAGTCACTGTAATGCTATGTTCTTAGCAAAGGTCACAGGGTCACTGGTATCCACGCAGAAGGTGGACTCGATGGTGGGGCGAAAACTCCTTCTCGTGGAACCCTATCGTGTGGATCCGCAAACGCGGAGCACACTCGTGGCCACCGGCCGAACCTTTGTCGCGGTGGACACGGTGGGTGCGGGCGAAGGAGAAATGGTCCTCATTGTGCAGGGGTCCAGTGCCCGACTTACTCCGGAAACAAAGAATCTTCCGGTGGACACCGTCATAATCGGGATCGTCGATCACGTGCATGTGGGGCAGCGGTGTATCTACAGCAAGCAGCCGGAATCGTCGGAATCGCACAGTTAGGAAGGCGATCGGCTGCCTGTCGGGCACGATGTGGTTGTTGATGTAAACGATGGAGCGATCGGTTGTTAGATGAAAAGAATTAATTGTCGTTTTCCACAGAGGTGCCAGCGGATTCATGAAATAAGTTGAGAGGTGTGAGGGGGATTACCCGCGCATGACCACCCCCATGCCGGATTGTCGATAAGGAGTGAAATCATGCAAGTCAACGAAGCCCTGGTTCGTACGGTTGTCGAAGAGGTTCTCCAGCGTTTGCGGGGGAATGGAGTTCCCTCGGCACCGCCGCCGGTTGTTAAGCGGTATCAGGGACGTTTCGGCCTTTTTACGGATGTGGATGACGCGGTCGCAGCGGCCGTGGAAGCCTTCGATATTCTTTCCCGCCGCACCCTGGAGGAGCGAAAGCGGCTCATCGACCACATTCGACGCATCGCCATCGAGCAGTGCGTCGAACTGGGCACGATGGAGATGGAAGAAACCAAGATCGGCCGGTTGGAACACAAAATTGAGAAGCTCCGCATTTTGGGAGAGAAGACGCCCGGTGTGGAATTTCTTCGCAGTGAAGTGTTCAGCGGAGACCATGGGCTGACGGTGATCGAGCATGCCCCCTTTGGCGTGATTGGGGCGGTGACTCCCGTGACGCATTCCCTGCCCACGCTGACAGGCAATGCCATCGCCATGATTGCGGCAGGCAACACGGTTGTCTTCAACCCGCATCCCAGTGGAAAGCGGGTAGCTGCAGAAGGAGTTCGTCGCTACAACCAGGCTATCTTCCGGGATCTAGGCATCGACAATGTGATGTGTGTCATCACAGAGCCCACGATCGAAACGGCCAACGCCATTTTCAAGCATCGCGATATTGCCCTGTTATGTGTGACGGGTGGTCCGGGAGTAGCTCGGGCCGCGATGCAGCAGGCTAAACGGGCGATTGTGGCCGGGCCAGGAAATCCCCCGGTGGTGGTTGATGAAACAGCCGATCTGGATCGCGCAGCGCGGTGCATCATCAAGGGTGCCTCCTACGACAATAACCTCCTCTGCATTGCGGAGAAGGAAGTCTTCGCAGTGGAGAAAATTTTCGATCAGTTAATGGCGGCGATGGAACGGGCAGGAGCGGTTCGGCTCAACGCCGCCGAAATCGAGGCCCTCACCGCCAAGGCCATCACGTACGTGGGCGAAGGTGAGCACCGGCACCCGGTTGGCGTGAAAGAGTTTATAGGTCAAGATGCAGCCAAACTGGCACGGGCCATTGGCAAGAAAATCCCTGATGACGTGGAGCTTCTCTTTGGTGAAACGGACTTCTCGAATCCCTTCGTCCATGCAGAGCAGATGATGCCCTTTGTCCCGTTTGTCCGTTGCCGAGACGTGGATGAGGCCATCGAGCGGGCACGGATTGCCGAACATGGCTTCCGGCACACGGCGATCATCCATTCGCACGACGTGGTCAATATGACCAAAATGGGGCGGGCGTTGGACACCACGATTTTCGTGAAGAATGGACCGTGCATGGCAGGACTGGGCCTCGGTGGCGAAGGTTATATTTCGTACTCCATTGCCGGGCCGACGGGTGAAGGCATCACAACACCTCTCACTTTCACCCGGGAACGCCGGTGTGCGATGATCGATAGTCTGCGAATCCTGGGGAAATAAAAAAGTGGGAACAACTGGAGCTGTGAGGTTGCATTTTGGGGATTGGGCCTTGCCCCGATCACACGTGAACATAGGCAGTCGGAGCTGGGCCGTAACGGATTCGCCGGAAGGACGATACGGAATTCATGCTGGCAGGACGAGTGGTGGGTCATGCGACGGCGACGGTGAAGCATCCATCCATGAAAGGCTGGAAGCTTCTGCTGGTTCAGCCATTGGCCGCCGACGGCGCCTCGCCGGATGGTGACCCGGTTTTGGTGGTTGATAATCTGGGTGCAGGTCGAGGTGATCTGGTGATTGTAAGTTCCGATGGCAAACACACACAAACGATCATAGGAGATCCACACACTCCTGTGCGGTGGTCGGTGATTGGGATTGTGGACTGATGGCCAGCGGTGATTGGAATGCTCAACTGATCGAACAGGTCGTGCGAGAGGTCCTGGCGTCGCTTCAGCAGCGGATTGGGGCGGAGCAAGGACCGAATGAACAGCCCCCTGCCGCGCCATCGGGGGAGCCGGCCAAAGGCCTCGCTCCGCAACAGAGGGCTGACCCGGAGCCCACTGCCTCTCGCCGCGAGGAGGCCACCCAAACAGATGCTTCCCGACCGCTGGCCAGATTTGTTTCCACGCGGGATGGCGAGCTCGTTCTTTCGGATAGGGTGATCACCCTTGCCCAGGTGAGCGATCGTCTGGAGGGAATCCGGCGCGTGGTGGTCCCGATGAACGCGGTGGTGACACCCGCCGTGCGAGATTTGCTTCAGGAAAAGGGGATCCCGGTATTTTACGGAGGCGAACAGAAGTGTGCCGAAAACGGCAATGTATCGCCCACCAGGGCCGCCACAGTCACAGTTTTATTGGTGACACAGAGGATCAACCCCCAGCAACTAGATAATCTGTTGCGCTCGGAGGGGATCAGCGCGGAGTATGAGACATTGGACTGCCTCATTCGGGCGAGTGAAAGAGCAGCAGAGCTGTGCCGCAAACAGAGGCTGGTCGTGGTGGTCACTCGGCATGTCGCGGCGGAAGTCTGTCTGGCCAATCGGCAGCGGGGAGTCCGGGCTATTGTAGGACGGGACCCCCAGGCGGTGGCGGGCGATACGGCGGCCGTCGGTGCCAATGTTTTGGTGGCGGATCTCAGCGCCGGGTTGTTCAACCTCAAGCGGATGATCCGCCAGTTTGTGGCATCATCCCACATTTGTCCGGAAGTCTTTCGCGAAAAATTGGAACTCCAGTGAAGTGAGTTTTCATGCATCGGCAGGAAAAACACTAAGCCGCTCAGAAAGGAACACAGGTCGTGAGAGTCGGAAAAGTGATCGGCACCGTCACTTTGAATCGCGCGCACCCGACCATGATTGGAGCGAGGTTCAAGGTCGTGGTGCCGTTGTCCCTGGAAATGCTGCTGGGTGAACGGGCAGCCGATGCAGAGGAACTCGTTCTGTACGACGAATTGGGCGCTCACGACGGATGTTTGGTGGCCTTCAGCGAGGGGCGCGAAGCGGCGCAACCATTTCCGGAACCGAAACCGGTGGATGCCTATTTGGCGGCGATCCTGGATCGGGTAGAGGTGTGTCCGCTCCGGGAAGTGCTGCCAGTGTCGGCGGATGATTGAAAGCAGTTATGTTAAAGAACGACCACAGAAACATGCGGCACCCGACAAGGGAAGCCCGAAAATAAATTCGGCAGGTTGGAGGATTGGAACGATGGCATCGCAAATGGATTCTCAACAGAAGCCGAAAACCACCGTTCGTGGGGGAGGGACTCCGCCCAACATTCAGCGACTCAAACAGGAAATCTGTGAAATTGGTGACCGCCTTTATAAACGCGGTTTCGCTGCAGCGAACGACGGGAATATCTCATACCGGATCAGCGACAATCAGGTCCTGTGCACCCCCACGATGATCTGTAAAGGCTTCATGAAGCCGGAGGACCTGTGCATTGTAGACATGGAGGGGCGCCAAATTGCAGGAGTGCGGAAGGCGACCAGCGAAATTAAGCTCCATCTGGCAATCATGAAAGCCCGGCCTGACATTCGCGCGGTGGTTCACTGCCATCCGCCGCACGCCACGGCGTTTGGTATCGCTCGGGAAGCCGTGCCCCTGTGTGTGCTGCCGGAAGTGGAAATCTTTCTGGGCGAGGTACCGATCGCCAAATATGAGACGCCCGGCACCCAGGAATTTGCCAATACGATCCTGCCGTTTGTGGAAAAATGCAACGTGATCATTCTGGCCAATCATGGCACCGTGAGTTTCGGGGACACGGTGGAAAAGGCCTACTGGTACACGGAGATTCTCGATGCGTACTGCCGCATGCTGATGCTGGCAAAGAGCCTGGGGCGGATCAACTATTTCACAGAACCCGAAATCAAAGCTCTGCTTGATTTGAAACAGCGGCTGGGTTACAAGGACCCGCGTCTAGAACTGGAAAATTGCGAGCTCTGCGCCAACGACGTTTTTCGCGAAAGCTGGCGTGAAAGCGGTGTCCGCCAGGAAGTTTTCCAGCCACCTCGGTTCCGCTCCGGCCAGAATCCCAGTTGCGGCGTCAACCCTCAGTTGAGCGAGGAAGAACGCGAGCAGCTCGTGCAGCTCATCACCGATCGGGTGATGGAAATCCTCAAATCGCAGTCTTAGGCTGGGCAGCAGCGTGTTTTTCGGCTGGTAACGGTTTGTCCCATTTCAGGGCACGCCCGATCAATTGGGCCATTTCAAAGTGGCCCTCTCTCTTTCTTTTTGAGCACTCAACATTGCCCCGCGCGATGCCGGCTTTATTCGGCATTGTTGGGTTTATTCAGCGTTTTCTGTTCAATCGAAAGGTCGCCTCCCATTGAGGATATACCAGTCGGCAGAAATATGGTCTTGGGCAACATCACATCGCTGTTGCGCTTCGGATAATAGCGGACGAATGGCAAAACATGGGAGTTTCTAGTGTGAAATCTGAACCTACAAAGAGAGAATTTGCAAAGCCGTGGGCACATTCTTGACTGGCGCGGCGATGGATGTATGCTAAGGGCAACGTCGTCATTCCCACGGAAGAGGAGAGGCCCGATGACCCGCCCCACCAGCGTCAGCAAGTGCTTTTGCGGGCTCGGTTTGCCGAGCTATCTAGCCCCTAGAATCCGAGTGGGAGTCTCCACAGTGCGATGGATGCTCTTGGGTCTGATTACCGGGATGACAGTATTCGTGACGGTGTCTGCTGGGTTTGAGGGTCGGGCGTCTGAACAGAATGAGCAACCCGGCGCCCAATCAGCTCGCGTTCGTTGTCTTCTCGTGACCGGTGAAGATTACCCCGGGCATAAGTGGCGCGAGACGACGCCTATCCTCAAGAAACTCCTAGAGGCACGCGGTGATATTGCCGTGGATGTGGCAGAGGATTTGACGGTTTTGCGCACCGAAAAGCCTTTTCAGTATCAGGTGGTGATCCTCCACTTCAAGAACTATGACCCCAATGTTCCAGGTCGGGAAGGACTGCAGACCCTGGAACGATTCGTGCATGAGGGGGGAGGATTAATGCTCGTCCACTTTGCTTGCGGGGCGTTTCAAGAATTCAAAGAGGATTTCCTCAAGCTTGTCGGACGGGTTTGGGATCCGCAGCTTCGAGGGCACGACCCCTATGGTTCCTTCAAGGTCCGTATCGTCGATCCCGAACATCCCATCACTCGCGGGTTGCAAGACTTCGATACCGTGGACGAGCTGTACACGTGTTTAACGGGCGATCTCCCCATTCACGTGTTGGCCGTCGCCCGGTCTAAGGTGGATGGAAAAGACTATCCTATGGCTTTTGTGCTTCGGGTTGGCAAAGGTCGGGTTTTTCACTGCGTGCTGGGGCATGATGTGAAGGCATTCCAAAGTGAGGGGGTGCAAACACTGTTTCGGCGGGCGTGTTTGTGGTGTGCAGGACGGCTTGCGGAGGCTTCGCAGGCGGTTTCATTAAAAATGGAATGAAACTTCGTCAGCCGGACTGTTAAACCGCAGCGGTTGATGGAATGGTGGAAAGTGCAACGGGCGAGGTGGTGTATGCAGATCAGCTTTCATACGGATGCGTTCAATTCGGCCTACTGGGATTTTGAGAAGTGTCTGGCGTGGGCAGAGGCCCATGACGTTCATTACATCGAATGCGGTGTGATTGATGGTGCCAGTTGGATTCATGGATTGGGGTATCAACCCCATGTGGCTCTGTACCAGGACCCGCTGCTTTTGCGGCGAAAAATGGAGAATTATGGGGTCCGTTTTTCGCAAATTGATGCGGCCTTCCCACTTTCCGGACGGGAGGGGCTGTTCTACGGTGTGGCTTACGTGCTGAAAAGCATCCCTTGGGCAAAACATGCGGGGTGTTCACGAATTGCCACGACCGACGGTCTCCATCGGCCCCCGGACATGTCCGATGAGGAGGCCATGGCCCTTATGAAACGTTGTTACGAGCAAATAGTGGAGGTGGCCGAGGCCTACGAAATCACCATCAACATTGAAGTTCACGGATATTTCACCACCAATCCTGATCGCCTGGCAGAGATGCTTGCTTTTTGTAACAGTCCGTTTTTGCGTCTCAATTTGGACACGGGAAACTCGTTTATTGCGGGACAGGATCCTGTGGAGTTCTGTCGACGCTTCATCGACAAGGTCAATCACGTCCATGTCAAGGATGTAAGTCCGTCGTTGGCAGCGGCGGTGCGGGGGCAGGAAACGGGAATCGCCGTGAGCCACTGTGCGATTGGTGATGGCGTGAATGCCGACAATATTCGGCAGGTGCTCACGATTCTCCGCGACAACGGTTACAATGGGCCGCTGAGCATGGAGTGTGAAGGACAGGGAGGTCCCATGATTGAACGATCCCTCCAATGGTTGCGGAACACGCTCCAGCAGCTTGGAATTCCCGAGGAAAAATAGCTGGCTGGATGGTCGCTGTAACCCGCCGGGGGTTTTCGGGAAGGATCAGGCGACCGGCCCAAGCGATGGGGAGACGTAACATCCGACGGGCTGGGGAGGAACGACCCGCGGCGATTGTGTCAGCGAGACGATTCGACCCATTTCGTCGAGTACTTTCCCGGTGTGGCGTGAACCTCAGTTATCGATCGAACCACGCAGGTAGTTCAACAAAGGAGGATCTCCATCATGATGCCCAATTGCGGTAGCGGAAGTTCGGCATGGTCACGTCGCGAGTTTTTGGCCAGAACAGGAGCGACTGCAGCGGGTGTTCTCGCGGGGCTAGAGGTGAGTCGCACGGCTCACGCGGCAGGAAGCGACATCATCAAAGTGGGGATGATCGGCTGTGGCGGCCGATGTTCAGGGGCGGCAGCTCAGGCACTCAATACCGGACCGGACGTTCGACTCGTGGCTATGTGCGACATTTTCGAAAGCAAGGTGAAAGCAGCGCGAGAGAATCTCAAAAATATCCATCCCGACAAGGTCATCGTTGATGACGACCATTGTTTCGTGGGCCTAGACGGCTACAAAAAGGTCATCGAGGCTTCTGACGTGGTTCTCATCGCCTGTGCGTCGAAGTTCCATCCGATGTATTCGGAAGAGGCCATCAAAGCGGGAAAGCACGTTTTCGTGGAAAAACCCCACGGTATCGACCCGGTTGGTGTACGTCGGATGCAGGCGGCCTGCGATCTGGCCAAAGAGAAGGGGCTGAGCATTGTCTCCGGACTGCAGAGCCGATTCGATTTTGGCTGGCAGGAGTGCATGAAACGAATCCATGATGGCGCGATCGGTGATATCGTGGCCGTTCAGGCCATGTTCCTGCGTGGTCCTTACCAAGTGATGAGCCGGAAACCCGAGCATACGGAACTCCAATTCCAGTTCTGGAACTGGTACCACTTCTGCTGGCTTTCGGGGGATGATGTGCCGCAGTCGCTGGTGCACAACATGGATCGGGTGAGCTGGGCGCTCAAAGAAGAGATGCCCGAGTGGTGCTTCGGACTGGGTGGCCGATCCGCATCCTTTGGAGAAGGCCTGGGTGACATGTACGACCACGATACGGTTGTGTACGAGTACAAGAGCGGGGCCCGCGTCTACGCGATGTGCCGCACGCAGAACGGGTGCTACGGCAACAGCAGCGACATCATCATGGGCACCAAGGGTACGTGCTATTTGGGACAGAAGCGTATTGTCGGGGAAACCAACTGGCAATACGAAGGGCCTCGCAATGATCCTTATCAAACGGAACAGCAGGCCCTTTTCGATTCCATCCGCAAAGGCCAGCCGATCAACAGTGGCTACCATATGGCCCAGAGCACTATGGTGACCGTGTTGGGCCAGTTGGCGGTCTATACGGGGCAGGCCATGCGGTTCGAGGAGGTTGCCAAGATGGATTTCCAGTATCGACCGACGCCTGAAGAGACGCGCATGGATATGGAGCCTCCCACCCTGCCGGACAGCACGGGAAACTACCCGTTGCCCAAGCCGGGCATCAGCAGCCTGGAGTGGATCGCCGGGCCCCGCCGTCCCTAAAATCCCGAATGTGTTGCTGCACGATGGCGTCCGTACTTTCCCACACTGGTAGGGACGGGGGTACGTTTGTCCTGTCGATTGGAAGAAACGGGGCAGTCTGACTAAATGTGGTCGGTAGGAACTTCCGCCGGGCAACCGATGGGGCCCGCTGTGAATTTGGATTGTCTTGAACGCAGAAAGCCACCACACTGGCGTTCCGTTCGCCGCACAGACAGCAAATTCGGCAGGCTCCGCCGCGCTGGGTTGCGCCAGCCAGGTAAGGTCTTGTCTTTGAGCTCGCAAAACGACAGAATAAGACCACGTGCTTGGTCGCAAACTCAGGGGGCGGTGTTGATATGCTCGCGAAGTTGCAGACATTTACCCTTGTCGGAATTGACGCACTGCCGGTGGTGGTGGAAGTTGACGTCTCGCCGACCGGCCTAGCGAAAACCGTGATGGTTGGATTGCCCGAGGCCGCCGTCCGCGAAAGCACCCATCGCGTCGAACGGGCGATTGTGAATTCGGGGTTTCAGCGGGCCAATACGCGGACGGTCATCAATCTGGCTCCGGCGGATGTCCCTAAAGAGGCGGCGTCTTTTGACCTACCAATCGCCTTGGGGA
>NZ_JBAMME010000357.1:0-2219 GCF_039793925.1 Thermogutta sp. | reverse complement strand
CCATCGCCCAGGCGCAGGCCACCGCCATCGCCCAGGCGCAGGCCACCGCTCAGGCACAAGCTGCCGCTACCGCTCAGGCGCGGGCCACGCTGAACGCAAGGCCTGGCAGTCAATTAGTGACTGTGCGCGCAGATCAGAACTGGCAGGACACTGGAATCATCTTGCAGGAGGGTGATTTCGTTACTGTGAGTTATGTTTCAGGTCGGTGGTCACCCTGGTCAGGCCACTGGATCGATGCAGGGGGAAATCCGGGCTCCACTGATGGAGCGAACCTCATACAAGGTGTGCCACATGCGGGTCTGATTGGACGCATTGGTCAAGGGCAACCGTTTTTTATCGGCAGAGAAATCACTTTCTACGCTGCAGACTCGGGAATTCTGTATTTGCGAATCAACGATAAGCAGATCGCGGATAACTCGGGCAGCATTGTGGCCAAAATCCAGATTGGCTCTTCCGAAGCGGGGTTAAAGCCGGAGGACTATGATTGGGTGCGGCGTACTCCGTCTCGCTCTCCGAGTAGCAGAGGCAATTATGCTGTTGCGTATGACAGCAGGCGCAAGGTCATTGTGCTATTTGGCGGTAGTTCTGGTAGCACCACCTTTAATGATACTTGGGAATGGGACGGCGAAAACTGGTATGAGATGCGGACACAAATAACTCCATCGGGCTCATGGAGCGCGGTTATGGTTTATGACCCAAAGCGAGGGGTAATCGTGCTTTTCGGCGGCCTGGACAGTTCGGGACATCCTCATAATGAGACATGGGAGTACGATGGGAACTCGTGGAGGAAAGTAGAAACGGCTACTTCTCCATCTCCTCGAAGGGAGAGTTGCGCTGCATATAACTCGGAGACAGGCGAAGTGGTCCTTTTTGGAGGCAACAACGGCGCTGGCGAGTTCTACGGCGACACATGGGTCTATGATGGTACCAACTGGACCTTGCGTACATCCTCAAGGGCGCCATCGGCACGGAGTTTATGCGCGATGGCGTACCAACCCGGTCAAGGCACCATCCTCCTGTTCGGAGGATGGAACAATTCTGCTTCTATGAGCGATACCTGGGAATGGACTGGCAACGAGTGGAAAGAGCTTACACCGCCGACAAAGCCACCGGCGCGTGGCGGTCATACTATGGTGTACCATGACCGGCTTGGCCTCGTTTTGATGTTTGGCGGCGACCGTGGCAGGTGCTCCACGTTATACGAGGATATGTGGGCCTGGAATGGTAGTACGTGGAACCCGCTTGCTCCAACCAGGCCTGGCACTCACTCCGTGATCGCATCTGCGTATATGCCTGACCGAGATGCCATACTCTTGTTCGGCGGCTGGGCTGGCGGCAATGGGATTTGCCGCGTGACATCCGATACCTGGGAGTTCATTAGGCAGAACCGGTGACGGGAGGAACTGTGAATATGAATGTCGGAAAGTACATATATTACCTCTTCTCCATTGGTGAGTTAATTCTTGGCACGAGCAACTGGGTGACGGCAATGAGTCTTTTCCTGCCACATAGTTCCTCCAAGTCTGCGATCATTCAGTTCCGTAAGAGCAAAGTCCTGCTTCGCGTTCGCGGTGCTATGGACTTGTGGATCGCCAAGGAGACATTCTTGGATCGATTCTACGAACGGTATGGCACTGTCGTGCAAGACGGCTGGGTAGTGGTGGACATCGGGGCAGGAATTGGCGATTTTTCTATCTCGGTAGCAAAGGGCCGACCATCTACTCGCGTCTACGCTTTTGAACCATTCCCCGAGTCCTTTGCTCTGTTACAGGAGAATCTCCAACTGAATCAAATAATCAATGTCCAGGCGTTCCCACAGGCTATTTGTGGCGAATCGGGAACGCTCTACCTTGATCTCTCAAAGGGAGAGCCGGTTCAATTTAGCACTACAAAGGTCGCAGAGCCTGAGAGAACTCTGCCTGTTCCCTGCCTATCTCTGGGAGACGCCTTTGCCCTTCTGGGAATAGATTATTGCGATCTACTCAAACTTGATTGCGAAGGTGCAGAGTATGACATTTTGTTCAACGCACCTCATTCGGTCCTCCATAAGGTACGACATATTATCATGGAGTACCATGAGGGAATAACCCCTTATGGTGCTCAAGACCTGATTATCTATCTGAGCGAGAGAGGGTTCGACGTACACACCTATCCCAACCCCGTGCATCGCCATCTCGGGTTCCTGTATGCATTTGTGCCATCAGGGCCAGCAGGCAGAA
>NZ_JBAMME010000356.1:0-2226 GCF_039793925.1 Thermogutta sp. | reverse complement strand
GCTGCAGGACCTTGCCGTTTGCCTGAAGCAACTTGAAGAGCGCCGAGCCGCGACCGAACGGGCTTACGTTTTCGTGCCCCTCGGTGATGACACGGGCGAGCCGCCCGATTGCTGCAACAGAATGAGTCGGGTGCTTGCTCCGAATTGCGCCGGGAAGTTTGCGGACGGCCTCAGTGATCTGCCCAACTACAGACGGGGTGCTGTCCGGATCGAACACATCCGGCTCGAAATTGAATGTCGGAACAGCCAGGGTGCCCTCCGGCCCGAGGACCTCGAGCAGCGCCTCAACCACAGTTTCGGCTCCCCCCTGGACCTTTCCGAAGCTGGATAGCGAGCTGTGCACAACGACTGTATCGCCCGCGCGCAGGCCCAGTTCTCTAAGTCCGTCGATGATGTGTTGTTTGGTGACCACCAGGAATTAAGTTGCTGCGGGGATAAAGCGCGAGGAACCGAAAACTGATTCGCTCCCCCGGTTTCGCCGCTTTCAGCGAACCGGACTTACCCTTCCGAGCATTGCTGAGACACCCGCATCTCTCGTATTGGTTTCGGGTACACTTCGATGCATCGGGTCAGGCGGACTGCTCACGATAATGCCGGCGAAGGCCCGGTTACGTTGGGAAAACCGAGCGGCGCGTTAAGCCCCGGTGCCCAAGTAACGGTTGGCTCGCTTCATAAGCCGCGACTTGCGCCGCCTGGCCGCATTAGGGTGTATGATTCCTCTTTTTGCGGCCTTGTCGACTATGCTCACAGTCTCGCGAAGGAATGCTGCTGCAGTTTCAGCATTCGCCTCCAGCGCGGCTTTGGTTTTCTTGACCATCGTTTTGATCCTGGACCTGGTAGCCAGAGCGCGAAGCCGTCGCTCGCGGGACTTCTTAACGTCTTTGATGACTGACTTTATATTGGGCAACTGGACATCACCTCCTTCGTCGGTTCACAGACCGGTTCACAGATCAGCAACCACACCAATATACCAGTTTCTGCCAGGAATCGCAACAAGAGGCTGAAGAGGAGAATGTGTAGTCTTCTGGGAATGTTATCCTGACGCCAGCGAAAAACCTCCGCGCGAGGTCAAGGTTTTCCGCTCCGCTCAGAACGGCAGTCCGGCAAGACTGAGCTGATACCTGAATGGTATCGGTTCACTCTTGCATGCGCAAACACCCGTAACCTCGTCATCCTGAACTTGATTCAGGATCGACCCAGCTTCGGCGCCGGGATGCTGAAACAAGTTCAGCGCGTCACGATTTCTGTGGAACTGGACTGTCCCATCGGTACGTGCCTTTGCCCAGGGCAAGCAAACCCTACGCCCCGGCCTAGCAGCGGCACAAACTGCTAACAGTTACAAGAAAAGAGCGAGGCGATTGCCTCGCTCCAACTACTCCGGGTGCCTACAGCAAGCACCGGGTTACTTCAAACGCAGTCTGCGGAATGCAGCAACAGTGCTGAGTCCGAGGATGCCGAGCATCGCAGTGGTTCCCTCAGGGATGCCGCGGCGGCTGCCCACTTCAACCTGGAACAGGCTCGTTCCCGCCGGATTGGAGAACTGGCGGAACACCCGCGGATTGAAGCATATCCACTCCACGTCCGGCTGCGGGAAAATGGTCCATTTCCAGGTCCATATTCTCTCTCCGCCCTGAGCACTCGATTTCCAGAACGTGGACGATGTGACCCGGTAGTTCCCTGCCGGCGGCTCCAGCCACACCATCTGCAGAGGTTCCCAGGTTGGGATTGTGGTGCCCCACTTGACCTCCCACCATACTTCCTTCACCAGGCGCGGATCCAGGCGGTTGGGAATTCTAAGCCGGCAGTTCTGCAGGTCCCATTCCGGAACCGTGCCCGGCGGCAATCCGTAAACGTCCCTCACCAGGGAGAACTGAATCGGATTTGCCGGGTCATACTGCTGCGTCCAGTTCCACATCCAGAACAGGTCCGCATCGGGTGGAACGTCGGCTGTCGCAGGAAGCGAAGGCAGCAACAATACACCCAGAGCCACGATGAGGATCAGATGTCTCATGTTTTCTCCTCCTTCTTTTCAGGAATTTCAAACGCCCTTTGAGACCAGACTGCCAACGAAGCCGGCTCAGCCCCATCGACCCGGCGTCCCGTTTTCCTCGCCCAATCGCCGAAATCAGGCCGGCCCCGCGTGCGGTGCCTCCGTCCTCAACCGCACCCGGCGACTAACGCAGCCTACCGTGCACCCTCCCTGGCGTATGCAGCTGCCATCCGGTC
>NZ_JBAMME010000355.1:0-2226 GCF_039793925.1 Thermogutta sp. | reverse complement strand
TCGGCCTGCTGGAGCAATCCCGCTACCCGCCGGAGGGCCTGGCGAAGTTTGCCCGCATCGGCCAGGTCGTGTACGACGCGGGGGGAGTGAGAATCATCCGGACCCCGTAGTATATAAAAGTCTCCCGTTTGACCATCTCGGAGAGATCTTTATGCGGATTTTGTTCGCCGGTTTATTGACGCTTTGGATGATGGTTCGGGCATCCCCTGTTTCTACCGGGAGGGTTGTCTGGACCAGTGTTGGGCCTGAAGGCGGAATCATCAATACACTGATTCTAGACCCACAGACCCCATCCATCCTCTATGCTGGCACTCCGGAGGGCATATTTAGGAGCACTGACGGCGGCGCACACTGGAGGCCAAGCAACAATGGCCTGACTAACAGAAATGTTCGGGTTCTGGCGTTTGATCCGCGCACACCCGCTACCCTTTATGCAGTAACAGATGCCGGTTTGTTTAAGAGTACGAATGGGGGTGCCAACTGGATCCAGGCCGACAATGGTATAAATTACACGATTCTGAGTCTGGCGATAGATCCTCAAACACCGAACGTCATATATGCCGGGACTGATGGTGAAGGGATATATAAAACCATCAACGGTGGCGTAACTTGGAAACGGGTTGGTAACCTGGGTGGGCAAGTTCGGGGCCTGGCAATAGACTACGTTAACCCTGCTACACTTTACGCCGGAGTCGGTGACTCTGTGTTTAAAAGCATAGACGGCGGTGCAACATGGAGCGAGTGTAGCAATGGTCTCCAGCATTATCCTATCAGGGCGCTGGTGATAGATCCGACTAATCCGAATACCCTCTACATTGGAACATATCGCCAAGCAGGGTTGTGGGGCGGCGGTGTCTTCAAGAGCACAAATAGGGGCCTGAACTGGCAATGGATGAACAATGGCCTGATAGACACGGACGTCCAGGCGCTGGTTATTGATCCTCACAACTCTGCCATCATCTATGCCGGAACTGTTCATGGCGTATTTAAAAGCACTGATGGTGGCGAGACTTGGAGTCTGATAAACACCAACCTGACCGATACCAACGTGAGAACCATTGCAATTGATGTAGAAACGCCGACCACTCTCTATGCTGGTACTGGTTTACACGGTGTGTTCAAGAGCACGAATGGAGGCACAGACTGGGCACCGGTCAACGTGGGCCTGACCAATACTTACGTTTATGCTTTAGGAAGAGACCCTCAAAACCCGACAATCATCTGGGCCGGTACTGCTACTGGTGTTTTCAAAAGCACTGATGGAGGTATAAACTGGACAGCGGTCCACAACGGCCCAAAAGCCGCTATCAATGCTTTGGTGATAGATCCCCAGACCCCGTCCACGCTCTATGTTGGAACTATGGCTGGGGAGGCATTCAAGAGTACCGATGGCGGAGAGCAGTGGAGCCCTGCTAGTGCTGGACTGAGCGGCTTCCGTCTAACCATGGCGATAGATCCCCAAACATCTACTCTTTATGCCGGGACCTCAGAAGGCATTTTCAAAAGTGTTGATGGCGGCGATAATTGGAGCCTAATTAGTGGTGACCTTAACCGTCCCATACAAGTTCTTGCATTGGCAATAGACCCCCAGAGATTGACTGACCTCTATGCTGGGACTACAGACTACATCTACAGAAGCACAGATGGTGGCCTGAGTTGGGTTTCTCTCTGTAACGGACCACCTTGCCCATTTTATGCCTTATCTATTGCTATAGACCCGGAGAACCCCGCTATCATTTATGCCGGTACTGCGTATGGCATCTTTAAAAGCACTGACAGGGGCGAAACCTGGAGTAAGTCCGACCGCGGCCTGCCCAATGCCCCTGTGCTTGCCCTAGCAATAGACCCTCAAAGTCCGACCATCATCTACGCCGGCATGTGGGGAAAGGGTATATTCCGAAGTGCCGACGGCGGCATAACCTGGAGTGACTTCAGTGTTGGTCTATCCGATCCGGATGTTCGGGTCTTGTTGATAGATTCGCAAAATCCGCTCTTGATTTTTGCTGGAACAGAGGGCGGTGGCATATTTAAAACGAAGTCGTTGAATTATTCGGCTTACCTGCCCTTGGTCCTGCGCCATCGGTAAACAGTGATGGGAACGAACAACACGGATTCTGCACCACGGATTCTGCAATTCTCCTGGGTATATTTGCTTCTGCTCGCCGCCGCGCTGCGGCTGGTGGGGCTGGGCGCCGCGCCGCTGGCCTCCGCCGAAGCCGTCCAGGC
>NZ_JBAMME010000354.1:343-2232 GCF_039793925.1 Thermogutta sp. | reverse complement strand
CTGAGAACTTGAACGCACCTCGCTTGGTGTTATCATTTTAAGAAAAGTGTTACCAAGGAGGTGTGCATGCGGAAGATGTTCCTATTTTGTGCAATCCTGGCTCTCTTAGGCCAGGCGGCTCCCTTACGCATGGCCATTCCCCGCTCCGAAGGCAACCTTACCCCCTACACTTACTTACCGCAGCGGATATCCCGGCTGGTACCTGCTCATGCTTGTGTATGACACTCTGATGCTCGTGGATCTTGACGGCGTTCCGCGGCCATGGCTGGCGAAGTCCGTAGAGGTCTCTTCGGACGGGCTGATTTGGACGATCACTGTACGACCGGACGTGCGCTGGCACGATGGGCAACCCTTTACCGCGGCTGATGTGAAGTTCAGCTTCGAGCTCTACCAGCGTGTGCCCCATCCGCGCTTCTCTGCTCCCCTCCGCGACGTAGCTGTGGAAGCACCTGACGATCGCACTGTGGTCCTTATCCTGAGTAAGCCCAACCCCACCTTCGACCTTGCCCTGGCTGACATTCCCATCGTGCCCAAACACCTGTGGGAGGAGGCTCAGGATCCCAGAACGTTTGGCAACGCCGTGGGCACCGGGCCGTACTACCTGGCGCAGGTGGTTCCCGACCAGTTCTACCGCTTGGAGGCGAATCCTTACTACTTCGCAGGAAAACCATCCGTATCCACTCTGATCCTTGATATCGTTCCTGATGCCATGACCGCTTTCTCCGCTCTCCTGGCTGGGCAGATCGACGTTGCAGCTCACCTGCTTCCACCTGAGCTTGTGGCGCAGCTTCAAACCCGTTCGGATGTGCGCGTCATGGGTGGGCCGGGGTTCGCGTCTTTCCTGCTCCTTTTCAACCATGGGCGTCCTCCTTTCGATGATCCCCGTGTGCGCCGCATCCTCGCCGGTGCTCTGGACCTGGAGGACCTGGTGAACACAGTTCTTTTGGGCTATGCCACTGTGGGCAGCCCCGGGTTCATCCACCCCAACTCACCATGGTACAACCCCGGCGTGGGCGCATACCCCACCCTTTCAGTGGACGAAGCAAACCGCGCTTTAGAGGAGCTCGGCTATCGGGACCTGGATGGCGACGGGATCCGTGACCTTCCCGATGGTCGTCCCCTGCGTTTTGAGCTCCTCACGCGCAGCGGGGATCCCATCCGTATTCGCACCGCTGAGCTCATCGCCCAGGCCGTCCGACCCTTGGGCATTTCTTTAGAGGTGCGCGCTCTGGAAGCGGGTACCGTGGACCAGTGGGTGTGGCCCGACTTCAATACTTGCAAGGGACGGAACTACGACCTGGCCATTTGGGGTTGGTCGGCGCCTGTGATGACGAAGGCGGATGTGTTGGGGCTTTTCCATTCCGACTGTGAGCTTGGGCGCCTCAACGTGGTGGGCTACGCTAACCCCGCCCTGGACCAACTTCTTGAGGCTCAAGCCCGGGCAGTCTCGCATGCGGAGCGTCGACAGCTCTTGTGGGCCATCCAGGAAATCGTTGCGCAGGATGTCCCTTTCGTGACACTTTTCTACCCGGACCTCCTCTTCGCCGTGCGACCTGCAGCCCACGATCGCTGGGTTTTCCTTCGCGGCGAGGGCATCATCCACAAGCTCTCCTTCCTGAAATAGGCTGGGAGACATAAATGCGGACGCTTCTTCTTTTGGCGACATACGGGCTTGAGATCGTGGAATGCGGAGGGACGCTGGTCAAGCACGCCCGGGCCGGGGATTCCGTACACGCCGCAGTGGCTTTGGCTCGGCCGGATTACCGTGACCAAATCCGTCGTGCGGCTGCTATCCTCGGCGCCGAGGTCACCTTTCTCGATCTCGCCTACGGCGAGGTCCAGGCCGATCTTCCGGCCAAGATAAAACTGGTCTCCCTTCTTCGCCGTAT
>NZ_JBAMME010000354.1:0-333 GCF_039793925.1 Thermogutta sp. | reverse complement strand
ATCACTCAGGACCCCGAACACTACCTCTTGGACCTGGACCCGGATCGGCGGGAGGCCATGCTTCTATATCTAGAGGCCCTGGCCCTGAGCGGCCGCAACTGGCGTACCGAAGAGTGTGGCCCTCCTCATAAAATCCGCAGCGTTTACTTCCTGGCCCACGACCATCCCAACTGCTTGGTGGACATCTCAGAAGTGTACGAGCTCAAGGAGCGGGCCATGGAAGAGCTGCGTCTGCAGCTGGAGTTCACGGCCGGGCATTTTCGCCAGCGGGTTTCGGAGGAGGCGCTGCGCCGGCTTTTGCCCGACTACGATGCCGTGCGCGAGGATCGCGTG
>NZ_JBAMME010000353.1:0-2249 GCF_039793925.1 Thermogutta sp. | reverse complement strand
CAAAAAGCCCGAAGGGCTTGGCTTCTGAGCCCGGACGTTTACGTCCGGGCGAGAGGCTTTGCCGAAAAGCATCCGGGGGTGGCGGTGGTGATGATTTCGCTGGGGAGCGGGGAGGAGAACCGGGCGGTGGCGGGGGAGCAGGGGGTTGCCTTCCCGATGCTGGAGGGGAATGGTGATGGTGGCCTACCGGGTGCCGGGGGTGCCGTATTTCTATGTGCTGGACGGGGAAGGGGTGGTTCTCCGTTCGGGCTTTGCGGTGCGGGAGGAGGAGATCGCAGCGCTGGTGGCGGGTGGAGAGTAAAAGGGGGTGAGAGTAGGGAGTAGGGGAGAAGAAAAGGCCAATCAGTTCGTTCCAGGTTATCCACTTCTGCCATATTTTGTTAAGGAGGTGAACGATGAAAGGGAAATGGCTGCTGCGGGTTCTCTGCGGAATGCTGGTGGTGGCGGCGGTGCTGGCCCTACTGGTCTATGTTCTCCCTACGCCAGTACACGCAGGATGGTGTAACTATTATTATCACAAAGTGTGTGACTGCGGTTGCTGTGGGGCTGATAAGGGGGTATGGTACGTAGTTGTAGTTTGCTACAATGTCTGCGGCCCCGGATGGCAAATATGTGCTGCTGGAAACCAGTGTGGTACCTGCTGGTAAAAGTGCCTCGGGTCTCTGGGAATTCCCGTAGGGAGCAAAAATCCCACGCTTCAGCCGACGCGGGATGACGCGCCAGGCACTTTTGGAAGTGCCTGGCACGTTTTCGCCGTCTTGGGGAGCAGCGAATCGGCTGGCCATGCAAATTCCCGAAGAGCCAGTGCCTCTTTTGGAGCAGCGGCAAGATGCACTGCTCCAATGTTTGGAGGAAGGTTGACATGAAACGGCTCTTCCTGTACAGGCAGAAGTCGGTTACGCCATTTTTAGGGTTGTTCGTCTTTAGTGCTGGGTTACTTCTGCTCATTGTGGCTTCGGAGGTAACTGTCTTGACCGCTATGCAGGAATTAAACCACTTCTGGCGCACCACTTACGATATCCTCGTTCGCCCCACTGGTGCTCGCTCACCGATAGAGGATAGACACGGGCTAGTAGAGGTCAATCATCTATCCAGTATCAGTGGTGGCATCACGATTACTCAATATGAGACGATAAAGGCTATTCCTGATGTAGAGGTTGCCGCGCCTATCGCAATGCTGGGTTATGCCCTTCAAGGGGTAACCACCGAAACCCTGGGACCCCTCTCCAGGCCAGGAGCATATGTGGTAGAAAATATGTTAACGATAGATAATGGAATCGCCCCAGTTTCTACCTCTGATAAAATTTACATTTACATAGGCCCAGAGAATCCTCCAGGCGGGTCTATGGATTTCGCCCTGAAAACCGGGATTGTTGTGAACCCCCTTTTTGTTGAACGTCTTGGTACACATGGCTACATAGGGATTCCTTTCCTGATAGCAGGCGTTGATCCTGAGCAAGAAGCCACATTGCTGGGGTTGGATCGGGCTTTAGTAGAAGGCGAATATCTCACCTCCGGACCCGTTATCGCTTTGCCTGCTGATTTTGGCCAAATTGACAGGCAAGCGCCCGATCTTTTGATTAACCTTCCTTCTCTGATCAACGCCACTCCTTACATCAGTGCAACGTTAGAGGCCTCGTTGCGACAATTGTCTACAGAGACGATAAGCCTCCAAGAAATTCTGGCACGAGGGGGAAAAGAATATCTGGACTCGTTGTCAGGAGAGGTTATCGGTTTTCAGCGAATGGAGGGGGAGGCTATCTACCAAAGGCTACTGGAAAATTTGAGGCGGGGATTCCGTACACAAAGTTACGTTGTAACAAGTTTGCCTGCTCCCTTTGTCTACCAAGAACTCAACTCTTCTCTCAAGAACGAGAATCCCGTATTAGAACTGGTCAGACCTCCTTCAGAAAAAGGCTGGTACGGAGAGCCGAATTACCGCCAGTGTGATTCCTCAACCCTTAAAGCTGCCTTCCAGGTAGATGTGAAGGGTATTTTTGATATTACACGGATTCCACAGCCCTCGGATGTGAACCGGGTTCCTATGGAGACCTATTTCCCGCCCCTGGTGACCCTTCGCTATGATGAGATGGGCCATCCGGTAGAACCCCGTATCCTCCGTCCCACCCTGAACCCCTGCGGTTATATTCAGAGCCCCCCATTAATCCTCACCACTCTTGCGGCGGTTTGCGCCCTTCGCGGCGACAACTGCATCAGTGCCATCCGGGTCCGGGTCGGCGGGATTGACC
>NZ_JBAMME010000352.1:0-2251 GCF_039793925.1 Thermogutta sp. | reverse complement strand
GTGATCATGGCGGATCGGGAGGAGGGCCCCACCCGAATTTAGATCTATCGATAGGGCTTATGTTGACGGAGCCGCCAAGTATAGCATAATGTTTAAATTACAAATTACCTATTTCGCGATGTTGATAGTTGACTTTTCGTCTCATGTAATACCCCCTAACTCAACTGGCATCTTCAAGCGTTCATGGATGCACGATGAGAACCAAGAGGATCCTGAATTCCGCATACGGTTAATGGAGAAATATGGCGTCGATATACAGGTGGTACATTTAAGTGCCGCGCACCTCTATGGACTCGACGCAAGGGAGGCGGAGCGCGCCTGCAGGCTTTCCAATGACTATGTTAACAAGTTGGTGTCTGCGCATCCCGACAGATTCGCTGGATGCGGTGTATTGAATATATTAGACACGAGATCCGCGTTGGAGGAACTGGATAGGGTCACCGGAGACCTCGGCTTCAGATGTGTGACCATGGGAACTCATCAAGGAGACGTGGCGTTAGATTCGGAGGAGCTTCATCCGCTCTATGAGAGGATCGCCGCTCTTAACGTGCCAGTGTTCCTCCATCCGGTGAACTGGGACGGATATCGCCTAGCCAGCGAGGGAAACGGCGTGCACGCCATGTCGACATTTGGCTGGCCGTTCGACACCTCGCTTGCATTATGGAGGTTGATCGTGGGAGGAGTTATGGATAAGTTCCCGGCGCTCAAGTTGATCACACATCATCTAGGGGGCATGTTTCCATTCTACCGCATGAGGGCGGAGTTCCGCTTCAATCGCTACTACGGCAGTCGTGGAAGGACCCTCAAGGATTATCTGAAAAACGTATATGCGGACACGGCAGTGGACGGCAGGTCCGTCGCGGACCTGATGGCAGCGTACTCTCTCTTCGGACCTAGAAGAATTCTATTCGGATCTGACTGGCCATATATAGATGCTCAGAGCTCGATCAGGGATAACGTTGATGCTATTAATGCGATGCCCGTACCGGAGGACGAAAAACAACTGATATTCCACGGCAATGCGGAAGAGCTGCTCCGCATTCACGGGTGATTCTGCATGGATGTGCTGGTGATCGGTGGTGGAATAGCCGGCGCTATGACGGCACACTACCTGTCATCAGCTGGCTTCAGCGTGGCGCTGGCTGATCGGGAAATGAGGAACGCCGTCAGCACGTCGATGTACAACGCAGGCTCCTTGGACGAAAACCCATCGTTCACGGAGGTGCGGCCGGTGAGCGCGGCAGTAGCGTCGCTCCTAGGCAGATACGCACCCGTCAGCGCATCGCTTGGCAACATCGTGAAGGATGCAGGATGGATCGTTCGCGCCCTGAATGTGAAGAGGAAAATTCGCAATCCCCTTGAGGAGCGGCTGCTGAGACTCAGCTTGGCGTTATGGGATGACCTAGTGAAGGAGGATAGTGAGCTGGAGTACTACTCCAAGAGAGGGCTCAGACTCTATGGAGATCTGGCGCGCGCCGAGGCGGAATCCAAGTACCTGAAAGGACGGCTGCTTAACGCACGGGAGGTTGAGGATCTGGGGTTCGTGGGATTCCAAGGAGGTGTTGAGCACGAGTCTAGGTGGATAAACCCACATCATGTGATGCGCAGAATGAGGGATAAGCACCTGGAGGACGGTGACGAGATCCGCCCGGAGGACGTACTCTGCGGTGCAGGCTTGGGGTACTGCCTGTCCGCGGCGTCACGGTCATCGCCGGGTATGAGGAGGGTATGATAGGGCTTCCCGCAATACTGGGGGGCTTGGGCGCCGTAGTGGCGTTTCATAGAGAATCAGTGCTCAGGATCAGCGGTTATTTCGAGCTCGCGGGATATGGCATTGACGTCGAGCCACGGGCCAAGCAACTGCTGGCACGGGTAGGCGAGCGTATCAAAGTACGCGGCCTACATGCGATCGAGATCGGCGTTGGCATGCGTCCGTGCACCTATGATCAGCTTCCAGTTGTGGGGGTGATTCCAAACCACAGAAATCTGTACGTCGCCACGGGCGGCTGCAGAAGGGGTATGACCATGGCACCGCTCATGGGCAAGCTAATAGCGGACATGATGTCCGGAGGAAGCCCGAAGAGCTACATGCACGCACTGGACCCTAGCCGCCTGCTCCGGACGCCTGCAGATCGTTATGTTGCACATTAATGAGATTTCCTGGAGGATTTACCCTCAATGATGTATTCGCTGTGCCTGGTAAAGTTAGCGAACAATAACTTCTCTGCAAGGCAAGGGAAGACATTATTGC
>NZ_JBAMME010000351.1:0-2255 GCF_039793925.1 Thermogutta sp. | reverse complement strand
TCCCTCCCCAGATATTGTCCCAGGCTGACCTCCCAAAATCAAGCGCCCCCGAGATTATGGCTTTGATTCCTTCTAAAGTGCTCTCAATTGTAACTTTAATCCCTTCCCAGATACCCTGAGCGGTAGCATGGATTCTAGTCCAGACGCTTTCCCAGAGAGAACGAATGATGTCCAGCGCCACGCTAATCTGGATGCGAATATTATCCAGCAAATTTGCAATGATCTGGTAAATCCCGTTCCAGATACTTTCCGCAATGCCTTTCACCGCATTCCACGCGCCTTCCCAGTCTCCCCGAATCAGCGCTACCACAAGCTTGATGATCCCGAAGATGACATTGATGATCGTCTCAATGATTGCTTTGATGATGTCCCAGGTGTTTTGCGCGATCTGCAGCATCTGATCGCCGTGCGCTTGCCAAAATTCCCGCACAGCAGTCATTACCGTGCTGATAATCGTCCAAATTATATTAACCACAACGCTGATTATCTGCTGGATGCCGGTCCAGATAATTTGAGCAGCTTCCATAATCTGTTGGCCATTCTCTGCCCAGAACTCCTGTACCATCTGCATCCCAGTGGTCACGATGTCCTGGATATTGCGAATCGCCAGGTCAATGATGCTACTAATGGCACTCCAGGCAGTTTGGGCAAGGCCCAGGATCTGCTCCCCGTGCTGTTGCCAAAATGCCTGGATCGCTGCCAGCACATTTGTGATGACAGCCCGAATTGCCCCAACAACATTCGTGATAATGTCCTGGATCGTCGGCCAGACCTCCTGCACTTTGGCCGAAATCAAATCGCATACCTGCATTGTAACATCACGGATGCCGAGGAAGTTCGTGGCCCAGGCCGCGGCCAGTGCCACGATGATTGCGAGGACAACGCCGATAGGGGAAGCCAATGCGGAAAATGCGATGGACAGCGCACCAATGCCGAACAGAACCGGCCCTATAGCCGCGACGATTGCCCCAATTGTCACGATTAGTCTTTTTGCATTGTCATCCAGGCTCATAACCCAATTGATGAGCGGCCTGATCTGATCCATTATATCCTGTAATACCGGGAGAATGATCTGGCCCAGACTAATAAATAGCCCCTGCAGCGAATTTTTAAAGGAGGCCATCTGAGCGCTAAAGGAGCGCGTCTGAATTGCAAAGGCTGCCTGAGTTGCCCCCGCAGACTTGCCGATGGCTTCCAGGTCCTCGGCAAACGGCTTCGCTTCCTCTCGTGTCAACGCCAGGGCGGCCTTGAGGGCGCGCACGTTGGGGAAAAGAGCAGCCATTGCCTCAGCATCCCCCCCCACTTTTTCGGCGATTTCGGCCATGGCCCCGCCGAGCCCCTTGCTCTGTAGTGCGGTGGCCGAAAGTTCAATGCCGAGCGCGGCTGCGGCTTCCCGGGCACCCTCGGTCGGGGAAATGAACGAAAGCATCAATTGATTCAATGCAGTTGCCGACTCGGCAGCAGAAATTCCCCCTTTCGTCATCGTGGCGAAGGCGGCCCCAAGTTCCTCGATGGTCACTCCGGCTACAGCCGCTGTTCCCACCACATCGCCCAGGTTGGTGGCCAAATCCTCAAAGGTCAGCACACCGATATCCACCGTGCGGAAAAGCGTATCGGAGACCCGAGTCGCCTGGTCGGCAGACATCCCGTAGGCATTCAAAGTTGCTGTAATCGCTCGGCTAGCCACCGCGGTGTCGGTTAGCCCCGCACTGGCGGCCTTTGTACTGGCTTCCAGCACCTTCATGGCGTCTGCGCCCGAAAATCCCGACGATTGGATATCATAAAAGCCGGCGGCCAGTTTTTCCGCGCTGTCCGTCGTAATGCCGATGTCCATGCTCATGCGCACGAATGTATCCGATAGCGTTGCAATCTCGTCATCGGTAGCCTTCGAGATGCTCTGAATATTGCGCATTTCGCGATCCAAACTGCTGGCAGCATCAACACCGGTTTTAGCCATCCCCAAAAGCGGCAAAGTAATGCCGGCCGAAATCATACTTCCAACCGTCAGTGCCTCTTTGCCGAAAGATGCAAGCCGGGCCGACACCTCGCGCATCCCCTCTTCGGCTTCACGGGTGTCGGCACCTATTTTGACAAGCAACTGCGCGGCGGTGATGGCCATTATTTCTTTCTCCAGCGTTCTACTTTATCTGCTTCTGCTTGATTTTCTGCACTCTCGGCAGCCAGCGCCCAGTCGCGCCAGGTTACGGGCTGCCGAGCCAGCTCCCAGGGTGCGATTCCAAGGTAGCGGGCTGCCC
>NZ_JBAMME010000350.1:1211-17665 GCF_039793925.1 Thermogutta sp. | reverse complement strand
CCTATCGATCCGGCCACTCCGCACCAGTAATAGGTATCACCGCCGTAGACTACCCGTCTTATAGTGACTACTGCACCTGACGATACCGCACTGATCGCTCCGGTTTCGAGATTACACGTTGCACCGAGGTAGGTATTGTCCTTCCGGTATATAAATGGGCGAATATATCGATATCCAGCCTGCCGAGCCAACACGCCGATGGCGACAATGGCATTGTCGCTGACCGAGATAACCTGTGAGATATAATGCGCACCGTTCTCGGTAGTAGGCACCACCTGACAGCTATGGTCACTACCGCATAAAGCCCAAGCCTGCCCGGGAGTCACGGTGACTCGGCCTTGGTTCCACACAGATTGGGAGTAGTCGCAGGAGTATGCCAACTCATTGCTCCACACCTCCCAACTCTGTATCGGACCGTACCAGTATGGGTCCGGGCAGAAGTATGAGATTCTGCATTTCCTGGCGTTGGCGCCGAACTCGGATATTGTTATCTCCTCCACCTCTGCCTTGATGCCCCTGCTACTATCCAACCAGAGCTCGGCGGTCTTGGCCCGATGTCCCGCCAGGAAATTGCGCAGTGCAGTCTGGTCTTTGAGATACACATCGTACCGGATTCTGCGGCCTCCCAAGATCCCTGGTGTCAGGTACCCTCTATCCGATACAGCTGATGCTCGGCTCCCAAGGCGGTGTATAAGCTCCTCCTCGTAACTGCCCTGCAGGATCACTGCGCCATCTGTCGAATAGTCATAGGTACCAAACAGCGGGTATCCCATTACGTCGTCACCCTCCTAGCCACAAGGATCTCCCGTGCCAGCTCCCGTGCTACTCGGCGTATGTCCAACTCTGAGGAGATGTCGCCATAGAAGTTGGCGGTGACCTGGATACTAGATGCAGGAGCAGGCAGTAGCACCGGTGTAGGCGGTGTCGGTGTAGGCGGTGTCGGTGTAAACGGTACCGGTGTAAGCGGTACCGGTGTAAGCGGCACCACCCTACCGGCAGATTCCGGCACAAATAGCTCGGGTCCCTTCTCTCCGACCACATAGGCTCTCCTCGGCACTACTTGGCCTCCCGACTGCAGGAATCCGGCCACTATAGTCGCCACCTGTGCCCAGATGTTCTGCTTTCGTCGGGTAGCAACCGCAACAGCTAGCTCTGCGACGATCGCCATCAATGCCCGACCCAATGTGACCTTGCCGGTCATCATTGTAGCCGCAAGACCTCCGATCGCCGTATATAGAACAGCTCCCTGCTGTCGGATCGATCGGCCAAGACTGCTAAGAGCATTATCTAGCGTCTCCAGCGTCAGGAGTCTCCGCCTCGTGCCTGCGGTGAGTATTAGTGTCGTGATCAGTGCTAGGAGTGCCTTGCCCAACGTGACCTTACCAGATGCGAGCACTGCGGCCAAACCTCCGAGTGCTCCGAGTAGGACCGCACTCTGTCCGGCGATGGAAGATGCGAGAGATCCGAAGATGTTACCGAGTCCGGAACCTTCTCGCCCTCTGGCTTGGCGTATCACCCTCGCGATCTGCTCCACTATCCATTTGGCAACGATCCTGGCGATCTCACGTCGAATCTCGTCCAGGAGATTCCGCAGTGCTGATCTTAGACTTGCTGTGCCCGATAGTATTCGCTCGAAGAATGCCTCGGCGATCCTGCTCAGACCCTGCTCCATCTCCGTGACGTAGCGTCGCTGGTGGCGTCGTAGCTCCTGTTCGATATCCCGTCGCCTCTCCTGGATGGAAACAATCTCACGCTCCAGTCGCACCTGCTGTGACGCAGTGAGCAGACCGCTCCGCCTCCCCTGATCGAGCTCCTGGAGGAGCTCCCTCTCCCGCTCTGCATAGAGAGTGATCAGCTCACGGAGGCGACCTTCCTCGCCGAGCTGTCTGGCAGTCCGCTCGAACACGAGCTCGGCACGCTCCTTCTCGGCCTCGAGCAGATCGCGTGTTAGTTCCTCCTGCTGTCTGTGCAGACTCGACGTAACGTTGGCACTCTGTTGTAGGATGGTGGCTATGAGTCGGGATAGCGCACTCCCGTACGCCTCAACAGCCTGGATGGGTGCCTGGAGGTCTCCTGCTGTTATAAATGCCTCCGCTAGCTTCCTCAGCCTGTCCGCCACTGCATCATACGCAGACAGCAGTGCTTCGCTCGGCGTCTCGAGATCGATGCCCCGCAGTGGCTCCAGCGCCCATTCCAGTTTGCCACGGAGATCGGGTGTCAGATTCGTGATGTAATCTGCTATGTCCTCTGCGATATCGGTAGGGACACTTGGCAGGAGCAATCCCCTCCGCGCCTCTAATCTGGACAGAGCCTCGCGGATTGTGTCCACCTGCCGCTCCATCCGCTCAAAAGCATCGGTTGCCTCTCGTAGCCTGGCGAGAGGGATGATGTCCTCCACTGCGAGGTGTGGATACTGCTGGACGATACGAGCAACCTCCGGACCAAACTGCCGGAGCACATCCAGGTAGCGCTGGGCCTCGCGGATGTCCTGGAGCAGGTCAAGACGCTCAACCTGCCGTAGTCGTACCTCCGCCTCCTCCTTGCTCAGCTCCAGCTCCGCCATCAGCTGTGCTATCCGCCGATCACCTCCGGCGAGTATCTGGTACATCAGGTCCTTAGTGTACTCAAGTCGCCGCTCGACGAGTGCCTCCATCCGGCTCTGGATCTCAGTCTGGAGCGACACCTCCTGTTTCAGTCGTGACAGCTCCCTCACCAGTCCTACGAGGCGGCCATACGTAGCCTCTACTCCCAGGACCTTCGAGGCCTCAACAGGCACAGCTTCCACCAGCGTCTTGGCCAGCTCGATGTCCCCGAGCCTCTCGGCTAGCTCCAACAGCACCTTCTGTTCGGCTACCATATCGGCTAATCGCCGCCGGCCCTCCTCGGCATCACGTAGGGCCAACACTCTCGCCATCGGTGCCACATATCTTAGACCATCAGCATATTGGCGGAGTGACGTGTAGGCATCGTAGTGGTATCGGGTTTGGCTCGTGATTAGACGCGCAGTCTGGTCTACAGCACTTGTCAGCTCGTCGAGAGCAGATCGTTGCTCGCGCACCGCCTGGGATGTCCGACCTGCCGATCGGCCCAGCTTGTCCTGCGCATCGACCAGTCCGCTAGTGGCCTTTGTGGCTGTCCTATGCGTGCCAATGAGGGATTCCGCCGCTCGGATATTAGCCTGTAGAGAAACCTCCTTCTGTGCGGCTCGAATCTTGCTCTGCAGGTCTCGTATATTGGCGAGTAGTGCGGACGGTATCTCGAATATACTGGTTATGCGTCTCGGTCTTACTGTGTGACCCGGTTCCAACTGTACGGGAGCAGGAGGTGTTCTCTTCTCAGGCGGCCGCTCGTATGCCCTCCGCATCGGCTCGAAACTGCGTGTCCTGACCGCCTCCGGTATCGCGGCGATCGCTCTGGCCAGTCCTGTAATCCTCTGCCACAGCCATACCAACCACCCACCGATCTCACGTAGGGCAGATACCGCGTACCGCCTTAATGCAGGCCAGCTCGATGCAAGTGCCGCCACAGCGACCACGCATAGAGCTACTGTTAGATTTATCCTGCTCAGTCCAGCAGTAAGTGCAGGTAGCGCACTCCTAACTAATCCTATTATAGCACTACCTAGTCCCCGAAGAGCGCCGACAAAACCTGCCAGCCATCGTATTACTACAGCTACGCCTCGCCCGAATGATACTAGGACTCCTACGCCTCGAAGGATCAAACCTCCGAATATTCCGATTACGCCGAGCAATCCGGTGATCGCCGCGATCAGAGCACCGATCCGGACAGTCGTCTGTTGCATCGGAGCAGGAAGCTGGCTAAATGTGATCACAGCCGCAGTCACCACTACAGTAGCGGTTGACAATGCTGTGGCAATCTCGCGTAGACCCTCCCGTAGACCGGCCAACCTCTGCGGTGCTTCGGCTCCCAATGCGGACAGCTCGTCTTTTAGCACCTTAAGACCCGCCGTAATCGGGTCCACAAATACGCCGAACACCTGCCTACTCAGGTTTGCCCATGCGTCTTTAAGATTGGATACCGTGCCCTCAAATGTGTTGACCAGATTACGCTGTGCTCCGCCGAATCGGGACTCCAGCTCGTGGACGATGTACTCCACCATCTGTACACCGGTAATACCCGCTTTGCGGAGCTCCCGACCAACCTCCGCAGTCGGCGCTATGGTCTTGCCCATTGCGGCCGCCGCTCGGTAGGCCATCGAGTAGAAGTCGTAGCCAAACGCCTCTGCTAGCTGGCGGAGCTCCTCCATCTGGACTGTCGGCTTGGCTAGCATCTGGCGGACTGCTAGTAATCCCCTCTCGATCTGGAATTGACTGGCTCCTACTGTGGTTGCGAGATCGCCGAATGCCCGGATGGTCCGGATGGCCTGATCCATCGACTTCTGCGGATCTCGATATGCGGCCATGAATGATGCGGCCATCTGCTGGAATGCGGCGATGAGATCGATTAGCTCCATCCGGGATTGAGTCGCCTCAACAGTGATACGCCGCAAACCTTCCTCAGCAAGCTGTGACGATCCTAGGATCGCGGTTAGCCCTACTGCGGCTCTCCGGTATGTAGTCTCGAGGGCAAAACCAGCCCGTACCGCAAGCCCGACACTACCGGCGACCGCTCCAAACGCCACTAGAGCTGTCTTGCCCATCCTGGTAAGGGATTCGGAGGTTTGACCGATCCTTGCGGCGGTCTGGGACATCGCGGTGTCTACCCGCCGCGCGGCCTGTACTACCTCCTCTACACCTACAGCTCTAAATCTGGCTACTAGCTCCGCTGTCGTCAAGGACTGATCCCTCCGCTAGCGAGTCTGCCTCCATGGCCGCCAATCCCCGATGTAGCCATTGCACCGACTGCTCCTCCAGCTCCCACGGCGTACATCCTAGGTACTTGGCTACTCGTATTATCACATACCAGTCCGGAGGTTTGCCGAGCTTACCTCGTGTCGAGACCCACAGGTTTAGCTGTCGGCGCTCCGAGAAGGGACCTGCTCGGCCTCCGTGATCCGCTGAATGATCGAGGCAACCAAGGATATGGGGAGCACCTCCGCCGCATCCTCTGCGGTTATCGGCACCCAATCGTCATCGACTAGTACCTGCACCCCTAGCCGCTCAATGATATGTGCGGCCGTCATCGGGTCTTCTAGCTCCTCCGCCTTCGGCTGTGATGCTACCGTATTATGAGAGGGCAGATACCGGATCTTGACCGTGATGCCTCGATCCTCGACATCCAGCTCACGCCAGCCGTAGGTCCTCTGGATCCAGCCTCGTAGCTTGCTCATATGGCTAATCCTCCTCTTAGATCGACTGTTGCTTGTTGACCACCTCCACCTTTACGGCAGTAGCACCCGCGGTATCCCACACGCTCCGCAGTGTCCACTCGACTGCGATGATCCCCTCGTGGTCGGTGAACTCCCGGACGCCGACAACCATCACCTTGCTCGTAATGCTGATGTTGTAGTTGTAGGTTGAGTCGGCGATTGGTCCTACTGCGTCTATCTTCAGCCACCGGGCAGTGTTGGAGCTTGCGGCAGTATGCCAGATATCACTCTCGCTGGCAGTAGCCTCAACCAGTAGCGTGAACTCGGACTCCGGGATCTGCTCGACGTAGGTCGTCCAACCGCTGACCGCCGAGTCAAGTACGTACACAGGACTCCATCTGTTTCTGATCGTCCACGACACAGAGAACGCACGAGTCAGTTTAGTGGTCGGCGGACTTGATGTGCCCGTGTACACCGATACCATCGGAGGAGTCACCGGTACTGGCTGTATCACTGTCGGCGAGGCCCAGAGCGTAGCACCGTCGGTTATCTTCTGGCCTATCATGCGGCCCGATACTCTGTTGCCTCCAGGCGAGAACTCCATCGTTAGTTCTGTGACTAGTCCGTACGGGAACTGCTGAGCTCCGCCGGAGCTACCCCACTGTATCGTGTATGTGACCGGAGTATCAGCTGTGGAACTGCTGGGATTGAACGTCCACTTATACGCAGTGCTAGTGCCCTGCTGGGACGGAGTCGTCGAAACCAGAACCGATGACAATGGGTACACAATGCCCTCAAAGTCGGGCCAACCCTCGATAGTCGCCGTAGCTACATCTCTGGTGGTCTGGGCTGTGAAGGGGAACTTAGTACCGATGACGGTGTACGGAGTAACATCCAGCTCGTAGGACGGCCGTACATTCAGCGAGCCCAGACGTTTGCCAGTCGATGGTGGGGTACCGGGTGCCGATTCCTTACCCCAGTTCGCAATCTCAAACGCAGTCGCTCGTTCTGGCATGTTGTCACCTCCCTAATATCCTAGTATCCAGTATAATCCGCCGATATGGCGCCAAACCTCCGTCCCCACCGGCTCAGTGATGTCTACCGGAGCATCACGCCACGAGGCATAGGTATGGCCGCCGTGATCCGACACTGTCGCCTCGAACAGCTCGTCGATACGATTGGCCAGCTGTCGCATACTGGTGGTCAGGCTGGGCGACGGAATGATACCCTTGATTAGGTACAGAGCCCGTCCGCCCCATCGCTCTCCCGATCCTCTCATATCGAGATAGCTGTTCAGAACAAACACTACTACAGGGTAGGACACACCGGTTGGGACTACGGTGTTGTAAATCCTCTGCCCAACCAGTCCTAAGATCGTTGAGTCGGTGCTTAGTCGATGGTAGATATATGCCGCAAAATCGCTCGGCATCATCGTCCTAGCGACTCCAATTTACTCCTCACTAGCTCTGCCCAATACTCGAACGCCGCCCGGAAATGTGGGCGAGGGCCAAACTCTTGGTATACTGCGTAGTGGGCGATTTGTGCGTCGTTCCGGACCCGGAAGTCGTGCCGGCCGAGCACCTCCGCCATGTAGCTCTCACGGAGGTTACCGGTCTTGTACGGGCAGGCATGTCGATACACACCATACTGGTTTGCGGTACCAGGACCCTTGATGTCCCTGAGCATTTCTCCCGCGCCCCAGCCTAGTATGCGATTGACCTGGTCGTCAAGCTCCTTGGCAACCGATTCAGACTTGGCTGTGACTCTGACATCTACCCTAAACACCGCTACTCCTCTCTGGAGTGATGCTCCTGTGCGATTCCGAGCCAGTAGGATTTACAGCCTATCCGTACCTTGGCTGAGGATACGATGTTATATATCCTACCAGGCTCCAGATCGCTTACAACCTCATCGCCAGGCATTAGCTCGGTAGCGGATATGACCTGGTAGCCGAACTGCCGCTCCAGATGGACGTCAGGGCCTTCTACCCGTACTGCTGGTCGCTTGGTTATCAGGAGTCGTGCCGGTATCTGGAGACCAGTACTTGTCCAGCCTCCGTACCCATCAGGTGTAGGAGGCGAACCTGTCCTGATTATAACTCCGCTGGGCAGATGCATCCTATCTCAGGTACCTCCTCAGCATGCCCGCTACCCTAGCCTCTAGCTCATTGTCGATCTCGTACCGGAGATCACCGATGGACCCGCCTGCGTAGGGTCCGACTTTGGCACGTTGGTACCAGCTACTGGCCAGCTCGAGGCATGCCGACTTTAGTGCTCCGGGAGGAGGTGACGTTCCCGAGACTCTGTAGGTCAGTCTTACGTCGCGGCGTCTGTAGGGATCGGTGACCGCTACCTGAGTCGGTGGCCACCAACCGCCAATATCGAGCTGTACGAGTCCCATCTCGGCGTCTAATACGAGGACCGGTATGGAGCTCTCGGTACCATCAGGTGCTACGACTACTGCGGTCGGTGCCCCTACTATCGGCCTGTACGGTGTCATCAGAGTGTACTTGGCTACGGGCAGGTCACGGTAGTACGTAGTGTACTCACCTCCTGTCTCAGAGTAGCCAGTCACCGATGACACATACTCCTGCGCCGCGCCGAGGTAGGCGGTCAGAATCGCCTGCTCGTCAGTGGAGGCACTCTGTATGCCCAGGAGATTGTACAACTCCTCAAGACTGACCCACATTAGGATACTCTCCGCCGGTGCTTATTCTACGTCCCACCAGATCACGAGTACCTGATTGCCGCTCGTATCCTGCGATATCCTGATGTTGCCGTTGCTGTTGATCGTGGCGTTAGCGGTCTGATCTGCCTTGATCGTCCCTCCAGAAGTAGCCGTAGGAGGTTGGATCTCTAGCACCGATACCAGGACATCACTGGTGGTGATTCCGGATATCGGGATGTTTGTATTCGCCGCCGCACCAGCCGCATGCGTGACCCTAAGTCGGCTCCCTACCGTGCTAGCTGTAGGAGGTACTGGTACAATGTCCAGTCCGGTGCTGGTGGCCTTGACCTTGAGATCAGCACCACGACCAGAGAGTAGTGTCCGTATCCTGCTCAGGTTAGGCATCGCTACCTCCTATATAGGCTAGCCGGTGTAACTGCTCGGGTTGGCGTTGTAGATTAGAACTCCACAGCTAGGATCAGCCAATTTGACGTCAAATCTCACCGAAGGCAGGAACGACGTCACACCTTCCCTCGGATCTCGGAATCGCTCCACTCGGATCTTTCTGTGGAAGCCGAAGATTATATTCTTCGGATGGGTCAAGATCATGTGCCGATCATAGTACTTGGCCGTGCCGTTGATCGAACCTTGGCCGCTCAGCATCGGTACTCCGACTACCGGTATGCCTCTGTATGACAGTCGGGTAGCCATCGCATCGATGATCGCCGTGTCACCGAGTCCGGTGCCCCTCGCCGCCAAAGCATGCTGGTAACCATGCAGGTGCGCATACGGGACGTACAGCCGGAGTGCGCTGTAGTCCGACAGGTATCGCGGCGGCATAGCGGCAACTGCGGCTCCGAAGGTTTGCTCGTAGGTTGTGTGGGACGATGCATCGATCTTCTGCTCAGACGGCAGACCATCCTCCAGCTGAGCGATGATGCCATCAAATACGTCGAACACCGGCTCGTTGTCTCCGGCGACTCGGCTGGTATCGGACTTGATCGCGATCTCCTCAACGTCACGGCCTACCGCCTCGGCAATCATCGTCATCAACGTATCTGCCAATGCATCGCGCTCGATGTTGTCTTCGAATACCTCGTCGGATACCGGCACCTCGCCCTTGAACAGGTATGTGCTCAGAGTTACCAGACCTGTGGTCGGTTCGACGCGATCAGAGTCGGCCAACCGCTGACCCTCCGTGCCGACTCGTAGTACTCGGCTAGATAGGCTGATCCTCGGTACTTCGAACTTAGGGTTGGCGGAGGTCTCGATCCTAGCCTCCTTCATAATCGTCGACGAGTCGATCGCGACACGGAGAAATGCAGTCGCCTGCTCGGGTGCCAGGAATCCACCTCCGGTCTCTAGATCGCTCGTGGTCAATGTCGCTTTCTCAAGCCATTCTAACAGCGCCATATAGTTCACCTCCCAAACACGATGTTTGTAAACAGACCTCGCCCGAGTTCTCGTTTAATCGGCTCGGGTGCTTGATTGGACTTGGCCACTTGACGAGGAGTGTTCAGCTTCTCCTCAATGGCCTCCGCGACTGCTCGCTTGATGTCATCCACTGTCAATGTCGGAGTCTTGGACTCTTCCACCTCCGTAGTCTCGGCCTCAACCTCGGCCTTCTTGGTAGGCTTCGGAGGATTGGGATAGCCGTAACCGTAGCCATATTCCATCTCTGGCTTCTTCTTTGACCCACACTCGAACTCCAGAGATAGGCCGAGCACCTTCGCAATCTCGTTAAGCGCCGAAACAGTCTCCTCATCTTCCAGTGTGGGCGTAGACTTGTGGAGTGCCTCCAATGCCTGCACCATCAATTGGAATGCCTGCTCGGCGTTGCGTCGTAGCTCGTCGGGCTCCTCGGACTTGAGGAGCAGGAATCCTCTACCAGTCGCCGGATCTTCGACTCCGTCGACTCGTTCCACTCTTACCTCTTCCAGGATCGCCATGAGGATATTCACCTCCTATACCAGAATGCGATAACCGTACCTTCATCAACTTAGACCATCAGCGGTCATAATCGGATTCTCGTTTATGCCCCCATCCTTGGATCGAATACCCCCGCACCTTCCCTGCCTTGATAAGCTCCCAGGCATCCGGATCCCATATTACTCCCAAAAGCCAATCCCCCGCTCGTACTACCTGATCTCCAACTTGCCAATCCGGGCCGCGCCATATATAGCTCTCCACAACCCTGCCGCGGTAGTTCTCGGAGGGATGATGCCACAGTCCGATACTAGCGTCACCTCTCTGACACCGGAGCAGAAAGTCCCATGCCGTCTTCTCCAGCTCGTCCTCGGTCATCATATCGCCATGGCTGTCCAGATCTCTGGCCGGATAGGCTACGCCAAGTGTGTACCGCTTCTCGTCCTGCTTGACGATACGATAGTCGTCGGGCTTGATGATCTCGTACATGCGGATAGGACCGTCGGGCGGCGGTGTCGGCCAAAATAGCCACTTATGGTCTCTCCGTGCCAAGTACTCGGCAACGTCCTCGAGCTTGTGAGTCTCCGCGTAGGGTCGCTGGTCCTCAGGTCGTGTAAACAGCCAGGCTCGTGCACCTCCCTCCAGCATCGGTGCGTACTGGAGTACGTACCTACCTCTGACTATTCCCCTCCTACCCTCCAGCCATAGCTCCACCATATGTCTGTTGGCCGCGCCTAGCCGCCATGTGCCCTCCTCGATTAGGAAAAACTTGCTCCACTGTCGATCCGAAGGCTGTGTCCCTGGAGGCAGTACCAAAGGCTTGTCTCTACCCACATCCAACCAGTCTAGATGGCCGAACTGCTTGATGCTCCCCTCCAGCCGCACCTCCGGATCGTCTAGCATCCGCTCCAGCTTGAGCTTGGGGGTATTGTCTCCCGGTCGGCCTGCAAATAGTGTGACTCCCCACCATCCCTTGAATCTGTTGGTCTCTAGTCGGAGATCGAAGTGCAGGGCATTGTCGGTCCTCAGGAGGGAGTCCATGTCCATCTTGGCCTCGTCTGCCGACAATCCCCTCCAATGCGCCTGTACCACGAACCGAAGATCCCGGGCCTCGCCCAACGGCATAGCCTGATACCACCGATCCTCCCAATTACGCATCGCCGAATCACTTCGAGTCTCCCCGTCGTCATCTCCGCCGGCCGCCTTAAGCAGGTGCAGTACCAACGCCCGATCAGCCATGTCCACTGCCTGCCCGGCAAAGTACGGTGTGGTCCGCGACGAGTCGATATCCACTACGACTGCATTCTGGTAGTACATCCTGTCCTGAGCGGAGTCATAGGTCAGCTCCTCTATCTGGACGGTCACGATGTCACCAGGCTTAGCCTCCAGCGTTGTAGGTGCTGTCTCTCCCAGATCCACGTAGGTCCTGCCGTCGGGACCTTCAGCCACATTCGCGATCTCCATATCGCCAGGCAGTAGACCGCACCGGAGCACCCAGGCCCCTCCCTTTGTCTTGGTCCGATCTAGGACTATGACCTTCAGCTCCACGGCATGCTTGATCTTGATCGTGTCGTTGGTGTCGCCTGGCTCGTACCGCCAATCGCTAGCCTTGAGCATGATTCCCTCCGCCTTGTCCGCCATCCCAAACTCCGTAGACCGCCATGCCCTTACAAGATCGTCTTTGGTTCTAATCTCCATCTGCGGAGCTACACGAATCCCAACCTCCTCGAGGCGGTCCCGGATCTGCTCCAATTTGGCCCTCCGCTCCACAAACGGCCGATCCGCCAGCTTCTCGCCATCCCAATAAGCCACGTCCCACACAGTTATCACGATGTGGGCTCCTTCAGGGATAGAAGGTTCTACGGCATTGAGCTGGGCCATCGCCGATCGAGGCCATCGGGTTGGACCCTCGATCCCTACGTCGCAGTCCAGGATGCAGTCAGGCAGAGTCTCCAGCTTAGCGAGATCCGGATCGGCTCCCTTCAGCGCAGGCCAGCGGTCTCTCGGCTTGTCCTCGTAGAACACCGCAGTATCGTCACCGCGGCGTTGGAATGTGGCATGGTAGCCGTTGTACTTGGGCTCGACAAACACCCGCTGTCCCTCTTTTAGCCTCCTCGCCACCCATGGCCAAACTTCATCAGAACTAAATGCGTCGGTATTAATCCGCCCACCTTGTGCCGGCTTTGGCGGTCTGAAGTAGGTGATGGGTACGAGGTCAACCTTCGCGATCGGATATGTAGATATATGCAGTCTAGGTCTTAGTACGAGATCAAAGAGTCCGATATATGTATGGTGCGGCGGGAAATACATGGGACCGTGCGGTGCCGAGATCAGGTGCGGCCGTACTCCCAGCTCCTTCTCTGGATCTAGGACGTCGCGGACACATACCCATACTGAATCCCGCCAGCTCTTGGGTAGCGCCTCAAGATCGTCGCGTACTACGATATCAACGTCGCCGGGATTCTCGGAGGAGATTGCGGATCCCACTAGTGATACGTACTGCGGCACAATAACGTACTCCGGTGCGTGCTCTATCGCATCTCGGATCCACTCCGGTACTTGGACGTCAGCCTTGTCAAGACCGATCATCGGTGTATGCTCCATGCCGCGTCTCTCCATCTCCGCTACTATTAGCTCGTGGACACTGGTCCAGGGAAACGGTTCATCCTTCTGCTCCTGCTCCCACCGACCATATAGCTGATGCACTCTGCGATGTAGCGATAGTAGCTCCGAGTCCGGTACCTTCCGCAGTCTCTCTTCAGTCACATCGCTTAGCTTCATACCTCACCTCCCTACAATCGCCAGATATATGACAGCGTGCACCGGCATCTGGAATGTGCCGGCGGATGTTGCTCCCCGATCGGCCACGGCTCGGTCAGCCTCTGTGGTCCTACCGCCATCAGCATCCGACAGGTAGGGCACACCCGTTCGTCCCCTACCGTTAGCCATATCTTGCCCTCCCATCCAGCATCCTTAGCCTCAAGATAGTGTGCTGTTGCCGACATCCGCCGCCACTCGGTAATTGCGATCTCTTCCGACTTGCGCTTGCTGAGATGCCGCCAGCGCTCTCGTAGTCGCCGTGCGAATGTGAACTGGTCAGGAGGTGTGGACTCTACTACCTCCCGGAGGATTCGCCGCGCCTCCTTCTTGGCCGTCTCGCCGATGCCCGGTACCGTGTGCATTGTCGCTCTGATCCCCGCCTCCAAGTAGCGCTCCGGTACCCGCATCCTGCGCATCTCGATCTGTGCCTGTGCCAGAAACTCTGCCATCCCCTGCGAGAACTCCCGCTCCCACTCCTCCTCGGCCTCATCCTGCTTCACCACCCTGAGTAGGTAGGGTAGCCATCGCATGTAGATCCGTCTTAACAGCTTGGCTAGTCTGGCGATTGTGGCGTCTTCGGCTCGGGACCTAGCTTGTGCCTTCAGGTACTCCTTCAGAAGCCAAACCCTCTGCTCTCTGCTCGCCTCCAGCCACCAGGTCTTCAATGACGTCGAGGAGGTCATCGAGATCCGACTCCTTTATCGCCTCCGATATCTTGCCGTCCTCGGGCACATAATACCTGTCCATCCTAGGATCGTCGGTAGGCGGCCTGCCGATCAACTCTCTCGCCTCGTTGGGCGTCAGTATCCCGGACTTAACACCTCCGACCGCTATCCGCATCGATAGCTCTGTCTCCTCCCATGTTAAGTCGTTGAACTCAAATCGTACTGGCCAATCAAGACCCTTGGGCCCTAGGAGCTCGGTGTTGATTACGCTCTCGATCGCTACCTGTAGCGGCTCCACAACTCCTACCCGGTACGCTGTTAGCATCTCCCTGGCCGCACTGCCGCCAAGACTGCCAAGCTCGGCCCAGCCGATCCGGTATGGCGGTACAAGGTGCGCCATCAGCACCTCCTTGACCAGATCGGTACGCCGTGCCGCGAACTGTCCCTCCCGTCTGCTCACCTCCGGCGAGAGAAACCGCACCTCAATGTCCTGGGATTCGTCGGTGCCTAGTATGATCCTGGCATGGCCTAATCCGGTGACTCTGCGGAACTCCTCCTCCAGTATCCGCACCACCTCTGCCCTGGTAGTCGCAGGACCTCCTCGGACTAGGATTAGCTGGTCAACGGTGCCGCCGGACGAGTACCATCGTACGTTGTAGTTGCGTATCGCGGCGAGCTCAGCAAGAGCCGATACTGCGGCGACCCACCGCGGTAGCCCGTAGTAAGGTGATCGTGGCGAGTAGTGCGAGAACATCAGGACCGAGGACCCGTCCTCTGGCTCCGCCTCCGATCCAAACCTCGCGAACCATCGGGTCTGTACGCCTCTTGTCTGGACGAAACCGTCGCCTCGGGTAGAGAGTCGTACCGTATGTGCAGGCATGTGGAAGATGGCCACTATCGTTCCACCCTCGCGGACTACCTCCCAGGTTGACCACCCGATAGCCTCTACCTCCCATGCCGTCACTGTCAGCAGTTGGTCCCATGGTACTGTCTGAGATAGGCCCGAGAGGAGCTCACGGTACTGTCCGATCACCTGCTCCTCCAGCTCTCGACCTGGTCTCGGCGCCAGTGACCAGCCTCGGCCTGCCGCATCGTCTGCCTTGGCGCGAAGACAGGCGGCATGGATCGCATTATCCTCGGCGAGGAGGAGTAGCTTTGCCGGATCTAGCGGTGGCTCTATGGCATCGCCCGATCCGTACAGCTCTGTGAATGGATCCTTGATCTGCTGGCTACTAGCCTTAAGAAGATACTCAAGGTGCTCCTTCATAACAGCCTCCTATGGCCGAACAGCTCCCGCCATCCTGGTACCTTCGGTGCACCGACAACGGCAACCACAGGTGTATCGCCTACCTCCCGACTCAACGCCATCACGACACCAGATACCGCATCCACCTGATCGTCGTATGCTCCGTGCGGAAACGCCAACGCCTCCTCCAGAAACGCTGGAATCCAGTCGCCATCCACCAGGGCGACCAGACCTTGACTAGCTCTAACGCTCCACACCAGTGCACGAGACACCTTATCACGATCGACGTCCAGCGCCGAGATGCTGGTCCCTACCAGGCTTGGATCTCGGACCAGCTCCTGTACTGCCGCCCTGCCGTGTAGCGCACTCTCGACATAGTGGAGTACCCGGTGCTCCCTCCGCATCGTCTCTACCATAATCTCCCGGCATGTGGGCCACTCCCATCTACCACGTATCATGTCCGCCAGGTACAGTGTACCGTCCTCGCCCACTGCGCCTCGCACCGATGCCGTGTAGCTGGACCTCTCGCCGGTAGTCAGGGCGAGGTCCCAGTAGCGTACCCACTGGAGGTGCTCCGGTGCTTCTCTTACCACTCTGAACCACGACGCCTCAAACATCGATCCCTTGTGTCGTACTAACTCTGCACCGTACTCCTGCCGAAACACCCAATCGGGCAGTGTCCGCCTCGCCTCCTCGATCTCGTCCTGCGGAATCCTGGGATTGTCCCAGCTCGGCGCATGAATCTGCTCCCAGGACGATCCGGTCTGTCGGCATAGTACATCCGAAAAGTAGGACCCAATCCGCGGAGTGCTCAAAAACACCGCCCGGCCGCCGTAGTCGGTGAGTGTCGGCCTGATCGCGGACTCCCAAGCGACGTCAAGGTGCGAGACCTGTGCCGCCTCGTCGATCACCACAAGATGGAATGCCTCGCCCCTCGCGCTGTGCGGATTGTCCAATGAGTAGGCTCGGATTACACCGCCGGTAATGAGCACCATCTCATGCCCGACCTCGCTACATCGGCTCGTGATGTCGGCGCACCAATCCCGCATCAATCGCCATGCGTCTAACAGCATCCGATACGTCGGCGAAAACCAGCCAACCTTCCTACCCTCTATCGCACAGAGCACAGCGACGAGTGCACCCGCTGTCGTCTTGCCCCATCGTCGCCCGCACCGCACGACGACGTACCGGCTACTACTCTCGATCACCCTCCGCTGTCCGCCGTGAGGGACTGGTAGTCTGACCGTGATCGCTGGCTCCTCGAGTGTACTAGTCACTGGTGCGCCACCTCAATCCCAACACTACAATCACAGGACGGCCGCTACATGCCTCACGCTGGGCTGTGCTGTATCCCATCCTGCGTAGTCTGGTTAGAAACGTCGCCTTGGGTAGATATGCGATCTTGTGCTCCCGGCAGTACTCCTTATAGGCACCCCACAGCTCGTCCTTAGGTATGCCACCGTCCGGATTCTCGTCTCTCTCGGTCTTGATGGCTAGGAAGCTCGAGAGATCGGAATTGCTCGTCATGCCAGGAAGCAGACTACGGACGTCCTGTCGGCTTAGGTCCGGATTCAGCGCCGTACCACCGGGCAGTACCCATTCGATCTTGATGCGGCCTACCTCTGGTGTGCTGTCTGGCGGCGGACCTTCGACCCTCTCCAGGATCGTCGATATCGCACGAGAGTCTCCTTGTACCGCCGAGTATATCAGACGCTTGACGATCAGCTCCACCAGAGTTGTAGACTTGGCAGGATCGAGAAGATCGTCGATAGTATCCGGCGGTCTCCGGTTCAGGATCGACGATAGCGTATGTGTAAATGGACGAGGATCGGACATCAAGCCTACCTCCACACAATTAGAC
>NZ_JBAMME010000350.1:0-1111 GCF_039793925.1 Thermogutta sp. | reverse complement strand
CGTATGTGTAAATGGACGAGGATCGGACATCAAGCCTACCTCCACACAATTAGACTCCCGGCACCTAGCCAATGGATTCCAGAATCACCGCCGCTACGCCTCGCCACCTCACCATGCGGTGTATGGCTGGGACCTCCGTCGCCTACCGCCGAGGTCTGGTGGCGGAGCTGAGGTTGGCGCTACCCGCGGCTAGTAAGTGCCGGCTTGACAGATAGAAACACTCCGGACCGATTTGGACCGATTTGGTCCGATGAAATCCTTTTTCTGTTATGAAATCGGAGATGGGTCATGAAAAAGCAATGGAAGGCAGGCGCAGAAAAAGTTAAAGCATCACATCGGTCCATCGGTCTAAATCGGTCCAGATCGGACCGGATAATCGGTCCTGGCCGATTCCACACCGTATAGAGAGGGACGGAGGAGGCACATCGGGGTACCTCCTCCCGCACACAACATCAATCCAGATCGTCAAATGGATCTTGGCCTGATTCCGAGAAATCTACCGTTTTCGGCTGTACAGATCCCCGATCCAACAGTCTAATACCGACTACCATACGTTTCCTTTCGCCACCGAGTCTCGGCCGCTCGATTCTCACGCACCACCTCTTAAGATACTTGCCCCAGATCCTACAGTCCATCGGTTTGATCGCCTCCTGCTCGCACCACTGCAGATAGCTCTTCCAGAGCTCATCCTTGGGCGTCACAGCCCTACGATCCGACCGATCACAGCACTCCTGAATCCACTCTGATATTGGGTCCAGCTCGTCCCGTAGCTCCTCGGTTAGGTCATGCACATACACAGGAGGATCCAGCTTTCGGTCCCTCAACCACATTACAGCGCCGTCTACTATCCAGCGCAGTACTGCCCGGACATGCACACCATCATCTGCTGTAGGGTCCGTTAGTTTGGCCTTGAGCTCCGGCGATCTCCTCTCCTCCGGCACCACATGCTCGAACGGCACCCTCCGCAGTCTCCTCCACAGACCGCTATCAGTCGCGGACATCTTCATTGCCTCGTTGGCGGCCAGGAGTATCTTACAGATCGGGCGATACGAAAACGGCGGGCAGTACAGCTCGCGGACCACGATCTCCTCACCGGACACCACAGCCTTAA
>NZ_JBAMME010000349.1:0-2256 GCF_039793925.1 Thermogutta sp. | reverse complement strand
TTTTCGCTGCCCTGGGCCTTTCTGCCCCCCAGCCCAACTTGCCGAGCTCGGAGTACATCGTGGAGTTCTACGCTGATCCGTACTTCACGGAGCACATAGGCGACTTTATTCGCCTTTGTAATGGGGCGACGGCGCGGAACGGGTTCCAAGAAGGTTTCGCCAAGCTTGAGGAAAAAAACAACTGTACCTCCGGAAGCTTCGAGGGTGCTACGTGCTGGGTTGCGGACGACTTTGGAACCGGAACATGTGTTGATTTCGACGGCGATGGGAAAATCGAACCAGAAAACGGCGAGTACTGCAGCGGACCCTACCATCAGGTGCCATGCCCCTGCAGCCGTTACCCGCAGCAGCAGGAATGCATCCAATGCCCCTGCCATTGGTATGATCCTGGTTGCCCATGGTGGTGCTGGCGATGAGGAGTTCCGCTATGCTGGTCAGGGCCTTTCGCGGCATCCAAATCCCTTTGCTTTCGGCCGTTTGTGCAGCTTGGGGTGGGACGGGCGACCGCCCGCCCGCCCGTTTTCACGAGCGGGTGGGGGTTTTGGCCGTTTCGGTCGTGGTTCGGAGCGAGACCGGGGATTTGCACCCCGAAGACCTGGACGCCCTGGTTGATGGCCAACCCGTACACATCCTTTCGGTGGAAAAGCTGCTCCACCATTCGAACACCGTTTCTGCAACCGAAGACGCCGTTTCTGCAACCGAAAACGCCGTTCACGCTACGGGGCGAGCCCAGGAAGACCCGGCGCAAGCTCGTCCCAAGTCTGAGGTAGCGGTGGTGATTACCTCGCATGGTTGCAGCCGCTTCTGCCTCACGGCAGCGACTCGATTCCTGGAGCGGGAGGCGGAAAGTCTCACAGCCCTCGGGCCGGTGCGGTTTGTCGTTGCCCGGCAAAGCGGCCCGGAGCTTTTGGGACGGGACATCACCCAACCCCAAGCTCTCCGGGAGCTGGTACGCACAAAAGTATCAACTCTGGCGACGCGAAATGACCTCGTAGCCGAGCGCCGCTGGCTTACCGACCAGGTTTACCAAGTCCGAGGCCCTATGTTACGGAGGCGGTTGCCCGCTCCTTCCAGTGAGGTGTTTCGTTTGGTCGAAGCCGGCCTTTACGACCGAGAGGTGCTGAGCCACATCAGAATGGCGGCCTTCTTCGGGCGGCGGGCTGCCGTAACCTTTTTGGTGCTGATTTCCGACGGCTTCGATTTTGACGCTTACGGAATTTGGGATGCGTTTGCCCGAAAAACGGAAGCTGAAGACCTTTTTCCTTGGGAACAGCGAGCACTGAAAAGTCTGGGCGAGCAGTTCACAGCTGAGAAGAAAGAGCGAGATTCCGCGCTACAGTTTGCTCGCGAGTTGGCAGCGGATGGGATCGTTGCTCTGCCCTATTTTCCCGGGATTTCAGGGGTCTTTTACCCACCGTGGGCGGCAAGTCAAAGTGGGGTATCTGTATTCCGGGAGTTTATGGGTCCCGGCTACCGGCAGGGAAGGACCGCCTCCGGTACCGTCATGGATCCCTCCTCGGGGTTGCAGCTTCTGGCCCGCGAAACGGGTGGCGCCCTGATTCCCACCAAAGGAAGCCTGGCCACCGTTGATCGAAGCCTTGCCTCCTTTTACGTGCTCACGTACCAAGTTTCTGGCCTCATGGATGGGGAACTTCACCGCTTGGAAGTGCGGTGTCGCAACGGGGCCGCGCTGTGGGCGCCAAACTTCGTGCGCCATGGCCGCGACGATGCCATGGCGGAGGCTGCGGTTCGTGCGCTTCTGCGAGGCGAGGGAGGGGATTTCTCCTTTCCCGTAGAAGTGCAGCTTGAAGACATTCGAGCAGAAGCCAACGAGATGCTTCGGGGTACGTTGCACATTGGCGTCGATGTAAGTCCTGTCCGCTCGCTTTTGGCAGCCTTGGGGGGAGCATCGTTTCAGCTTGTTCTGGGTGTGGATACAGGCCGCGGGGATGTGTTTCTGCACCGCGCGAGCTTCGAAGTGCAACCCGAAACCGAGGGAGGCAGCTTCTGGGTTTTCCAAGCGCCCATCCGCTGGCCCCGGGGCGCTAAGAGGCTGGCTGTGGCGATTCAGGAACGCAACACCGCGACTTTGGGCGCCGCCGATTTGGAGCTTTCTCCTCTGGCGCCGTAACCGCCGCCGCGGGAGCCATGCCCTTCGTGTCCCGTGCGGAGGGCAAACGTCGCCTTAGGAGAGCAGGAGTACCCATTCTGGCCGAGCTGCGGCGCGGCACGGTTCTTGCTTTGACGAGTGGACAT
>NZ_JBAMME010000348.1:0-2264 GCF_039793925.1 Thermogutta sp. | reverse complement strand
GAACGATGTCCAGATGGGAACTGATGGGATCATCCACGGCGATCAGATAGGGTTGTCCACCACTGATCGTGCGGTTGCGGATGTCGGCGAAATACTCGGTGAAAGCGGGCAGGTCGTCATTGGGGTAGGTGCCATAGGCGATGTAGTGGCGAGGAGCTACGGCTCCGCAGACGAGGCGCTGATTGGTGTTCAGGTTGCTGCTGGCGCAAGGATTGCTGGGGTTGTCCGGGAAGGTGGTCGGATTGAGGGCTTCAAAGGCGTAAGGGACAAAGACCTGAAACTGAGTAGAGTTATTGATCGTGCTTCCCTGGCGGATATGCCAGTAGGCATAGGAACGAGCAGCGATAGCCTGCGCTTGGATGGCGGTGGGATGAAAAGCCTCTACGCTGACTTCCTTGGGTACTACGTCCAGGAGGTAGTCGGTCTCGATGGGAATGGTGACAGGATTGGTAGAATAAGGATAGGCATAATTGGGAATAGCAGTACAGCCGTAGTATGTATCATTGGATGAACAGAGATGATAGGCTCCGGTAGCAGGATTTACCCAGAGAGCGCCGCTTGACTCTAAGCGATACACACGTAGGATGATATTTGAGGGAGGACTGAAGGAGGCAAACGCGCTTCCAGAGCTGATCACTCCCCAGAACAGTAAAGTCAGCGGTAGAAGTCTAAGGCGAATGTGTGGCATAAATCCTCCTTATGGCCATGTTACTTCTACCAGGCACAATGGGCCATATAGACAGGTCACGGCAAGGGATTTGCCATTGGGAGACCAGGCCAAGTTCCACCCGGTATCACCGGCTGGGAATACTATATGCGGTAGCAGGTGTTTGTTCTGCCCAGTTGCGCCCTCAACGAGATAAAGACCCTCCCATGTTGCCCCATCACGATATTCTACAGTAGCCAATATAGCCAAAACCTGACTATTTGGCGCCCAAGCCATATCCGTCACATAATGCCGACCGGGTTCGATGTCCGGCCCTGGTGACAGCGTGCGGCGCTCTCCCGTTTCCATGTCAAGAATGGAGAGATCGGTGCGCCGAAGGGGCAGGTTCAGACTGTCGGTCGTAATAAAAGCTAAATAGCGTCCATCCGGACTCCACTGCGCCTCCAGGGGCCAGGGCGGAATGTCCATCGCTTCAGGGTTATACGTGCCGAGATTGAGTTCGCACACCTGACCAGTCTTAACGTCCACCAAGAACGTCCAGAATTGGGAATAGAGCACCATCTGAGAGCCATCGGGACGCCAAGCCATCTTGAAATCGGGCGACCGATCCCGCATGGCCCACTCCAACCCCGGTTTCAAATATCGCAGCGGGGCCAGGTCCAATAGCGCCGCTTGGATGGCTCTAGTTTCCCCATCGAATATCTGCGGGCGGTCAGGCTCCGAGCGGGAAAAGTACCACAGGCGCTTTCCATCGGGTTCAACCGCCAGTGAGAACCCCCATACGTCTGACGTCAGGCGCTCCGCCTGCTGGGGGTTGCCATAGCTGATCCACAATTCTGGACGATAGCTTATCGGTTGTCCCTCTCCCTTTTCCGCCACCAGCGTCAGGTAGGCTACAGCATTCAAGGCCGGCAACCAGACCGGTTTGCCGCTGTTTCCTTCCCGCTCGGCGTAGGTGCGCAACTCACCAGTTTGAGGATCGAAAACATCAATGCTGTTGTGGTTTGTGCCTGGGAGATCACGCGTGATCAGCAATTGTTGGCCATCGGGCAACCATCCGGCGATACCGATGGCTGCCGGATGGGTCAGCACGATCTTGGGTTCGGAAAACTGATAAGGCTCGAGAGGTGGTCCGAGTTCGGCAGGCGCGGGGTGCCCCACAAACCTACAAGGTGGTACCGGTACAGCCGGTAGGCTGGGAGGAGCGGGTGTTGCCGGGGGTGGATACGGTGGCAATGTCGGTGTCTCGATAGGCGATTGGAAGCTTTGAGACGCCGGCTCCGCTGCTCTTCGCAGCCCACCAAAGCTTAGGGCCAGAACAACCGCCAAGCCTACGAGCACCAGCAGGCCCAACAAACTTCCTACGATGCTTAACATGCGTTTCATTTTGCACTTCCACTTTACTTGTACATGCGCCCTGGTATACAAGCTCGGTCAGGGATGCGGCGGCCTAACATCTCGCGGAGCCGCCTCTCTACCTGATCTTCCGGCACCTCCAGCGCCCCCAGCAGATCGCGGGGTAACTTCAGGTGGACGTTCAGTCCCTTACCCGATCAGCCTCATCACCGCCGCATTGAACAGTTGGATCAGCCACGAC
>NZ_JBAMME010000347.1:0-2270 GCF_039793925.1 Thermogutta sp. | reverse complement strand
TTTATCGGTTCCGCATCACCAGCGGCAGGTAAACTCTTGGCTCAAGCCAAATATGCCGCAGGGTGACCAGGCCCACATCATAGCCAGCCACATAAACGTTGTTGGCAAAAACATCCGACTCGATGCTGTACCAGTGGGGCGGCATTTCCAGCATGGAGACTTCGCGGGGCGAGTGGGGGTCGGATATGTTGATAACCGCCACCTTGTTGCCACCCGTCGCATACAGGAGGGGACCGGCGATGGCGAGGTCACTAGCCATTGCCGACAGGGTATATGTCATCACCGCCTGGGGGTTGGCGGGGTCGGAGACGTCCAGCACCCAAATTTCATCTCTGTTTGACGACGCTGTTACATAGGCATAGTTGCCGGAAGTGACCACATCAAAAACCACACGGTAAGCGGGGGTGTACAGCGCTACCTCCGTGGGGGAGATGGGGTTAGAGATGTCCACCACCCGGATCCCCCAACCATAGTCTGCCAGATAGGCATAGTTGCCGGACACCGCGATGCCCACAATATCGCTCCCCCGGGCCCAACCAACGAGACGGGGAGCGGCGGGGTTGGAAATGTCAAGGATGCCTGCACCAGCCGGCCCTCCTACATACGCATAGTTACCCCTCACCGTCACACACCTTCCGTAAGCGGGAAACCTGGCAAACCCAATTTGCCGAGGTGCCTGTGGGACAGAAACATCCACCATCTCGACCCCCGACCCTCGGTCTACCACGATCGCCAGGGTTGAGGTAATCGCCACCCCGTATGCCTGTCCCGGGGTATCGATACATCCCTCTGCCCGGGGCGAGGCGGGATCGGATACGTTCACCACGCACATCCCCCGGCCGCCGCTGGCCACGTATGCATACTGACCATTGGTCACAACACCTACCGGCACCCCGATGCTTTCGTAAAAGCCGACCTCCCTGGGGTTGGTGGGGGACGAGACATCGATGACCCTCAACCCTCTGTCGCTATCCGCCACATAGGCGCGCGTCCCGGACACAGCCACGCTATTCGCCCACCCCACCGTGTCGTAGTGTCCGACTTCCTGCGGAAAGGCAGGGGTGGGAAAACTGACGATTCGGAGCCCGGCACTCCCGTCTGCCATATAGGCCAGGTTGTTGGAGTAGACAACATCTACCACGTCTTCCGAAGTGACGATGGACCCGACCACCCAGGGGGATTGGGGATCGCTGACATTCACCACGCTTAACCCAGGCTGGCTTCTCCCCTCTCCTGCCACACGCCCCACAACGTACACGTAGGGGTAATTTACCGCAACCCCACTGACAATAAAGAACTGCACATTACCCTCGCGCCATGGGTGGGCGGGGTCCGACAGGTTGACCACCCAAAGCCCTTCGTACGATGCCACATACGCGTGGTTGCCGTACACGGCCACCTCCAGACCGCCCTCATCGGTTATGGCCCCAATCAGGCGCGGCTCAGATGGGCTGGAGATATCCAGGATACGCAACAGGGCATCCATGCCGGTGATATAGGCATAGGTACCGACGATGGTCACACCATCTATCCATGCCTCTGGGAGGTAAACGGCCACCCGTCGGGGGACGGAGCCGGAAATATCAAAGATATGCAGCCCTTTCCCGCTGGCTACATACGCGTATCCCCCGGAGAGGGCAATCGATCTCACGGCGCCGGGCAGCACGTCACTTTCCCACACCTTCTGCGGGGTGTCGGTAGACACATCCACCTTCACCAGCCGCGGGCCAACACCGATGTACGCATAGCCGTTCTGTAGGGCGACGGCGAGGGTGGTGCCACCGATCTGTCCGACCACCGCGCCCTGAGCGGCAACCGGATGGGTGCAGACACCCATCAAGAACACCATCACAGCCACAAAAATCAATATCCTGCGCATTTTTCCCTCCTTCTTGTCGCGGATGTATCTGGATATTGTTCAATGGGCTGATTCAGCCCGACAGACGCAAAGAGGCTACCAGGAACTGCCACCCGCAGTGCAAGATCGGCATGAGCGAGGCTGGAGGCGATCAACATCCCCGCTCCCTCGGATGAACCGACGATCTTCGACAGGCCGGGTGTTGGCAAACACCGCCATGGTCATCTCGGGCCGATCCATGCTCTGCCCGACAAAAGCCTTGCGAGGCAACGCAGCGCAACCTCCCCTGTTGGTACGACAGACGGTCGCCCGTTGCTTCATCGGGTCTCCTGGATACGGTAGACGCCCCAGTGAACATGCCGGGGGGCGGGGTCCCAGATCTTGACAGGAACTGTGTAAGTGATTCCCCCCG
>NZ_JBAMME010000346.1:43741-76740 GCF_039793925.1 Thermogutta sp. | reverse complement strand
GCAAAGCAGGCGCTCTCCCAACTGAGCTACATCCCCACACTACGCCAAAGTGAATTCCGCCAACAAGGATAGCTAATAAGACCCTGTCGGCTTCTTCATTCTCGGCCGATTTTCCCAGTTAGCTAATCGAACACTGCGAGAAGAGGGAAGGCGAGGTGCCACGCCTTCCCAGTGCGCGCACCTGGACTCGAACCAGGGACCTCGTCCTTATCAGGGACGCGCTCTAACCTACTGAGCTATGCGCGCGTTCTTGTTTTCTATTTTTCTATTACGTACATCCGGCAGCAGGTAAACGCGCTCTCCGTGCCGGAGGCCGTCGAACTCCGGATCCTGCCGGATTGCTGCGTGCTCAAAATAGCTGCCAACGCGCGTCCACCAATTTGTCACCTCGCTAAAACGAATCTGATTGGGTTAAATACCCGGTGCGGTTCGACACTTTCATCGCAATCGCCCGACGCGCGTTTCAATTCCCTATTGTAGCCTTTGGACGGAGTGTGTAAAGTCCGGGATAAACCTTTCCACACTGCCCATGCGGGGTGATCAACATGCCTGAAAAACCCCGTTCGGCGCAATTTCCCTGGTAATGTCACCGAGGCGGGCGCCACCGTCTTGCGAGTGGGTCCGTCTCATAAGAGATACCGATCCGCAAGGAGGTACGCGATGGCACAGCGACACCGCACGTTGAGGCTCTCGACCGTGGTTTTGACGATGTTCGGGATGGTGGCCATCCCCGCTAAGGTGGAATCGGCCCCTCCAACTGTGGAGCAGACCCTCCAGATCAAGCCTGTCCAGCCCGGTGTGGAGATCGACACCCCCACTCGCGAGGAGATGGCTCAGTGTACTGTGGCGGCTGAGAAGATAGGTAAAGATGTTGGGTGGGTGGTCAAGGACGGTCGCGGGTACGTCCTGCGGCGGTTCCTTGACACAAACGGGGATAACCGAGTGGATACCTGGTGCTATTTCCAGAACGGACTGGAAGTTTACCGAGATATTGATTCCAACGGCGATGGGAAAGTGGATCAGTTTCGTTGGTTAACGGTAGCCGGAACCCGCTGGGGGATAGATAGTAACCAGGACGGGGTCATCGATCGCTGGCGACAGCTTTCCCCGGAAGAGCTCGCGGAAGAAGCTGTTCGTTCCCTGGTTACAAACAATTCGGCGAGGTTCCAGTCCCTTTTGCTGACCTCCGCCGAGCTGGCGGAACTTGGTCTGAGTACAGAGACCGAGTCCGAGATCAAGAAACTGCTTGCCCAAGCGGGGGCCCAATTCGCGGCAGCGGCCGCAAAAGCTTCGTCGTTAGGCACCGTTAAGTGGGTCCAGTTTAGTGGGCATCGTCCAGGTGTGGTACTGGCGAGTGCTGACGGTCCCAAAACTGATTTGGTCGTTTACGAGAACGCGCTGGCTTTTGCGGAGACGGAAAAAGGGACGGTGCAATTTCTCTTGGGAACGCTCATTCAGGTAGGGTCCACCTGGAAGTTGGTGACCGCACCGCAGCTTGTCGAGGATCAAGCGGTGCTGGCTTCTGCCGCGAATCTCTTTTTCCGCCCACCAGCACTGGCTCCTTCCCAGCCCGAGGCGACCGCCGGCGTTACCGAGGAAATGCAGAAACTGCTCGATGAACTGGAAAAACTGGAGGCCGCCGCAAAAGAAGCGCAGACCCTAGAGCAACAGGCCGCCCTCAATGCGAAGCGGGCCGAGATTTTGGAGGCGTTGGAAGCGCAGAGCGAACGGCCTGAGGACAAGGCGATGTGGATTCGCCAGTTGGCCGATTTCGTCTCTGCGTCCGTTCAAGCGGGGACATTTCCTCAGGGTGCGGAGCGTCTGGGGACGCTCTATGCGCGTCTGAGTAAGGATCCCGCCAAGCGGGACCTTGCAGCGTATGTGCGATTCCGCGAATTGACGGCTGAGTACTCGTTGGCTCTTCAGGCTCCGGGTGCGAACTACGACGCAGTCCAAAAGAAATGGGCGGAGAGCCTTCAGGAGTTCCTGCAACAGTACCCCGACGCCCCCGACGCAGCGAGTGCCTTGATGCAATTGGCCATTGGAAAGGAATACATGGACGACGTCGAGGGGGCCAAAAGCCTTTATCAGGAGGTCGTGAGACGGTTCCCCAATTCGCCGGAAGCGCCAAAGGCACAGGGAGCGCTGCGGCGGCTGGGTCTAGAAGGTCAAGTATTGGAATTCAGGGGCAGAGATCCGCAAGGTGGTACCGTTGATCTGGCCGCGTATCGCGGAAAGGTGGTGTTACTCCACTACTGGGCAAGCTGGTGCGAACCCTGCAAGACGGACATGGCGATCCTGAAGGACCTCATCACACGCTACGGCGGCAAATTGGCCATTGTGGGGGTCAATGTGGATACCCGGCTGGAAGATATGCAGGCCTACCTGGCCGAAGCGCGACTGAGTTGGCCGCAGATTTATGAACCCGGGGGACTGGAAAGCCGCCCGGCAGTGGAGCTGGGAGTTGTTACGCTGCCGCTGATGATTTTGCTGGACGACCAGGGCCGGGTCGTAAACAGGAACATTACGGGGGCCGAGTTGGAACAGGTGCTCAAGCGCCTCATGAAGTAGCCGCTCCGCGTGCACAGTCCGCCGGGTGGGGAGCACCGGCCTCCGCGCTGGCCTGAACTGCCAAATGGGATAAAATGCGATAACTCCCAGAAAAAAGTGTAGCGGACGGGACTTGATCTCCTGCCTGGAGAATTGGAAATGCCACGGGATCTGTATTGGGCGGTGGCCGGCCTGTGCGTGGTGTCCAGCATGGTTTGGAATGATCCGGCACCGAAAAGAGCAGGGGAGCAACCGGTCGTGGCGCCGCGGGGTCAGGTCATTTCGGGAAGTGCCGCGGCTGTGTTTTCGGCATTGCACGATGAGGGACCTGGTCTATCGGATTTGGCTGAATCCGGGCCGTCCACAGGTGCAAGCCGCGGTCTTGGCGAGACTCTTCGGGAGCGTCTGCGCGCCCGACGTGAAGTTCGTCGCGAGGGGAAAAATCGTTCACGGGAAACAATGCGAAGCGCCCCCGAAGCGTCGTCGGCACCAGCGGGAGAACGTTTGGGGGAATTGCGAAAACGGTTGGAAGACCTGGTCCAGCAATTGAGGCAGCGGATTCAGGGGACCTCCAGCGCGCCTGGTGCGGAAGGAGCGGCGCTTCCGAAACAACGCATGCCGCCAATTCTGCCTGACGTACCTAGACCCGAAAAGCCCGACGGCTCCCAAACTGGCCAGTCAAACGCATCGAAGCAATTCGTCCCCGTTGGGCCGGAACTGGTGATACCGGGGTCTTCCTCGGCCATGGAGCCGGCGGGTTCTGCCGTCAGCCCGGGTTTATCGAAAGCCGGGCCATCTGAGATCGGCCCACAGAGCACCGACGAGCTGGCTGTCCATCCGACGGGGGAGGCGAAGCAGTGGGAATCGGCTCCGGCAGCAGGTTCTCAAGAAGAAGTAGAGTCCAAGTCGCCTTCGCAAAACGGCTTGGGAGGCTGGTTCACTGGGATGTCGCAACTCTCCAGCAAACCTGCTCCGCCTTCGAACGAGAAAGGCAAAAGTAACCCGAAGGCAACGCAGCAAAAAGCCCAGGCCGAACAAGAGACTCAGAAGGAGGCGGCAGCCAGACCCCTGGAGAAAAGAAGTCTTTCTGACATCAGGCGGGAAATCCTTACACAACAACAAAGCGGTCAGCAGAAATAATTCGGCCGACAACGGCGGGTTGCGTATCTGGGTGTTGTCTTTTCATGATCCAGCGGAAGGTTCCCATGGGCTCAGCTCAAGAGTCGACCGCCCTCGACAGGAAGTGAAATGCCTGTGACGTAATCGTTGTCGATGAGGAACAAGACCGCCGCGGCCACGTTTTCTGGTCGGCCCTCGCGTTTCAAAAGCGTGCTTTTGAGTGCCTCAATCCGTTCGTGTTCAGCGAGATTCTCTGGCATCATCACCGGACCTGGCAGGATACAATTGACGCGGATCGCAGGATTTCGGTGAGCCAACTCCACGGCAAGCGTTCTGGTCAATGTGGGAATGCAGCCTTTGGAAATGAAATATGCCGCGTAATTAAGGTAAGGACGCTCGATGGCCCAGTCGCCGATGGTGATGATCACACCTCCTTCGCGCTGGTTCACCATGGCCAAACCTGCTCGGTAACAGCACCAAAATGTTCCCATTGCGTTGACCTGGAAGTGCCTTATGATGTCGTCAGGTTTGAGGGACTCCAAAGGGGTGGGCGTCCAGATGGCGGCTGCCGTCACGAGGACATCAATTCGGCCAAAGCGATCCAGTATCTGATCGAACATGCGGTCAACAGCGGAGGTATCTGCGAGGTCGGCCTGGAATAGCTCGGCAGTGCCTCCCGAAGCTGTACACTCCTCCCGAAACGCCTCCGCTTCCCGGTGGGACTCCCGGTAATGAAGCGCTAGCGCATAACCCCGTTCGGCCAGAGCCCGGGCAACCACCTGCCCGATACGTTTCTTTCCGGCTCCAGTAACCACTGCGACGCGGGAATTGGGGGCAAAAGTTTCCATGCACTTGCCTCCTTCGGTGGTTGGCTCTTTCCGGTGATTGTCCCGGATGATGTGTTGGACCGTCCACGTGGTAAAGTTGTTAAATCCACCGGATGGGGTCGCATTCAGCGCGTGACGCCCATATTTCGACTTGCGGGAAGCGTTCTCGGAGGAGATGGGCGAGGTGCTCCATGCCCAGGCGTTCACTTTGATAATGCCCAATCATACACAAGCCAATCCCCAAGAATTCCGCCTCCAGACAGGTGTGGAAACGGGTTTCTCCCAGGACAAAGGCCTGGCACCCGGCCTGGTGCGCATCGCGAAGGAGTTCGCCCGCTGCCCCGCAACCGATGGCCACCCGTTCTACCGGAACACGTGGCGTTCCCGCAACGGCAATGTGTTTCAAACCGAAGACGTTCTTCACATGCTGGGCAAATTCCAGAAAAGGTCGTGGTTCAGGAAGGATTCCTAAACGCCCGGTCCCGAGAGAAGGCTCTGCCGACGAGGGTCGAAGGGGTCGGATGTCTGTGAGCTTCAGTCGCTCAGCCAGGAGCTGGTTAATACCCTGAGCAGCCGAGTCGAATGAGGTGTGCGGCGAGAACACCGCAATCTGGTGTACGGCCAATTGCCACAGTATCCAGCCAGGAAGCGTTACTGTGGTGATCGCTGTCAGAGGTGTGAACGGCACCGGGTGGTGACTGATCACTAGGTTAGCGCCGTTCTCGATCGCTTCGGCCACCGTTCTGGGGGAAAGGGTGAGGCACGTCATCACCCGTTCGACGGGTCGTGCAGGGTCGCCCAACAACAAGCCAGTGTTGTCCCACCTCTCTGCGAGGTCGGGCGGACAGATCTCCCGGCAAACATCGCAGAGGTCTTCGACTGTTGGTTGGCGGCTCATACGGCGGCTCCGTCAGGAAAGCGGTGACGTAAATCTCCGGCACGGCGGCAGATCAACGCGATATACGATTTTCGTAATATTATGTTCCCTCCGGAAGGATGAAGGCAGATGGGTAAATGGCGGATTATCATGGCGGCGTGTTAGAAGATTTTCGTGCGGAACTGGTTCACCAATCACCGACTTTCTGGCGGGGGTTGATATCACCCCAAACAAGTTTGCCGTTTCCAGTTGAACGGATAGTTTTCCATCCCTTGTTTGGCTCGGATGACTTGGCATGCTCCCGATGGGAGGGGAAGCGGGCTTTTTTGATCGGATCTCAACGGCTGAGCTAAACCAGCGCGCAAAAAGTGTTGACGCCCGGCCATCTTGGTGCTAAGTTGCGACTTGGCGTAAAGTTGCGGTGGCGAATGTCATTTTTCTAAGACCATTGACGGACGCAGCCTCAACGCGCCGGGACCGAAAGCCTACAATAAAAGTAGAATTTTGTGAGTTTTTCAGTTGCTCCTTTTGGCGCAGCTTTTGCCGCGCGATCTCACACTGCGCGGAATGTCCGGCTTGTGGTACAATCGTGGCGATTGTTGCGCCTTAGGGAGCAGGAAGACTTGTTGCCGGAGCAGGCTCGTCCGGAAGCCTGGTCCCGTAGGGAATGCAGCCAAGCAAGCAATCAACCAACGAAAAAGTTCAGCATACAGCCATGGAACTTCTCGAACGACTGTGGGATTTCGCGACGGATACCTTTGTGGTCCTTGGCCAGGCCGTGGACAGGACGTTGACGTCGCTATTCGGCTCGGCCAATGCCCGCTATTTGCGGAAACTTCAACCCAAGGTTCAGGCGATCAACGACCTGGAGCCCCGCTATCAGAAAATGACCGATGCGGAACTCCGCGAGCAGACCGACAAGTTCCGCAAACGTCTGGAGGCCGGCGAAACTCTGGACGACCTTCTCATCGAGGCTTTTGCCGTTTGCCGGGAAGCATCCCGGCGGGTTCTGGGCATGCGGCATTTCGATGTGCAGTTGATGGGCGGAATGGTCCTTCACGCCGGGGCCATTGCAGAAATGGTCACCGGTGAAGGAAAGACCCTTGTAGCAACACTGCCGGCCTATCTCAACGCTTTGGAAGGGAAGGGGGTCCACGTCGTTACTGTCAACGACTATCTGGCTCGTCGCGATATGGAATGGATGGGCCCGCTGTACATGTTCCTCGGGTTGACTGTGGGCGCCATCCAGCACGACATGGGAGCGGTCGAGCGTCAGAAGGCGTACAGTTGCGATATCACATACGGGACCAACAACGAGTTCGGTTTCGACTACCTCCGCGATAACATGCGGCTGGCGGCCAAGGGTGACTCCCGCTATCCGCCCGAATATCAGCAGGTCCAGAGGCGTCTCCATTATGCGATCATCGACGAGGTGGATAACATCCTCATTGACGAAGCCCGGACGCCGCTCATTATTTCCGGTCCCGCCCACGATGATATTTCGCGGTACAAACGGGCGGATCAGATTGCCCGGCAACTGATTCGAGACGTGCACTTCGTGGTCAACGAAAAGGACCATACCTGCCACCTGACAGAGGAAGGCATCCGCAAAGCGGAAGAGCTGGCGGGAGTGGAGAGCTTCTACACCGCCGGCAACCTAGAATGGCCACACCTCATCGACAACGCTCTGAAGGCCCACCATCTTTACAAGCGCGACGTCCACTACGTGGTGGAGAATAATCAGGTCATCATTGTCGATGAGTTCACGGGTCGCTTGATGTACGGGCGGCAATGGAGCGACGGTCTCCACCAGGCAGTGGAAGCCAAGGAAGGCGTTCCCATCAAGGAGGAAACCCAAACGCTGGCCACCATCACCATTCAGAATTTCTTCCGCCTCTACGATAAAATCTGCGGGATGACCGGAACGGCCATGACCGAGGCCAACGAGTTCTGGAAGATTTACAAGCTAGAAGTGGTGGCCATTCCCACGAACAAACCGCTCCGCCGCATCAACTATCCGGACGTCATTTACCGCACCGCCCGGGAGAAATACAAAGCGATCGTCGATGAGATCGAGCGGATGCACAAATGGGATACGATTTGGTATTCCCGCTACGAATATGAAGTGGGACAGATTCTAGAGGAAAGCGATGACGAAATCGTCTTCCGCACCCGGGAAGGCGAGCGGAAAGTCATTCCCCGTTCTAAAATCCATAACATCGAAAAGAAAGGTCGACCCATTCTGGTGGGGACGGTTTCGGTCGAAAAGAGCGAAATGCTCTCAGAAATGCTTACAAGACGAGGAATTCCTCATCAGGTCCTCAACGCCAAACATCACGCCCGGGAAGCGGAAATTATTGCCCAGGCGGGACGAAAAGGAGCGGTCACCATTGCCACCAACATGGCCGGTCGTGGAACCGACATCATATTGGGTGGGAATCCCGAGGCGAAAGCCTGGTCCATTCTCCAGCACAAGTATCGCAGTCGATTGGACGTTCCGCGGGAGGAATGGGACGCACTCGTCAAAGAAATTGAAGAAAAGGAACAGATGAAGGCCGAAGGGCGGGAGGTGGCTCGCCTGGGCGGTCTGCACGTCATCGGTACCGAGCGCCACGAATCGCGGCGCATCGATAATCAGCTTCGTGGCCGTGCGGGGCGTCAGGGAGATCCGGGAAGCAGTCGATTCTTCCTGTCTTTGGAAGACGATCTGATGCGGATTTTCGCGGGCGATTGGGTAAAAAACATTCTCACCCGACTTGGCATGGAAGAGGGGCAGGCCATCGAAAGCCCGATGGTGACACGCCGCATCGAAGCCGCCCAGAAAAAAGTGGAAGAGCGGAATTTTGAAATCCGCAAGAACCTCCTCGAATACGATCAGGTCATGGATGAGCAGCGGAAACGGGTGTACGGGTACCGCCAGAAAATCCTCGAAGGGGCCGATTGCCGGTTGCTCATTCGTGAAATGATTCGGGAACAAATTGAAAAGAATCTGAACACCTTTCTGGATAAGAATTACGGGGCAGAAACGTTCGCTCAGTGGATTAGCAAACAACTTTCCGTGGAATTCCGGGCGCGGGATTTCCGGGGGATGGACTTTCCCACCGCAGAGGCTTATGCCCGGGACCATGCCGAGCGAATGGCCGAAAGCCAGATTTTTGACCTGATTGAAGAAAACCTGCCGGAGGAGGCTGAGGAGAGCGATTGGAACTGGGAAGCCTTGACGAAATCGCTCAATACCCGCTGGCGCCTCAATCTCAAAGAGCGCGATTTGCGGAGGATCCCCCGGGATCAGCTTTCCGAATTCCTTATCGAAAAGGCCCAGGAGTCCATTCGCACTGTTGATTTGAGCGAGGGGGCAAAATTCCTCGATCCCGATTTCGGGCTCAAGTCGGCCATCAACTGGGTCCGCAGCAAGTTTGGTATTGAACTGACCCTTGAAGATCTGCGCGATCGCGAACCATCGGCCGTCAAGGATTACGTTTATGAAGCGGCCCTCAAAGCTTACCGTCAGAAGGAAATCGAGCTGCCGCTGCGCGTGGGCCTTAGTCGGTTCATGACGCAGGACGCGCTGGGGCGGAAAGTATATGATCGGGAAACGCTGGCGCGATGGGCGAGGTCGCGTTTTGCTCTGGAATTGACCGAGGAAGACCTGCGGCAGCGATCGTGGGAGGAAATTTCCGCCCTCTTGTGGGAAGCCAGTGAGCGTGACTACGAGAAGACAGAGGCCCTACGGGCCGAAGGCGAATCTTTGCTGGCGAGTCTGTTCGCAGAAAGTGGCGACGACGTGCGGGCGAAATGTCCGCGCAACCATCCCCGACTTCTCGAGTTCTGCCGGTGGGTTCACGAACACCTGGGGCTCGAGTTGACTCCTGAAGAAGTGAGCCGCATGGAACGTCGCGATCTGGAATGGAAATTCCGCGACGCTTTCAACGATCGCTATTCGCCGGAGATGCGGCAATTGGAACGCTTCCTGGTGCTCTACACGCTGGACAGTGCCTGGAAGGACCACCTGCTGGTCATGGATCACCTCCGTAGTGCGGTGAGCCTGCGGGGTTACGCCCAGGTCGATCCCAAGGTGGAATACAAGCGCGAGGGAATGCGGCAATTTGAGCTGATGTGGGAATCGGTGGCCCGTCGCGTCACCGACTTGATCTACCGCATGGAACAACTGGATGATCGGTTTGTCCGCTCGCTGTGGCGGGAGACGCAGGCGGTTCACGACAGCACCCCCTCCAATTCGGCCATTCCGAACACGATGAAGGAGCAGCAAGAAACCATCGAGTCCACACAACAGACGGCAGGAAAGCGGCAGCCCATCCGCAAAAAAGGCCCGGATGTGGGACGGAATGATCCCTGCCCATGTGGTAGCGGAAAAAAATATAAACACTGCTGCATGCGGAACCGCGGTGCTGCCTGAGAATGAGCCGACGCAAGGTGAGGGACGCAGGTATGGGGTGACTCTTTTCGACCGAATTGGGGAGGGAGTGGAAATGGATCGCCGGAGCTTGACGTGACTACGGTATGCGGGGAAAGGAGGCCCCAATGGTCTCATTCATGGATCTCGCCTACTTTGCCGCTTTGAGCCTCGTGTCGCCGGTCTGGGCGTGGCGGTTGTTGCGGTACCCCCAGAAGTACCGGCAGGGATGGCGGGCCAAGTTGTGGGGCGATGTGCCACCACGAGAGACTTCCCTACCATGCCTGTGGTTCCATGCGGTGAGCGTGGGGGAAGTCAATCTCCTGCGACCGCTCCTCGTCGAGATCCAGCGCAGACTCTCCAGCGTGGAAGTTCGACTCAGCACCACAACCCGCAGCGGCTTCGAAGTCGCGAACAAAAAGTATCCGGAATTGAGTCCTTTTTATTGTCCGTTCGATTGGAGCTGGGCTGTTCGTCGTGCTGTGGCCCGCATTCGGCCATCGGTACTCGTTTTGACCGAGCTTGAGATTTGGCCCCAACTCATCGCGGAAGCCAAAAATGCGGGGGCCCGAGTCGCCGTGGTTAACGGTCGCCTGAGCGACCGGAGCTTGCGCGGTTATCGGGTGGCCATGCCGTTTCTGAGACCGACCTTTGAGAGATTGGATGCGGTGGCGGCCCAGGATCGGCGCACAGCCGAGCGATTCATCGCGTTGGGTGTTCCTCCTGACCGTGTGTTTGTGACGGGATCATTGAAATTCGACGGTGCCGAGTGTGATCGCAGCAATCCCCATACCCAATTTCTCCGAGAACTGGCGCAGATCGCCTGTGACGAAACGGTGTTTCTGGCAGGCAGCACCCAGGAGGGCGAGGAAGCCGCCGCACTGGAAGTTTTTCGACGATTAGGGCCGAGCTTTCCGCGCCTGCGGCTCATTCTCGTGCCACGCCATCCAGAGCGATTTGACAGCGTCGCCGAGCTCCTTCGCGCAAGCAGGCTGCCCTGGGTGCGTCGGTCAGAGCTTGCTCGGGACCGTCCTCTCCCGGTGCATTGGCCGGACGGGCAGCAGACAGCGGTTCCACCAGCGCTCGGCTCTCAGGGCGCCATTCCTGTCCCGTCCGAGACGCCGCAGCAACGACCGTTCCGCCCCGTCATCCTCGTGGACACTGTCGGAGAATTGGGTGCCTGGTGGGGCCTGGCGGATATCGCCTTTGTGGGAGGAAGTTTCGGCAATCGCGGGGGCCAGAATATGCTAGAACCAGCTGGCTATGGGGCCGCAGTCAGCTTTGGGCCCAACACGTGGAATTTCCGGGATATTGTGAAATCGCTGCTGGATGCCGAGGCCGCTGTCGTCGTGCATGACGTCCGGGAGCTGGAGGCTTTTGTCCGTCGGTGCTTGGAAGATCCCGCTTATGCCCGTGCGCTGGGCCAGCGGGCGCAGAATCTCGTTCTCTCGCACCGCGGTGCCACCCTAAAAACATTCGAGATTCTTCGAGGTTTACTATCTGCGCAGGAAAAAGCACCGGGTTTAAAGCTTCGGCGTTCGGCATGAAAGGAAGACAGCAGGACTGCCACTACACGAGGAGGCTAGCCAATTTAGACAACCTTTGGCTTGCTCGCCTCGAACTCTCGGCGGATTTCCTCCGGCACCGGCTGCACCTGTCCGGAGCGATCAACGATTGCCAGGGTTACATTGCCGCGGCATAGGAGCTCTCCATTTCGGTAGAGCAGATATTCGTGCTCGATTTTGTACGCCGTAACGCGTTTGACAATGGTCCGCAATCGCAAGAGATCGTCATAACGGGCCGGCTGATAATAGCGGCATTCGGCGTGCACCACGACCACGTACAGCCCCTGATCTTCCCACTGCCGGTAGTTGCCACCAGAGGCGCGGAGCAATTCCGTGCGTCCCATCTCAAAATAAATGAAAACTCGGCTATGGTGCAAAAACCCCATAGGGTCACACTCAGGATAGCGCACGCGGATTTCGATTTCATGTTCTCGAAGCATGGGCTTTCCTCTTTATCCCATGAACACACATGCAATCGCAACAGCGTGTCGAGAGAGCGTCAGTCTCTCAAAGCACGGTGGAAGAGCCCCCATTAGCGCATGTCGACGGTGCCCGAAATGGGCCGGCCGGATTGATCCTCGAGTCGGCATCGGAAAGGCCCATCCTCGGGACGCCATCCGGGAATGACGAGCATCAGGTTGCCACGGGCATCGAGTTTGACAGCCAGGCGGTACTGTTTTCCACCGTTTCCCTCGATGATCCAGAAAAACGAGCCTCCTCCGGGTACCATTCCCCCACGGAATTGATAATCCACGCTGAAGCCCATCATTGTTCCTTCGGGACCGGTCATTGGAAGGGCCACAGCGGCCGACAGTTGAACGGGAAAGTCGGTCGGGTGAGCTCCGCTGGTCGGGGAAACTGGAGTGGGTTGACCGCCAAATAGCGGAGCACCGGGCGAAGGCTGAGGCGGTGTTGCTGCGGAACTCTCAGCGGGTAAGTCCCCATGCGGGCCGACCCGTGTGACCGTGGACTGTTGAGGCGGTGCAAGCTGCGGTGTTGTTTCACCTGTCACGCCCGACGTGTGGCTGGCAATTGCCGGCGGAGGGGACGTCTTTTGTGGTGTCACCCGAAAAGCCGAGTCGTCCGCGCTCTTCATGCATCCGCCTAAAAGCCACAGCAGACTGACAGCAAGGGAGAGCCACTTCTTTTCCACTGCCATCGTCAGCACCCTCCGCGACTTGATACGAGGGTCATGGATGGCCGGGAGGCACATCCTTTCATTCTTCTCATTCTTCCGGCTTGAAGCTCGGCCCACGATTTCAGTGTACGTGGAATCGGCCGCCTTTGGTATTCGCGTGATGGGACGCGCGGGAAGGAAATCGCGCAACTTGGCCGCATTCGCTAGGGGAATCCGGCACGACAGCCAAACGAAATCGCTTCGAAATTTTGAGCGACTCGCCAGGCTGACGCAAAAGCTGCCCGAGAATTTCGTAACCAGTGTCTCTGCAATGTGTTACGTATTTATCCGGGCAAGCCAGACGGGGGCGTGCGAAAAAGGCACGGTGCGCAGGTCGTCATCTGAGGGGCACTTACGACACGCAGGTTCGGGACTTGACACCAGGCGAAAGCGCGGTACACTCTTACGCTATGTTGTGTATGCATTGACGGATAGATACAATTAGTAGTGTTGAGAGATATCGAGCCGGGGTTGTAATCTGAATGGGTAAGATTGTTTCCCGCACGGTAGGGGGGCGCCGGATTTACCTCATGGTAACTGAGGCGATTGGGCCAGTGAACTTGGGCAAGCCGGATAGGTTTGGGAGGTAACGAGGAATCTCTTCGGGTTTCTAAAGAGCACATTTGGAATTCCCCTCCATAGGGTGGTAGGGCTTTTGATTGTCAGGATTGCTCATCAGTGAAGAGGGTACCGAGAAATGGGTGGCTAAGCTTGAAGGAGCCAAAACTTAGGTGTACATTAGTACACCTGCCGGCAAGTGGTCGAAATGGAAGCGTGTGGTTGTGCGGCGGATCGGCGACATCGTTCGAGCCGTTCGCAAGGTAGACTAGGAAAACCCAAACATCAGGAGGTCGCTGCGATGGCACAGGAAAACCAGGCTGCCCTTCAGAATAGTCCAGTTGTCGATGGCAACGGAACGGCCCGCTCGGGGGCTCGCGGGATCAGGATTGATCCTGTGTTTTGCCCGCCCGACGTTCCCACGCCGTTCGATACCGTCAAATGGACACGGCGGACCGCTGTCATCAAAAGTGACACGGGAGGTGTCCATTTTGAACAGCCGGACTGTGAAGTTCCAGAGACGTGGAGCCAACTGGCGACGAATATTGTGGCCAGCAAGTATTTTTACGGAGAGCTCGGCACGCCGCAGCGTGAATCCAGTGTGCGGCAGCTCATCCACCGTGTGTGCCGCACGATTGCCGATTGGGGAATCGCCGACGGGTATTTTGCCTCCGCGGAAGACGGAGAGCGGTTCTATCGGGAACTGGTTTGGCTGTGCCTCCATCAGCACGCGGCGTTTAACTCCCCGGTCTGGTTTAACGTGGGCCTGTACCATCAGTACGGGATTAAAGGGGCCACGTGCAACTGGCGATGGGATGCCAAACAGGGCAAGGCTGTGCAGCCCGAAAACCCCTATGAATACCCTCAGTCTTCCGCCTGCTTTATCCAAAGCGTGCAGGACAACATGGAAGACATCATGGAGCTTGCCCGAAGCGAAGCCATGCTTTTCAAGTTCGGCTCCGGGACGGGGACCGACCTCTCCACGCTGCGATCGTGTCGGGAAAAGCTCTCAGGCGGTGGCAAGCCCTCGGGCCCGCTTTCCTTCATGCGGGTGTACGATCAAATTGCTGCTGTGGTGAAAAGCGGGGGAAAAACCCGGCGAGCGGCGAAGATGCAGTCGCTCAAGGTGACCCACCCCGACATTCTGGAATTTATCGAGTGCAAAGCCAAAGAAGAGAAGAAGGCGCGTATCCTCATTCAAAACGGCTATACGCCCGAGGAAGCCTACAGCTCGGTGCTCTTCCAAAACGCCAATTTGTCGGTCCGCGTCACCGACGAATTTATGGAAGCGGTGGAAGCAGACCGGGAATGGGTCACCCACTGGGTGACTGATCCCACTCGCGAGGGTCCTCGCTATCGGGCCCGGGAGTTGATGCAAAAGATGGCTGAATCGGCGTGGAGCTGTGGGGATCCCGGCGTCCAGTACGACACCACCATCAATCGCTGGAACACCTGTCCGAATTCCGGCCGCATCAATGCTTCCAATCCTTGTTCCGAGTACATGTTTCTCGACGATACGGCGTGCAATTTGGCCAGCATCAACCTCATGAAGTTCCGTCGCGAGGACGGAACGTTCGATGCGGATCGCTTCATCGCAGCGTGCCGTGTCATCTTCATTGCCCAGGAAATTCTCGTTGATCACTCGAGCTACCCCACGGCGAAGATTGCCAGAAACAGCCACCTGTTCCGACCGATCGGTTTGGGCTATTCCAACCTAGGTAGTCTGATTATGGCCTCCGGTCTGCCCTACGATTCGGATGAGGCACGCGGCCTGTGCGGTGCGATCACAGCCCTCATGCATGGGGCGGCCTGCCGGACGAGCACGGAACTGGCGGCGGCCGCGGGGCCTTTCGCGGAATTTGAGAAGAACCGGGAGCCGATGCTGCGGGTGATGGAACGCCACTGGGAAAAGGTGGAGGAGCTGGAGCATGCTCCGGAATACCTCAAGAACGCCGCCCGAAAACTGTGGGATGAGGTCTTGGCCAATGGGCGGCGGTACGGATTCCGCAATGCCCAAATGACTGTGCTTGCGCCCACGGGCACGATCAGCTTCATGATGGACTGCGACACCACCGGGATCGAGCCGGATTTCGCGCTGGTCAAATACAAGCAACTGGCGGGGGGTGGCACACTGAAGATCGTCAATCAGACTGTACCCCTGGCGCTGAAAACGTTGGGCTACTCAGAAGAACAGATTCGGGAGATTGTGGCGTTCATCGATAAGCACGACACCATCGAAGGGGCCCCACATCTGAAGCCCGAACACCTTCCTGTTTTCGATTGTGCCACGCCACCACCTGGTGGTAAGCGGTACATCCACTGGAAGGCGCACATCCTTATGATGGCGGCCGCCCAGCCGTTCCTTTCGGGGGCAATCTCCAAGACCGTCAACATGCCCCGCGATGTGAAGCCCGAGGACATTGCCAACGCCTACATGGAAGGTTGGCGATTGGGGCTGAAAGCCCTGGCGGTCTATCGAGACGGCTCGAAGGAAGTGCAGCCACTGGTTTCGAAGGCGTCCACCGAAAAGACCACGCAAGCGGTGCCCGCACCTCGACGCGAGCGGCTTCCCGACACCCGGCGCTCCATCACCCATAAGTTCTCGGTCAATGGGCACGAGGGCTACATTACGGTGGGACTTTATCCGGATGGCCGCCCGGGCGAGCTGTTCATCACCATGGCCAAAGAAGGAAGCACCATCGGTGGGTTGATGGACTGCTTCGGGACGGCGGTCTCGATGAGTCTTCAGTATGGCGTGCCGCTGGAAGTATACGTCAACAAATTCTCCTACACCCGGTTTGAGCCGATGGGATTCACGACGAATCCGGAAATCCGGACGGCCACGAGTATCGTCGATTACATCTTCCGCTGGTTGGGGATCACATTTCTGCCCGGCTACAGAGAGAAACTTAAAAGTTCCCAGCACGTCCTGGAACGATTGACGCCCGCGCCAGAATCTGCGGCGGATGGAACCAACGGCGCTCCCAAGGCGGACACAGCGTTCACTCCCGGTAGTGGAGAACGACGTGCTGACCCGTGGGAATCCCTGGGGGGACCACTTCCGGAGCGGTTGGCCTCCCTGGCGGCCGCGCTGACACAACCTTCATCGGCGGGTAACGGGCAGCTTCATGGCACCAAGCAGGTTGCGCAGCCTGCGGCAACGGCGACGCTGGAGAGCTATCTCCTATTCCAGGACGACGGGCCGCCGTGCGATTTGTGCGGTGCCATCACACGCCGAGCCGGGTCCTGCCATGTTTGTCCAAATTGTGGCCACAGCCTGGGCTGCTAGTGAGAAGATCCCGGGAAAAGGGATTCGTGGTGTGTGCTACGATCGGCTGGAGAGAGTAAGTCCGCCTGACGATTCGGTCAGTTAACGATTACTGGTTCGCAAAAAGAACCCTGGCAGGTCGCCCGCGGAATATGACCTGCCAGGGTTTTTCGTCGAGAATGATAGTCAGCACGAACTCATGGATCGATGACCCGGCTTCAGAAAAGCCCTGTCACGCGACCTGTCCTGACATCCACGTCGATTCGTCGGAAGGCCGGGTCCGAACCCGTGCCCGGCATGAGGGAGATTTCGCCCGCCATTGGGCAGAGAAACCGCGCGCCGCCGTAGAGAAGGATGTCTCGTATGGGAAGTGTCCAGCCCTTGGGGGCACCCTTAATGGTCGGATCGTGGGTCAGGCTGAGGTGCGTTTTGACCATCATCGTGGCAAAGTCCCGGTATTTGGGGTTGTTTTCGAATTCCTTGAGTTTGGCCTCGGCCTCCCGGGAATATTCCACACCATCAGCGCCATACACTTCCCGCGCGATTTTCTCAATCCGTTCACTCAGGGGTGTGTCATTGTCATACAGGTAACGGAAAGCGACAGGCTGCTCGCAGGCGTCCAGGACAGCGTCGGCCAGTTCCAGGGCTCCCTCTCCCCCATACCGCCAGTGATTGGAGACGGCGACCCTCGCCCCGCTTTGTTCGGCGATCCGACGCACCAGGCGAATTTCCGCAGGAGTATCGGTAGGAAAAACATTGATAGCCACCACCGGGTGAATGCCTGACTTTTTGACGATATTGATGTGGTGAAGGAGATTGGCAGCTCCGGCCTCGAGCCAGGCTAAATTCTCTTCGAAGTATTCTTTGGGGATCGGTCGACCGGGGGGACAGGGCGGGGCTCCTGCCGTGACTCCGTGGTGTTTTAATCCGCGGATTGTTGTTGTGATGACAGAGACATGGGGAACTTTTCCCAGGTACCGGCACTTGACGTTCCAGAACTTTTCGAAACCGATATCGGCACCGAAACCGGACTCCGTGATGTGGTAGTCCGCGAGTTTCAGGCAGATCTGATCCCCAATCACGCTGGACTGTCCAATCGCGATATTGGCAAACGGACCAGCGTGCACAAAGCACGGCTGGCCCTCGATGGTTTGGATGAGGTTGGGATTGATAGCGCTGCGCAGCCAAGCGGTCATGGCCCCGGCCACTTCCAAATCTTCGCAGGTAATGGGGCGGTCTTTTTTGTCGTAGGCCACAATGATCTGCCCGATACGCTGGCGGAGATCTTCGAGACTTCGGGCCACGGCGAGAATAGCCATGACCTCGGAAGAGCTCGCAATTTGAAAGCGGCTCTGCATCATGTAGCCGTCCATTCGGCCGCCGATGCCGATGATGATGTTGCGGAGGGCCTGGGCACAGAAATCAATGACCCACCCCATTTCCACACGGGTGGGATCAATGTTCAATCGTCTCAGTCCTACTTTAGCCAGTCGTTCGTCGTCGTAATTGCGCTCGTGCTGGAGTCGTGCGGTGAGGGCCACCATGGCCAGGTTGTGCGCATTCATCACCGCATTAATATCCCCGGTCAATCCCAGGGAAAACTCCGCGAGGGGGATGACCTGGGAGAGGCCCCCTCCGGCAGCCGAGCCTTTGATGTTCATCGTGGGACCACCGGACGGTTGGCGGATGCAGGCGGTCACTCGTTTTTTGCGTCGGCCCAGTCCCTGAAGCAAGCCGATAGTAGTGGTTGATTTGCCTTCACCCAGCGGTGTAGGAGTGATGCCCGTCACCTCGATAAACTTCCCATCGGGGGCGTCGCGCAGTCGCTCGATGACCTTCAGATAATCCACTTTGGCAATGTAATGGCCGTAGGGGAGCAGCTCTTCCTTGGTGAGGCCGAGCTCTTCGCCGAGCTGGTAACAGGTTTTCATGCGTGATTCGGCATCCAGAGCAATTTCCCAGTCGGGATGTTGAGTTGGATCGAGCGGCATGGACACCCTCCCAGTTGATTTCCTGAGACACAGATTGTGGGTTGTATTTTCGGTGAAGGCGGAAAAAGAAGGATGGGGGTAAGCCGTCACAATTCAAAACCCACATCCTTGGGCGGTAGAATTTTCACTTTGCGACCTTCCACCTGGACCCGGCCTTCGGCAATCAGCGTGATGGCCTCAGGGTAAGCCTTACATTCTTCCTCGAATACGCGGGCTGCCAAAGTCTCGGGCGTATCGTCATCGAGCACGGGCACAACTCGTTGAAGGATAATCGGGCCGTGATCATAAAGATTGTCCGCAAAGTGCACCGTGCAACCGGTGAGTTTGGCCCCGTAGTCCAGCACAGCCTGATGGACCCGGAGGCCGTAAAACCCTTGACCGCAAAATGCCGGAATGAGAGCAGGGTGAATGTTCACGACCCGATTCTCGAAGTCGGGTGGGATGACAAGCCTTTTCAAAAAGCCGCCCATGACAACGAGCTTCACGTTTTGTCGTCGACAATGATCGAAGATTTCCTCGCTGAAAGGCTGCGGGTCGCGGTACTTGTTCCAATCCACCACGATCACGGGAATCCCCGCGGCCGCCGCATGTTGCAGGCCGCCCGCCTGGGGATTGCTGGATATGACAAGCTTAATGTCCACCGGCAGCTTTCCCGCATTCTTTTTTTCAATGAGATTCTTGAGCGTTGTCCCCGCTCCCGAAATAAGTACCGCGATGGGAAATAGCTTTTCGGACTTAGTCGTTCCTCTGACCGGCATTCTGTCGTCTCCTCGGATAGGGCCGTAGTGGGTCGTTTGCAAACAAAAATTACTCTAAAGGAGTTGCCGCCAGACGTAAAGCGTTGATCAAAAAGTTCATCCGGTCACCCCGGTTCACACGCGATCATGCGGGGACGTTGGATCACTGGTGAGTGGACAACGCGATGGGCGCGGCTATACTGAATGCGCCGTTGGCGACCACCGCTGCTCAGGCGGCGGATATTCTGGCATTTGTTCGCACTCCACCGCGAGGGAGAAACCACGTAATGATGAGGTTGATCGTTGCGCGGCTGTTGGTTGTGCTTTGCTTCTTTCTTGAATTTCTGGGGCAAGGGCGGGGAAGGGCAGAGGAGTCTCCGCACGCAGGAGAATTGAAGCTCGCTACGTTTCAGTGCGACGTCACTCCACCCGTTAATGGTCGGCATCCGCTGATCTGGCTGGTGCCGGTGAAGGAGGTGGAAACTCCGCTGGAAGCCCGTGGGGTCGTTTTGGATGATGGGAAATCGCGTTATGTCCTGTGCGCCGTGGACTGGTGTGGTCTGTGCAATTCGAGCTATCGGCAGTTTCAGGAAAAGATCGCCAGCGCTCTTGGCATTCCTCCCTCCCATGTGGCTGTGCAAACCGTCCACCAGCATACCGCCCCTTACACGAACGGGGACGTACAGAAGATTCTCGACCAGTCGGGGGCGACGCTTCCTTACGTGGACTTTGCTTTTATGGAGGCCGTGACGGACAAGCTGGCCACCGAAGTCAAAAGTGCGACGGAGCGACTGAAGCCGTTTAACGAGGTGGGCTTTGGCTCAGCCGTTGTGGAACAGGTCGCTTCCAATCGCCGAGCCTGGACCCCCGAGGGAAAACTGGTAGTCCGATACAGCTCCTGTAAGGATCCACAAATCCGGGCGCTTCCGGAAGGTTTGATCGATCCATACGTCCGGACGGTTACGTTTGCCCGGGATGGAAAGCCGCTTGTCCGGCTGCATTATTATGCCACACATCCCCAGAGCTTTTACGGAGATCCCCGGGCCAGCGCCGATGTGCCGGGATTCGCCCGCAGGCAACTCGAGCAGGAAGAAAATGTGATGCAGATTTACTTCACCGGATGTGCCGGGAACATTACGATGGGCAAATACAATGACGGCACGCGCGAGGCCCGCGACCAGCTCACCGAACGTCTCTATCGTGCTATGAGCAAGGCCTGCAAAAATACTCGCTATGAGCCCGTTCGCAGCCTGAATTGGCGCGTTGCGTCGTTTTGCTTCATCCCGCGATCTGATTCCGGTTATTCAGAATCCGAGCTTCAAGCTCGGGTCAATCAAAGGGATTTAGATCCTGTGCAGAGAATCCGCGCCGCAGAGGGCTTGGCGTTTCTGGCACGGGCGCAGCAACCCTTCCTTGCGCAGCTCTTGGAGATCAACGAGGGTGCCATCTTGCATCTGCCTGGAGAATGTTTCGTCGAGTACCAGCTTTATGCCCAGTCGGTACGACCGAATCGCTTCGTAGCAGTGGCCGCATATGGAGACCTTGCTCCTGGATATATTTGCACAGCCAAGGCGTACGAGGAAGGCGGATACGAACCGAGCGCGACTTTTCTCGACCCGAGAAATGAAGAGATGTTGAAGAACGTAATCGCCAAGCTGTTACAGAATTAGAAAGGAGTGTCTCTCATGAGGTTGGCCAGTGCATTCGTGCTGAGTGTGTGTTTGAGCCTGCCCGCCGCTGTACTCTCGGCCGATGAGTTTGCTGTGGGTATTGCCCGAGTGAAGATTACTCCCGAAAAACCGATTCGCATGTCGGGATATGCATCGCGAAACAAACCCTCGGTGGGCGTCCTTCAGGACCTCTGGGCCAAATGCCTGGCCATCCGGGACGCAGAAGGTCATCGAATTGTCATCCTGACAACCGACCTGATTGGCTATAGCAACGACTTTTCGGCGGAGCTGTTCACCAGGGCCAAGGAAAAATATGGACTGAACCGCGAGGAAATCTTGTTGACGTGCTCTCACACCCACAGCGGACCGGTGGTGGGCAAGAATCTGCGTGTGATGTATCAATTCTCTCCGGAAGAAACGGAAACGATTCATGAGTATACCAGCCAACTGCTGGATAAGCTTGTGACGATTATCGGGCAAGGCCTGGACAATCTGCAGCCGGCCCAGTTGAGTGTGGGTCATGGAACCGTGGGCTTTGCCGTGAATCGTCGGGAGAAACGCGGAGACACGGTTGTTTTGGGGGTCAATCCCGAGGGACCCGTGGATCACGATGTGCCCGTGATTAAAGTGACAGGCTCGGATGGCACATTGCGTGCGGTTCTATTCGGATATGCCTGTCATTGCACAACGATTGGGGGCAATACAGGCGAGGATTTTTACAAGATTCATGGAGATTATGCGGGAGTTGCCCAGGCAAAAATCGAGGAAGCACATCCCGGCGTGACGGCCATGTTCACGATTCTCTGCGGGGGCGATCAAAATCCGAATCCGCGTGGGGAGATCGCCTATGTGCAGCAGCACGGAGAGGCACTGGCAGCCGAAGTGGAGCGCGTACTGGCCGGGCCTATGAAGGCTGTTCGCGGGCCGCTACATGCTGTCGTCGACGTCGCTGAGTTGGAGTTCCGTCCCCATACTCGCGAACAATTTGAGGACGAGTTGCAGAAGGCACTCGCCGCCAAGGATGTATATCGGGAGCGAAGAGCTCGGCGAATGCTTGAGCTGTATGATGCAGGCAAGCCCATTCGAGCGGTGAGTGTTCCTATTCAAGCGATCCGTTTTGATGAAACCCTCACGCTCGTGGCGATTGGTGGTGAAGTCTGCGTGGAGTACGACCTGCGGTTGAAAAAGGAGTTTCCGCAGGAAGATTTGGTTGTTATTGGTTATGCCAATGACGTGATGTGTTATATCCCATCGAAAAACGTGTTATTGGGTGGCGGATACGAACCTGATTACAGTATGATCTATTATGGACTGCCTGGCCCATTTGCGGAAAATGTGGAAGAGACACTGATAGCGGCTCTTCACCGACTGCTCGGGAAGTTGGGACTCCACCCCGTGACCCATCAGGCCCGGGCAGAGTAGCTGCACTTCAAAACGGGCAGGTTCCCGCGTAAAAGATCGAGAAAAGTCAAAGGGCTCGAGCGTCGTGTCTCAGCCAATTTTGACTTTGATCTGGTTTAGAACCCCAGAAGTTCGCCGAACGGAGGGACCACCGCGACAGACTCCGGAGCAGTCCCCATGCCGGTGAGCAGGACGTTATTTTTTCCTCTCATTGTCATTCCCAACATCGCCCTATCCTCGCGATGGTTATTCATGCGCGGACCGCTGTCCAACTTTTTCCTGTTGGTTGTTTTATCATTCGCGGCGACGACCCACAGTGCGTGGGCAGGTGTGGTCGTACTCGTTAATAAACTGGAGTCAGAGGCCGAGGTAGAAATTCGAGATGGGACCTCCCAACCACGGGCGTTTCGGATACCCAGTGGAGGATTGGTTCCCGTCTTTGCCACGACGTCGCCGGTTGTCGGTGTTAAGGCGGGTTCTTCATCTCTGGAAGAGCGGGCTGAACTCAACACGATTTACGAAATAGCGCTTCAGGGAGAGTCAATCGTCCTGCGGCAGGTGCATGTGGGGAATCTTCGCCCCGGTGTGTGGATAGCACCGTCCCAAAAAATGGATCAGCGGACGACCACAATTCCCGTCGCTCTATTTGTAGACGAGGAGCAGCCGGCTGTCCGCGAGGTGTGGGAGCCGCGATTGCGTAGGCAGGTGGAGGAGGCTTCCAAGTTTGTGGAATGGTTTTGCGGTGTTCGCTTCCAGATTGTCAGGGTCGGAACGTGGACCTCGGATAATGCCTTCCAGTCGGTGGAATCGCTGCTCGATGATTTTCGCCGCAAAGTGAGGCCAGATGACGTCCTTCTCGTCCTGGGAGTGAGCAGCCAGCTTCGCGTGGCCGGTAACGGTGAATTCCATTATCCACTGGGGCTCTTCGAGTCTCATCTGGTGATCCCGGATGTGCAACAGACGTACACGGCGCAGATGCAGTTGATGACATTGGTTCATAGTTTTGGACATTTTTTGGGTGCCGTGGACGTCACCGACATCCCGAGCGTGATGAATCCCGCTCAGAAAACTCTCCACGCGGAGAAAGATAAACCCGACTATTTTGATCCGCTGAACACACTGGTGATGAACCTTGTCGCGGACGAGCTGGCATTTCGAAATGTTCGCCAGGTCAAGGAGCTGTCTTCTTCCACGCGGAATTATCTTCTGGGAATATACCGCTACCTTGGCTACCGCAGCCGGCGACCGGAGGCACAACATCTTTTCGCGCGATTTGAGGAAACGCCGGTTCAATATGAGCGTTTTGTCGCGGAATGGACAGATGGCTCTTTGCTTACCGGGCCCGAAATCGCGGGCTGGGGGGACCCTGGGGATGTCCCGGAATTGGGTGGCCGGAAACTGTTCGGAGATGACATCCGCATCCGCTGGATTGTGGATACTCAACCTGGCCGCCAGATGGTTCCCGCTGAGGGTTACATCGAGTTTGTGGGGGGCGATCGGTTGCCGGGGAAGGTGGACAGTGCTCGACCTGCCGAGGTCAAAGATAACCGGACGTGGCCGGCTCGGCTCCGTGTTTATCCTTACTCGCGTGTTTATTGGCCTGATGGGCCGTTCCAGGACCACATCGACATCGTTACCGCTGCGGTGAAACGAGTGGTCTGGAAATCCGTGGGCGAGGAATATCAGCCGGGTTGGGCTTTTCTGACGGATGGACGCCGAGTTCGCTATCGGGCGGTGCAATGGACGGAAAAAGGCGTTCGGTTGCTTACTGAAGAGGGAATCGAACAGTTTGCCTTCGATGAATTGGCCGAACTCCACCTGCCGGACCTGAATCCATGGGAGAGCGTCATCCGGTCCCGTGTGGGACTGATCACCGGGCCTGATGATATTTTGATGGAGATCGAGTGTGCGGACGGACTACGGGTAACCACATCACTGAAGCGATTCTGGCCGCGAGCACGCGGCGACAAGAGTCTTCCCGACAGTTGGTATCACATGGTGCAGCCACCCTGGAGCACGCAACCTTTGTGGATCCCGCATCGGGCAATCATATGGCGAAGAGTCTATGGGCCTGGCGAAGTCCCGCTGACACGCCTGGAAGGAGTGAGGTATCAAGAGGCGAGCACGCTGGGTGCACGATGGGGCTATCATCTCGATGCGAACCTCTTGGGGCGACCTCTCCACAGCGCTGGACGGCTCTATGGCTGGGGAATCGGAGTGACCTCGGGGACCCAGTTGACTTACCCTCTCCATCCGTGGGTGAATGGCGTCCGCCTTGAATTGGGCATTGATTCAGAAGCGGGTGACGGCGGCTGCATTTGGGGAGAAGTGTTGCTTGCGGGTGCCACGACAGAGACGCTGGCTCGTTCTCCCGTGCTGGTTGGTTCCCAACGTGTTTTCGAGCCCGGCGAGATTTCTCTTGTCGGCAAAAATCTGGAAAACGCGCAGCTTGTCTTGAAAGTGGACGAGGCAGAAGGGGAACGGCCTCTCGCTGCCGATCCATGGAATATTCGAGATCTGGCCGACTGGCTTGAGCCGACCCTGGTGGTGGATACCGAAAAACTTCTTCAGGAGATCCATCGGCGGCAAGTGCTGCTCTTTCCTTGCTGGGAAGGATGGCGGATTGTCGCGCCGGAATCAGATGCAATCCAGGGCCCGCAGGTTGTGAGCTATCTTGATCAGAGGGGGAGCCCGCCGGAATTCCGCTGGACACACGTTTTTCGGGGAAATTTCGCTATCGAGCGAACCATCCTCCTGCCAGCCGATGCGCAAGCGCTGGAAGTCCTGGTTTGCCGGCCTTCAAGAACCCCCGGAGTCCGGCTAGAAGTTCTCGCCGACGGCCAATCGTTAGGGGATACCGCCGTTCCTGAGCGGGGCACTGCTACACTCCCGGAGCCTTTTCGGGTGGATGTTTCTCACTTAAACGGTAGGAAGGTGACGATTCGGCTTTTCCTTCGCGCAGAGTCACCTGCCGAACAGGTGCAATGCGAATGGTATCTCCTCCGCGTCATTCGTGCCGGCGCAATGAGTTCTGGCGAGACCTGAGAACCCGCTCGGGGAATTTTCACCTCATTCAAAAAATCGGAAAGCGGCATCCGGCGGAGCAGTCAAACGTGATTGCGGAGGGCCAATTCCTTGGGATGTGGCGAAAGATAGACCTGGTTGAGAAGATACTCAATTTGAAGCCGTCTGGCGTAATGGGCGATCAGGGTGATTGGAACGATGAGCGGGACAATCCCCTGCCGGTAGTCCTCAATAGCCTCCCGAATTTCTTTCCGGACATCCTCGGGAAGTTCCTTTTTAAAAAAACCGAGCATGTGTTGGAGAACGTTGCAGTTCTTGGCGGGGGTGGCCAGTCGCTTTAAGGCGGTCATGAATTCCGCCTCATACTGGGACTTCAATTCTGCGCGGGAGAATTCTTTTGCCTGCGCAACAAGCTGGCCCAGAGTCTTGTAATGCTGTGGCGAATGGGCGAGAAGAAGGTACTTGTGAGCGGTGTGGAAGTCTACAAGGTCGTGGAGTGTCCAACGCGACGCCCAAAGTGTTTTCAGGCGGTGAAAAGCAAAAATCCGCGTGATCCAGTTTTCTCGAAGTCGGGGGTCATGGAGACGGCCTTCCTCTTCCACGGGCAGGTAGGGCATTTTTTGGAGCAGAACATCGGCGAAGATTCCACGAGAGGTTCCCGCCGGTTGGCCCTCCGGCTTGTAAACTTTGACGCGTTCCATTCCGCAACTGGGGGAATTTTTTTTGAGCACATATCCGCAGATGTCGGCGTCCATCAAATCTTTGATACGCCGAGCTGCAAACCGTCGCATGACATTTGTGAGGTCTCGATTCTCGCTCGGCATGATCAATGCGACCTCTTTTTCACGCCACTCCAGACGCAGCGTTGGTCGGGGAACACCCAGGCCAATTTCCACCTCCGGACACACGGGTACCCATTCCACGTAGCGTCCCAGAGTTTGGCTGAGGAAAGGATCATGCTTATGGGTGCCGTCGTATCGGACGAGTTGTCCCAAAAGACACGCTGAAATACCAACGCGGATGGGAGCATCTGTTTCCCAGGGGCGTGCGCCAGTGTGTTTCATCCCGGTTAACCTTCCAATATCTGTGGCAAAGTAAACGGCTGAGCTCCCAGCATATTTTCCTCTTGTCATGTAATTGTGCGGGGATGAGTTGCGCAGGCAAGACTGGCGGAGACAGCGTTCCAACCCGTATGGGCACAAGAAGGGCGCTCAGTAAATTTCGATGCTTTTGACGACGCCCCCACCGCAAGCGCCGGATCCAAAAAGACATCGCTCCGCAGCGACGAGAAGATCCTCAGGCGGAAAATTGGGGGCCGGGGTTGCCACATACGAGACACCCAAGCGGAGCCGGACCGCCACGTTCCAGGACGCGGCAAAGACCGAGCGGAGACGGCGCATCAATTCATGGGCGTAGGTGACGGCCAGCTCGCGTTCGCAGTCTGGCAGAATCCACGCACAGCCGGCATCTCCAAACGGCCATGTAACACTACCCGGGTGTTCCAGCCCCTGGCAGGCTTTGAATAACACGTTTTGAAGAGTGTCCAGAATTCCGGGGCCAAGACGCACGACCAGATCGCCTAGTTCGAGATAATCAATCAGCACCAGGCTCAGACCGCAACGGTTGGTGCGGCACCAGGTCACGGCATTCCGCAAAGCGCCCAGCAAACCGGGGTCGCTGGCAGGGGACGTGACATCGTACTTTTCGAGGCTTTCCTGACTTTCCGGCCGGATGCCTCGGTGGGTTTCGAAAACTTTGCTGCGGTCAGGGGCGTTGCTCCAGCCTTTTTGCAGGTTGGCGATCGTGAGGCTTTTTTCCGACATGCACCCGGCCGACTCGCCACCCTGCTCGATGTAGTGATTGAGAGTCCGTTCGAGTTCCTCGTCTTCCGTGGCGCGAGCTGCTAGTTGCGCGGTAGGCGGACTCTCGGGACAAAGCAGAACCGCGGCCACTGCTTCCGCTTCACGGGCTAAAGCATTGTGGGCACGGGCAAGGATTTTTTCCACATTTTCTCCCGGAGGCAGGCGGAGAGAGAGCACTTCACCTAGTTGCAAGACCTTCATGTGAATTTGCCGGAGGAGGTCGTCCGGCTTGACACGCGTTTGACCTTCACCCAGGGATTCCACGCCCAGTTGCCAGGCCGGCCAGACGTCGCTTCGAGCCTCGGCAAGCAGCATGGCTGCTGACTCGGCGACTTGCAAAATTGCCCGGCGACTCCGAATTTCGGCCGTCACCGGAGACATTGATTCGACCTCCGCACTGAGGGCGTCGGCAATGCTCGGGGGCATTCCCCAGTGCCGGAGGAGGGCAGCGGAGACGTCACGGTGATCAAATCCGAAAACTTCGCACTCCCTTCTATAGAGATCCTCTCGCTGTTCCAGTACCTTTTCAATAAACCGCTGGAAGGGAGAGCCAAGTGCCTGGATGAAGACCAGGAGCCCAAGGTCCTGTAAAAGGCCGGCGAGGAAACATTCGTCGCTGGATCGATGCCGGAGATGTTCGCTGAGTTCGCGCGCGGCCACGGCCTTCGTGAGACTGCGGCGCCAGTAGTAGGCAAGAACCCTGGCTTCCAAACCGTGGAACAGCTTCGGAGGAAGACTAAACCCCAGCACCAGAAGTTTAAGCGGTTTTGCGCCCAAAAAGGCCAGGGCCTGTCCTAAATCACCAATCGGTTGGGCAGGCCCGTAGAGTGAGCTATTGACCACTTTCAGAATTTTGGCCGCCAGTGCGGGGTCTTTCTCGATACACTCCCGGAGAATAGCGGTGTCCACGTCGGGACGTTCCACCAGTTCTAGGACTTTGAGAGCGACCGCGGGCAGGGTGTAAAGATTTCCCGCGATCGCTGCGAGTTTTTGGGCTGTTTTCGAGCTTGCGACTTCAAGCTGCGACATATTGCGGTTCCTTCCCAGTGTCGTCCTGACAGCGGAAAATCGTCATTCTACGGCGAGCAACATCCTCGCTGGTTCCTGTTCCGTCGCCAAGGTCGGCCGTCACATGGCAACGGATTGTCCTTGCCGGAATGAAAGGTCAATTCGTCAAAGACGTCAGCATCCAATCGATCGTGTGTGTCGGAAAATTCTGACATGTGTCGAAAGAATCTTCCTTTCGAGGATGGACCCGCTCCAGTCGGACGGTTCGAGAGCTTCCCATTGAAAAGTGTAGCTTGAGGTATCGCACGAGGGGGATCAGAATGGGGGTACTTTTGTCCATCCCAACTGCGAGACCTCTTGCGTGTCTGCCCTGAAGCACAAAGGATGAGGGCTGTGAACAATTTTCATTTGCATAAAAATCCATGAAACTCGGCATCTTCATGAAAATCTTCACCCGCCCGCGATGGCAGCAGTCACTCGACGTGATCACCGACATGGGCATCCAATGGATTCATTTCACGCTCCAGCCGATCGTGGGAGAGGCTCTGCCGCACGAAGTGGATGCCCGGACGGTTGATCAGATTCGCCGAGAGCTAACCGCACGGGGCCTGAAAATTGCCACGTTTTCAGGGACGTTCAATATGGCCCATCCTGATGAGGGGTATCGTCGCGAATATCTCGCGCGGTTCTCGACGGTCTGTTCCGTGTGCCGAGATTTGGGAGGAGCCATCGTGGCGGTGTGTACCGGAACCCGTGATCCGCTGGATATGTGGAGATGGCATCCGGAGAACCAAACCCCCCAAGCGTGGGAGGACATGTCACGAACGATGGAAGAGGCCCTGACGCTGGCTGACCGGTATCAGGTGATCCTTGCCTTTGAGCCCGAAGCCAACAATGTGGTGGATTCTCCTCAAAAGGCGCAACGACTTTTGGAAGAATTCCAACATCCGCGGTTGCGGGTCATTTTAGATCCCGTCAACATCCTGCCCGAAGCTGGTTCCATTGATCGAAACCAAATTCTGGAGCAAGCCGTCAGATTGTTGGGCCCCTCCATTGTGGCCGCCCATGCAAAGGACGTTGTCCGCACCGGGATGGCTGCAAAATTTGGCGAACCGCTCGTCGACTATTCCTGTTATTTGCAGTTGCTCTCTGATCACGGATTCGACGGGGCACTCTTGATCCACAGCGTAGCAGAGCACGACGTCCCCCAGGTGATTGCTTTCCTTCGAAACACGGCCGGGAAATCCAAGATCAACCTCGACTGAGTTGGGGACGAACCGCGAAGCGCGAAAGCTTGCCACGTCTCGGTGGGGGCCGGGGGAGCTATTCGTCCAGGAATGGGCTTTCCATTTGCAAGACGGGACGAAATCGTGACCGAAAGTGACACGCTCAATCGGTGTGGGGTTCTTCGCCGGCCTGCTGCGCGGCACGCTGGACACGAATTCCCAGTTGACGCATCTTGCGATAGAGATTAGCCCGATGGAGTCCTAGCTGCCGCGCCGCCAGTGTCACGTTGTTTTGAGTTGATTGGATGGTGCGGCAAATGTAGGCGATTTGAAATTGTTTAGTAGCCTCGCGGAGCTTCAGGCCCGGGGCGATTCCCTCCAGTGGCATAACTTCGCGGCGGAGTTCGCCCGTCAGACCGAGATCTATGACTTCGATTCGGGGATTTGGGCAAAGATACGCGATTCGCTCCATGGCGTTCCGCAGTTCTCGGACGTTTCCGGGCCAGGAGTACTGGAGGAGGAACTGCTTCGCTTCTGAAGATAATTCGGGAACAGGCCGCCGCGCTTTGGCAGAAAACTCTCGCAGGAAGTGTTCAGCCAGAAGGATGATATCGTCGCCCCGATCCCGGAGAGCAGGAATCTGCAAGGTGACCGTGTTCAGTCGGTAAAACAGATCCTCTCGAAAACGTCCCTCTTTCACCCACTGTTGCAGGTTGCGATTGGTGGCGGCGATGACCCGGGCATGCACAGGGATCAGTCGGGTTCCGCCCACCCGGGTTACCATTTTTTCTTCCAGGACGCGCAACAGCTTGGCCTGGGCCGCCGGACTGAGTTCGGCAACCTCATCCAAAAAGATCGTTCCATTGTGGGCGAGCTCGAATTTTCCGGGGCGGCTCTCATGGGCGTCGGTAAACGCTCCTTTCTCATGGCCGAAAAGTTCGCTCTCTGCGAGGCTTTCGGGAATGGCCGCACAATTGACGGCGATAAAGGGATGCTCACGCCGTTCGCCCAAATAGTGAATCAATTGGGCGACCACTTCTTTTCCGGTGCCGTTTTCCCCCAAAATCAGCACCGGCAGATCCGTTTCCGCCAATCGCTCGATCTCCCGCCGCAGGCGAAGGATCCCTGGCGAGCGTCCCACCAATTGGACGCGACCGGCCATCTCGTCCACGATCTGCCGCCGAGTGAGCAACACCTGCTCGTAATCGCGGACGCTTTCCAGAGCTGCTGCCGCCTGCTCCGCCAAACCCAAAAGCGACTCTTCATCGTCATCAGTGAACTCCCCATCCTTCTTGTTCATAACCTCAAATACGCCCAGAATTCTTCCCGTGCGTGTTTTCAGAGGCACACACAAAAGGTTTTCCGTGTGGTAACCGAGTTGGCTATCCACACGCCGATCAATGGCGCGCTGCTCGGCTGAATCCCGCGCCACACGTAGTGGTCTGCCCGTGCTGAGAACCCGTCCCGCGATACCGGTGTCATCCGGTATCCGCAGTTCCTCTTCCACACCCAGGGCAGGACGGCCGATGAGCAGACCAGCCTGACGGTCCCAGAGGAAGATGGTGGCGCGATCTGCGTGGAGAAACTCGGCGGCCGTCTGGGCAATTTCAGTGAGCAGCGGCCGGAGCTGTCGCACCTGCGACCATCGCTGTGTGATACGCAGGAGCGTTTCCCGCTTCTTCAACTCTTCCGCGATGCGTTCCCGCTGGCTCACAAAACCAACGGCCGCGGCGAGCGTCTCCGCGAATTCCCGCATCGTGTCCAGATGGGCTGTTGTAGCCACCGGCTGAGGAAATCTGGCTACCAGCCAGACGACTTCCGGGCGGTCTATCGATAAGGGAAACGCGCACCAAGACCCATTGACCCAAGGCTCGCTGCGGTCACCGAGACCAGCCCAACGGTGCTGATGTTTATCGTCGGCGTGCCCGGATTCGGAGATCCACCCGCAGGTGTGACGTTTTGGATCGATGCCCAGCAGCCCCACGAAATCGGCTCCGAGGGCGACCCGAAGCGTGGGGGTTTGCGCCCGGAGAAAAGTTCGCGTATCGCTTGCATCGCACGCCGCTATGAGTATTTCGCGCAGCAAACGTTCGCTTGCCGAAGTCAACGAATAATCAGTCTGTTGGACATTCACCGGAATCACTCCTTTTACCGCGCCGAATCCTTCACGAGATTCTGCGTTCGACACGAGAAAGGAACGTCGAATAGCGGGGCTATCCTCCGCGGCTAGCCTATTGTATCGCGCTTGCCATCCCGTTCCTAGAACCACACGTCCATGCTTCCACACTCAGACAACTTTGTCGGAACTTCGATCGCGCGTCGCAAGCATGTGCAACCCGTTGCGAAATGTCCCAAACGTGCCAAGGTCCGTCGGTTCAGCAAGTCACTTCGGTTCGCCAGCGGCCTTCTTGATCGTCGAGGCCCCAGGATAAATTATCCTACAGAGGAGTCCGTGGTACAGGTCGGTGCGCCACGAAACGAGAATCGGCAATAACCAGTCGATCTTTTTTACCAAAGGACGGTTTCCTGAGTGGGAGGTGTTCTCTATGACGGCCAAGTACGAGATTTCAAATTGTCTCCTAGAGTTGGTGGAAGGCGATATCACTGAGCAGCATGTGGACGCGATCGTCAATGCTGCCAACAGTCGGTTGGCAGGTGGAGGCGGAGTCGACGGAGCCATCCATCGCAAAGGGGGCCCCGAAATCATGGCCGAAACAAAAGCAAAATATCCGCAGGGTTGTCCCACGGGTTCGGCGGTTATTTCAGGTGCCGGCCGGCTGCCCGCGAAATTCGTCATTCATGCAGTGGGCCCCGTTTATCGGGATGGTCAACACGGAGAGGCGGAACTGCTTGCCAGCGCCTACCGTCGGTCGCTGGAACTTGCAGTAGAAAATGGCTGCCGCTCAGTGGCCTTTCCTGCTCTGAGTGCTGGTGCCTACGGCTATCCGTTGGCGGAAGCCGCCCGCGTGGCACTCACTACGGTAATCGACTTTCTCAAAAACCACGGGAAACCCGCACTGGTGCGTTTCGTGCTTTTCGGAAAACCGGCCTATGAGACCTTTGTGAAAGCTCTCCAGGACATCGTGGGCTCGGACACGGTTGTTGTGGAACGAGAGTGATCTGGTGCGGCCGGTGCATCGGAGATCACAGCAACTTTCAACTTACTGTGGGATCGCGCTGTAGATTTGTCCAATGTAAAACATGGCTAGCCGGAAAATCATGAAAATGATGAGCGTCGCAATCAGGAGTGTGACCAAAACGGCACCAACCACACTGAGAACCTTCATGGCGCGACTTGCGCGCTCCATGCAGAGGCGGCTGAGCCGTTCCAGTACCTCGTCCAGTTTCCCGCTCTCTTCCCCGACGCGGAATGCGTCGAGCCAGTCCACCGGGAACAACCCAGTGCCTTCGAAGATTCGCGAAAGAGAGTGCCCGGCCTGAATTGAAGCCCAAACGGGACGCCGCAAGGCGGTGAATGCGGGATGTTCCGCGGCCTGAAGGGCTAAATCCACAGCAACTCTCACATCCAGCGAGGAGCGCAGGGTGATGGAAAGTGCCCAGGTGAACCGCGCCAAAGCCAATGTGCGGGAAATATCTCCGAGGATCGGCAACAAATCGACGAACATCTGGATTGGCCTAGTCCAAAGCAGGCCACGGCGGGAAGCCCAGATCAGTAGCCCGATCCCGGTGGCGCAGCATCCCACGATCGTCAGGTAAATGAGAAG
>NZ_JBAMME010000346.1:38412-43731 GCF_039793925.1 Thermogutta sp. | reverse complement strand
GCCTCGTTCGCCGACTAGCCCAAATCCAAGCGGATCCAGCACGACGTCGCCCCTTTTACCGATTTCCCCCATGATCCATATGAGAAACCCGATCACAATGATCGCAAAGGTGAGCTCAAAAAGAGGCCACACAAGGAGCGACCAGAATGTGCGTCGCCGGGCAATTTCTTCTTCGTAATATCTTCCAAGGAGGCGAAAAGCCTCCGGCAATTTGCCGGTTTCTTCTCCGATGCGGACAATTTGCAGAAAAAGGCGTGGGAAATAATCTTCGGTGAGGGCCAGTGCATCGGCCAAGGCGTAACCTTTGTTTACCGCTTCCGCGACCACCCGTATCGCCCGGCGGTAGGCCCCGCCGGTGGCACGTTCCGCTTCTCGGCGGCAAATGGTTCGCAGGTCCACCCCGGCCTCGATCTGGGTTGCCATTCGCTGGCAAAGCTGTACGAGCTGGCGTTTGGTGATTCGGCTACCGAGCAGCATGGATTACCTGTGAGCGTTGCCTGCTGAGGATTATCTCCTGAACGAACGGAACCGCGTATCGGGAGTCAGGCGAGACACTCTGTTGCTGACTGGAAATGACATACGAAACATAGGCCGGTATCCCCGCGCTGCGCTCTTCCAATGACTGTCGCTGGTATTGACATGGAGTATTCTCGGACCGTATTGCAGTGTGTCCATTGCGTCATCTTACGCCCAGTTGAGCGCCTCTGTAAACGTCTTGGTGGCCGGACGTGTTTGCACTTTTTGTTAGGGCCTGCGACAGGCCCAAGCCTCGATGTGTTGCAGGGGCAATTTGCGAATAGCTCCTAAGGTTTAGCCAGCACCTGAACCAAGCAGTTGAAGCGCGACCGGTCAAATGGATTCTCCAGACGCTGAAATGTGGACCCAATAAGCACCTCCCTCCGAATGCGAATTTTGTAAGCAGCTCACTTTGGCTGAATCTCAAGGGAAGCCCTTGTCCGCGGCCATGTCCCTTTGCAGCGGTGAGTCAAAAGTGGGGATGCGTTGGTTTCTACCGGTGCTTGACGCTTCAGGAGCGTTGCCGTAAAAGTGAAAAATTACGGTCCAGGAAGCAAAAATTGTCAAGTAATATACTGACCGTTAATTTTGAGGACCCACCCATGGTCAAAATCGTAGTGCTGGATCCGATTTCGCCCGAGGGTCTCAAGCTCCTGGAGTCGGCGGGAATGATTGAATATGAGGTCCGCACCGGTCTTAAAGGCGAGGATCTCCGTAAGACGCTCGCCGAGTTTGATGGAGCGATCTGTCGCAGCGGGGTGAAGATCACCGCTGATGCTCTGGAGGGGAACAGGCGATTGAAAGTGATCGTCCGCGCAGGGGTGGGAACAGACAATATCGACACGGCAGCCGCAACACGCCAGGGTATCATCGTGATGAATACGCCGGGTGGTAACACAATTGCCACCGCGGAACATACCATGGCCCTGATGCTGGCCCTTTCCCGCAATATTTTCCCCGCATTCAAGAGCCTTTTGGAGGGGAAATGGGAACGTCATCAATTCATGGGGACTGAGTTGTGTGGGAAGACGTTGGGCATCATCGGACTGGGCCGGGTTGGCCAGGCCGTGGCCGAGCGGGCTCTCGCTTTCAAAATGAGGGTGTTGGGCTATGATCCGTTTTTACCGGAGCACCGGGCCCGGGAATTGGGAATTCGTACCTGCCGCACTTTGGAAGACCTTTTCCCGGAGGTGGACTACCTCACGGTGCATACGCCACTTAATGAGCAGACACGCAACCTGATCGATCGGCCACAAATTCAAATGATGAAAAAGGGGGTGCGCATCATCAACTGTGCACGAGGAGGCATCATCAACGAAGAAGCATTGCTGGAGGGGCTGGAGAGCGGTCATATCGGTGGCGTGGCCCTGGACGTCTTCACAAAGGAACCGTGCACCAACAGTCCACTTTTTGGAAAGCCCAACGTCTTGTGCACGCCACACCTCGGGGCCAGCACCGAAGAAGCTCAAACAAACGTAGCCATCGAAGCGTGCGAGCTGCTCGTGGATTTCTTCACGACGGGCGCCGTGCGGAACTCCGTCAATATGGCGCCCCTTGATCCCAAGACACTGGAGGGCCTGCGGGGATATTTGGACCTTGTTTACCGCTTGGGTCTTCTAATGGCACAAGTCGATCGGGAGCCACCGACCCGCTGCAAGATCCGTTACCAGGGGGAGGTGGCCAATCGAGACACCCGCCTGCTTTCAGCAGCGTTTGCTGCAGGGCTTCTCCAGCATGCTCTCGAGCAATCTGTCAATCTGGTCAATGCTCCCGTCTTGCTCCAGCAGCGTGGAATTGAACTTGCCGAAGAACGGACCACGGATATTGGCGATTTCGCGTCTCAAGTGACAGTGGAGGTTTTTCGGAATGACAGGTCCGCGCTGGCGGCCGGTGCACTGTTCGGCAAATCGCTGCCCCGCCTTGTTCAGAAGGGCGAGTTTAGGCTGGAGAGCCCCTTGGAAGGGACAATGCTCATTATGTATCACCGTGACGTGCCGGGAGTAATTGGGCGGGTCGGCGAGATCTTTGGCCGCCACAACGTCAACATCGCGTTTCTTTCACTGGGACGTGCTGAAAACAAGCCCGGCGGCGATGCGATTGGCGTACTGGCCCTCGACAGCTACCCGCCAGCGGAATCCATCGCAGAGATTCTCAAGCTGGAGCCGATCCATCGGGCGACAGTGGTGGTCCTCCCGCCACGGGGAGAACTCCCCCCTTGGCTGGGTATTGGTATGCCTAAATGAGGGCGCATTGGGACAGCGCAAACGTGAATGTTCCACTGAATTTGCATCCCTTTGCGGGTGAGCTATTCTACTAGTGCCGGTTGTACGGAACCGGTTCTTCAGTCTTTCGTCCCAGGGAATTCCTGTCGATTTCCAAAAGTGACAGGATTTTCAGTGCGAGGACCCGCTATGAATCCCGATGCCATTTTCCCAGATAGCGCAACTTCCCAATCTTCCGGTGGCGAGCCGGTCCCTGTGTTCGTGGATAGGCGTAAAAACCCGCACGGCACATCGCCTGATGGCAGGGAGAGACGTCAGTTTGCTAATTCATATGCTGATCTTTCCCCGGAAGCCCGGGAACTGGGGCAGGCGATCGACGCATACAAGCTGCAGCATCACCGTCGGTTCATCAATTACGAGGAACTTCTGGCGGTAATCAAGTCGCTTGGGTACCACAAATAGGAAATAACGGTCGAAAAACAACGGTCTTTTCTCCTTCCCCGCTACTGAGAATTCCGGTTCTCTGCAGTGCCAGCCTGAAACGCCTCCCATTTTTGGGCAATCGTGGTGCCTCGGCTTGGGCTGTCCGGCCGGGGTCGGCTCCTATACAAGCCCGTCCTCACGATAAAACTGGTCCGAGCTGTGCGACAGAAGGGTTCATCGCCTCTGGGATCGGACCGGAGTTCCTAAACGTCTCAAAAAAGCTATAGTTTGGGGAAGGGCCATCAAGGGCTGCGGGGAGATTTTCTGTCCGGATCTTTATTGCGGAGCTGAGGGAGTCGGTCGTTTAAGGAGAGTTTCAGAGCGATGCCAAGTTCCACTGTCGATCTTGCTGTTGTCCCCGTGGCGGGACGGGGTACCCGGCTGCTTCCGCTGACCAAGAGTCAGCCGAAGGAGATGCTCCCTGTCGGACGAAAGCCGGTCGTTCAGTACGTGGTGGAGGAACTTGTTCGGTGCGGAATCAAACGATTCTTGTTCATTACCGGTCCTGGAAAAACGGCAATCGAAAACCACTTCGACCTCAACCCCGAGCTCATCCAGATGCTGCGGGAAACCGGCAAAGAAGACCTGCTCAAAGAGTTGTCGTTCGAGCGCGCCGAGGTGGATTATTTCTACACCAGGCAAAGGCGGCAATTGGGGTTGGGTCACGCGGTCCTGTGTTCCGCACCTATGGTTCAGAACCAGCCGTTTGTCGTGGCCCTTGGGGATTCGATTATTGGGCTTCAAGCCCAATCGGATGTGGTGCGTCGGATGATCACGCTGTTCGAGGCGGAGTCGGCGGACGCAGTCATCGCGTTTGAGACTGTTCCCCGGGAGGACGTGGTCCATTATGGAATCGCGCAGCCTGTGGGGAATGATCTGGAAAATGGGAACGAGTATTTTCAACTGGCAGGGATCATCGAAAAACCGACCCCGCAGGACGCACCAAGCTGTTTGGCGGTGGCCGCCCGGTACGTATTTCGACCGGCGATTTTCGAGCATCTTCGCCGAACGCCGCCCGGCAAAGGAGAGGAAATCCAGCTCACGGATGCCATCCAGCGAATGATAGAAGCGGGCGGAAAGGTGCTCGGAATTCGCCTACCGCCAGACGAACGCCGGTTTGACATCGGCAATTTTGATAGCTATTTTCGGGCGTTTTTGGAGTTCGCCCTGGCCGACGAGGAATGCGGACCGGGATTGCGAGAATTTTTGCAACGAATGCTCGAAGCACAAGAAAGGACCAGGGCAGGGCAGGGGAGAGAATGAGGTTAGGTCAACGGTGTCAGCTATGATCATTATCAAACGGCGTGCCTACGCTCGGGCAGGTCTGCTGGGAAATCCCTCAGACGGTTATTACGGAAAAACCATCTCTGTGATTGTGCGGAATTTTTTTGCGGAGGCCGTCCTTTATGAATGGGATCAGGTGGAGCTAGTTCTCAGTCAGGAAGACCGCAGTCGATTTGATAGTATCTATGATCTGGCTCGGGACGTCCGTCTTCACGGCTACTATGGCGGAATTCGCCTGGTGAAGGCGACAATCAAAAAATTTGTCGAATACTGCCAGGCCCAGGGGATCAAGCTTCACGAAAAGAATTTTTCCATCCGCTATTACAGCACGATACCGAGGCAAGTGGGGCTGGCCGGATCGAGTGCCATCATCGTCGCGGTCCTGCGGTGTCTCATGGATTTTTATGGCGTGCAGATTCCACAACGGGTGCAACCGTCGCTGGCCCTTGCCGTCGAAACCGAGGAGCTCGGCATCGCTGGAGGGCTCCAGGATCGTGTCATTCAGGTTTATGAAGGGCTGGTATTTATGGATTTCAGCCGAGACAAAATGGAGAATATCCACGGTTACAACTGCGGAGTTTATGAGCCTTTAGATCTCGCCTATCTGCCACCGCTTTACCTGGCGTACAACACGGCCATTGCCGAGCCTACGGAGGTCATCCACAATGATCTTCGCGGGCGCTACCTCCGCGGAGAACCTGCCGTTGTTGAAGCCATGCAGAAATTCGCGGATCTCGCTCAACAGGGACGCCAGGCCCTATTGGAAAGAGATTGGGCGTCCATCAGCTTCCCGAAGGTCGCCCAATCTCTTTCC
>NZ_JBAMME010000346.1:20407-38402 GCF_039793925.1 Thermogutta sp. | reverse complement strand
TCGATATTGAAACTGGCGCCGGAGCACATCGAGATGGTCGAACGGGCACGCAAAGTGGGCGTCCCCGCCAAGTTTGCCGGTTCGGGTGGCGCAATCGTGGGACTTTGCCCGGATGACGCCACTTTTCAGAAGCTCAAGGTCGAGATGGCCACCATTCACTGCGAAGTCATCCGACCGCAGGTCATAGCGTAATGTGCTAACTTGTCCGTCGCCTGTTCATTGAAAGGCTGGTTTCGAGTATCACCTTGACCCCGATATGAGGGCGGAAACATTGCCGACCATGTGCGTCCTGCGGGCAGAAATTGCCTCCCGTAACAGGACCCTGCTTTTACGACGATAACGAATAAGGCAAACGGTTGTCGTAATCGTACGCGACAACTCTGGCAAAGTGTCCGCACAAGAAATGGGGACTGCAAAAATGCGTGTTTTTCGGAGTTTAATGTTTGTGATGATTCTCTCGCTTTTCGCGGCGGTGCCGGTATGGGCCCAATCCCCTGCCAAAGATCTGGGCGCTCCTGCGTGTTGTACGCCCTCTTATGCGGTGCTCGGTTATCAGCAGGGGTGCTGTGAATTCACCCCGACCTGCTGTAGCCAGGTTTGGGCGGGCTACTGTGAGATGAAAAAAGTCCGGGCATGTCACCGGTGGGAAGTGGCAAGGCCTATGAGGGGCTGGGAGCGTTTCGCAGCATGTGGCTGCACTCCCACCTCTCCTGGCAAATTTGATGGAGGGGCAGGGGAGTAGCTGCATAAGATGTGGTCCCGTTTTCTCGTGGTCGCTGACCTATGGGCGAAGTACCAGGTGGCCTAGGTCGAACGACTGATGAATCGAAGGCGAATAAATTTTTGGCTGGAGAAATTCGCCGCGTTAGCCGATACAAGAAGTAACCTGCCGGGAGGCGGGATGCCTGCCGATGTCCCCGATTTCAGGATGAAGATCATGGCAGATCGAAGGACCGGTCTGCCATGATCTTTTTTCTTGATGAACGGTCTTGTCGGCCTTCTCTAAACGACACGAATGACCTCGCCCGGTTGCGTGAACACCAGACGTGCCGACACACGTTCTTCCGGCACATGCAACCAGCGTGCGGCCGCCTCCCGATACATGACAAGCTGAGACCGATAGAATTGTACACGACCGGCAAGCTGGTCCAGAGTGATCTCGTCCGTCTTGAAATCGATCACATCAGCCGCGATCGGCTGGTGTCCATCAAAGAGAACGACAATCCGGTCAAATTGACCGCGGCAAAAAGCCCCCGCCGCATCAACCACGAACGGCTGTTCCAAAAAAACTTCCCATCGTGGATTCGCTAGGTCGTTCGCCAACTGTGCGGGCACACGGTATCCAGACGGGTTTGCTCTTTGGTATTCCACAAGACTGAGGACCCGTTTGATGTTGGGCCTGCCGAGCATTTCCACGAATTCGCGATAGAGTGTTTCGAAGGCTTCGGACAGTTCGGGATAAAGGGCCAACGTTTTTCGCAATTCTTCGCGAGAGGGGATTCCCTGTTGATCGAGCCAGCGAACCCGGGAAAACCACATGTGCCACACACTTCCCTTCGCAAGAGATCGGACGGGTTGAAATCGCAGCACGACATCCGCAGAAATTCCGGTTCCCTCCATTTCGTGGGGCGTCCGCCACGGAATGGATCGGCGAAGACGCCCAGGGTGGCTTCGCAGGGGAGAAAGAGTTGGGGTTGTGTCGTCTCGCATTGGTGGGGGGGAGACACTGGTCGGGCACCGGTTGAACCAGTCGCGCTGGCCGTGCTCAAACAAAATATCGCCCGGAGTTTGGGGAGCAGGCGTCTGCAGCCCATTCCACACGATGCTGGCCAGCGTTTTAGGCGGGCCCCAACGGCCCGAGCCGGTCGGCGACACGAATATGTAAAGACCGTGGACCGCGCGTGTCATGGCCACGTACAGCAGTGAAAAATCTTCCTCTACACATCGCTGTTGAAACGTATAGTAGCGCTCGACCAGGTCAGATTCAAAAACATTGGCCTTGATGAGTTCCTGGTTGATGCCCCGTAACACCCAATCGATGGGTTGACCGGGAGATGGTCGAGCGTAGACAAGATGGCCTGTGCGGCGGCCCACAGGCTCATCCAGGTCGGGCAGAAAGACGGCATCAAATTGCAGGCCTTTGGCGCCGTGGACGGTCATCACGCGGATGCGGGTGAGTTGCGGATCAGCCACCTGTTGATGTTCCAGCCATCTGATAAAGTCGTCTGCCCGGAGGGTCCTTTGCTTGTCATAGAGGTGGGCCAATTCCACGAGTTTTTCCAGCCACAAGTGTTCTTCGCGGGGGGTATGTTCGCTGATCGCGTTGGCAAACTCGCGGATTACTTTACCGTAACCTTCGTCCAGCAGACGCTCCCGCAGTCGATGAGATGTTTCGAGCGACTTTTCAAGCCGCGTCGGTGCATCCCACTGGGGAAACTCGTTCCAGTCCAAGAGGGAAGCCAGCGGTGAATGACCCAGCCGGAAGGCGGCTGCGGTATCACCGGGATGATCAGCAATCCGCAGGACGTTCAGAACGAGTTGCACAGAAACGGCGGTGGTGACGGGATTACGCCCCTCCTGACTGACCTCGAACCCCGCCCCCCGCAAGGCCGCAACAATCGGGTCGATGGCCGCGTTCGTGCGCACGAGGACACCGATAGTGGGCTTACTCGGCGCCTGATAAACCTCTCCAATCCATTCCACTAGAATCGGATCCGCAGGAGTCGCGTCCTCGCCGTCCGTTTCATCTTCCTCGGACTGACCGCCTTTTTGGCGAACCACCACGCAGCAGTAACCGGGGTACTCGGCACGCGTGGTGTGGTGCGCGCTGAACTGCAACACCCAGGTTTCCGCAGCTCGCCGCCAGAAAGGCAGGTTATCCTGGCGGGTGATGACAGGGTTCTCCGTGAGTGTCGAGAAGACACGGTTGACGACATCCACAATAATCGGGCTCGACCGCCACGTGATGTCCAGATTTTGGACATCCACGTGGGGTAACTCGGATTCGATACGTGCGAAGATTCCCGGTTCACTACCCCGCCAGCCATAAATGGATTGCTTCACGTCACCAACGCAGAAGAACGAACCGTCCTGCGATTGGCACACCTCCTTGGCGAAAGGCGCCAGAACAGCCCACTGCACAGCCGACGTGTCCTGGAATTCGTCCAAAAGCAGATGGCGGATTCGCCAACCGAGCCTTCGCTGCCAAAGGGAAAGCCCTGCGGAGCCGTTGGCTTGCAAAAAGTTATGCAACAGCCGTGCCACGTCGCTGAAACGGAGGATTCCCCGGTCACGCAATGCTGTTGTGTAACGCTGGTGGAACTCGTGCAGCAGTTTGTACGTGGCGAGTGTCTGGTCTACCAGCCGGTTGAGGATAACAGCTTTCGCGTGATCAACCAGGGGTTGGTAGCACTTTTTAAGCTCGGGGGGAATGGGTACCCGTTTGTAACAGTTTTCTCCGATAGCGACCTTTGCTGCGATCCCGCGTTTCAGAAATTCTTCCCAATTCTCGCTGGAAGCTCGCTCGAGATCGGACGCCAGTGCGTCGCGCAGGGAAGTCTTATAATCCCGGGCAGAGAGTTCTCTAAGCTGGTCTAAGGCGTTTGTCAGCTCACTGGAAGAGAGAGTCGGCCGTTTGTGAACGGCTTCCCAGGCCTTTGGTTCCGCTTCCAGAAACACATTTTCGTAATACGCCGTGATAATATCGCGAAGCTGGGCGGTGATTGTCCGGACCGCTTGCCCTTTGAAGAGGAATTGCATCCACTGGCGTACCTGATCCCGCTGATGGAGGATTTCCGCAAGGATAATCCGATTGATGCGTTCCGTTTGGTCTCCTTCATCGATCTGCCAATCTGGCCAGAGTCCCAGCTCAAAATTCAGCGCTTGTGCCGCGCGAACGAAACAACTGTCCAGTGTCCGAATTTGGACGTGGTGGAAATACTTGATGATTTTGCGAAGAATGGCGAGGCATTCCTGCGGAGTAACGTCTACCCCGATCGCATTGCTCAATTCCTCGCACTGTTTGGTATCCTGGGCCGCTTTTGCCAGCCGCGACATCAGCCGATCGAGGATCTCACCAGCAGCTTTTCTGCTGAACGTGGTGGCAAGGATGCTTTCTATCGGAGTTCCGGCAAACAGAAGCGCGAGCAAGCGATTGGTGAGTTGATAGGTTTTTCCTGACCCGGCGCTTGCCCGAATGATCACATTTTTTGGAGCCGTCGCCTGTGCGCTGCTGCCACTTGTTTTCGCCATATTTGCTGCCGTGTGGGTATCGAAGCAGAGGAAGGGTTTCAAGGTCCTTTTCGAACAAGATAGAGCGGCTCATCATCCAGTGTCAATTCCGAGAAGGCAAGGCGATTTCCCATTAGGTCGAAGGCCTCGTAAAGTGCCGGCACCTGCCACTTCATGGGCTTTTTAGCCCACAGAATGACAACTTCCCGTCCCCGGCTTTGGAAACGATAAACCTGGAGGGAGGGATGCCAGGTTTCTTTTTCCTGAAATACCAGATCGGGGCTGAGGAACTGCGCCAGGGCAGCCTGAGCGGCATACATTTTCCGCGGACAACCGCCATACTCGAAAAAGATGTTTCCCGCGGTGTTTTCGTTCAGTGATCCGCACGTGCCCGCATGATAAAAGATTTTTGTTACTCCCGCTGCGCCCATCACGGCGGCGAATTTGACCAGATCGATGGATGCCCGCCACTCGCTGGGGCGCAGGCTTCGGTTCATGGCGTCATCCCCCACCCGAAATGGAAGCAATGGTGGATCGTCATCCGCGTAGCACCCGATCTCGGTAACCCAGATTGGCTTGCTCGCAAAACCTGCCTGACGCATCATGTCGCGGCAGCGAAGGAAGGCTTCTTCGTAAGTGTCCGGCGATCCCCGGTGCGGATAGAGGTGGAGATTCATCACGTCGCACCACGCGAGGCCACCGGCTTCAATGAAATCGCGAACCCAGCGGGATTCGGGCGGCGCAGCGATCCCACCCACGACCACACAATCTGGATCGACCTCTTTCGCTGCCCGGTACGCCGATCGCAGTAAGTCGATGTAGTCGAAAACATTCCACCCGTAGGAATTGGGCAGGGCATAACTTGTGAACAGCGGTTCGTTCAGGATTTCAATACAGCGCAAACGGTTCCGGTAGTGCGTCATGGCGGCGCGAACATACGCCCCAAAGGCCGAGATGTTTTTGGGTTTCTGAGCGATCACGAGACGTTCCTTGAGGTAGGAATTCGATTGGGCTTCTTGTGCGATGCGCTCTAAATCGGCGGCTGCGGCCCACGGAGTAGCAGGGAAGGGGAGGAGCATAAGAACCTCTCCGTTGAGTGCCAGCACACGGTCGATTTGCTGGTCGGGAATGGCAAAGTCGAACGGAGCGTCTGGGGCAGATTGGATAAGCCGCCACTGACACGACCAATCCCGCCACCACCGCAACCCGGCCTGATGGGCCAGCGGAATCAGGAAATCTACCGGAAAGGCGTGATTCATTCCAAAGGCACTATCCTGTTCGCGATACGGTTCGATAAGTGCTGCCCGCAACACTTGGCTTATTTCCCCTTCCGGCTGCCAGGTGATGCGGAAAAAGCCTTTCTTACCGACGAGGAGGCTATCGAAGACCTTTTCCACGCATGTATCGGGCGGGATATCCACAGCCACGGTTTCTGTGTGAACTGTGCGGTCGCGGTAGTCATCGATCGAAAGCTTTCCACGCAGCCGATGAGCTTTAGAATCTGCGTTGTAGGCACGCAGGCGAAGGGTCAAACCCCGATCGGGGGCTGTGAAAATATTTCCCGGCTGATCGGTCACCACGCACGATTCGACCAATCGAGCCGGGGCGTATGAAAGCGAATCTTCTGGAGCTGACACTCGTCGGAATTGAACGGCGTCAACCCACAGGGTGGTGTCCTCGTCGATGTTGCTCGCATCCAGCCCAATGGCCCCATATGCATAAGCCCCTTCGGCTGAAAATCGGACAGTCAACCGCTGCCACTGGCTTCCCGCTTGGAAATTCCATGTTCGGGTGCGATCATCCTGTCTGATTTGTATCACAACAGGAACCCCTGGCCGGGTCCCTTTCACCGCTGCCGAGAACTCGTAGGTGTTTCCGGGTTCGAGAGCCACCCAGCCTTCGTGGGCAATGAGAAACCGCCGAACTTCTGTTACGGAGGGATCAAAATAATCAAAGTAGATCCGCGAACGCTTGTCGTGGGAAACAGTCAGTTTCCAACTGCGGTGGCCGTGATACGCCTGTGATTCATCAAGCTCACCTTCCAGACGGAAAAGGTTGGCGGCCCAGGTTGTTCTGCCCTGGCCGAGGCTTCCCCAGCCAAAACCTCCCAGCTCAAAGCTACTATTGGGAAGAAAATTTTTGTCGCCGGTGGTGACGAGCTGCGGAAGTCTTTGGGGCCGGAATCCTGGCACGGGAGTCAGCTCCACGTCGTCCAGCCAGAGCGTGCCAGTGCTTTGAAAGTAGATTTGAAACCGACTTTCTTCAGCCGGCAGGTCAGTTGTGGCGCGGAAATAAAACTCGAAGGATTCCCACTGACTTGTAGGGGAAAAGACTTCCTGCAGCCCAGTCGGAGTCCAATTTCGATAGTTGACCAATGCGACGGAGACGCTTCCCGCGACAAGCTCTTCGGCCTTGGCCCGCAGCCGCAGCCGATACCATTGTCCGCGTTTCACCGACAACACATTGAGCTGACACAGCATGGCGTGACTGTCGGGGAAGCCCCCTTCGAACTGCGTGCAGGTAAGTCGTGCCGCGTAACCGCCCTCGGGCAGGGGTACCCTCTCCAGACGTTGGACAATCGTCCCTCGACCGGCCGTTCTCCATCCATCTGGAGTGCCGTCACGATCGTTATCCTGTTCGAAGGAGCCGTTGAATACGCCCTCAATAGCAAGGAGTGGGGACATGTGCCAGGCTGCGAACGCTGCGGTTAGTACCAGGATGTGCCACGTACGCAAAACCCCGATTCTGCTATATTGTCGCACCGCCACAAAATTACTCTGTCGCTTGTGCCCCCATTGAGTGAGAACTTCCACGTGGCTCGGCATCGCCATCGGTATCATTCCCCTCTGCTGAAGTTTGTTCGGACACGCCGCCACAAAGAGAGATCTCATCGCGACCGCCGCTGGGCTTCGCCTGTCATGGGGACAAAAAGAACCGGGGCCACGCTTTCCCGGTGAATGGATCCATCGGGCCGTTTCTCAATCACAACAAGTTGTTGTTCCACGCGTCCCACGGGAATGACGAGCCGTCCGCCCACCGCGAGTTGATCCACAAGGGGTTGCGGGATATGATCGGGAGCTGCTGCCACAATGATGACATCGAACGGGGCCTTCTCCGGCCAGCCGCGGTAACCGTCACCGGTCTTCACGACCACGTTCGTGTAACCGAGGCGTTTCAGCCGCTCAGCCGCCTCTTTGGCTAACGGTTCTACGATCTCGATGCTGTACACTTCGCGGCACAGCTCGGCAAGGATTGCCGCCTGATATCCTGAACCTGTCCCAATATCGAGAGCCCGGTGGTGGGGACGCGGACGCGCCAACTGCGTCATGAGTGCGACGATATACGGCTGCGAAATGGTTTGGTGGTAGCCAATGGGCAGGGGATGGTCGTCGTAAGCCTCGATGATGACGTCTTCCGGTACAAATTCATGTCGTGGAATACGGCCCATCACGTGGAGGACCTGCGGGTCAGTGATGTCGCGGGAACGAAGCTGAAATTGAACCATCTTCTGCCGCGCCAAACGAAAAGCCTCCGGTTCAGGCGGGAATACCGGGTGACATGGTCCCGGCTTCAGCTCGAATGATTCCTTCTGTTGGCTCGTGTCGGCCCTTTCGCTGTGTGTTGTTGACTGCTGCGGGGAGGACTCCGCAGACTGCTCCGATGCTCCTCCCGCGGTATCATGAGTTGCATCCATCCAGGTCATTGCCGGCTCAGAATCAGCGTTTCGTTGAACCTGTTCCGATACGAAGAAAACGCTTCTCATGACGGCGTATGCCGCCAGGATAAGCCCCGCTGTCACGACGCTGCCTGCAAACAGACGCCTCATCGGTCGGTCCAGCATGGCGATCCTCCCTGCTGGACTTGGGAGCTTCAACCGTCCCGCTTTTCAAAACATCATCTGGCCCCGTCGTGGTTTTTCGCGTCGACCTGGATAATAGGGTCTCGGAATACTGTTCACCGCGACGGGGCCTAAAGTTGGCGGATCTTGGGCAAGGCGAGTGGTCCCGCCTGATGCTCACACTTTGTCCGCTGTTGGACAAACGAACGGTGCACGATACTCCCGCGTCGTCAACGCTGTCGCTTCCGGTGAGTCCGGGAAGATTTCCTTCTCGGGATCGAACTTTAAGAGCGGTCCCATAGAGATGGGATATTTCTTCAGATCGACGCCGTTGTCCACAAGATGTCGCAACGTCCGTTCCAGGGTCGCAACATTGTCATCCAGGCTCTTAACGTTGGCCAGCACGCGCTTGGCTTCCTCGGGCGAAACCTTGTTATTTTCCCCGAGGTAATAGGAAATGTTGCCCAAGTGACTGATGGCCGCCGAGAGGTGTCCCTCCCAGGCGTCGGAATTAAGCTCTTTCGGGTTGCGGCTGATGCATGCGTCGATAAAGTTGGCGAAGTGGTTGCCGGCGCCTGTAAATTCTTTGATGGGTTTTTTATTTTTGTCGTACGCCACACAGTGGGTGTACGTCCGCTGGACGAGATAGCCATCGGACCCATAGAAGATCACGCCAATCTTGTTCTCCGAGATACCCTGGAAAAAGAAGTTGATCTCATCATCGGCGGAGTTGGCCACTGAGAGACCGCGGGTTTCGAAAACGATGCACTTGTCGCCATAATCATAGATGGAAACCTCCGTGTTCGCAGTATCGCCGGCATCGACGTAATTATCATCGTGACGCTCGGCCTGGTAACCCAGGCGGCCGCCGTAGGAAATGACGCTGATGGGGTGACTGTTAATCCCGAGTCCCCACCGAGCGATGTCGGTCTGATGAGGCCCCTGGTTGCCCAGGTCGCCATTACCATATAGCCGTTGCCAGTGCCAATCATAGTGGAAATTCGGTCGTGTGCACCGGGGTGTGGTGTACGGTGCCGGACCACTCCAGAGATTGAAATCGACCTCGGGTGGAATGGGGTAATCGCCCTTGGGACCGATGGACTTGCGCCGCTTGTAGCACAGCCCGCGAGCAAATTTCACCTCACCGATCCCGCCGGAGTGCAGGAAAGCGATCGCATCCCGAATCGCCGGATTGGAGCGGCACTGTGTTCCCACCTGACAGATGCGCTTGTACTTCCTGGCAGCTGCTACCAGAGCCGCACCCTCGGCGATGTCATGGCAGATAGGCTTTTCGATATACGCGTCCTTCCCGGCCTGCATCGCCCACACTCCACAGAGGGCGTGCCAGTGGTTCGGGGTGGCCGTGCTGATCGCATCGACCGCCGGATCGTCGAGCGCTTCGCGAAGATCCCGCACAAACTTGGGACGGAAACCCTTTTTCTTGAAGATTTGCTCGACGCGTCCCTGACCGACTTTCTCATCGGCGTCCACGATGTAGAGGATTTGCACGCGTGGATCGCTCAGAAAAGCGTCGATATGTTCGCCTCCTCGACCGCGAACCCCAATGATCGCCATCCCCACCTTTTCGTTGGCCCTTTCCGCCTTAACGAGTGTGGGCACAGCCCAGGTTGAGGCAAGTGCACTCAACGAGGTCCCGATAAAGGCACGACGACTCACACGATTCATAGCGCTGGTCCTTCTTCAATCACAAGCGATCAAAACATTCCCGGGGGAGCGACGAACGTTTTGCGGCGCCCTGGTGTGCCAGACGCCCCTTCTGTTAGCTCAAGTCTACTCATTGTGAGGGTGCGTGTCTAGAAAGCAACACCCTGAATATGCCCTCAAACATTCAACATGACGGGAACCTTACAGCGGTGCCAATCGACCGTCCGCTGCTTCAGGCTGTCCGAGCACCACAATGAGCCGTTCCAGAATGAGCCTTGGCTCGGTTGCAAGGCTCCCCTTCATGGCGGCATCAGCCTTGCGGAGCCAGTGCACGAGCTGCGCTGCACGGTGACGCCCTAACCGGCGAAGTCGCATTTCCTCGTCTTTCAGTGCAAATCCGGGCACGCCTGATTCTGAGAGTGCTCCCTGAAGCGTCACGCGAGGCTGACCGGGGAGGGGATGCAGATAGCGGTGAGTGGCCAAGGTGTACCGTCGGAGCATAGCGGTCATCATCCCCAAGATTCCCAGCGGGGTTTCCCCGGCCTCAAGCAGTCGGTGAACTTCGCTCAGTGCCACCGCTGTCTTTCCCTCCAGGGCCGCATGAATGATTTCCCATACCGTCTTGGTCCGCCATGTGCCCGTCAGCTCCCGCACCATCTCCGTGGTAACGGACTTTTTGCCCAAACCGGCCAGTTTTCGTAATTCCTGGTCAATCAGGCCGCAGATCGGCCCGACGGATTCTAAGAGCAGCTCGGTGGCCTCGGACTCTAAGATGAGCCCATACTGCTGCCGCGCCCATTTTTTGATCCATGATACAAGCTCCGGATGCTTTCTTTTGCTGAACGAGCACTCGATGACCACGCCCTTTTCCGCAACCAGCTTAGCGAGCCGCGTTTGCGGTAACCACTGATGCACAGAGAGCGCGAGGATGTTTCGACGGGAACTCTCGCTGACCCATTTTTCGAGCTCCACCCGGTACCGACTCACAAAACTATCGGCCTCTGTAACAATTACCACCCGAGGATGTGTTGTGAACATGCTGACCGTCACCAACTCACGGTAGACGTCTGCCCAGGTGGTATCATCCCCAGAAAACTCCGAAAGATTGAGCTCGTCCTCTGGTTGTGGAAGCCAGATCTTTCGGAGTTTCTGGAGAGTAAGCGTATGGAGATATTCATCATCTCCGTACGTAACCCAGACAAAGCTCTCCGGCACACTTTCTTGCAGAAGAAATTCAAGTGCAGAAAGAACGGAGCTTGGCATAGTTAAGCCTTCCAACAGCCAAATCCGATGGGTGTCCCGTGCGCGAACCAACTGCACGAGCAAACCAAGGCGTGGGATCGACCTTTCCACCCAGCGATGGCAGAGCGAGCTATTTTCGGTATTCGTTTTCGGCGCGAGCCTGTTTGACGATTTCCACGAATCGTCGGGCCAGGGACTCGATTTCAGCGAGATTGCCCGACCGAACGAGTTGGGGCTGAACAAGAGCGCTTCCCACTCCCAGGGCGCAGGCTCCTGCCCGTATGAAATCGGCGGCCGTGTTCAGATCTACGCCGCCGGTCGGCATGAGTCGGATAGAGGGGAGGGGGCCATGAATCGCCTTAAAGTAGGCGGGTCCCCCCACGTCTGCGGGAAAAACTTTCACAATGTCTGCCCCCGCCTGCCAGGCCGTCAAAATCTCCGTGGGAGTGAACGCCCCCGGGAAAACGAGCTTCCCGTAACGTTTGCACATTTCAATGACCGCTACGTTGAGCGTCGGACTGACGATGAATTCAGCTCCTGAAAGAATTGCGATGCGGGCGGTTTCGGGATCAAGCACCGTCCCAGCGCCCAGCACGATACGATCCGCCAACCGACTGGCAACCGATTCCAAAACTCGGTGCGCCTGGGGTACAGTGAAAGTCACCTCAATGGCTGTGACACCGCCTGAGGCCAAGCTCTCCGCCACGTCCGCTAGGACATCCCCGCGGTCCGATCGCATGACGGCCACCACACCGCAGTCGAGAATTCGCGTCAATGCCGCCGACATATACCGCTCCTCGTCACCCCTTGTATTTATCTGCACTCAGCCATATTCGACCCAGGCCGGCTCTCCAATGATCGTTGAGCATAGCCCTTGCCGCGGATCCATGTCAACAAGCCGCGTTTTCAAATGGGGAGAAGCCGAAGTGGTAAGCAACCAGGCCGCCGGACGCCGAATATCCCGTCTTGGTGCAAAACCGCTCGCGCAGCACCTGAGACTCTGGCGGCTCAAAATACGGTACAATACTGATGAGATGCGGGAATAGTGTCAATTGGTCGTGATCCTAGGGGCAGGCAAGTCGCAAGCGTGGAGTGAACCTCCGTCGACGGGCCCTCTAGCAGCGGTAGCAGGCACCCTAAACATTGTGCACAACACGGTGTTGCTCATGCTTCGAACTTTCCAAATCATCGTAGCTCTTCTGCCGTGGCTGGCGGCGCTCGTTGCTTTTATTGCGGTGGGGATCTACGTCCTACAAAAATTTCGGCGTGAAGTGACCAGCGACGCGGCAGAGCATGAGGACTCGCTTCTCGACTTGGAACGTTTGAAAAGAGAAGGCCGATTAAGCGACGCCGAATACCGCGCAATCGCCGAAAAGATGAAGGATTCCCTGGAGGGCCGGGGGAAAGTCGTCCGGTAGTAGATCAGACGACGGTTATCCCGCGCGAAGGGGGGCTAAAACGACCAGCAAGTATGTGAAAAAATTCGGACAGTGCCCGACGTTCTGATTATTCAAATAACATCCACGGCCCGTGTTGCGTACCCGATTTAGTGGTCCGATAGCCGATGACCAATCAATGTCAGGAGGGGCGAGAAAGCATCGAAACCTGGCACATACTATTTGGCGGGGCGGTGTCCTGTCGCGAGTTGTGCGAGGTCGGGCCTGGAGTCTATACGGAACTGTCTTAGCCACCGGGGATCACGAGCATGCCAACAGGACGGGACTTCACCTCGGGTCGACGCAATGCCAGTGCGAGCAAAAAGAGTGCGTTCTGTTCCTTTTGCCGCAAAAGTTATCGGGATGTTGGCCCCCTCGTAGAGGGACCTGGTGATGTCTATATCTGCGGCGATTGCATCGATCTTTGCCAGTCGATTTTGGAGCAGGAGCGGCGCCGCACGGGCACAGCGCGGCCTCTTTTTGCCCGGGTGCCCACACCGCGCGAAATCGTGGCCAAGCTCGACGAATTTGTGGTAGGGCAGGAAGAGGCCAAGAAAGTCCTTGCCGTAGCGGTGTACACGCATTACCGCCGTCTGATGCATCGCGGCTCGTCCGACGTGATGATTGATAAGTCCAACATTCTCCTGATCGGTCCGACGGGCTCCGGAAAAACACTCCTCGCGCAGACCCTGGCCAAGCTCCTCGATGTTCCCTTCGCCATTGGCGATGCCACAACACTCACGGAGGCAGGTTATGTGGGAGAAGATGTGGAAAATCTTCTCCTCAAATTGCTCCACGCGGCAGATTTTGACATCGAGGCGGCTCAGCGGGGAATTGTGTATATCGACGAGATCGACAAAATCCGCAAAACTAGCCACAACCTCTCGATCACGCGCGATGTGTCGGGAGAGGGGGTTCAGCAGGCCCTGCTCAAGATGCTGGAAGGGACGATTTCCAACGTTCCCCCGCAGGGTGGCCGCAAACATCCCGAACAGCAGTACATCCAGGTTGATACGACGAATATCCTCTTTATCTGCGGCGGGACCTTTGTAGGACTGGAAGAAATCATTGCGCGACGGTTGGGGAAACGTTCCATCGGATTTGCTTCCGGAGTCCCGGGTAAGCAGGGGGGACTGTCAGAAGAGGAGCTCCGGCGTGAATACCTCCTGTCGCACGTGACAAGTGAAGACCTGGTTGAGTTCGGAATGATTCCGGAGTTTATCGGTCGGTTGCCAGTGGTCACGGCCCTCCGTCCGCTCGATGTGCCGGCCATGGTCCGAGTGCTTACCGAGCCGAAAAACGCGCTGGTCAAGCAGTATCAGGAACTATTCGCCATGGAGAACGCCGAGCTGGAGTTCACCGACGAAGCTCTCCAGCTTATTGCCAGGAAAGCCTACGAGAAGGGTACCGGTGCCCGCGGTTTACGCTCGATCGTCGAAAGCATCATGCTGGACGCCTTATTCTCTCTTCCTGATCAGCCGCCCGGCTACCGCTACATCGTGGATGTGGACGTCGTGGAGGGGCGAAAACCGCTTCTCGGACATCCCGTGGCAAGACAAAAGACGGCCTGAGAATGCCGTCACGTGTCTCACCACTTTTTCCTTACCGGCCAGCCCGCTGGACTGACAAAGCCGAACAGGGACCTTGCTCCGCGGTTTAGACCCGCCTGGCCATTCGCCGTAGGACCTCAATGCCACGCTGGATGACCTCGTCTGGTGCGGCGTAGGAAATGCGGAAGTGGGTGTCCCGCCGACTGAATACGTTGCCCGGAATGATGAGCAGGTTGTGTTTTTCGATCGCTTCCATGACGAATTCTGTGGCGGTCCCCCAGGGTGCCTTGGGAAAAGCGTAAAATGCACCGTGAGGCGTGACTAGATCATAAATGTCACGGAGACCTTCCACGATCAGATCCCGCTTTCGCCGATAAGCGGCAAAATAGGCTGACATGTCCACATCCAAAGCCGTTAGAGCCGCCCACTGAAACGGCTGGGGGGCACACACAAAACTATACTGCTGGAGCTTGAGCATCTGTTGGATGACTGCTCTCGGTCCATGGGCCACACCGACCCGCCATCCCGGCATCCCGTGACTTTTGCTGAATCCTTCCACGACAATCGTGGAGGGATTGAACTGAGCCGGGGATACGAAAGGCTGATCGTAGCAGAAGTCCCGGTAAATTTCGTCACTGAGGAGCACGATCCCGCGCCGTTCTGCCAAGTCGGCGAGATCTCGAAGCTCCTGCTCGTTGGCCACCACTCCGGTTGGATTTGCCGGACTATTCACGATGATCATTTTCGTCCGAGGCGACAGGGCAGCTTCCACGCGATTCACATCGATCCGAAAGTCTGGATATGTGTCAACCACCACAGGCACGCCGCCGGCGATATGGATGAGTGCCTCGTACATGACAAAATACGGGTCAAAAATGATGACCTCTTCATCTGGGTTGACCAGGGAGAGGATGGCCAGCACCAGACCGCCGCTGGTACCGCTCGTCACGAAAACTTCGCGATCCGGGTGGCCGTAGCGCTGAGCGATAAGTTCCTGCAACTTCTCCCGTAGAGGGGCGATTCCCTGGGTCACCGAATAACCGTTTTTTCCCGCTTGAATGGCGTCAATTGCTGCCTGCTTGACCGCCTCGGGAACATCAAAGTCCGGCTGTCCGATCGAAAGGTTAATAGGATTCTTCAGCCGAGCACCGAGTTCAAAAACCTTACGGATCCCGGACGCATCAAACTGGCGCATGCGGTGGGCGATCCAAGAGTCGAGCATAACGCGTGCCTCATACATCCCGAAGGGAAAAAAGCCCTTGACGTGCGAACCCTGTATGTTACCACCACGTGGCCCGGTCCACTACGCTCCCCTTGCTTCAGTTTCTATTTGAATGTTTGAATGTAGGGCCAATTCACGATTTGTGTCCTCAGCACATGGAGCCTGCGATGTCTCGCAACAAGTGGGGATAGGTCGGATGTGGGGACCCTGTCGGGTGCGAGTAACCGTGGATGAGTCTCGGAAAAAAGCCGATTCGGTCGGCCAGCTCATTGACATCGTTCGTAGCGATCGGCCAGCCGCCTCAAGTGGCCTCGGGCACATGTCTCCGGGTACGACGGATTCCAGGATAAGCGGGCGGACTATCGCACTCGGCACTGGAAGCGAATGACGCCGCCTTCGCCGGGTGGGAGTGGCTCGGTCAATCGCCACTGGAGGGTCAACGAACCTGCTTCATTGCGCTGGACGGAGAACTCCACTCCCTTACTCGCCTGCGACGACCCATCGACGTACTCCAATCGCGTGGAGAGATTGTCGATGATGACGAGATCCGTGATCGGAACGGTGCCCACGTTATCAAACCGAAGCGTAAAATCAACCGCTTCGCCAGGCAGCGCGGTAGCAGTCGATGCGACTTTGACCAGTCGCAGTTTGCCCTCTCCGTAACGGCTTTGCACGCGATAGAGACTGTGAACACGGCTTACGCCGACTTCTTCGGATGCGGCACGGCCATTCACCACCACCTGAATCTGCGAATCGGCGGTCCATGCGATGGCTGCCTGGATGCTTTGGGCCAGTGTGGGCATTTCGTCGGCCACCATCTGACCTTTGACGATCAGGCTGAAATTCTCGTAAGGCTTGAAAGCGTCGGAGAAGCCCCGCGGTCCCAGTGCCTGGGAGACTGCTCCGTCGCGCTGGCCACTCTCGAAGATTGCCAGACCGCGGTGTTGCACTCCGGCTCGGGCCTGGTAATTTTGTGTGCCCATCCCCACGGATTGAACTTCCTCAATGCGGGCCATATGGGTCGGGGTCGAGACTCCCACCACTTTTTCGGCTTGTTCGTCTGCTTGAACGCCCACCACCTGGCGGACCGAGGCAAAACGTGGGCTGTAAATGAAGACCCGATTGAAAGCCTGGACGCGGCTTTTGCCATCCGCAGTTTGAAACCTTGCCACGGTATCTTCGGGGTTGATGCCAGTGACACCATTCTCGGCCAGCCCGGCAAATGGGGGAAGGTCGCCACCGTCGGCGAGAAACTCATCCTGCGGCCAGGGGGCGGCAATACCGGGAGGAGTCCACGCGCCGGTTACCGCACCTGGTGGGGTGCCGCGGGGAAGCACATTTCCTTGAGCATCCACATAAATCGGTCCCCGAATTGCAGGAGGAACCGTCGGCGAAGCCATCATCAGCGGGTGGCCTCCGTCAGAAACTTCCGCCGCTCCTGCGTTCGACGAAACTCCGGGGCCGACATCCCCAGCAGAATAGCTCACTGGTCGGACTGCCTCTTGACCCGAATACGTGGCGAGTTGTGACGGATTGGAATCAGGGGAGGGCAGGGGGGCACGCCCACTTATCTGAGCGGCATCTTTCGACACCGTTTTGCAAGAGCAGAAAATAAGTGTGCAAATCGCAATCAAAAGTAACCGTAACCAAGGCGACATGCCTGTCTCCCCGTCAGTCCGAACAAGACTCCCATTCATGGACGACGGCCCTCCGGTGTCGGATGCGGTGCCGTGGCCGGGGAATTCCCTGATGGAGGACCAGGCAACACCTTCACCTTGGGTGGAAAAACGACCAGAGGCGGTGATCCAAACAGAAAGGCAGGGTTGGATTCCTCCTCAGGAAGCGGAACACGACCACCCATTCGGACAATCACCAGCGGACGCCCCAGCGCATCCGCCACCGCGAGCGGATCTTGGTCGTGACGTACCTCAAACCAGAGCTGGCCGCCGGTTCCCTCCGCCACGGGAAGTGCCTGCTGCGGATCCTCCAGATAGATGACCCGGGTGACGTATTTTCCCTCCATGGCCAGCCGCAGATCGTCAGGATGCAACTCCACGATAATCGGGAAATGACGTTCCTGTCCCGGTGGTGGATAGAGCCGGTCGATTACCTCCAGCGAAGGGAAAAGCTCAACACCTTCAGCCTGAGGAATGCCCGCCACTTTTAACCGGTAAACACGACCCACCAGCAACCCCGCCGTGACGGGAAGATTGTGGAACTCGGTGAAACCGTTCTGGTCGGCAAAGGCGATTTGCAGTCCGTGCGGGCCGCGAATTTCCACCGGTTGAAAGTAATTGGCCACCGGTCCGGGACCAGCGGCCCGGGTAGCTCCCACCAGACCCGGCGGCGCTTGGATTGAAAAGACTGGCTGCAAGCCAGCCGTTTGAGCAAACGCCACAGGCCACAATTGGTCAACCGGCAGGCTGTGTACACCCCACATCACCAGGAGAGCGACGACAGTCGATCTCCAGTGGGTGGACCGTAGTGGACATGTCCCCGTGTGAACCGCCTGCACGGTGAGACTCTCCGTTGTCGGGACGTTTGCGGCAAAACTGTTTTGACCGAATTCACCCTTAAAGTCGGCAAAAGTCGAGCCTTTTCATCAACAAATTTCAACGGGCCGAGAGTGCCCTCCCATCTCTCGAATGGGCATCCATCTTGAAATGTGCGGGTTGTTCAACCCCAGAAGCCTGACTCGCTGCAGAGCCTCGCGGCAGGGCGGAATGCTACTCCCGCCAACAAAAACACCCGTCGTGCTGGCCGGCAGTGAGCACGACGGGTTGGGTACTCCAACGTCGGAGGACTATCAAGC
>NZ_JBAMME010000346.1:0-20397 GCF_039793925.1 Thermogutta sp. | reverse complement strand
GTCTGCGTGGGGGTACGCGGGTGATTACTGAGCCGGGCTGCTCGCCGCGGCGGCGTTTGCGTCCACGCCGGGATCGACGTACACAGGCTGATTAACCGGTTGGGCCGTGGCATCGATCACCTCGTGCCCATAAGAGTGTGGTTGCCGGAAGATGCTCAACCCAGGTGTTGTTTGTTCGTGAATGTAGGCATGATTCGCGGGCTTCGGATAGTTAATTCCCGGCGACTGTTTAACGTCAATTCGCACTTTCTGGGTAGGATGCGGGATGTGGACGAACGTATGATTCCGCATCACATGTTTCTGCAGACCGGCCGGACCTCCCAGCGGCACATGGGGCGGTCCCGGCAACCCGATGGGCGTGCCACTCATCGGCATCCCGTACTGAGGACCAGTAACGCCCGAGATGTAGTTCATCGGAACCGTTCCACCACCGGCCATGGCGGGACCGTTGGCGAATGGGGTACCCTGGAGGCCCATTCCGTTAGCTTGCGCGCCGGCCGGAACAACGTCCTGACCCACGTTTGCCACATCACCAGGCACCTGAAGGTCACGATTCCCCATGCGGATGATCGCCAGGATGGAGCCGCGGCGATCGGCCTCGACGATTGGGTCCACTCCTGGATCGAGCCGCGTACTCACGAGGGTTTCAGCGCCTGCCACGGCAAGCTCCTGGTAGTTGGGATCCGGGAGATAGACCACCTTGGTGACAAAGTTGCCACTCAGGACCTGATCGAAGTCCTCATCTGTGAACTGAACGGGGATGGCATTATGGGCAATGAACGCCTCCGTCCGCGGCATTGCAGGGGCCACTTCCAGCGTAGGATACAGCTCAACGCCGGGCCGACCGGGAATATTCGTCAACTTCAAGCGATAAATGGCACCTTGCGGAAAGTTGTAGCGTCCCGGGCAAACCAAGGGTTCAGAGTCGAAGGCACCCGGTGCCGAAACGTCCCAAGTGACTTGCATTCCTTCCGGCCCGATAAAGTTAATCTGGGAGACCGGCACCTGGGCCGGCATCAACATGGGGGCGTACGGTGCCTGGACTCCTGGACCCGGCCCTCCCACCCCTGGACCCATCTCCATGAGTTGTTGGGCGGGCGGAAGGTTTTGCTGGAACGGGCCTTTGCAACCCGCAACAACCGCTAATACCAAACAAAGGGCAGCTCCACATCTCATCGGGTTATCCCCCTCACACCAGGATGTCGGTGATCCCGTAACTGCTCGTGTCCTCTCGATGGTGACCCGCGCTGAATGGAGAAAATGGACCATTCTTTGCTTTCCGTTGGGCCACAGAGGCTCCATGGCCGGACGGTTTCAACGCGGTCTTCTGACGGTATTCTTCGACAGCTTCTCGCGGTTCTCTTTGGTAAATCCGGCAAATGCGTCACATTGCGCATACCAGGGCTGACGCGCAGCCTGCATACTTTTCCTGGATTTTCCTGGTTTATGTTATAACCAGATTTCGCCCCTTTGGAGTTACATCTTTATTGCGGCAGCAGAGTCCAAAAGGGGGATTCGGTCTACGGAAATACTCATCGGCGCGAAAAGTCTGGGCTCCGCATAGCGAGCCTGTACGCACTGCATAATGGGTTGGAATTTTCCCGCCTTCCTCTGTTAATTATGGTGCGCCGGACGGGGATTTATTTTGTCGGCGGCGGCGTGCCAGGAGGGTTGCCACGCGGATGGCCTCAATCAAACTTCCGGGATTAGCTTTTCCCTGACCCGCAATGTCGAAGGCCGTCCCGTGAGCCACGCTCGTGCGAATGATGGGGAGCCCCACAGTGATGTTGACCGCCCGGTGCATGCCCAATAATTTCAGCGTAATATGGCCCTGATCGTGATACATCGCGACCACACCGTCGAACCGGCCATCGCGCGCTTGCACCATCAGGGCATCGGCAGCGACCGGACCTTCGACAAGAAGTCCCTCGTCCTGGGCACGACGAACCGCTGGTGTGATCACGAGGTTCTCTTCATTCCCAAAGAGACCGTTTTCGCCAGCATGGGGGTTAAGGGCGCACACTCCAATACGGGGAGGACCGTTTTTCAAACAACGGGTCAAGTCGTAAATCAAGCGAATCTTGCTGAGGATCGCCTCAGCAGTGAGATGGCGGAAGATTTCCTTCATCGCCATGTGCAGAGTGACGTGCACAATTGCTAGTCCAGCCGGCCCTTTCAGCGGTGCCCCCGGCCCGAGATAAAGCACCATCCCTACCTGGCTGGCACCACACAGCTCGGCCAGCAGCTCGGTATGTCCCGGATAGCGATGGCCCGCTGCGTGGAGGGCCTCCTTGTTAATCGGAGCTGTCACGAGCGCATCGACCTTGTCGGCAAGTGCCAGCTCTGTGCCGAGTAAGATCGCTTCATAAGCGGCCTGCCCAGCTTTAGGATCGATGCGACCCATCTGCACAGCCGGCGCCCGATCACTTCCTGGTGGAATACAAACCAGAGTTTCCGGCGAAGGTTGGGCGCGTGCAGGTTCCTCACAGCAGATGATCTGAAGCTGCAAGCGTCGCAGTGCTGCTGCCCGTCGGAGAAACTCCGAATACCCCACTACCACTGGACGGCACATTTCATGAATGGTTGGATCGGACCACGCGGCCGCCACAATTTCCGGGCCGATGCCCGCCGGGTCCCCCGTTGTGATCGCTATGATCGGTCGTTCGTCACTTGGGCTCATGATACCCTTCCCCTGTTCCACCGTGCTGTACAGCCTGTCATGGCGATCTTCCCACATTTCCGCCCCTCATTTTATCATGGCGAATAGCAAACGGCGAACAAAGGGTGGAAACACCGCCTGAAAACTCGAGTGAAAAACGTGCGGACATCGGAAATCACTGAGATTAGCATCTTTTCCCAAGTGTGCGAAAGCCCATGCATCTGGAAAACAATCCATATGGTTGAAAGGGTATCTGTTATCGCGTTTGGCGAGAACAGTAAGTGTCGAGGACTATCCTGACTTACGGTCATAGAATTTCCCAACGGAGGATCGATGCCGTGAAAGCGTGTATCCAGCGAGTCCAATGGGCACGAGTAAAAGTCAATGGCGAAGTTGTCGGAGAAATAAAAAAAGGGCTCCTTATTCTTTTGGGAGTAGCCATAGGAGATACCGAAAAAGAGGCGAAGATACTCGCCGAAAAAACGGCTCAGTTGCGAATATTTGAGGATGAACAGGGGAAAATGAATCTATCTTTGGCCGAGGTGGGAGGGGCCGTTCTCGTGGTCAGCCAGTTCACGCTGCTAGCGGATTGCCGCAAAGGACGGCGTCCGAGTTTCACAAAGGCAGCCCCACCTGAGGATGCCGAAAGACTCGTCAATCACTTCTTGCAGCTCTTGCGGGCGCAAGGCCTGCCGGTTGCGACCGGGCGTTTTCGAGAGCACATGGCGGTGGAACTACTCAATGATGGTCCCGTGACAATCCTCCTTGACAGTGATGAGTTGAGCCGTCCCCGAAGGGCGGGCTCGGGTGTGGTAGAATAACTGAGCGGGCGACAACGGACGGATTCACAGCTGATGGAGGGAACAAACGGTGATCGGCGGAATTCCCATTTATGATTTGGTGATTGGCCTCATTATATTATGGACGACGGTCTACGGGGCGATACGTGGATTCGCCTGGCAGGTGGCCTCGTTGAGTTCGCTGGTCGTCAGTGCCTGGGCAGCCGTTCGCTGGAGTCCCACCGTTGCGCCTTATCTCAGTCGCGAGGAACCGTGGAACCGTTATTTGGCGATGTTACTCATTTTCATCGTCTGCTCGCTGATCATCTGGCTTCTATTCCGTTATGTGGCCCAGTGGATTCAGCGGGTGCGATTGGAAGGGTTTGACCGGCAAATGGGGGCTTTGCTGGGGTTAGCAAAGGGAATCCTTTTGTGTTTTGTGCTGACCTTCTTTGCGATTACACTCTCGGAAGGAACGAAGCGGCTGGTGCTGGAGTCGCACTCCGGGCCGTGGGTGGCGGCATTGCTGCCGCGTGCGGTCCGGATTCCTCCGCCGGAGGTGCAAAACTCGGTAGGGGAGACTATCCAGAAATTCAAGGAACAGTTCTCAGAGCCACCGGCGCTTCCGCCCGCCGTGCCATGAACAGCCTGCCGTGTTGTCGTCACACTCTGACCGCCGGCGCCGAATTACCGAGACACGTGGGGAGCTGCCTCGCCGAAGAGTGAGCACCGGCATCTCGTCTTGCAAATTGGATGACTTGCTAAGGCACTCTTGGCAGCCGAAGGCTCAAACGGCGTTCGATGTTCCCGAAAAACGGCCTATCTGACCGAACATAAGAAACATTATCGGACGTTGTTAAGCGCCGATCTTGGCGGTTTGCGACGGACTTTACCTAATCCCGGCAGACCGGGTTGCGGTTTTTGCTGGAGTCCTGGGTTTATGCCTCGGGCGGTGCACCCTCCTCGGCAATGTCCTGCGATGGGAAGTAGCCTGAGCTCCTAGGGGCGGCATTTTGCGCCGCTGTACCCGCCGGCTCGCCGCCTTCGAGATAAACGCCCATGCGGCGGAACTTCTGGTAGCGAGCTTCCAAAAGCTCAGGAATGGGTATGGCGGTGAGTTCTTTTAGGGTGTTCCGCAGGTAAAGTTTCAGCCGGGAGGCCATCTGGAAGGGATCGCGATGAGCTCCGCCGAGCGGTTCTGGAATGACGTCGTCAATCAATCCCAATTGGATGAGATCTTTGGATGTCATCTTGAGTGCCCGGGCGGCTTCTTCTTTGTATTGTCGATCCTTCCAGAGAATGCCGGCGCATCCCTCGGGACTGATGACGGAATAATAGGCGTGTTCAAGCATAGCCACCCGATCGCCCACCCCTATGGCGAGCGCTCCCCCTGAGCCACCTTCCCCGATGACCACACAGACGATCGGCGTCGGCAATTTGGACATCAGGAACATGGATTCCGCGATCACCTGGGCCTGGCCACGTTCCTCGGCGCCAATACCGGGATACGCGCCCGGTGTATCTATGAGACACACAATGGGCAGCCGAAACTTGGCCGCCAGCTTCATCTTGTGCATTGCTTTCCGGTAGCCTTCGGGATGGGCACAACCGTAATTGCAAGCCAAGCGTTCCTTGGTGTTTTTACCCTTTTCGTGACCGACGACCATCACCTTGAACGTGTCGAGTTTGGCCCAGCCCGTACGAATGGCTCGATCGTCCCCGAAACACTTGTCCCCGTGGAGTTCCACAAACTCGTCGAAGGTGAGCTGGAGATAATCACTCGTTTTGGGTCGGTCGGGGTGCCGGGCAACCTCCACAACCTCCCAGGGTTGCAAATTGGAGTATATTTGCACAATGAGATCGATGAGTTCTTTGCGCTTCTGCTGAAGTTCTTCTCGCGCTGCAGGGTCCGTTTGGGCAAGCCGCTCCAGTTTTTCCAGACGAGCCTCTAGTTCGTAAATCGGACGTTCAAAAGCCAGTCGATATTCACTCATAGTACGACACTTCCCTTTCAAATGTGACCAAAGTTATTGAGTTATTACTTCGACAATCGGGACTATTGTTAACTCGTCATTGACAGGTAAAGTTCAGATCAAAAAAGTACGGTTCTTACTTCCCAACGTAGCGCACTCTTCAGCGAATACGCGTGCCACATTCTTTTTGCTAAGCGCTGACCATCTCCGGTGCTACCTCTCCGATTGGGGGTTGCTTGAAGATCTGCACATCGTAGAGTGCACCGGCGAACTCCCCTATCGTTTTGAAGCGGTCCGCCGGTTTCTTTGCAAGGGCCTTTTGCAATATTTGCGAGAACTCCGGGGTCAAGTTGGGGTTATACGCTTCTGCTGGCGGCGGGGCGGCCTTGAGGTGCTTGTTCAGCAGCTCGGCTTGATTCTGTCCGGTAAATGGCGGTTTCCCGCAAACCAGCTCAAAAAAAGTGCAGGCGAGGCTGTACAGATCTGCTCTTCCATCGAGCGGCTTGTTGAGAATTTGCTCCGGCGACATGTAGCTGCACGTCCCCTGGATCTTGGCTTTTGGCCGAAGATACCAGAGAATTCTGGGAGCCATTTTGCGGCACAAAGCAAAATCGATGAGCTTCACGTCTCCCTGGTTCGATACGAGAAAATTCTCCGGTTTGAGGTCCCGATGCACGTACCCCTGGCGGTGAAGGTAGGAGACGGCCTCGATACACTGGAAAATGATCTTGCGGACCAGGTGTGCGTATTCCGGTAGCCCACGACGTATGAGGGATTTCATATTTCCCCCGTTGAACCACTCCATGGCCAGGTAGGGGATACCTTTGTCGATGTTGAACTCGTAAATTTTGATGATTCGCTCGTCGTCGAACCGGCTGGCCACCTGGTACTCCCATCGTAACGAGCGAATTTGCTCCCGATCCTTGCGAAATTTTTCCTGAAGGAATTTCAGCGCGATGTACCGATAGGTAGCGTCGTGGTAGGCCTGCCACAGTTGGGTGGTTGCCCCAAAATAAACCGGGTTCACTAGCCGGTATGGCCCGATAAAAGTAGCTGCCGAAGTCACGGGATAACCTGACCCTGATGTTCTAGAAAGACCCTGCTCGTTCCGTCCGATCTTCAACACCGGGGTGCTGGCCGCGGGGCTCCACTGCCCGGGAACCCCCTGCACATTGCCATCCGCATCATCTTAACGGCTTTTTCCGGAAGAAACAATGACGAAAGCTGGGTAAAGCCGGTAATCTCTTTTCAGATTTCCCGTTATGGCTATTCTGTCTTTCTGATCAATTTTGCCGATGACTCAGGACGTCTTCGTATACCCTCCTAATTTGCGCAGTCATCCTATCATGAGGAAAACGTTCTGCGCACAAGGATCGTCCCTTCTCTGCTAATCGCCCCGCTAGCCCGGGAGTATCGATAAGTTGAGCAATTGCGTGGGCGATTCCCATCCAATCACGAGGTGGAACAAGGAACCCAGTTTCTCCGGTTTGTACGACCTCCCGGGCACCATCCACGTCATAGCTGATCACCGGAATTCCCGCCAGGAGCGCCTGAGGCAAGACACGAGCAAGCCCCTCCCGCAAGCTGGGATGAACCACTACATCCATCGCAGACAGCCATTGCGGAAGCTGTTCAGGTGGGACCAAACCCACCAGATGGAAGTAATTCGTCCAGCCGGCCTGGCGGATCTGGTATTCCAACCGACTTCGCAATAGACCATCTCCGACCCAGAGGAAGCGGATTTGAGGAAACCGAGGGATGAGGTACCCCGCAGCTCTCAAGATGTCCTCGTGCCCCTTGAGATGGAAAAGCCGGGCAATGGTGCCCACCACGAAGTGGGCCTCGGTATAACCAAGTTTTTCTCGCATCGTTTGGCGATGCTGTCCGGCCTCCAGAAATGGTTCGATTTCCATCCCGCTGTAGATCGTGACGAATTTTTCCGGAGGTGCCACCCCCGCTGAGACGAGCAGTTCGGTCATGGCATCGGCAACACTGATCAGGCGGTGACATCGTTGGGCCGCCCACCGCTCACAGGCGGCGATGAAGAGCCGCGCGAGTCGTGGTTGATAAGGGTGGAACGGAGCTCCATGCACCGTGTGCACGATGGCCGGGACTCGTAGCTTCCATGCGGCGGCCCGTCCCAGTATGCCCCCTTTGGCACTGTGGGTGTGGACGACGTCTGGGCGAAAGTCGCGGATGATGCGAGAGAGGGCATGATACGCCGGAATGTCATGAACAGGATTAATGGCCCGACGCAATGTGGGGACCACAACAGTGGGAACCCCCCCTGCCCTTGCCCGTTGCAGAAGGCTCCCTTCCGGCCCGAGCGGCGGTCCTGTGACTAGTAGCACCTCATCCCCGTACATGCGGATGAGATCTTCGCACGTTAAGAGGGTGTTTTCCTGGGCTCCGCCGAGGATCAACCGCGTGATGATGTGGAGAACGCGCACTGTGTCTTCAAAGCAGATGGTTGTGGGATGTAGACTGATTCAGGCTCCTATTTTTGTCCCTATCTCTATTGTGATTATCCAGCCGAGAGAACGCGATTGGGCAAGAGGGAACGTGTGCTCGTGCTCGGCGGATTTGAAATGATCAATCGCATGACTCAGAGTTCTGCCCCCGCGCGGCAAAAAGTTCCCAGGGATCAGGACTCGACGCAGCAGGGGCGTCGGTGTAAGAAACGCCAACAAGGAACAGACCACTCCCGGGGGCCGTAGGTCCGGCCAGCCGCCGATCCTTGCGAAGCAGGACCTGCTGGATCCAGGCTGGGGCGTATGCCCCCCGACCGACTTCCACCAGGCTTCCGACAATGTTCCGAACCATGTTGTACAGAAATCCGTTGGCTTCAATCTCGACGGTAATGAGGCTGGGAAGTGCAAGATGGCGGCGGGCAATAGAAATCTCGTAGACATTCCTCACGCTCGTTTTTCGTTTTGCTCCGCTTGTTTCAAATGCGGAGAAATCATGTTCTCCCACCAGATAGGAAGCTGCGACGGCCATGGCCCGCTCATCTAGGGGTTTTCCAAAAAACCACACGTACTGACGAAGAAAGACCGGCTTGATGGGCGAGTCCCAGATAAGATAGCGATAACGTTTACGGCGTGCGTCGCGGATCGGATGAAACGAGAGGGGGACCTCTTCAACTGAGAGGACAGCGATATCTGGCGGCAGCAGGGCGTTGAGTGCCCGCTGGATGACCGGACAGCTCAGGCGGCTTTTTGTGCGGAAGGCGACCACCTGCCCCAGGGCGTGAACGCCCACGTCCGTGCGACCACTTGCCAGCACCCGGGTCGGGTGGCCGGTCAGTTGCTGGAGAGCCTCTTCCAGAACGCCCTGAATAGTCTTTCCCTGGGGCTGTTTCTGCCAGCCCAGATAGTGCGAGCCATCATAAGCAAGGGTGAGCTTGATGCATCGTAATGCGTCATCCGCGCCCTGTAGCGTGCTGGCTTGTTGCACCACGTGACTCCGTCAATCGAGTCTGGATCCCCCAGGCCCGCTACCACAGAGAGGGTGCCGCCTCTCCCGACCATTGTTGTCAGTTCGGCTTACCGCGAATCAGCAGCTCCACAATCTGCACGGCGTTGGTGGCCGCCCCTTTGCGGAGATTATCGCTGACACACCAGAAGACCAGCCCGTTTGGGGAGCTCAAATCTTCACGAATCCGCCCCACAAAGACTTCGTCGCGTCCGGTACAATCCATCGGCATGGGGTATTTTTTCTCGGGCAAATCGTCCACGACGACGATTCCCGGAAAGTTAGCAAAAAGTTCCCGAGCCTTTTCTACGGTGATTTTCTTCTCTGTTTCCACGAGGACGGTTTCACTGTGGGAGTTGGCGACCGGTACTCGCACACATGTAGCGCAAATCTGGATGCTTTCATCCTCCATAATCTTGCGGGTTTCCAGCACCATTTTCATTTCTTCCGAAGTGTATCCCGCGTGTTTGGGAGAGCCGATCTGGGGAATGAGATTGAATGCGAGAGGATAGGCAAAGGTAGTGTACTGATAGGGGCGATTTTCTAGGTAGGCGCGAGTGCCCTCAATGAGGTCTCGTGTTCCCCCTACTCCGGCCCCGCTTGCCGCTTGGTAAGTGCTGACTACCACACGCTTGACACGGCCATAATCGTGAAGCGGCTTCAGCGCTACGACCATCTGCGTGGTCGAACAGTTAGGGCTTGCGATGATGCCTTTGTGACGGAACGCTGCATGAGGGTTGACCTCGGGAATGACCAGTGGCACGTCGGGATCCATTCGCCACGCAGCGCTTTCGTCCACCACGACACACCCACGCTTAACAGCTTCGGGGATAAATTCTCTTGCCACCTCGTCGGGTGTGCTGCTGACAGCCAGATCGATACCGTCGAAGGCCTCCGCGCGGAGCTCCTCGATCGGGTACTCGCGACCACGGAACGTGAGTGTCTTGCCTACCGAGCGGCTGGAAGCTAAAAACTTGATCTTCTCAAATTCGAGCGTGCTTTTTTCCAGCAACTCGACCATAATTCGGCCAACAGCGCCGGTGGCACCAACGACGGCCAGCGAACGAAACATGGATCCTCCTTTTTGCTCAGTGCTTGGCGTGTCTCCGGTTCACCAATGTCCCTGCCACCACCTGACACCGTAAGTGGGGCAATTGTTCGCTCGGTCCCCCTGGTCTATGAATCCGTTTCCCAAAATATTCTGTAAGCGCACCGACTACCAGGCCTCAGCAAATGTGCGCTCGCGGTGCGCCTGTTTCGAAGAACAAAAATCCGCAAAACTTTTCCATTTTATGCGAACGTGTGGTAGGTATGGAGGCCGGGAACAAAGAAAAAAGGCACCAGAGTTACTCTGGTGCCTTGGGAGACTCACGTAGATCGGTAGGTTGTTTCATTCAGGGATCACAGGCGGTCGCCACTCGTCACCCCCGCCAGATTTTCCGACGGGAATTGGAAGGAAAAAGCGACGCCTTTTTTGGCGCCGGCCGTAAGAATCACTTCCCGAGTTTCTTCGTAAACTTTCCCATCACGCTCGACCTGGGCAGTGATTGTGTACTTGTATTGAAGTCCCTCGGCAAGGCCGTACGAGACATACTCGCGGCGGGTGCCTGTGCTTTTCGTCTCGATTCCATTGATGATGACTTTGGCCTCGGCAGGAACGTAGACGGTGATCAGCCCGCTGTTCGCACGGCTCGGAGTGGGGCTTGGCAGAGGCGCAGAATAACTTGTCGGGTTGATGGCCGACGGAGCCATCGGAGGCTCATTGGGAGAGACGCCCGGGCCAGGACCAGGAGTTGCCGGAGCCGGCTGGGGTGACGGAGACACATTGGGAGCTGGCTGCGGTGCCGGCTGAGGCGATGGGGTTGGGCTCGGGGGCATGCTTAACACTTGAGCCCCGCAGTCGCAGGGAGCGGCACCACAAACCGTGCAGGCTTCACCGACCACTGGATACCACCGATAAGGACCAAACAGGAAGCGCCGAATCGGTCCCGGACGGACTCCGAGAACCCACTCCACATCACAGCACGGATCCACGACATCACAGCACGGATCCACGCAAATATCGCACGGCGAGCACAAGTCATACGTGCTCCAGCACGGTCTCCATGCGGTGACCACCGCCAGCGGGCCAGGATACCAGACTCGGGGGCCGCAGCATCCCCAACAGGCTTGCGCAGTGTTGGGTGCGACCGAGAACGCCAGAATCACTGTCCCCAGCAACGCACTCGCACTGATCCGTGACATTTCCAGGGTTCCTTTCGTAAAAGTAACCGCTAAGGGCAGATGCGAACCTCTCGATCCAAATGACCACAGCCCCAACGGAGGCCGATAACGTCTTGTACTCTCCCTAAGATAGTCTGGAAGACTTGTAAAATTCAAGCAGGCCGCGCAAAATTTGTCGATCACCAAGGCAGCCGGCAGCGCTGGGTTGCCATTACCTTTTCCTGCTTTTACTGCGAGCTGGTCGCGCGTCTTTTTTTGTTTCGGAGAAAGCCCCGCAAAGGCTTGCGGTCTTTTGCGGAGAGCGGTGTAACCGTTACCTCTGACGAGTGACCACGGGTTGGAGTTCCAGGGCATCGAAAGCCAGCATTCCCACGGCCCCTGTCATTCCGATGGCAAGGATTGCCTCCCGAGCTTCGACGGGCACAGGAATTCGGTGGCTTTCCTTTCGCCAACCAAAAGTGCCCAACAACGGCCCGATCGATTTCTCCCCGACCGGTGCCCTGTTTTCTCCAAAAAACGTGATCACCACACCGGCCGACTCTTGCAAACTCCGCCCAGGCCGTACATTTTCGCCGCGAACCCAAAAGCTTAGCACAAGTTCCCGAACCTCCCGGCCGTCCACGGCAAACCCCTGCAGGGCGCGAGCAGGTCGGCCCGGCTCCTGATTGCGGAAGGCGATATAGGCCGCTCCTGAAGGCGCGTCTGCTCCCCTGCGAACCTCAAATTCTTTGCAGTAATACCAACCCGGCGGGGAGTCGAGTTCGTCTAGCTCCTCCTCAAAGTCTCCGTTAACAAGTCGGGGATTAGCAGGATCGGGGTGGACCTGGCGCTGGGCCTCAGCCTGGCCCGTCATCGGGACGAACAGTGTCGGCTGGAGTGCCTCTTTGACGAGTGTTCCATTTTCCTTTCGTAACAGATAGAGAATCTGCTGATACCGTTCCCCTACAGGGATGACCATTTTTCCACCCTCCTTGAGCTGCTCGACCAACGGTTGAGGGATGTTTTCGGGAGAACAGGTCACGATGATTTTGTCGAAAGGTGCGTGCTCCGGCCAACCCAGGTAGCCGTCTCCGGCTTTCACAAAGACGTTGGAATAGCCGAGTCGCCTGAGCGTAGCAGCCGCTCGTTGTGCAAGCGGTTCGACGATCTCGATGGTGTACACTTCTTTAACCAGTCCACTCAAAATGGCGGCTTGATAGCCGCTCCCTGTACCGATTTCTAGGACCCGATCCGTGGGTTGAGGATCGATTTTCTCCGTCATAAAGGCCACGACGTAGGGTGGTGAAATTGTTTGCCCGTAGCCGATGGGCAGGGCCATATCCATGTAAGCCAGGCGCCGCTGGTCCGGGGGAACGAACTCATGCCGCGGCACGCGAAGCATGGCCTCAATAACGCGGGGATTTGTGATGCCGCCCCCGATGATGTCCCGTTTGACCATTTCCTGACGAAGACGATCAAAAAGGAGTGCTCCGCGAGGCCCCCCCTGCCCCGCCACCGGGATGCCTTCCAAGCCTATCAGAAAAAAGCAGACGATTGCCAAGGCGGTTATTCTGGGATTGATCGCTTTCTGCGGTATTGCGCACCGGCGAATATAACTTGGCATAGCGCATGCTCCACAAATAGCCAAATTATGGTGATGCCAGGTTTTCCAGCCGCGCGGTTCTCGGTCGGCCCTGGGCGAAACTCGAGGGGGGGAGATCACTTTTTAAGTGTACATACTCCATCGCCTGAAGTCCTAAAGGCCGGCTGTGTTTTTTCAGATGGGGGCTTTTGTCGCTTGCCGGGCCCTATCCCTACTGTTATCGTTCGTCTTGTTTTATTTCAGCATCTCCTAACAATGAAAGAGTAGCCCAAAACTTGAGGAGGGGATCCGCGGACCCGCCCGTGTCACGGGTGGGGCGCCGCTTCTTCCAAGGGAAGACTTTTCAGATGCAAGTATGAGGGGATCTCCATGACGATAAACCAGGAACTGAAAAACGTTGTCGTTCAAAGGATTTTGCCCAATGTCCAAACCCCCGCTCAGTATCTGGGGGGCGAATTGAATGCTGTGGTGAAAGATCACCAAACAGTCCGCGGCAAGGTGTGCCTGTGCCTGCCGGATATGTACTCCATTGGGATGAGCCACCACGGTCTCCAGGTTCTCTATGATGCAATGAATCGGCGAAGCGATTGGGCGTGTGAGAGGGTATTCGCTCCGGCACCCGATATGGAGCAGAAATTGCGAGATCTGGGCCTACCCCTTTATTCATTGGAGACCTTCACGCCGCTTTCGCGTTTTGACGTGGTGGGGTTTTCGCTTCAGTATGAACTGTCTTATACCAATGTACTGACCGTGCTCGATTTGGGCGGGATCCCTCTGCGTGCGGAAGACCGCGACTTGGGTGACCCGCTGATCATTGCGGGAGGACCGTGCGCGCAGAATCCCGAGCCCATGAGCACGTTCATTGACCTCTTCGTCCTTGGAGACGGCGAGGAGAGCCTGCCCGCAGTGTGCGATGCCTGGCTGGAAGCCCGGTCCACGGCACGTTCCCGCGAGGAGGCACTCTTGCTTCTGGCACAGCGGTTTCCCTGGGCCTATGTTCCCCGTTTGTATCGCCGAGAAATTCAGCCTCTCACCGGGCTGGCCGCTGTTTCTCCCAATGCGGATGCTGTTCCTAGTATGATTGTTCCTGCGATTTTGACGCAGTTTGCGGAGTACCCCCTGCCTCGAGCCCCAATCGTCCCTTACGTGGAGGTCGTTCAGGACCGCATTTCTCTGGAGATCATGCGTGGGTGTCCGTGGCGATGCCGATTCTGCCAAAGCACCACGATCAAACGCCCCCTTCGTTACCGACCGGTGGAAAAACTGGTGGAAGCCGCCTGGGAGGCGTACCGAAATACGGGCACTGGAGAGATTGCGCTCCTCTCTCTTTCCTCCAGCGACTATCCTTTGTTCGATGAGCTGGTCCGAGAGCTTAAAAGGGCCTTCGACTCCATACGTGTGGCTATTTCGGTTCCCAGCCTTCGGGTGAACGAACAGTTACGGGTTGTCACTGAGCTCCTGTCGCCAGAAAGGCATTCGGGCTTGACCTTGGCGCCGGAGGTAGCACTCGATGATATGCGTCAGCAAATTGGCAAGCCGATTCGGAATGAGGACCTTATTGAAGGGTGCAAACGAGCATTTCAAAAGGGGTTTCAACGGGTGAAACTGTACTTCTTGTGTGGTCTTCCGGGAGAACGGGAGGCTGACCTGGCGGGAATTGTTGACCTCGCGGAAGAGATTTCTCGACTCGGCCGACCGTATTTGGGTCGCCCGGCCACAGTTGTGGCCAACGTATCGAATTTCGTCCCCAAGCCGCACACGCCATATCAGTGGCAGGCCATGCAGCGTCGCGAGTATTTCGCCGCTGCCCATCAGTTTTTGCGCCGCCGTTGTCGGATGCGGAGCGTGGAGATCAAGTGCCACGCGATCGAGAGCAGTCTGGTGGAAGGGATGTTGGCGCGAGGGGATTGGCGGGTGGGTCACGCGATCGAGCTGGCCTGGCAGAAGGGAGCCCGATTTGACGGTTGGACGGACCACTTTAACCCCCAGATTTGGTGGGAGACGTTTCAGGAACTGGGTCTTTCCCCGGAAGTGTATATCCACCGGCCCTGGGATACGGAAGCCCTCCTTCCGTGGGATCACATTGCAATCCGGCAGGGGCGGTCTTATCTGGAACGGGAACATCAGCGATCGGCGACGCAGCTCGTTCAGTTGGCCGGCACACAAGCATAGGCAGTGGCAAGCCGGCTATAGTGCCCGTCAGGCTATTCTTCGGGGAGGCTCGACATGCGTTAGGCCGCCCTGCCTCGATCATTCTGGTGTAGTTTTTCACGCAGCGCGGTAAGATGGAATTTATTGAATAGCCCTCGCCGAAAGGGTTAGGTCCACTGCGGGCCAGTGGCTCCGCCCGGTGTGTTTGGAAAACTCCAGATGTGGCCCGGCGCATCGTCTGCGGAAATGCGATGATGCTCCCCATTCGACACTCCGCGCCGTGGTACACGTTAGAAAGCATTTAGAAAGCATTTTGGGTAGGACGAAAACTTGAGGCAAGGCGGTGACAGCGAAGTTTCGGTTGCTGGCCATTGATATCGATGGGACGCTCGTCAACAGTACCGACGATGTGAGCGATCGGACCAGACGGGCGATTGAAGCCGCGGTTCGGGCGGGGATGGTGGTGGTCCTCGCCTCCGGGCGACGTTACAGCCGGGTGGTACCCATTGCGCGGGAATTGGGGCTTTCTACACCGGTTGTAAGCTCGAGTGGTGCACTGATCAAGGAAACTCGAAACCACACGACATTATGGCGGGCCGATTTTTCTCCCGAGCTTCTTCGCCGGGTGGCCCATGCTCTCCGCAGATCGGGTTTTCCCCTGGCACTTTTGGGTGACACTTTTACCGACGGCTTTGATTACTACGTGGACGCTCAGGGACCTACTAATGATTACATGGTCCGCTATTTGGATCTCAATCCCGGGTGTCATCGTTTTTGGAACGACTTCCAAAACCATGTGCCGCCCGACGTCTTCGCTGCATTTTCTTTGGGCACTCGGGAGGAAATGGAAGGCTTGGCGGCGGAGCTTCATCGAACATTGCCGGGTTTGTTGACCACCAACGTGTTGAAAAGTCCCCGCTATGAGGGTTTTTTCTGCGAAATGATGCCCTGCGGAACAACAAAGTGGTCGGCAGTTTGTCGGGTCGCCGCTCAGTGGGGAATAAGACCGACAGAAATCTGTGCAGTCGGCGACGATGTCAACGACCTGGCGATGATTTCCGGGGCGGGCTTGGGCATCGCTATGGGAAATGCGTGTGAAGAGGTCAAGGCTGCTGCCCAATGGGTGGCCCCTTCCCACGAAGAAGACGGATTGGCCTACGCCATCACCCTGATTTTGGAAGGTCGCATACCGCAAACCGCCTGAGTGGGTGCTCCAAGGCGCCAGGCCCATAGAACCCGCTTGCAAAATGTGGACAGGATGGCGATGACTGACGACCGTTTGCCAAGTGAAACATCCGGATGGAAGCCGTCGGCGGAGATCACCGTTTCCGATTTTCAGCGTCTGATTCGTAACATGTATTATGAGAAGGATGTTGCGCGGGGGATTGAGGGAACCTTCATGTGGCTGGTTGCCGAAATAGGAGAACTTGCGGAGGCCCTTCGCAACGGGACGCGGGAACAACGGGCGGAGGAATTTGCCGACGTCATCGCTTGGCTGACCACCATCGCCAATGTGGCAGAGGTGGACCTCAACGAGGCCCTTCGGCAGAAGTACGGTGAGGGATGTCCCGGATGTGGAAAATTCGTGTGTGTTTGCCCTGATTCGGGAAAACCGTAATAACAGAATTCTCGCATTCAGATTCCGGTAACTTATTCACCTCGAATAAAGAGAACAAAAACATTTCGTGTGCTTTTCCGACTCATTCCAGGTTGTTTCCGCGATGATGCACCGATTCAGGAGTTGGCACTACCGCACCAAGTATGGGATATGTTGCCGGCTCACACGTGTGGTGGAGTTCGGTTTGGGGCTTTTGCTCTTGTGCATGCCAAGCGGTACGGCTGAGGCTGCCCAGAGCGTTCCGAGAAATCACGTTGCGGGGCAGCAAGCGGTCCAGGTTCCCGTGGAGGTTGTGGCCTGTCGTGTGGGGGTCGGCGGAGTATACAAGCTCGGGCTGTGGACGCCGGTAACGGTCACGCTGCGAAGCTCGCGCGAGACAACCGGCCGGGTGGCCGTCGTCGTCCCCGACGGATTTGGAAATCTCTGCTCCTACGAATTGACGAACGTTTCATTACGAGGAGGACACGACGAGCAGGTTGAGGTGCTTGTTCAGATCGGACAAACACTCACCTCCCTAGAGGTTCGATGGAAAGGGGAAGACGGCTCAAACGCTGTTACCACATTTCGCGGCAAGGCCTTGGGGAACGGAGAGGTCCCATTGGTTGTGCCTGCGCATGTGCCGCTTTTTCTGTGGATCGGACCGGGCGACTTGGGACGATTCTTTCGGGATTGGACGCGGCGGGGCAACCACTGGTGCCAGGTGACCACGGTGGGACAGCTCCCGCAAAACTGGCTCGCGTATCAGACCTTTCGTGCGGTCGTGCTGTGCACCGGTGATGACGCCCGTTTCATCCAGGAGCTTACCGATTCTCCGCAGATTGTGGAGGCGCTGCGCCGCTGGGTAGAAGCGGGAGGCAAAATTGTTTTCTCCGGAGGACCAAAAGTCCGACCGCTGCTGGAGAAAGGAGGACCGTTATCCTGGGCTGCGCCGGGACCTGTTGTAGGTGGAATCACTTTGCGCCGGACCACGGGACTGGAAAGCTTGGTAAAAGCTACGCGTCCCGTCATTCTCCGCCGCAGCGATGTGCCGATCGTGGCTCACCAATTTGAGCTCGAGGATGGCTTGATCGCTGTGCGGGAAGGAAACGTGCCCCTTGTCATCCGGCGAGCTGTGGGCCTGGGCACCGTTGTTACAACGACGATCGACGTGAGCCATCGGGCACTTGTCGAGTGGCCTCAATGGGACCGCCTCGTCGCGTGGCTGGTGGGTAACGAAGAAGTCTTCCTCGAGGACGAGGCCAACGTTGCCCCATCGCGCGCGCTAATGCACTATGGTTACACCGATTTGGCAGGGCAGCTCCGAGCGGCTTTGGAAGTGTTCCCAGGGGTGCCCTTTGTACCTTTCGCCTGGGTCGCCGGCTTGACCGTTGTGTATTTAGCGATCATTGGCCCCTTGGATTACTGGCTGTGCGGATTGCTCGGCAAACATCGACGCTGGACGTGGGTGACCTTCCCACTGCTCATACTTTTGACGGGATTTGTCGGGATAGTACTGGCTTCCCGGAAGGGAGATATTCTGCATCTACGACAAGTCGTGTGCGTCGATGTCGACGTAAAGAGTGGTACACTTCGTGGGAATTGTTGGACCAACGTCTATTCCCCCCAACCCGCGGCATATCGAGCTCGATTCCAGACGGATCGTGTGCTGAACCCTGCTCCGAGCGACGTGAAGTTGGGTTGGTTGGGAATTCCCGGCCACGGCCTGGGTGGAATGGAAAGCCCCGCCAACGTCATGCTGTTGCCAGGGGCCTACCTCAATGAAGATGGGCATGTCTTTCGGGAACTTCCCATAGGACAATGGGCTACGCGGGCTGTGTGGGCAGTTTGGACGCAACAGATCCGGGAGTTGCCGCTTGACTGCCGGTTGACGGACCGTGACGGCACACTACGCGGGCAGATCGTCAATCGCTCCCCTTTCACTTTGGAAGAATGCGTCATTGTATACGGAAACTGGGCTTATCCCATTGGTACATTGGAACCGGGCAGGGTTTGGGAAACGGGAATTGGCGAGGATCGTCGAGAACTACGATCATGGCTCAATGGACTTCATGTCCTCTTCGAAGGACAGGGGCCGCAATTGCAGACGCGCCAGCAGGTGCAGCCCTACGACCAAGCGTCGCGTGATGTTGCCTACATCATGCGAATGATGGGTTTTTATCAGGCAGCCGGGGGAAAAGCCTACTCGCAACTCAGTCGTGAATACTGGCCGAGCCTAGACCTGACGGATGCCGTGCTGAATGGAAAGGCCGTGTTGGTGGGGCGAATCCAGCCACCCGCAGGTGCTGAGCACCAATGGACCGAGTTCGGAGTTACACTGGAGAATGAGGATGAAGACCACATTTCGATGAGGCGCAACAGCGACGTGTTCTGGCGGTTTGTGTTGCCCGTACTTCCTCACCAGGGCGAAACTGCGGCAGTACAAACTGCTGATAGCGAAAAAAACGAGTAAGAAAAAGCAGGCAATCATTCGATTTTGGAATGAAAGTAGTGTGACGACAATGGTTCAAGACATCTTTTCAACTGCGGCGGCCACCCGTCCAACGCCTATGAATATGGAAAAGCCATTGAACGCCAACGATCGTCCCGTGGCTGTTAAGACTGTCGGTCTTACGAAAATTTACGGCCGGATTCGGGCGGTGGACCATCTCACGCTCGAGTTACGCCAAGGAGACTTGTTCGGGTTTATTGGGCCGAACGGCTCGGGCAAGACCACCACAATGAGGATTCTGGCGACGCTCCTTCAGCCGAGTTGGGGCGAGGCCTACGTATGCGATTATTCCATTTATACGCACCCCAAGGAGATTCGTCGGCTCATCGGCTACATGCCGGACTTCTTCGGCGTGTACGATGACATGAAGGTTATCGAATATCTGGAGTTCTTCGCCGCAGCTTACCGTATCAATGGGCCGAAGCGCCGCCGCGTGTGCGAGGAGATGCTGGAGCTCGTTGAGCTCGGCTACAAACGGGATGCACTTGTGACAAGTCTTTCCCGCGGCATGACGCAGCGTCTGGGACTTGCCCGAGTGCTGCTCCACGATCCTCAGGTGCTGATTCTCGATGAGCCTGCAAGTGGTTTGGATCCCCGAGCCCGCATCGAAATCCGGCAACTCCTCAAGCGACTCCGACAGATGGGCAAGACGATCATGGTATCCAGTCATATCTTGCCCGAGTTGGCTGACATCTGCAACAAAGTGGGGATTATCGAGCAGGGTGTTCTCAAGGTCTGCGGTGAGCTGGAAGAGGTGATGCGGCGAATTCGGGAGAAGATCACGCTGTGCATCGAATTATGGGATCAGCCGGACGGCGCTGCCCGCCTTCTCGACTCCCATGACTTGGTGGAAAGCGTGGATGTTCGGCAAAACCGGCTGTATGTGACGCTCAAAAAAGGTGTCGAAGACTACCGGGAGCTCCCCCGCCTCCTGCTTGAAGGGGGCTATGCCATCAAACTGTTTAAGGAAGAGGAAATCAATCTCGAGACCGCGTTCATGTTGCTCACCAGAGGCATGACCTCCTGAGTAGTCACAGAAACAAAGGTGTTTGGGAGGGCACACGCCCGGTCAGCAACACACAAGCGTTATCCTACGCGTCCCGGGCGGTCTGGGGTTCTCCGCCGGAGATCACACTTGAGAGCGCGGCCATATATTGGCGGGCTCGTTCGGTGAGCATACCGATGTCGGTTCCCACTGCGATCAACCGCATACCCTGCTGTGCCCAGAATCCTGCTTCTTCTGGACTTCTCGCGTGAATTCCAGTGATCCGACCGAAACGTTCGCCCGCACTAATGACCTTCCGGACTTCCTCTGTAAAAGCCTGACTGATATTGCCGGTAGACGATTCTGCCCGCAGACGGGTCTCCAGATCGAGGGGACCTACCAGCAGCGCATCGAACTCAGCGACGGAGGCGATGGCTGCGCAATTCTGGACGCCGCGGGGACTTT
>NZ_JBAMME010000345.1:0-2289 GCF_039793925.1 Thermogutta sp. | reverse complement strand
CAGTTATCTCCTTTCTTTGTAGCAATTTCTTTACTAAGAATATTTACCTAATACTACAGCGTAAATTAAAATTAGCTATGGACAAAACTAAATTTCCATGGTACGATGACTACAGGGGTTCGGTGACGCAAGTACACTAATAGAAAGCAGTATTCATGAACAACGACTTCACGCTGGACACAAGGCCGCTGTCCGGAAAGCTCAAAGACCTGCGGCCGCTCAAAATCCTGTTGGTCAACAAAACGGCATGGGAGCCGGTATGGGATTACCTGGTCCGGACTTACCACTACCTCGGCTACGAGACGATGATCGGCCCCCGGCTCAAATACCTGGTTTTCCACAAAGACAGGCCGATTGCGGCTTTGAGTTACAACCGGGCAGCGCTCCACGTGGGTGTGCGGGATTCTTTTTTAAACTGGACGCCTGCGCAAAAACTTAAATTTTTGCCCCGCGTGGTCAACAACAACCGGTTTCTGGTCCTGCCCTGGGTGCGGGTGAAAAACCTGGCTTCCCATTTGCTCGCGCGCACCTTAAAACGGCTCCGGCAGGACTGGCCCCGTCTATTCGGCACCGAACCCTTTTTGGTGGAAACCTTTATCGATCCCCGGTACCCCGGCACCTGTTATCAGGCGGCCAACTGGTGTTATCTGGGGGAAACCCGCGGCTTTGCCCGGGTAGGCAAAACATACATTCAGCACGGCAAGCCCAAGAGCGTTTTTGTTTATCTTCTTGATCCAGCCTTTTTAAAGATTATCGCCGAAGATTCTTGCCGTCACCCGAACCCCCTAAAAAAGGTGGGCAAGAGGGTGCCGAACATGATGCTGCATCAGCCGGATTGGAGCCCGGACCTTTTGGCGAAAATTGGCCTTACCACCCAGGCGGTGGAGCAACTCGGCGCTTTGCTGGACGAATACCTGGCCTATTTCCAGGAATGCTACCGGCGAAGCGAACAGCGTCAGCACGGCGAGACCTTTGTCAAGGGTTTGTTGAGCGATTTGGACTGCAAATCGATCGAGCCCATTGCCTTACGCTACCAGGGGACCGAGGCGGTGCGCCCCATGCAGTTTTTCTTCCAGCGTTCCCCTTTCGACGACGTAAAGATGCTGCGCCTGTACCAGAAACGGCTGTCCTCTTTGGTCAACGACCCGAACGGGATGATTACCGTGGATGAATCGGATTTCCCCAAAAAGGGCCGCCACTCGGTGGGGGTCAGCCGCCAGCACTGCGGTGTCCTGGGCAAGACGGATAACTGCCAGGCCGGTGTATTTATCGGCTACTCCGGTTCTAAAGGATATGGCCTGGTGGACCGGCGGCTCTACCTGCCGAAAGTGTGGTTTACCGAAGAGTACAAAGAACTGCGCACCCGCTGCGGCGTTCCCGAGGAGGTGACCTTCGCCACCAAACCCCAGCTGGCGGCAGAAATGGTTAACCAGGTGCTGGCTTCAGGTGATTTCCAGGCCCGGTGGATCGGGTGCGACAGCGCCTTCGGCAGTGACCCGAAGTTCCGGGCGGCCTTACCCCGAAAATATTGGTTTTTTGCCGATATTCATGCCGATCAGCTGGTCTGGCGGACAAAACCCCAGTGGGTTCTTCCCGCGTACAAGGGCCGGGGGAAACGACCGCAAAAGTTGATTCCGTCCCCTGCTCCCGTGCCCGTGGCGGCAATTGCCCAGGATCCCGCCTTGCCCTGGAAAACTATTGTCCTGGCTGAAGGGGCCAAGGGACCCATTGTGGCCAGGGTGAAGCGCTGCCGGGTGATTGAAGCCCGGGACGGGCAACCCGGCGACGAGCTCTGGCTTTATATCCGGCAATACGAAAACGGACGGATCAAGTACGCCTTGAGCAACGCTCCGGTTGATCTTCCTAAAGAAGAGCTCGACCACGCCGCTACCTTGCGCTGGCCCATCGAGCAATGCTTCGAGGAATGCAAAAGTTACCTGGGGATGGACCATTACGAAGCGCGTTCGTGGAACGCCTGGCACCGGCACATGCTTTTTGTCTTTATTGCTCACCTCTTTACTCTGGAGATCCGGATGCGCTTTAAAAAAACTGACCATGCCGCAGGCTTACCGTTTAATCGGAGCGGCTTTTACCCGGGATCCGGCGCGGATCCAAAAGGCCCTGGCGGAATTGATGTACCATTTGAGGCGCAATTTTGTTGCCTACCAGTCCCACCGGAAAAAGAGGCTGATGCTTCTAAAGTCCGGATAGTTGTCAAGGTTCAAAGTTGAATTTACGCTGTAGTATTAGGCAAGGAGGGAACAAAAATGCAAACCGGCAAAATCGGTT
>NZ_JBAMME010000344.1:17045-17936 GCF_039793925.1 Thermogutta sp. | reverse complement strand
AAGGAAGCGCCGTATTCGCTGCCGGAAACAGATGGCTTTTGACGGCCAACCCAGGTAGTCCTGGGTACGCTTTCGCTCCAAAATCCTGCGAGGCTACCGGTGGCATATGACATTCCGCGCAGTTTTCTTTGGCCACCGGCGGATAGTAGAAACTCCTTAAACTGTGACCCGACACGCCGCTAAGCAAAAACGAGTCGTAATGATTTTGACCCCGCAAGAATTTGTAGTCGTTCAGCGCCTCTGGAATGTGAACCTTGTGACACACGGAGCAGAACTCCGCCGACCGATGGAAGGGCTTGAGGAACGTGCGCTTGTGGAATTCGGGCTTGGCTAGGATGAGCTGGTGATTGATCCACCGAAGCACAGGATTGGTGCTGAAAGCGAAAGGATAGTGGAGGGGCTCTTCAATCACGTAGTCGGCGTTCCCCCGGACTGAATTGACCTCCACAATGCCATGGCAACTCGTGCAGGTCAGACCGGCCTGACCCAGCGGATCATGCACATCGTCGAAATTTGGATCGTCAAACGCGCCCGAAAAAAACGGGACCGGATCGTGACAACCAGCACACCACCGCGCACGCCTCACCGTCCCTTCGCGCGCCAACGAAAATTCCCGGGTTTCCCGAACAGATGCCAGATACACCGGGTTGTTGAAGGAACTGAACCGGTGGGCACTCTCTGCCCACTGCTTGTGAACGTCAGGATGGCAATCCTTGCAGTAATGCTCGTCCATCAGAACCTGGGCCGGAATGAATCCCCCAGAGGCTGTGCGTGCCAAAGACGGATCGAAATAGCGAGCCCCCTCCTGGGGCCGTCTCGTCCGTAAGAAGCGGGGATCATACCAGTGAAACCCAAGGAAGATCCCCCCTATCGCCAGGGCAGCAAGGCCAC
>NZ_JBAMME010000344.1:0-17035 GCF_039793925.1 Thermogutta sp. | reverse complement strand
CATTGAACGAGCTTCCTCCACGAGAAACCGCCACCCGCCCATCGGTGTCCCACATAAATCACCACCGCCAGCAGCGGCGTCACGACATGTGCCCAGTACAGGACACTCCTCACGAGCGGTGCTTTCACCACAATCGGGCCGATTCGACTGAGAAGGACGCCGGTCAAACACAAGAGGGCAAGGACCAAAAGCAGGGCCAACCCCCAGATTCCCACTCGGCTTTGACGCCACCGCCACCGCGGCACCACATGGGCAAGGGCAAAAAGGAGAAAAAGCCCCACAAATAGAAATCCCCCCACAAGGTGAAAGAGGAAAGAATACTGATAAGAATAGTTTTGAATACTCCAGCCCGTTGCGTACTCCGTCCAGGAGACCCCCGCCAGATACAGGGCGTTCCCGCAGAGCAACAAGAATAAGACCCCGAACGGGATGAAGAACCCTCCAGATTTTCGAACCGCGAGGCCCATAGGTCATCGAAACCGGGACAGCATTTCCCAGCGAAACAGTTTATGACAATTCTGTCCTTTATTATTGGCTGCACTGCCAGGGAAGAGCAACAAATCTGTCAGCTCATTCTCCGCCCCGGGTTAAGACCATCACCGGTCCCGGTCGATCAGTCACCCTATTGCGGGTTGCAGACAGGATATTGGACAGAAGAGGCGTAACAGAATGCTATAGCCACTTTTGGGTGGATTCTATCCATTAATGAGACGGACGTCCCGGCAGGCGGCTTGGTCAATTCGCACTTAAAGAACCCCTGCTTGCTGGGCGGTGGGAAAAGGATCGGAAGCTACCCGGTCTCTGAACCGAGCGTCGCTCTGCCGGATTGCAGTCTTCCCGTCGGACGGCAGCGCCGCACAGCCGACACTCCACGAACTCACCATCAGACAGCCAAGCAATATGAGGATAACTTTCCACATCGTTTTGGAAACACCTTCCGTGGCCAATCCTTGGCGCCAACCGTTTGACTGCGAACGTGCCCCCTACGGCAGGACCTGCTCCTGCCCCATCCAATCATAAACCGACTCGATCTTTTTTGGCTGTTCCTTGGGTTTGAATAGCCGATCAAAAAAGGACTTTTTCTCTTCCTGCTTCTTGACCGCCCCGGGAGGATAGAACTGGGATCGCTCTGGGGGAGAAGATTTGTGCGGAACGAGGGAGGCCAGGCCATCGCCAATCTTTTTCAACCCCTGGCCGATCGCGACAAACGGATTAGGTAGCTTGGGAAAGCTTAATCCGGAGGAACTCCCCGACTGGCCGGAAGGTCCCGAACTCGCTGCCCACATCCTCGCCGGAAGCGACACCACACATATGATCAACCCAGCGATTACAACGGCTTTCCATTCACCTCGAAACATGACCAACCTCCGTTGGCAATTGCAATCCTCCCGTCTTCCCTGACCGACTTATGTGCCAACTCGTGCGGCGACGAGTCATTACCACATTTCGCGATTTGAGTCTAGAGCAAATTCTCACTCTCCGGCGACCGGACGCGATAAGTAGCGACAATTTACCCAGGCCCCCAAGCATCTCACTCGGCCAAAGAAGCCGCGGTAGGTGTCGTCGCTTGTAAAGACGCGGGCTACAAAGTGAGGACAAGTTCCATGAGCCAGCGATTCACGTCCGCCAGAACAAGCGGACTCAGTTCGCTGGCTCCCGGGTACTGACGCAACACGGCATTCATTCCCGCCATATGGAGCCGCTTCAGATCACACGCCGCAGCCGCCGGTGAATAGGTGGGACTTTCCCCTGCCACAATCAGCAGGATCGGCACACGCCGGGCCTCGCGATATCGCACCAGTGGCCTTTCCCCACAAGGCACAGATCCGCCCAGGGAGACCACGCCTGCAAAAATCTCTGGCCAACGCCAAGCAAGCCTCAGCGCCATCGTTCCACCAGTGCTGTGCCCCACCAGAAAAATCTTGCGGCGAGCAATGCAGAAACGTTTGGCCGCCAACTCGATGAGTTCGAAGACCCGTGATTCTGCCTCACTAATGCCCTCAGGCGTCTGCGGCCAACCCCACGTTTCCCCATCCGCTGCCAGGGCAACGCCTCGCGGAGCAATCGCCACGTAATTACGCAAATCAATTTGGGGCATCACACGGAGGAGTTCGTTTTCCCGATCTCCTCCCGTTCCATGAAGCCACACCAGAAGCGGATATTCGTAGTTGGGCTCGTAATGAAGAGGCGCAACAATCGCGCGGGGTGAACTGTGACGTCGACAGGTGATCTCTTTGCGCTCACTGCCTGCCAGGGTTGATCCTTCGGCAAACATTCCCTCCGCGAAAGAGCTGCGATCTTCCATCACGAGACTCCCGGTGGTTAAACAAGTCGCTGCTTCGCATTCAAAAAAGAGTCCCTGTCGGCCGTTACCTTATGAGGCCCCTTAGACAGGAGCATCCTCATCGGTTTCGCCGGCCAACAGCATTCCCGCGACGGCGAACCCACCGAGTCTGGCGAAAAACAACATTCCCCCCAAGTTGACTCACTTCGAAAGGTTTTTCGCCCGACCCAGCATCCCCACACGCGGTAAGTAAACAAGGGTTTTACCGCAGCGATGCCTCCCTGTCAACGCGTCTTTCTCATCAACGCGACACGCCATGCGATGATGTAGCGCTCTCGACAACATTCACATTGCCTCGGTAGGCAATGCGCAGACAAGAACCGAGCACCATGGGCATTGCCGTCTCTTTCTATTCCGGTTTGATCCGGCGTCAGTCAAGCACCGCTCCCACGCGCGCTCCCCACCAACCTCGCGATCACCCCCGCAAGAGCTTGTTCATCGTTTCCACCAGATTCTTGACAGCCTGCACACTCTTTTCAAAGGCGGCTTTTTCTTCTGGTGTGAGCTGCAACTCAATGATTTTCTCCACCCCATCTTTCCCGAGAATCACGGGCACTCCAATATAGTAGCCCCCCACACCGTACTCCTGATCGCAATAGGCTGCACAGGGGAGAAGCCGCTTTTTATCCTTGATGATTGCCTCGATCATTTGTGCCGTGGCCGCTGCCGGAGCGTAGTACGCGCTGCCTTTCTGAAGAAGCTGGACAATTTCCGCTCCGCCGTCCCGCGTCCGCTGTACAATGGCATCGATTTTTTCCTTGGGGAGAAGCTGGGTCAGCGGGATGCCACTCACCGAGCTGCAACTGGCAAGCGGGACCATCGTATCCCCGTGGCCCCCCAGCAGCATCGCTGACACATCTTCCACGCTCACTCCCAGCTCCATGGCCACAAACGTGCGAAAACGTGCCGTGTCGAGCACGCCTGCCTGCCCCATCACGCGGTAGGGTGGAAACCCGGTAACCTGCCACGTTCTTTGGACCATCGCGTCAAGCGGATTGCTCACCACGATCACAATCGCGTTCGGACTCGTTTTTTTGATTTGCTCTGCCACGCTTCCCACAATTTTGGCGTTAGTGGCGAGCAGATCGTCACGGCTCATTCCCGGCTTTCGAGGAATCCCGGCTGTAATTACCACCACATCGCTGTCCGCCGTGTCCCAATAGTTACTTGTGCCTGTGATCTTGGCATCGAACCCCATAATCGGCCCGGCCTGCATCAGGTCCAGGGCCTTTCCCTTGGGCATGTCTCCAACCTCGGGGATATCCAGCAAAACGATGTCCCCCAGCTCAGCCGCGGCACACCAGTGAGCCGTGGTCGCTCCCACATTACCAGCGCCAATAATGCTGATTTTTGCGCGTCTCATTGTGTACACTCCTTATTGAGTCGGGCTGATCAGGACAGATGCCGAACAAATGCACAAGCTGTTCTTCGCGCCACAACTCGCCGACTCGGCACACGGGAATTCACAATTTTTCGTAAGCCGTCAAGTAACGTGCAAGGGCACAGCGTCTTTCCAGCTTTCGCCCGCGGCCGGCTCAGGCGTTCTGGAAAGCTGTCCCATGATTGTAAACCCCCACCGAGAAACGCCAAGCCCCTTGCGGACGGCGTTTAAACGTGGTAGGTAAGACTGTTTGTGGAGGTTTCACTACAAGAGCCACAAAGTGCTGGGTTGCGATGTCGCCAGTTCACTGGACAGGACCGGATACTCGAGGTAGCTGACATGGATATTCAAAAAGTTATCGCAGAGCTTAAAGAAGACAAAGGCGGTCGCATCGTTCTCATGGTAGCGGATGGCTTGGGTGGGCTTCCCCTCGAACCTGGTGGTCCCACCGAGCTGGAAGCCGCTAAAACACCCAATCTCGACCGCCTGGCCACCCGTGGCGTCTGCGGACTTATGACGCCCATCAAACCGGGAATCACTCCGGGAAGTGGCCCGGGACATCTGGGGCTCTTCGGATATGATCCACTCAAATACGTGATCGGTCGCGGCGTCCTGGAGGCAACCGGAATCGGCTTCGCCGTCGGCCCGAATGACGTCGCGATCCGTTGCAATTTCTGCACCCTGGATAGCGAAGGCCGAATCACCGATCGGCGCGCAGGCCGCATTCCCACCGAAGAAAGTGCGGCCCTCGTCCAAAAGCTCAAGGTGATTCGGATCCCCGGGGTGGAAATATTCGTGGAACCGGTGAAAGAACACCGTTTTGTGGTCGTCTTTCGGGGACCTGGCCTGGGAGCCAACGTGGCCGACACCGATCCTCAACAGGTCGGTGTGCCTCCGCTCGATCCTCAGGCGCACGACGAGCCCAGCCAGAAGACGGCCGAAATCGCTCGCCAGTTCATTGCCGAGGCGCGAAAAATTATCGGCCAGCACCCCAAGGCCAATGGGCTGACCATGCGGGGATTCTCGAAACGGCCGGACCTCCCCTCCTATCGGGAAGCCTACGGTCTGAAAGCCGCCGCCATTGCCGTCTATCCGATGTACAAGGGACTGGCAAGCCTGGTGGGAATGGACCTGCTCGGGCAACCCTCCACGCTTGAGGAAGAAATCGACGTGCTCGAAAAGGCGTGGAAAGAAAGCGACTACGACTTCTTCTTCGTTCACTTCAAGTACACGGATTCCCGTGGCGAAGATGGTGACTTTAACGCCAAAGTAAAGATGATCGAGCAGTTCGACTCCGTCATCCCCCGAGTCGAGGCCCTTCGCCCCGATGTCCTCATCGTAACAGGTGATCATAGCACCCCCGCCAAGTTGAAGAGCCATAGCTGGCATCCTGTCCCCACGTTGCTCGTGGCGGACACCTGCCGCCCAGATGGAGCCACCGAATTCAGCGAACGGGCGTGTCTTCACGGAGGTCTTGGACACTTCGAGGCCATGTACCTCATGCCGCTCGCCCTGGCCCATGCGGGCCGGCTCGCCAAGTTCGGTGCCTGACATTCCTGCCTGCCTAGGCAGCTACGCCTATCGGCACGAAAACACACGCAAATCACGGCTGGCTGGATGCCGACCGAATGAGTCGCGCATTCAGCCAGTCGGCATAATCCAGTTCGTCGGCCCGTTCCCCGAATTCGACGACCAGGTCGATCCGGTCTGCTCCACGGACGTCCACTTGAACGGACTGGGGAGGATTGCTTCCCCGAACCGGCCCCATCACGCTTCGCGATTCCCCGTCTACAAGCACTCGGAACACAACACTCCCCGCCCCCTGTGACAGATCGTCGATCGCCACTTCGGATTCGAATCGTTCGAACTTTTTGTCTAGACTATAAGTAAGCCGACTGGCACTGTAGACGCCCAACCCCTTGATGTACACCTGTCGATTTGCGCGCAACAGCCCCCCTCGATTGTTCCGATCCCGATAATACGGTCTCACATATTCGAGAAACGGAACGAAGAGATAGCGATCCGGTTCTAAATCCGACAGATAGACAACTTTTTTGTTAAGCACCTGAACAAAACACACAGCGTTTAATGGAATAGCCACGATCTTTCCTGCAAAGCTTGCTCTAAATACTTCTTTGCCGGCCGGAGATGCTTGTGTTAGTGCCGCTTCCGCACCGTGCCCGTTTTCATTCTCTTGCGAGCCAACTCGAATCAAGATTCGACTGCCATCTTGCAGGCCGAGCCAAATGCGAGTCCCACTCTCTGAGGCTTCTGCAACAGCCGGCATCGGTGGTTTTTGAAATCGCAGTGCCCGCAGGTTAGCAAGCGGAAAGGACTGTTCACCCAAAACACTGCTGACTGCCAGAGTTTCACCACCCGCCCAGTTTTTCAGGTCTCCGGCCAATTGATCACCATTTAAGAATAGAACGCCCTCACTATCTTCTAGGAGATCTACCATCAGTCGATCTTTAAAAACCGGATCCCGCGGATTTTTCAGCACCACCCCCGCGCATAGTGCGCGAGGAAACCGCAGTTCACCGAGCTTGGGATGAACCCACCGGATCTCCTTTGTGGTGAGACCAGCCAACTGACCGACCAGCGACGAGCCATCCCGCAGGAAAAGACAGCTCGCACCCTGGATATCAAAAAGCTCTCCCCAGTAAACCAGGTCTTCAATCGGGCAACTCCACCCACCTTCCTCTGCGCGAAACACAAGGTGACCCTCCTCCCAGCCCACCAGCACACCTTCTCTGACCTGACCGCTGACCAGCCGTGCCACGGGATAATTCTTTCTTTCTTCACACAGTGCTGTTGCCAGAAGCGCGTACAGCCAAAGGGCACACCACAAAACGCGGCCAAACAACTGCGGCCACCTTCGCTCAGGCCGACAACTGTTATCGCGAATAAGTACATTTTTAAAATGACTATAGATCATCATCAACATGATGAAATCACGAGCATCTGAAACCCGTTGTTTCCATCCAAAACAAGGTCTTGACTGTGTGCGTAGTTTTGCGTCAATCCTTCCGCGTACAAAAGCCTTCCCGCCTGTCACCGCTCAAAAATAGGCAAATACTGATAAGGAAGTTGCAGCACCAAAAGGGCCATCGCCGTTCCTAGTTCTGGCGAAATTGGATCGCTCCACGAGCCGTCAGGCTGCTGTCGCGCAATGAGGTCGTCACGAATGGCCGGAAAATACCGGTGCCAGGCGACCCCTCCTTTCTGCCACATAGCCTGTACACAATAATAGTGTCCATAATAGTAATATGGCTCCTGTCTAATCACGCCAGGTTCAGGAACAAATCGCAAGAGATAGTTAATTCCGCGGTCTATTTCTTCCCCCTCGTAAATTCCGGCACTGAATAACGCGACCATCGCCGCAGCAGACCGCGCAAAAGCGCTTTCCCCCGGTACCGTCATATAGCGGAAGCCGCCATCCGGATTCTGGCACCGGCGAACATACGCCACGCAGCGATCCACCGTGGCTTTGGGAACATAGATCCCCGCGTTTCTGGCCGCCCGCAAAGCCATGATCTGACACACCGTGACAGAGATATCCGCGTCCAGACGCTGAGGCTGATACCGCCAGCCACCTTCTTCATTCTGTGTGTTCACAATGAGTCGAACGGCCCGCGTGAGTTTGTCCTTGAGATCGGGTCGTGCTGCCGATCCCCAACATTCCGCCAGAAATAATGTGGCAAAACCGTGCTCATACATCGGACCGCGACTGGCCGCCCCAATATTGAGAATCAGACCATTTTCCCGACATTGCCCCAGGACATAATCCAACGCGCGACTGAGTTCTTTGCTAAACCGTCCTCGGCCTGGCAAACTCCCCTCTGCCAGGAAAGCCATTCCCGCCAGTGAAGTCACCGCCACATTCCCACGATAAGCGCCAGACCCGAATGAACCATCCGGATGTTGATGGCTGGCGAGGTACAGCAGACCTTTTTCAATACTCTTTTCGGCATCTGGCGTCAGCCAGTCCACCTGCCCCACGCTCTCCCCTGATGCCGCATTCGCAAAACCCATCAGGCCACTCCCCGCAAGCAACCCCAACAACACCGCCGTGATATGCCATCTCAAAGAACGAACGGCGGCTTCCGCGTGCCATTTGAAACCGCCGGCAGCATTGATATTCCACACCATACTCGCGGTAAAATCATGCATGTTCGATCAGCCTGCGCACGGTTCCTTTTAACCCGGCGAGTATCTCCCACAGGCGACATGTCAATATGCTTTGAAACGGTCACATCAGGCCAGATGCTGCACGAGCTAGCTTTCGTCTACTGGCCGCGATCACCGGACGCCGGTGTTTGACCCGGAATAATCGATGGTCTCTGTGTCCGCGATAATTCCCTGTAATACGATTCTATCAAAGTGCGATACTTAGGAATAAAACTTTCGAACGTTTGTTGCGTGACTGGCGGTCGATCTCGTGGCGGAAGACGTCCCCAAATAGCCTCAAGGCTGGATCGCCAATCATCTGTCGCCCCGTTTCCGACAGCATCGTCTCGTCGCTGTGCGCCGGCTTGAGCCGTCCCCGACTTTTGCGCGGTGCTCTCCTCACGGTGCATTGCCGCCTGCTGGGAAGGCGAGGCCGGCGTTGGTGCCGGTTGCGGATTCCGCTGTGCTGAACTAGCCCCGGTAGGAGACAGCAACTTATCCAGCTCCGCCACAATCTGCCGTTGCAGTTCACGCGTTGTCGGGCCAACATCCCGCTTTTGCAGTCGCTCCGCAGCCTCACTGGCCATAGTTAAAACGTGCGATAGCACATCCGCTTCATTCCCCCACTGTGCTCCCATGCCGCGGCGGTTGTCGCCCTGCAACTTGGCGGACGGCCTTTGATCTGCAGGGGCGCTCCGCTTCAACACCTCCTCCGCATATGCTGGCTGACCCATCACAGCATGTAGTATCGCCAATATAACAAAACATTGAGCCCAATCCAAATGTTTTCTAAACATACTGCAGGTCCATTCGTGTATATCAATGACTTACTAATACATGTTACGGTTTTAAAAGGTCGTCCAGCGTACCTGGTTGTGTCGGCCGTAGTGGCGGGCCTTCTGATTTTCGCGGGGGGCCACTCTTTTGAGAGCCGGTTTGTTGGCCAGACTTTTCATCCTGCGTGGACATCTGCTCAGTCATTTGCTCTTTTAATTGTTGGATCAATTGAACTACACGGGCCTGTTCGCTACTGAGTTTATCCAAAGTATAACTGACCGCCGGAGAACTCCCCCGCTCTTGAAGCTCCTGCGCGACCTGATCGGTCCGCCGATGGATCGAATCCTGCAACGCTCGCAGCGTTTGGAGTTGAAGAACTATCTGCCAGGGCAGCGATCCGCCAGGATTTTCTGCATCAGGGGCCGTGGCACCGGGACTCGGCCCGCCATCCTGATTGTCCATGCTCCTCCTTTCAAACCGCATGCCATCCGCCAACGCACCAAGCGACTCCAGCACCTCCCGCTGGATGGCCTGGGTCAGCTCCCCTGTATCGCCGTTCTGAAGGCGCTTACTCGCCATCCCCATCGCCATTTCAACTTCTCCGAGTATTGATTCCCAGACCGTCCAGTCTGAAAGTTTTTCCCTCCACTCTCTTATTTGCGATTGTAACATTTCTTGCTCACGAGCCAGACTGTTTACCTGTTTTTGCCACTCAGCCCGTTGTTCTGGCGTTGTGAGTCGCTCGACTTCTTCATTCAAATCTCTCGTCTTTTCCAACAGTTGCGCCTGTCGGGTCGCCGTCTCCGCCAGCTTTTGAGCATGCTCGGCAAGCAATCGGGAAGCCTCTTCAGCGGCCCTGGAAAATCCTCGTTCGCTCAACGTTCGGTGCGTCCGTTCCAGCTCGGTCAACGCATTTCTTCCGTGTTCCAGGGAACTCTTTCGATCCTTGGCCGAAGCTGCTTCCTCTGCTGCCTTCATCTCTCTGGCTATTCTTTCCAGCATATCACGAACTGTGTCACCCTCCGCCGGAGAAATTTGCTGGAGAAGTTTTTCGGTTGCAGAGCGAATCGTCGCTTGTTTCGTGGCGAATTCCGCCTCTCCATCCGCTTTGGAAGAATTCTGCCACCGTTGCTCGAACTCCTGGACCAGCGTGCGTTGACCCTCCTTTAACCGCTCGATTGTTCGAGCAAACTCTTGCAAATTTGCAATATTTATGTGCTGTTCATCCTTATTTCCCTCCAGGATGCTGAGCATTTCTTCTAAGATAGTGATTACCCTTTTCTGATATTCGACCGCCTCGCTTACACGGTTCTGTCCGATTGCCTCGGTCGAATCACGCATCAACGCAACCACTCCACTCTGGGTTGCCAGATTCACCGCGCGTGCGACCAACGCATCTTCGGACGCGAGCAACACTCCCGGGGCCGATTCCACCCCCTCCTGCCCCGCCACCCTGTTCTGCTCCTTCTCGTTGCCTTCATTACTACGGTCGTTCTCTTGCTGTGAATTACTTTGACGACCGAAACGTGCCAGCAGCGTCTCTAAATCCGCGGCAAGAAGACTTTCCTCGCGAGCCAATTCTGCTAGCTTTTGGCGTGCCTCCGGCGGCAGTTCCTGTAACGACTTGCCCACTGTCTCAACACCGATTTTTTGAGTCTCATGATTAATTTCTTTTTGCTTCAGCAAAATTAATTCCAACTGCCTGCGAAATGAATTACGCCCTTTAAACCCTGCCAACAGTTTGAGAACATTCTGCAGCGCATTCTGCCAGCTGATCTGTTCCTGATCAACTTTCTCCGCAACGGCTTTAATTCCCTCTATGTCATGCCTTTTACCGCCTTCGGCAGTCTGCTGTTCAGTGATCTGCTGAGCCCATCGGGCAATGATGCCACAGTTGGCTTGTAAAGAAACTGCCTTTTCCTCAAAACTTGTGCGAAGTTGGCTCTCGGCTTCCACGAGGCCGGCCCATTCGCTCAAATCAGGATAATTACATTGAAGCAGTGTCACGATCCCCCGTAACTGCACTAACACTCCATTTGGCTGATTGCCAATCTCCTGGCATACTTGCGTCTGGAGAAGGTCGAGTGCATACATGCGCTCGCCGAAATTCTGAGGAATTTCGTGATTCGCGATACCGGACGTCCACAGTTCGCGCCACTCCTGGTTGATACGGGACTGAGTATTGTAAATATCACTCATCCGGTCGTAGAGTTTTTCACACTCCGTTAGCATTCGATCTCTGAATATATCCTGAGTAACCACATCAATAGTGAGTGGGTTACTCGTAGATGATTGCTGGTGATAATCCTCGGCAACGGCTGTGGCCGTCAGCGTCCCCTCTGATACTCCTTCTATTTGGCCTAGATCGAGCCACAAATCACGATCCTTCGTCTCTCCCCAGGATTCGACGTCGGACATTTTCCCTCGGGTTCTGGGATAAGGTTGAGCACCTTCCATAATCGTCACGCTGTGATGCCACGCTTTGTTTTGGAGGTCGAGCGTCACCCGTTTCAGCGCGAGGTCATCTCTGGCAGAAATTCGCAACGGCAGCCGCCCGACCCGCGTGGCCAAAAGAAAAGGCACCTGCGGTTGCACAGCCACCACCGGAGGTAGGTCGGGTATGACACGAATCTCCCATGCAGGGTCCCCCACCGAGAATGTACCGTCCTCTGCTTCCAAATGGACACTGTAGCGTCCCGAGGTTTCAAGCTGCCACCCAGCCGATTGCCCCGCTTTTGGTTTTGGCGGGAACCGGAAGTTTCGCCGATCATCGGCAAGCTCGGCAGTCAGTGTTCTGCCTGGCTCCTGCACGATCAACGCCCGTCGCAATGCCCGATCCGCCATGCCATGCAGCATGACTTGTGTACCGGCCACAGCCAGGATGGGGCCATCGGTCACCTCAGCCTTCCAGCCGGTGTACGCGGGCGGTTCCAACTGAACCACCAGCGAGGTTAAATGCGGCGGCTCAACCACGCGCACAAGGCGCCACGGATGTGAGAAATCGTCGCCCCCCCAGATCCGAAACTCAAAATCTGATCGTACCTGGTCGCGCTGAAAATAAAAGCGATTCCCTCGGCGTGCCATGGAAAACCGCACCATCGCTGCGCGGTCGTCACCCTCTGCATCGCGAAAACCAATCCACACTTCTTCGGGCACCACCCCACGTTCGGCGGCAACTTCTATCACAAACTGCCCGCCCCGGGACACCACTTCCGGATAGCGCACGACCTTAAGATATGTTCGCTGCGGCCATGCCAGGTCAGAAAACGGATTGAATAGTCGAATAAGCGCTGTCCCCAAAACCACCGGATAGACCACAAAACCACAACCGATTAGACCTACCATGACTAACCAAATATAAAAAACGATCAACCCCGGTCCTTTTAAACGACGACATAAAGAGCGAATTTCCGCAGCATTGCTCTCTATTTCGTACAACAACAGGGATCGCAATTCCGGCGAACCCCACCGCGGGTCGTCACCGGTCAGGCGGGCAAACTCCCAGGCCGCTGCCAACTGTCCCCTCCATCGCTCATCTACCTGCTCAAGCCAACGCGCAATCATCACACCATTAATTCGCAGGCGCAAAACGGGGTGCACAAATCTTAAATAACTGCCAAATATTAAAAGCACTGTCAGTCCAGTGATAATAACCCTCAGCCCCGTATCATTGATCCGGAGAAAATAATCCATTCCACACAGCACGATCATGCCCGCGCAGACAGCCAGCCCTGCCCGGCCAATTGCCGCCAGTGTCAGACGCCGGTAAAGACGGCCTTCCAGCCTGCTAATTGCTTCAACAAAGGCGTATTTCATGCTTCATCGCGTTTGCCTACCCAGAATTCTAGAAGCGCAACTGCCAAAAACAGATAGGTGCGCGACCTTTCCGTTCAGTCGTATCCAGCGCTGCGTGACCAATATATTTGTGAATTTATCCCGAAGTATTTGTCATCACAGACGCTAAAATCACATTAACCTTCTCAGTAACTACTGATTATAGCAGTCCCCACAATTTTCGCAAAATCCACTCTATTGTGAACAACCCAATGATAAAAGTGAGCACCAGCGGCTGATTCCACAAAGTAATCGGAGGAAGAATTTCTACAGGTCTGGCTTTGCCAGCGGGCAAACTCTGCACCAGATAATCGATCTGGTCAGTTCGAAAGACGCGGCCGCCAGTCCGCCTGGCCGCGGACTCCATGTCTTCCCAGGCCACGTCGGTCTGCTCCATTTCTTTTTTCGGAGACAACACCGTAAAGCTCGTCCGCACCGACTCGTGTTCTCCAGCCAGCCACGCGACGTACTCCCCGGGTACAAGATCCTGCAACACTGCCTGAAAAGTGTTCGCCTCCGGAGATCGCCGTCGAAGTGTCACCTGCCGCCGGGATTTTCCATCCTGTCCGAGCCAGATGCTCACTTCACCACCCATCCCACTCTGGCCGGAAAGCCCTTGCAGTGTGATCCAAACCGAATCACCCATCGAGTAAATCTTTCGATCTGTGCTCAAGATCGCGCCCCCGGGCGTGTCCAGTTTGGATCGCGCCATGGAACGTACTAGCTCGATCCAGAACTGCCGATACCATATTAAATTATTAACTTTTCGCCACCTCCAGGTCTCGTCAGTCGTATGAAAAAGTACTCGCCCTCGGCCCACATAAGAAAAAATAGAGACGGGATACTGCCCTTGATTACTCTGCACAGTGGCCAGTACTCTCGCTCCTGGTTTTATGTCTTTAATATCATGGAAGAAGTAAATTCCCGGCAACCGCGACCATATCCTTCGCGACTCATCCTCCGTCATGCCCAGAAGCAACCAGGGCACTCTCCAACCATCGTCCGTGGGCATCACGCGGCAGGGCGAATCCGCCACAATGCTCCCAACCGCCGATCCCGAGCTGACCGGCAGCACTCGGCCCAGCGGCGTCAACGCTATCGCTTCCCAACGCCAATTCTGGCCTGCGATCACCACCAATCCGCCCGGATTTTCGTTTCGATCGACAAACCCCGCGAGATCCTCCCAAACGCGTGGCGGGAAAACCGTCGCTGGGAGGTCCACCAAAATGATCACATCTTGTGCCCACACTTCGTCGCGAGCCCCTCGAATAAGCTGCAATCCATTGTCTGAATCCCCTTCGAATTCCGGGTCCGCTGAAAGCAGAACCGAACGCAGCCTTATACTATTTTCCCGCCCCAGACAATTCTGTAGAAAACGATATTCAAATCCCGGTGTACTGGCAATCAATAGAACCTTAATTGCGCGCTTCTCGACCCATAGTATCCGTGTTTGAGAGTTATTCTCCAATGCCACCTCACCGCTGGCTGGCTGGCACTCTAATCGCAGCACAATTTCGCCCACTCCCGGGGGCCGAAACGCCATGCTCACCTCCTGACGTTCTGTTTTCGTAATGTCTATCTTTTTCTCTACCAAGACGTTCTTATTCGATTCGTCTATTAGTCGTACAGAGAGATATTTGTCTCGCACGTGTTTTGTAACAATATCCGCTCGTACCACCACTGTATCACCGGCGAATACCCGGTCCTCCATGACCCAGTTTTCAACTGACACGTCCGGTCGTCGTCCCTCTGCACCGACAGCCACAAAGAAGATCGGAATAAACTGCCGAGCAGCCTCTTCGGCGGCGTCAGCCAGTGATGGTCCATCGTTGCTGACACCGTCTGTGAGCACCACCAACGCTGCGGGTGCCGCCCCCCGCAGCCGATCCATGACATGGAGAATACTTCGGCCCAGGGGAGTCGACGGCCGCTGGGGACGCGCGTCCTTTAATCGGGTGGCCATCTCCACAGTATTGTTTCCCTCAAGTGGTATATCATTAAGAAAATACATTCTTACTCGATACTGGCCGATAAGGCTGTTTAAAACACCGCGGTTGCTACCTACAAGGGCATCCACAGCCGCCGCCCAACGCGACCGAGTTCTCTTTTCTCTATCCGACGACGATTCCGGTGCAGCCGCCGTATTTCCGACCGTTTCGTCCTCCACAGACATGCTCATCGAATCATCAAGAATAATCCCTATGAGCGGCCGACTGGTCCGCTGGGGAATAACGACCCATTGAGCGAGCATCGCTACAATGGCCAGAGTCCCACCTGTCCGAAGGACGACCAGTATAATCCTTTGATATTTTTTAAGATCGCTAGTACGCCGATAGTACCATCCCCACAGAACGGCTAAACAAACCGCCACGAGAACTACGGTCACCCAGACTGGCCAGGGCCAGCCTCCCGCAATCTCATAGATGTACTCCTGATCCCCTGTCAGGTTTTCACCGACTATCCACTGAATGAGTCGCTTCATCGTTTCCAATTATCACAATCCCCGACATAAGTGCCTCACGTTTCCGTGCGAGCAGCGATCGCTGTTGACCAAATACCCCGACCTTTTGGCCGTTTTCACGTCCTGGTTCAGCTGCCCGTTTATCAACGGGAAGCTCATGCTAACGCATCACAAGCTCAGCCACACTATGGCTATCTGGGCCTCGGTCTATCCATCATTTTATTTACGGCACTACTTTTTCCCTACATGGGCAACGACTACTTCTAATATTATGAGAAACAGTAGAGAGAGCAGGAACATCCGTGACAGTGCATTACCCGATGGACTGCCGTGCTGAACGGGGCCTTCGAGGATTTGGCTTACCAGCTCCGCAGAAATCGTACGCGCTCCATGCAGGCCCCTCTGCACCATCTCCTCCCAACCTTGCGATCTCAGATCGGCCTCCTCCAACGGAGTATTCACCGAAAACAACGCCACCTGCCGTGACGCCCCGTCACCACTATCTACCTCTACTTTATAAATGCCCGACCAATCGGTGTGTGTATATTTCCATTGCCAGGTTCCATCGACCAGTTCCGCAAACTCGCGCCAGGATTTCCCGATTGCATCGGTAAGCAGGATGGTCGGAGCATTCCGTACACTTCGCAGGGCCATGGACAGGCTCAGTGGCTGGCCGCACACCAGTGTTCGTGCGGAAAGTCCGCCTGATAAAACCCATGCTTTTATCTCTTGAATAAGCGGCACCCAAATCGGCCAGAGTGGGAGCGAGGTCCAGCTTGTATCTGCCGACGTCGTGATGAGAACGCCCCGACCCAGGCCGTATTCCCACGCGACAATGAAGGGATCTCCGTTAGAATAGCGCGCCACTATTTCAGATGGAACGGAATTTAATGGTTGAAAACGCAGGTAATTCCGAACAGGCACGTGCGTCAGCCCCCCTTCCTCCCATCCCGCAAGGATCCGCATGATCGGGTGACGAGTATTTATCATTCCAGTAGATATATTGGCAGCATTCGTTATTCCCTCCAGGCGGCCCGGCAACAGCGGGCGTGTGGCGTCCTGTGGTTCGGCCGCGCGGTTATAAGCTGCCGTTTGAACCCGCGGCCCGCCGAAAATCACCAGTCCACCACCCAGCCGCAAATAATTTGCGAGAAGTTGGACATCGCCCGATGTTACCTGAGCAACATCACACAGGAGGACAATGTCAAAACCAGTAATATCCGCTTCCGGGAGCCGTGCCTCGGGGATCACATGGACTTCTATTGTCCCGGTCTTGGAGGTCGTTGATTCCGGAGCCAACGCGAGCCGGACATAATCACTTGCCCCCTGGAACGGTATCGGGGAATATCGTCCATCAATGCATAACGCCCGCACCTGATCGCGGACCGATATAACCACGGCCCGACGATTATCGATGGTGAGCTGATCATCAGGAAAAATTGCTTCAATCACATGATCCCCAGTTCTGGACGGGCGATAGGACCAAATAAATACTCCAGTTTCTGGAGATTTCCATTCCACGCGTGACTCACCAGTTTTAACACCATCTATCAGCCATTCGACTGTGGCCGGTTTCTGCGCCGTGCCGCCAAAGACGGTGATCTGCCCGGCAATGCCTGTCTCTTCATTCCGTGTGCATACTAAAGGTGAAGCTTCTAACGCCGTGATCGCGGCATTACTGTCTCTATCTCCCGCAACATAACACACGATAAACTCGGCCCGACGAGTTAGCTCCTCAGCCGTGCTGGAAAGGGCTGACCCCTGACTTTTAATCGCCTGATTCCAGGGCTCTCGCTGACCGTCCGTAATAATCACAACGACGAACCGGGTCAGGTGAGGACATTCTTCGCGGAGGCGCTGCGTCCGGGTAAGGACGGCCTCGAGGCACGCCAACCAATCATTGCGAGTATGTCGACATTTTATTTGATCAACAATTTGCAAGAAGGCTTGCCGGTCACTGATTGCCAATTCTACTTCCCACGTGGGAGGCTGAGCGGCCTTGAGCAGGCAAAAAGCATCTGCTGGCCCCGCATTCTTCACAAGATGCGTGATCTCGTCCTTGCCTCGGCTG
>NZ_JBAMME010000343.1:56346-77928 GCF_039793925.1 Thermogutta sp. | reverse complement strand
CGGGTCTGACTGGTTTGAGGGAGAGTCTGTGAACAAGTGCGGGAAGCACCAACCTCGAGACGTGATGGTCCCAACGGGAAAGCGTGCCGCGGTGAATTCGGAAAGTCGCATACCACAGAATCGAGACGAGCGGCCTCAGAAAGATTCCAAAGAACAGGCCCTGAAGTCGGTCCTGCTGGAAGATTTGCCGATTAAGCGGCTCTCACACAAGAACATCACCATAGAGGGGTATTCCAGGGCCGCCTTCCAGACGTACTGGCGGATCCCGGAGTTCCGGCTGGGGTTCGATCTGGGGGCTCAACCCTGGGCGTTTATGGGGACGCCCTCGTGGTTTGTGTCGCACACGCATATTGACCACGTGGTGGCCCTTCCAGCGTATGTTTCGCGGCGGCGGATGATGAGGATGGAGCCGCCCACCATTTACCTGCCGGAGCAGGCCGTTCCCCTGGTGGAAAAACTTCTTCACGTGGTCGCGCGGTTGGATCGGGGACGTCTCCCCTGCCAGCTTATTCCCGCGGCGCCCGGCCAGGAATTCGAGCTTTCGCGGGAACTCGTTGTCACGACGGTTCCCACCCAGCACACCGTCCCCTCTCTCGGATTTATTGTCTGGGAGCGTCGAAAAAAACTGAAGCCCGAGTTCCACGGCCTGCCCGGCGAGAAAATCCGCGATCTGCGCCTCAGCGGGGTGGAGGTCACCAACGAAATACGCCTTCCCCGAGTGGCCTATCTTGGTGATACACGCGTGGACGTCCTGGACGAGTATCCGGACCTTTACCGGGCGGAAGTGCTCATCATGGAGGTGACCTTTCTTTCTCCCCATCACCGTGGGGAAAAAATTCGTAAATTTGGACATGTGCATATTGACGATCTCGTGGCGCGGCGAGACCGGTTTCAGAATGAACTCATTATTGCCTCTCATTTCAGCATCCGGTACACGCCGCGAATGATCGAGAAGCTCGCGCGGAAGGCCGTTCCGGATATGCTGGGCGGCCGACTCCAGCTATGGCTATAACCCCCGCTGTCATTCAGCGACCAATCGGCGATCATCGCAGGCGGCAGATCGTTGAGAGAGCGTTCCTTGACGGTCTCATCCCCAAATACCCCAGGCTGATCGATTTGTGGATGAACTAGGGTTTGCTTCCCGCCTCGTGGTTTCCAAATTGTCTGCAAGAACATCAGGCGGCAGGCGGATGAAGATCTCTCTCGGCGAAAATGGCCAGCGGGTATAATGAGCCAATATGCATGCACAGGCCCTCGGTAGCCAGGTCCCTGAGTCGCAATACATCCTGGCATGAAGTACAATCACCACGACGAGGGGAATAATGAGTCAAAAGAGCAAAATTCTCATAGCGGACGACCACCCCACCAATGTAGAGCTTTTGGAAGCCTATCTCTCGCAGTGCGACTGCGAGATTTATGTCGCCAGCGATGGACTGCAAACTCTGGAGCTCGCCCGCAAAGTGCATCCGGACGTGATCCTCCTCGATATCATGATGCCGAAAATGAGTGGCTTCGAGGTTTGCCAACGGCTGAAAAGCGACCCCGCCACCAAAGACATCATGATCCTGATGGTTACAGCTCTGAACGAGTTGGGCGACATCGAGCGGGCTGTCGCGGCCGGATGTGACGATTTTCTTAGTAAACCTATCCACAAGCCGGAATTACTCAAGCGCGTTGAGAACATGCTCAAGCTCCGTCATGTGACCGATGAGCTGGAACGGCTTCGGGCCTATATCGACGCCATGGAGCAACGACGGCAGGCCGGTCCTGCAGCCACCTAGGCGATTGATATATTTGAAAATCTCCAGTCGATTAATAACGATTAGGGAAGAACACGGAAGAAGATGACCGTTCGCACGAGATTTGCCCCTAGTCCGACGGGTTATCTCCATATTGGCGGTGTTCGTACAGCCCTCTTCTGCTGGCTGTTCGCCCGCCGTCATGGAGGGCAATTCATCCTCCGGATTGACGACACGGACCAGCAGCGAAACGTTGAAGAAGCACTTCAGCCGATCCTGGATGGGCTGCGGTGGTTGGGAATTGATTGGGATGAAGGGCCGGAAGTTGGTGGGCCGCACGCTCCCTACTTCCAGTCGCAACGGTTGCCCATCTATCAGGAGGCCGTGCGCCGTCTTCTCCAAAGCGGTCACGCTTACTGGGACTTTGCCACGCCAGAGGAAATTCAGGCGGAACGGGAAGCCGCCCAGGCGGAGAAACGTCCTTTCGTTTACAGCCGCCGGTTCATGGCGGAGACGGAAGAGGAGGCTGCCCGTTTTCGGGCCCAGGGGCGCCAAGGGGTTGTCCGTCTGAAAATGCCCCGCGAGGGGAAGCTCATAATCCATGATCTCATTCGTGGGCCCGTAGAATTTGAGTGGTCTCAAGAACAGGACCACGTCATCCAGCGTTCCGACGGCACAGTCCTCTATCATCTGGCGAGTGCCGTCGATGACCACGAGTTTGGCATCACGCACGTGATTCGGGCGGAAGAGCACCTTTCGAACACCCCCCGGCAGGTCTTCATTCTTCAGTCGCTGGGATATGAACCGCCGCAATTTGCCCATCTTCCGGTGGTGGCGGAGCCGGGAAGTAGGGTCAAGCTCAGCAAGCGTAAGCTTGACAAATATTTGAAAAACCGGGACTTCGCCGAGCTTATGCAACTCGGACAAAAAATCGCCGAAAAAATTGGGCACGCGGCTTCCAGCGAACTTTTCAATCCGGTCATTGTCGATTTTTATAAGGTCGTTGGCTTTTTGCCGGATGCCATTGTGAACTATCTAGCCCTGCTGGGATGGTCACTCGACGATAAAACTGAACACTTCACACGGGAGGAACTCGTGCGTGTGTTCTCCCTGGATCGGGTAAACAAATCGCCTGCCAGCTTCGATCCCAAGAAATTGCTGGCCTTCCAGCAGCGACATATGCGGGAGGTGCCCATTCTGCAAAAGGTGGAGATGGTCATTCCGTACCTTCAGCGGGCCGGGTGGATTCCCAATTCGGTGAGCGACGATCTGCGAGAAAAAATCGCCAGAGTTGTGGAAGCGGCGGGTGAGAGACTGCGCGTCGCCGGGGAGATTCTGAACTATCCTGAGTTTTTTGTGGCCGATGAACAGTTACCCTATGACGAAAAAGATGTGGCTAAACGGCTCCAACAACCAGGGGTGGCAGAGGTTCTCGAACGTTTGGAGGGGGTGTTGCGGCAGGCCGAACCTTTCACCGCAGACCATCTGGAAACGCTCATCCACCAATGGGCGGAAAAGGAGCAACTCGGACTGGGCCAGGTGGTGCATCCATTGCGGGTGGCGGTTACGGGGCGAAGTGTCGGCTTCGGGCTGTTCGAAACACTCGCTATCTTGGGACGTGACAGCGTGTGCCGCCGATTGAAAATGGCCCGCGACAAATTCGCCACTTCGGCCGCCAGGCCATCTCCTGAAAGTGCCTAACGCAATCGCGGGGAAGTATCAGCCAGCAGAATTGCCAAGAAAAGCTAAGGATTCGCGTCATGGCTGACGTGGAAAACAAAACTCCGGAAAAAAAGGTGCTCTCTGAAGAACACCCCACGGGCACGACCCCGGGTTGTGACTCGTGCCAGGGGACGGACTTTATTCGGGAAGCGATCATCGAAGATCTCAAGAGCGGACGATTCGACCACGTCCATACCCGATTTCCCCCGGAACCGAACGGTTATCTGCACATCGGGCACGCCAAATCAATCTGTCTCAATTTCGGTATCGCCCAGGAGTTCGGGGGAAAGTGCAACCTCCGCTTTGATGATACCAATCCCACCAAAGAAGACACGGAATACGTCGAGGCCATCAAAGAAGATATCCGCTGGTTGGGGTTCGATTGGGAAGACCGCTGTTATTACGCCTCTGACTATTTCGAACAGCTCTATCAATGGGCGGAGGAGCTCATCAAGAAAGGCAAGGCCTACGTTTGCGATCTTTCGCCCGATGAAATCCGCGAATATCGAGGGACCCTGACCGAACCGGGCCGGGAAAGCCCCTATCGCAACCGCTCTGTGGAGGAAAATCTGGATCTTTTCCGAAGAATGCGGGCGGGAGAATTCCCCGAGGGCTCGCGGACCCTTCGCGCGAAGATCGACATGGCCCACCCGAACGTGCTCATGCGTGACCCGGTCATGTACCGGATCATCCATGCGCCACATCATCGAACGGGCAACAAGTGGTGCATCTATCCCACGTATGACTGGGCCCATGGCCAGTCAGACTCGATTGAGGGGATCACGCATTCCATTTGCACGCTGGAATTTGAAGTGCATCGGCCGCTGTATGAATGGTTCCTCAAAGAACTGGGAATTTACGCCCCCCGGCAGATCGAATTCGCTCGACTTAATTTGACCTATACGGTCATGAGCAAACGACGCCTCCTCCAGCTCGTTCAGGAGGGCTATGTGCGGGGTTGGGACGACCCGCGGATGCCCACCATCCGTGGACTTCGCCGACGTGGCTACACGCCTGAGGCCATCCGCGATTTCTGCCAGCGGATTGGCGTTTCCAAGTACGATGGCGTCGTGGACATCGCACTTCTGGAACATTGCATTCGTGAAGACCTGAACAAGCGGGCTCCCCGCGTGATGGCGGTGCTCCATCCCATTAAACTTGTGATCGACAACTATCCCGATGGCCAAACCGAAATTTTGGAAGCTGTCAACAATCCCGAAGACCCTTCGATGGGCACGCGCCAGGTGCCGTTCTCGAAGGTCCTGTACATTGAAGAAGATGACTTTCGGGAAGTGCCTCCGCCCAAGTACTATCGCCTGTCACCAGGCCGAGAGGTGCGGCTGCGCTGGGGCTACTTCGTCAAATGCACGGGCGTGGTCAAAGATCCGCAGACCGGCCGTATTCTGGAAGTCCACTGCACCTACGACCCCTCCACCAAAGGCGGCAATGCCCCCGACGGTCGAAAGGTGAAGGCCACCATTCACTGGGTGTCGGCAGCTCACTGTATCGAAGCCGAGGTCCGACTGTATGACCACCTGTTCACCAAACCAGATCCCGATGATGTACCAGAAGGAATGGACTGGCGGGCCAATATCAATCCGAACTCTCTGGAGGTGATTCCGAACGCCAAGATTGAGCCAAGCGTTCAGGGAGCTCCAGTGGGTACAAGATACCAGTTTGAACGTCTGGGATATTTCTGCGTGGATCCTGATTCCACCCCGGAAAAACTCGTCTTCAACCGCACGGTGACACTCAAAGACGAATGGGCGAAAATTCAAAAGAAGCTGGAAAATTAGCAAACCGCCGGAGCAGCGTGAATCCGCTTTACGCAAAAATGAGCACCACGTAAGCAGTGTCAGACCAGCGCGAAAGGCGAGCCCCACAGCCTTTTGGAGAGACCTGCTTGTGAGACCTACAATTCAACGATGGATACTCCACTTGAGCAATGAGCTCCGTCTGGTCGGTTGAATTCCTGTTTAACTATAAAGGCAATTCGCGAATTGCCCCTCCAAACCGTTGAGCGCTTTGTCTCTCTCGAATCCACGCAAAGAGTGGGAAATAGGGTGGATGCAGGTGATGGCGACAAATGTCGCCGGGAGGTTTATGATTATAAAGGGCCGAACAGCGATAGGTATATCGCGTAACGAAAGAGGAGAGCCACAAAGAGCCGTCCTCCGAAAACCAGTCCAGCGAAAAAGTCCGTTTCAAGATAGAAACTGATGAGTGACTTTGAAAAACGATTGCAGCAGGCGATCGAGAGAGGCCGACGCCGTCGTGACATGCAGGCGGAAGCGGAAGCCCGCCGTGCCATGACGGAACAGGAACTTCGTTCGCGCCACAGCGAACTGCGACTGCAACTGACCGATTACATCGAGCAGTGTCTCCGCAAACTTCAGGAACACTTTCCGGGATTCCAGTTTGAAACTGTGATTGCCGAACGGGGCTGGGGAGCGGCTCTCAGCCGTGACGACATCGACCGCCACACCCAACCGCCCCAACGACGTTACAGCCGAATCGAGTTGGTGGTCCGACCGCTTTCGGAGTACTTCGTGCTCGATCTGGCCGGAAAAGCCACCGTCCGCGACAAGGAGCTCTTCAATCGCAGTTTCTATCAACCGCTCAACGAGGCCGATCTGGAAACTTTCCAAGAAATTATTGACAAGTGGATCCTGGAATTTGCGGAAGCATACGCCGCCCGGTCCTGAAATCAGAGGAGACTTCGTCCGCTCTTTTCTATTGACTCAATCTCTGAATCCCTCCTTCTTCAGGGGCCTGTTCAATAGAACGGCCAGCACGTCACTGAGGCTGCTCGGTCCGATCCCGAGGCACATGGCCAGACCGAACCCGGCCACGAAATTCGCCAGGCCTGTGATGATCAAGAAGCACGCCATTTCAACGTCCGCTCCCACGCACGAGTACCGCGCTTTTTACCCGGCCAACGGTGTCACGACTCCGCCGTTACGCGGTCGTAAAAATCCACAAACTTATTGCGGTCTTCCGGGTTCTTCCTGGCTTCGATGGCGTCCCGGGGATGCAGGTTCAACTGGCCGGTGATGTTGTACTGGACGTACGGTCCCCATTCCACTTCCGCCCGGAGCGGTTCAATCCAATCCTGCAGGAACCGGTAAATCGGGCGAATATGGAACTTTGGGTTGCGGAGGAACCCGATCAAAAGCTCCATCGGGCAGTTGCCCGCACCGCGTCCCAATCCCCCCATAGAGGCATCCACTCGACTCGCACCGTGGATGATGGCCTCGATCGTGTTGGCGAAGGCTAACTGCTGATTGTTGTGCGCGTGGATGCCCACTTCTTTACCCCGTTCTTTAGCGTAACTGAGGTATTTCTTGACGAGACGTTCAATCTGCTCGGTATAAAGGGCGCCAAAGCTGTCCACCACCACGATGACCTGAGCGGGGGTCTCCATGATCAACTCCAGGCACTGCTCGATTTCCACCTCAGTGGCCTGGGACACCGCCATTAGGTTTGCGGAAGTCTCATAACCCTTTTCATGGGCGGCCTTGATCATTTCGCAGGCTTCTATGGTCTGATGGACGTAAAAGGCGACCCGAATCAGGTCGAAAACGCTGCGATCTTTGGGAAGGAGATCGGTTTTCCAGTCCGACTTGCCCGCATCCATCATGGCCGCCAGCTTGAGGGATGTGGGATTGTCGCCCACAACCCGGCGAACATCATCTTCATCGCAGAATTTCCAGGTGCCAAAGCGATCCCGTTGAAACACCCGCTTCGACGCCTTGTAGCCGATCTCCATGTAGTCGATGCCCGCTTCCACACACGTGTGGTAGAGGGCTTTCACAAAATCGTCCGAAAAGTGGTGGTCGTTCACCAATCCACCATCGCGGACCGTGCAATCGAGGACCTTCAATTCCGGCCGGTACGTGATCCACGGAGCAATTTCCTTGGGATCGGGCGTCATACGGAGATCTCCCGAAAATTTATCACTAAGGTCACCAACAACTCCTTTACCTTGCCCGCATTCTGTGTGGCTGCGGCAGCCTCACGACCAACCCAAAGAACTATATCTCACGACGATCAGTGCGCCGCAGCCGAAAGCGAAAAACTCACTATCCTGCCATCTAGAGGGGGTATCGGACCACTTAGGCGAAGGGTAGACTTTCGGCCACGCCGGTCAATTCTGCCCCCCAGGAACTTTCACCACCGAGTCTTTCCTGCCATGCCCCCCATTTCCTCCTTGAGAATGCGCTCCGGTTCACCGCGGACAAATTCCAGACGCGAGCCGTAATCCTCGGCGATGTCGAAGACGTGGTCGCGGAACGGGATTTCCACAGGCTGTTCACAGAAACTGAGAGCTGTTTCCTTCGTTTCCGCGAGGAAACCTTCGTGCGGACAACGCCACACTTTCAGATCCAGGTTCCAGGGAAGCACGAGGACCTGGATGCGTCCCATCTGGAGCGCTTCCAACGTTTTTTCCACTCCCCAGATTCCGGCACCTTCGCGAATTTCCGTCAAAAGACGCATCTCATCCCGTCGTTCTGCTTCGCTGAGGAGTGGCTCGACCTTTTCCAGGATGTCTTTGGAACTTGCCTTGTCGATGACCGGTGGATGCCCCACTCGACCGACAAGCCGTCCCCGCAAATTTCGATTGAGAAATACCTCGAAGAAACCAGTTTCCCAGTCGTCGCCCATCAGAACGAGTCGATTCACATCCAGCCGCAGAACACATTGTTCGAGCAATCGGGCCAGCTTGGAGTAGAAATTGCGGGCCCAGGTCTGCAGCTTGGCCCGGTATTTGTCCTGATCCCGGACCGACTTCGCCCGCAACAGTCCCCCTTCCAGAACCTTGCGGTAATCGGCGAGTTCCTTCCACTCATTTGGTGTGATCTCTGCAAAAATCTGGGTGTCTTCGCGAACCTCGCCCAGAAAGATCTCATAAAATCGCCACTGGGAGCGCCGCAGATGGAGAACCCCCGCCCGTTCGTACTCGTCAAAAGCAAAAACCAGAGGTGTAATGTAGGGCTTCCCCCAGCGGACCTCTACCCGCCCGTGCGCTAAATCCACAACGGGAAGCTCCACCTGGAGGTCGAAGCGCTCGGTTGTGAGTTTTCCGTGCTCATCTTCGGCGGCGAAAAGGGCCATGGTCTTCGCTTCTGGAACGGAGAGATCCAGAAGTGTCAAAATTTCTTCATAAAGGGTCTTCGCCCGTTTCCTGGGAACGCGCAATTCCGGAATTTCGCCCAAACTGTTCTTACAGCGTTTGATCCATGCACGGCCTGCATTCTCCGGCTTCGCAGGATTGACGTCGCAATACAGGGACAGCACAGGTTCCGCGTGTTCCCCAATGCCTTTGCGTAGCCTCTCGATATCCGCCTGAGTGATCATTGCCTTCCAATGCTCCTCCTCTAAAAAAAGGAAAAAGGCCTGGGTTACTGAATTTGGGATGGTCCTTACTTGTTTTGTAGAGGGCCCTTCTGTGCCGCAAATCGCACAATCTCAAAAAATATGCCAAAAAATTAAAGTATACTGCCGCTGCCGGGCTGTGACGATGCCGGGTTCCCATGGGCGGTTTTTTTGACTCATGCCCCTCGAAGTTCCCCATGCCGCGGAGAGGGTCACCATTTCGCTGGGGACGTTGCCCGTTTGAGCACTTCCCGCATAAGATCTGCGGGCGCGTCCAGTCCCGTGAAGAGTTTGAACTGCATGCACGCCTGCCGAACGAACATCTCCACACCAGTGACAACCTTGCAGTTTCTCGCCCGCGCGTCCTTGATCAGCAGCGTGTTCTCGGGGTTGTAAACAGCGTCAAAAACAAGCATATGACTGCGAAGGTACTTGGGATCGAACGGCGTTTCGTCCACATTCGGGTGCATACCCACGGGCGTGCAGTTGGCCAGGATGTCGCAGGCAACCGAATGGCGGTCTTCCCATTTGACATACGGGCAATCGAGCTTCTCGGCGAGAAGGCGAGCCTTTTCCTCGTCGCCATCGGTGAGAGTAACCGTGGCTCCCGCTCGCAGGAGACCGTAAGCCACGGCCTTGCCGGCTCCACCCGCCCCCAGAACCAGCGCATGTTTTCCTTTGAGTGGGGCAGGATCTTTGGGGGAAGCGCCCAGAGCCGTTTCAATAGCCTCCAGCGCGGCCCGACAATCGGTGTTATACCCAAGGCGTTCTTTTCCATCGAAGATCACGGTATTGGCGGCTCCAATCCCGCGAACGATGCTGTCGGCCTTGGTCAGTTTGGCCAGGATTGCTTCTTTGTGGGGAATGGTCACACTTAATCCCTTGATTCCCCATTGGGGAGCCTGATCGATGAACTCGAACAGATCTTCCCGGGGCACCCGGATGGGAATGTACACCTTGTTCAGCCCCAGGCGTTGGAACGCCGCGTTGTGGATGAGCGGGCTGAGGCTGTGTCCCACCGGATCCGCGATCACGCCATACACTTCTGTATCCGGCCGAAGGCTTTCGTAGCGGTACACATCGCGCATCTCTTCAAAACTAAGTTGCCCGGGAGCAAGCGTCCGTTCTGAATGGAAGGCCGCATAACTGAAGGGCGCTCCAAATTTGCCTGCCAGAATGCGCGACGGGATTCCGATATCCCCCATGCACAGGCCGACTGTGGGAATCCGGCTCTGCGCCACAAGCTGGAACATCCGGAGGTTATCCTGAGGGTGGTTGGCCACCGTGGCGATCTTGATGATGTCCGGATCGAGGGCGGCCATGCGATCGTAAAGGGCCTGGAGATTTTGCGGCGTTTCGTGAAAATTGTGATAGCTGATGATGCGTTTGGTTTGGCCGTATCGGGGAATCGAGGCCGCGATATCCTCTTCCAGGTCGATGTAGTCCACTCCTTCGGCGATGGCGGTCCGAAGAATGAGCTGCCGCTCCTGTTCAGTCCCCCGAAACCGTCCCCCATCACGTTCTCGGCGGCACGTCATGATCACCGGGCAGGGACGTTCGTTGAGGAGCCGCTTCACGTTGACAGGACCATTGATGTAGTCGAGCCGAATTTCGACCAGCTTCACGCCCTGCTCCGCAAGATACCGATGCTCTGCGATCACATGCCGATGGCGTCCTCGAGCAATGCTGACACAAATGATACTGTGAGAATCGGATGCCGACATGGTCTTTGAACTCTTCCCACTCTATGTCTTCACTTGCTGACCGCGAATCAAACCACCTCTGGAAACATAGCCCATACGGATCTTAGACCGGGAGAGCCACGGGACAGCCGAAACTCACTCTCCCGCAAACGGCAAAGCATTCTTCTATCCTAATTGGTTTGTTCTCCTGCGGGCAGATGACGTCGCCAGAGGATGTAAAGCCACGTGGCAAGTCCCAGGGCAAACAGAATAATGCTCACCACTTGGGCGATCGTCAGGCCCCAGTAGCTTCCCGGTTCGTCCGCACGAATGATCTCCAAGATAAAGCGTGTCAGGGGATACAGTGTCAACAACCACGCCCAGAGTTCGCCCTCGCTTTTAGCAAACGGCTCATACGCCAACAGAAACAAACACAAAATCAGAGCGTTGACAGCGCTATATAGCTGACTGGGGTGGACGTAAAGGCTGCGGGCTGGAATTTCGTTGCGGGATTCCCACACGTAGTCGCCCCCTTCTCGTGTTCGTATATGCAAAAAGACCCCCTCTGTGCTGGCCCGAGGCCGATTTCCGGAAGTTGCCGGATGTTGCGTGAAGGATGGCGCCGCTCCGGTGGCCGTACAGACGCACCCGCGTCCCCCCTCAATGAGGACGGGATTCCCACTGTTGGCCACCAGCTCTTCGACCAACACGGCGACGGGCGACTGACCTCCAGAACCGGTAAGGCGCCTTCCGTTTACCTCTGCAATGTGTTCCCCCGGCTTAACGTCCGCACGCGAAGCCGCCGAGTGTGGCAGCACTTCCACGATGACCGGCAGACGGTCTGGATCGCGTGGATCTTCGCGAAATCGAATCCCGTAGAGGGCCAGTTGGCCGTGCTCAAGCTGGCTGAGATAGGCGAACGAACCAGCCGGGAACTGCACCGACCAGGGCAATTCGCACACGCCGCCGAAACAGCAGCCGTTGAGAAAACACCCGATCCGACCGAACGCTAATCCCAACAAAAAGCAAGGCGCTAGCAGATCGAAGACGAGCAGTAATCTGACCTTCTGCCGCCAGGCATAAAAAGCGATCCCGGCCAGGCCCCCCAGCAGCGATCCATACACGACCAACCCGCCTTGGGTCACATTGAGCACGGCAGCCAGACCTGCCGCCGGCCCCTGTGTCTGCCACACAGGCCCGTAGTGAACAGGCCAGTATTCAATGACATGGAACACGCGAGCGCCAATGATTCCAGGAATAATGCACCACAGTGCGAGGTTGGCTACCCAATCTGCCGAGAATCCCCTTTTTCTGGCTCGCACAATGGCCAACCCCACCGATGCGAGTACGGCCACTAAGAGCATCGTCCCGTAGCCGCGGACGGGAAGCCCCCGCAGAGGGCGACCTGCTCCGTCGTAAACTCCCGGAATGTCCACACTCAGGCGAGGAAGCAGAAAAGCAATGAGGACCGCCACAAGCCCGTGCACGACGACGGCATTCCAGAATTCACCTGTCCAGCCGTGTCGACGTAATGTCCAAATCAGGGTGAAAGCACTCCACGCAATCCACAGCCAGAAGAGCAATCCCAGGCCAAACAGGGGTACCGATCCGATCCGTTCCGGAATGTAAAACAGCGTCCGCCACATGAGTTCACTTCGCCGGGCCTATTATGATTGGTTTGAGCCAGAAATGCAGATCGTTTTTGATTTTCTTGGACTCTTGAAAGTCCCAGTACAAGTGGCCGTTGTCAGGAAATCATTCAGATGGGGGCACAATCCGCATGTTATCGATCAACCGGGTGGAACCGAGGCGCACTGCGAGGAGAGCCTGCACCGGCCGATCGATGGTGAGCACCTCTTCCAGCGTTTCGGGATCCACCAGGGCCACGTAATCGATTTGGGCGTACGGTACACTGCTGATCAATTCGCGCATCGCTACGGCGATTGCGTGGGCATCCTTCTCCCCGGCACGGACGCGCTCCTGGGCCAGACACAGGCTGCGGTACAGCACCAGGGCGTCCTCTCGCTCCTTTGGGCTGAGGTACTGATTGCGGGAGCTCATCGCCAGACCGTCCGGCTCTCGGACCGTGGGACACGGCCGGATCTCCACGGCGAGATTCAGATCACGGACCATCTGCCGCACAACCAGAAGCTGCTGATAATCTTTTTCGCCGAAGTAGGCAATGTCGGGCTCCACGAGATGAAAGAGTTTGAGGACCACGGTGGCCACCCCCCGGAAATGTCCCGGCCGAAACTTTCCTTCCCAGGGCTGTGCCATTCGCCCCACCTCCACCCAGGTATCGAAACCTGTCGGATACATTTCGCTGTCTGTCGGGGCGAATACCCAGGGGACGTCGAGGTCGGCCAAAAGTTCCAAATCTTTTTCCAAATTACGGGGATACCGCTCGAAATCCTCACCTCTCCCAAATTGCGTTGGATTCACATAGATCGATACGACGACCTCTTCGCACTCTCGTTTGGCCGCGCGGACCAGGCTAAGATGGCCCTCATGGAGCGCCCCCATCGTGGGAACAAAACCGATCCTCCGCCCGGCCCGACGCAATTGCCGGCTTTGAGATTGCATTTCCTGGGCCGAGCGAATAACTGTGGGCATTGCCATAGCATGCTCCTGGCACTGTTAAAGGGTGGCCTCAGGCCGAAGCCCACCGAAAGGCCCAACGGTCGATGACAATCCTCGAAAGGCTCGAAAGATCGCTTGATTGACGAACACCTCCGCCACTCCCCCGCAGATCGTCTGCAACTTTTCCAGCGGGTGCGGCGACATCTCAAACGTATATTACTCACTTCATTATCCTCGATTCTTCCGCATCCATTAAGAGGCGGGGAGAAGTTGTGTGAGGAGACCGCTTTCCGGCTGTTTTCAGTGAAAACCAGGAAAAGGACGGCTACGACACCAATGTGCCGACCTCTTCAGTGGCTTCCAGCGCTGTACGGACGTGGTCCGGCCACTCTTTCGGGTCGGAAGTTTCCACAAGCACGACCGGCGTTCCCTGGCGAACTCGTATCAGAAGCGCCTGATGCAGGAAGCCATCTTCACTGTGGGAAGACGCCGCGGTTTCTGTGGGAAAGTCGGAAGACCAAAACTCCCACCGAGCAGCCAGTGGCCCTAATATCACGAGCCTCGGCCGAAGTACAATCCCCCGCTCCGGCGAATCTCGGTTGGCACGTGAGTCTCGCTTGGGAGGGGTGGCGGCGAGGAGACTATCAAAAACGTTTGGAGCCGCTTGCGACGATGCCGATCTAACATGACCGCGCCAGGTGGAAATTGTCGGGGGGAGCGCGGTGGCCACGTTTTGACCCTCACGGAGCTGGTGCTCCAACTCCTTCCACCACAAGATCACCCGTTCTTCGTCCACGGGTTCGAGTCCCAGCCGCTGCGGAAGGCCCAACGAAAGGTCGGAAGGCAATGCAGTCAAAGGGCCGTTGACCGTGAGGCGCAGGAGAAAACTGTTCTCCTCTTCGAGGTTTGCACTTTTGGGAGGTGATGTTAAATCGGTGGGGGATGCAGCGGTGTCAGTGAGGCCAGCAGCCGACGAGGTAACCGCCCGGGGCCCAGGAAAAGTCTCGGGAATGACGATGATCCATCGGGGAGCTTCGCGGAGGATGTTGAGGATTCGGCCGATGCTCAGTCCACTCCAAAAGTGCCAGCACTGGGGCCGAAGCTCGGCCAACGCTTCCAGGAAGAATCTTCTGGCGGCCAATCGTGGATGGGGGACGTAAAGCCCGTCCTCACACACCGGACCGGCCTCGTCAAGCAGGATATCGAGATCAAGACTGCGGGGCCCCCACCGCGTTTCGCGTGTCCGTCCAAACCGATCTTCCACAGCGCGCAACACATCCCAGATGGCCTGTGGCGATAGCGTGGTACGCAAGAGTGCAACGGCGTTCATGTAAGGCAATTGTCCGGCAGGACCGCCGATGGGACGTGTCCGACGGAGTCGGCTGATGGCCTCCAGTTCCAGAAAGTGCTGTTCCGCCAAGTGCTTCAAAGTTGCTCGAAGAATCTCCTCCGCATTTTCGATATTGGAACCGAGCCCCACCGCGACCAGTCGGGAGGGAAAAGTGGAGGACGGTTTTTCTGCGGGAGATGTCATCTCTTTTGTTAGTGATCAGCAAATGTTCAACACATGCGGTTAAATGAAACGACGGCTGTATGGCAAATCGAAGGCCTGGGCCACGTTGGGGTGTGTGATTTCTCCCCGATAAATGTTGACCGCGCGTGCAAGCTCTCGGAATTCCTGCGCTCCCCGTTCAACACCTAAATCCGCCAGCCGCTTTACCCAGGGAAGCGTGGCATGACACAGGGCAGGAGTGCTAGTCCGCGGAACCGCTCCCGGAATGTTGGTCACGCAGTAATGGACGATGTCGTTGACAAGATAAATCGGTTGGGCATGTGTCGTCGGCCGACTGGTAGCGCAACATCCCCCTTGATCGATCGCTACATCCACGATAACGCAGCCCGGCGGCATCCGCTGGAGGTCTTCCTCCTGGATCAAGCGCGGGGCGCGGGCACCAGGAATCAGGACTGCTCCGATGATCAGATCGGCCTGACGGAGCTGCTCACGGATTGTGTGCCGATCGCTGAAGAGTACAGCGCAATTGGGCGGCAGGACATCGCTCAGATAACGGAGTCGATCCAGATCAATGTCGAGAACGGCGACGGAGGCACCCAATCCCGCAGCCATCTTCGCAGCGTTGGAACCAACCACCCCACCCCCCAGAATGACAACTCGGGCCGGTGCCACGCCGGTCACTCCGCCCAGCAGCACCCCCCGACCCATCTGCGGGCGTTCCAGGTATTTGGCACCTTCCTGGATGCTCATGCGTCCGGCCACTTCACTCATCGGAGTGAGGAGAGGCAGTCGGCCACGATCATCCTGGAGTGTCTCATAGGCGACAGCGATGGCATCGCTGGCCAGGAATTGTTCCGTCAAATTGCGATCCGCAGCAAAGTGAAAAAAAGAAAAGATCACCTGCCCCGGGCGGAGGAACGCGATCTCCGACGGTTGGGGTTCCTTGACCTTGACGATGAGGTCTGCAGCCTCGTACACGTCTCGGCCAGAGGACACGATCTCGGCTCCAGCCCGAAGGTATTCATGATCAGAAATCCCCGAAGCAAATCCTGCCCCAGCCTCCATAATCACTTTGTGTCCGGCGCGGACCAGATCCTCCACGCCGACCGGTAACATCCCCACGCGGTATTCGTCAGGCTTGATTTCTTTGGGAACCCCAATGATCATATCTCGGTCCTGTGATTTCCGTCATTCCGCATGATAAGCAGTCAACCTTCCATGCCATTTTATAGAACTTTGCCGCACCATCGAAACATGTTCCCCAGTGCTTGGCCGGGTGCATGATGTCCAGCCCGGAGCCTCGCAGCATTCGCGGCAGATGGTGGTCTTGCTGAGCAGATTTCTCGGATGGTGCACATGGCAAAAGGGCACACATCCGTCCGCGGCATTCCAAGCATCCGCTGGTTGCCTCCACTACGTCGACAGAATCCCGAAAAATCTCAGGGTTCGGAAGGACCGAGGAGAAACACAATTGCCATACAGCAGACCGCGGCGCAACCCAAGGCCATGATGACCTGCGAAATAAGGGCGGCGTTCCACTCCAGCGTAGCCCCAGCAAAGACCTTCAAGATCGGGCGAGAAAGGGCCACCGCAATTCCCACTACTGCCAGCACTGCGGTGACGATCATGAACGATCGGCGAACGGAAGGCATTAACACAGCCACCCCCGCCGTAGCCTGGAGAATGAGCCCGGTGAAAGTGGGAATGAGGGCCGTCACATGACTGGCGCCGGTGAGAAAAAAGGCGGCCAACCCCGCGACAATGAGCAGATCACAAACGATGATCACTGCAACCAGAGTGACTGGCATCGGTCTGGATCTCCTTTAAGAGCGAAAAAGCTTCCGGCTGCTACCGTCCTGGCCACACCCATTTTGGGGAACAGAGATCGAACTTTCCGTGCGATCACGCGGTCTTTGCCGCGGCGCCACGATATTCCTCTATCAACTGCCGGAATCTCTCAAACAGGTAGTGGCTATCGTGCGGACCGGCCGAGGCCTCGGGATGGTATTGAACGGTAAATGCCGGGACCTCGAGGTGCCGCAATCCTTCGACGGTGTTGTCGTTGAGGTTCCAATGGGTCACCTCAAGGTACGGCGGCAGGGTGTCGGGATCCACAGCGAACCCGTGGTTTTGGCATGTGATTTCCACCCGGCCGGTATCCTTGTTCATCACCGGCTGATTGGCCCCCCGATGTCCGAACTTCATCTTGAACGTTTTGGCTCCGCAGGCAAGAGCAAGAAGTTGGTGCCCCAGGCAAATGCCGAAGATAGGCACTTTGCCGAGCAGTTGGGCGATTGTCCGCTGGGCGTAGCGGACCGGTTCGGGGTCGCCCGGTCCGTTGGAAAGAAAGACCCCGTCCGGCCGGTACTTGAGCACGTCCTCCGCGGTTGCCGTTCCCGGCAATACCGTAACGCGGCAACCCGTATTGAACAGATGCCGGGCGATGTTGTACTTCATGCCATAGTCGAGGGCCACCACGTGGGGGGCATCCGGGGGAATTTCTCGCAACACCTGACCGTTAAGTCTCGTCCAGTGGCTGAGGGGCTGACGCCACTCGAAGGCTTCGGGAGGCAACACCTCACGCACGAGGTCCCGTCCCACCAGCCCTGGGCTGGCCTTCGCCTTGGCGACAAGGCTTGCATCATCCAGGTCCACGGTGGAGAGCACCCCTTTCATAGCCCCGTGGATGCGAATACGTCGGACAAGCGCCCGCGTGTCGATCCCCTCCATTCCGACAATGCCGAAGCGTTTGAGAAACTGATCCAGGTCTCCGGTGGCCCGCCAGTTACTCACGCGGCGGCTGCGCTCTTTCACGACGAAACCTGCCAAGTGGGGCTTCCAGCTCTCGAAGTCTTCTTCGTTGACGCCGTAGTTCCCGATTTCGGGATACGTCATGACAACGATCTGCCCACGGTAGCTGGGATCCGTGAGGATTTCCTGATACCCGGTCATCGAGGTATTGAAACAGACCTCGCCGTCCACCTCTCCTTCGGCACCAAAGGCCACACCGGTGTAAACCGTGCCGTCTTCCAGAGCAAGTTTCGCAATCTTTTCCATCTCTTCTCTTCTTGCCTTGGTGTTTTCTTCCCCGCTATGCAAAAGATCTTCCAAAAGATAAATTTTACCCGTGAGCCGTCAACTCTGCCCCGCGTTGCTGCGTGATCCAGTGCAAAATTGTCGGCCGGGTGCGAACTGCCGTGCGCTTTCAGTCGCAGAAACGTCCGCCGTCCGCGCAGGAACTGCAACTTGCGTAGGGTCTTCACGGGGAATGGGCAGTTACCCGGGCAGAGTCTAAAGTTGGCGGCCTCAAAACTCCGATACGATCAAACACGGCTGCTGGGGCTTCACAGTGCGGACGTTCCCTTGAACGCCCGTCCTTGGGCGGCCGACCCAGGGGTCCCTGTGTCCGGCGAACAGGGCCCCTTTTTTATGTCCACCAGTCTGTCTCTCCTACTAACTCGGCACGGGCCGACCTGCGCGATTCACGTTATTTTACCCACTCGGTCAAACTTCATCCACAACCATGGCGACTGACTCATCCCTACTTTGACTTTGCTGCTAGGAAGGACAAAGAAAGCCTTCGGAGGGACCTGCTTGTCACGTCCATCCCCGGAGGGACGTGCTTATCACGTCCGCTTTCTAATGTTGGACAATCCACTCTCCAATCACGATTTTTCTGCCTAGTTCAGATCCTGTGCAAACGGTACGGGCAATTCATGAATTGCCCCTAGAAGAAATGTGCCCTGAGCCTCTCACAGATCGTTATAAAAAGCGAGATAGGTCAGCCGCGACAGCCTCGACAATCCTTCTGCTTCGTCATAGTCTAAAAAAAGCCGTGGGACGCACGCGGTCTGGATGGAATTGTCATCGATCGGAACTCGATGGAAGCGGTAGCCCCTGTGCCGAGGGACAGCGCCGGGATAGAGTCGATCTCCGGATTTCATAAAGAAACACCCCGGCCGCTACACCCAGGTTGAGCGAGTCCACGAGCGGCGACATGGGAATCGTGACGCGATGATCACAGAGGTCCTCCCAGCCTTCGGAAAGCCCCTCTGTCTCATGCCCCAAAAGCAGTCCCGCCCTTTCAGGCGGAGTGAAATCGGGGAGCGCTACAGCGGTGGGATCAAGCACGGTCGCCACCAATTCCACTCGCCATTCGCGCCTGAGTGCCTCAAGCTCGGTACGAAGGTTCTTCGTCTTCGCCAGGGGTAAATGCAGGACCGCTCCCATCGAAACGCGGAGAATCCGCCGCGAAAAAGGTTCCGCACAGCGCTCCCCCAGAATGACAGCATCGACGCCGAAAGCGGCGGCCGATCGAAAAACCAGGCCGATATTGTCCGGCTTAGTGATCTGCGGACAGATAACCAAAAGGAGCGGTCCGGGCCTCTCGGGGGGCGGCAACGCGTCCTTGACCGACGGTAGAATCCGTCTCTTACCGACCGCAAGAACACCTTGATGGAACTGGTATCCCACCACTTGATAGAGAAGTTCTCGGCAGCCTACATAAACTGGGATGGAAGCAGGAATCTGGTCGATAAATCGGTCGGCACAATCCTCGGAAAGAAGCACGGACTCTGTTTCGTACTGGCTCTTGAGAAGTCGTTCGGTGACCAGCCAACCTTCGGTGATGAAGATTGATTCCCCACGAAGTGTTCGTTCGGGAAGGTTGCGGTAGGGAGCCAGACGTGGATCATCGAGCGACTCGACGCGAATCACCTCGCGAGGCATAAACCGGAAAAGTCCTCCTCACTTTTGCTCCCTGCCGAAAAGTTGAAATTCCCAGATCGTCGGCCCTTCTGTTGCCTTTAGAATATTGAGGCGAAACCGCTGCCCGATGACCTCCGGGAAGCGAAACTCGGCGTGTTCCCCGATCCTGCTTCCCTTGAAACAGGGGATCCATTGATCCCCTTGCGCATATTCTATCTGGAATTGCTGGACGCGTGGGGCGTAGGCCTCCTCGATGACAGCCCGATTGACACTGCAGGGCCGCTGAAGATCGACCTCCAGCCACGCGGTATGAGTGCCGGCATCCGTCGCCCAACGGGTCTCAGGATCATCATCCACCGCCATTTGTGGTCCAAATTGTGCCACCTGCTTTTGAAAAACGTTTGAGGCTTTGGCGGGCTTCCCGACACTCAGCGCGCCGCTTAGGGCGGGCACGGCCACCGGCGGAATATCAAAGGCCTGTCCCTCCACCGTCAGCTCCAGCACCGTGACCAGCGGGTCGCGATCCTTTGGCGGAAGATGAACCACGAGTTGCGTGTTGGTTTGTTCGAGTTTGAGGTCACCCCCTGTCCGCGCCACAGCACTCAGAACCCTTTGATTGATCGCCGGGAGGACGAGAGGACCTTCCTGTGGCCAATTGAAGACGAAGACATAAATCTTGTTGTCTTTGCAGGTCGAGGCTCCCCACGAACCGGGTTTGAATGGCCCCCCACGCGTCCCGTAGACACCATCGCCGTATTTTCTCAGCCAGGCACCGATTTCCTTGAGGCGTTCCACCTGGCGGGGCTCGATTCGGCCATCCGGCATAGGCCCCACGTTGAGCAGCAGATTGCCATCCCCGCCCACCGTCCGCAGAAGAATCTGCAGGCACTCGCTGAGGCTTTTCAGCTCGTCATTGGGTTTCCACGCCCACTGGCGACAGATTGTCATGCACGTTTCCCAGGGACGTTCCCGATTGAATGTGCCGACACGCTGTTCGGGCGTATCAAAATCGCCAACGAAATCGGGCCCCTCCGTGCTTCCTTCCATGCCCCGACGACCTTTATCCACGCGATTGTTGATGAGAATATCAGGCTGGAGCGTGCGAATGTGTTTGTACAGAGCCAGGCCGTGCGCATGGGTCCAGGGCTCTTCCCACTCACCGTCGAACCACATCACCCCCAGCGGTCCATATTTCCGAATGATCTCCGCCGTCTGGTTGTGGAGATACTGAACATAGCGATCCATATTGGGATTCGGCTTTCGCGTTCTGCCGCCGGGGGAACCGAGTGGGTAATCGGGATGGTACCAATCACAAATGGAGTGGTACGTGCAGAAGACAATTCCCTGGCGCCGACAGGCCTCGGAAAGCTCTTTGAGCACATCCCGTTTAAACGGCGTGGACATGATGTCGTAATCGGTGTATTCCGAATCCCACAGACAGAACCCGTCGTGGTGCTTGGAGGTGATCACGAGGTACTTCATGCCCGCCTCTTTGGCGGTGGCCACCCACTCATCGGCATTAAATTTTGTGGGATTGAATTGCTTGTAGAGATTGTCGTACTCTTCGATGGGTACCTGAGATCCCCGAGACCATCCAATCTCCGTTCCCTTGATACTGACCGGCCCCCAGTGAATGAAGAGCCCGAACCTCATGGCCCGCCACTTGGCGAGAGACTCCGGCGGTGCCGTCCATTGGGATGGCGACTCTTCCGCGTAGGAGGCGGAACCCAAAAATCCCAACCCTACACCACACAGGACCAATCCCAGAACAACGCGGATACAACTGACACGCATAGCAGACCCTCCCGAAATGATTGATGTTTCGATTCGCTTTCGTAGCCGGTCATTCACCCTTCGGCAACCCAGCAGGCACCTCCGGCAAGTTGGCGGTCAGCACCGGAGGGCTGGTTCGACCAGCTTCCCGTGGATCGAACGCCTGAAATCCCAGTTTAAAGGCCGGCGAATCCGGCTGAAGCCGGTAATCCTCGCTTGCGGGATCCACAAATTTTGGATCAGCAACGATCGAATGGACATCCTGCCCACGCTGCTTCTGCCACTCTTCAAGGGTCAGATTGCCCGGGAAACGGACCGGCTTTCCTCCGTGCCAGTATAGATTGTAATCCATCCGGAAGTTATTGTCGTTCCAGTTGCTACCCAGCAGCGGACTGTCGTTCTCCCAGGCAACAACGTTCCGCTCAAAGAAGAACGAAATATGGGGTTCCGTGCGGGTCCGCTCAATTTGATGCTCGATCGAGTTCACGAA
>NZ_JBAMME010000343.1:0-56336 GCF_039793925.1 Thermogutta sp. | reverse complement strand
CTGGTGGAAATTCCCGGTTTTTGTGCGGTAGACAAGGTTGTACGCCATCTCGATATGCGTGGAGCCCTCGTCCGTGTACAACCCCCAGCCACCGTAACTGAATGAATACACATCGTGGATCTTGTTGTGATTGACGGTAGTTCCCGGCGAAACACCCAGAGTGTACACACCCCCCATATCGGAAAGCACATACTGTCCGATGTTGTAAATGTGGTTGTAATTGATCGTGTTGTGGTGGGCCGGGCTTTCCGCGTATCCCCACGTCCAACCCACCGAAACCCCCGTGTAATAGAAGTCGAAGATGTCGTTATGTTCAATCGTGTTATAAGGTGAATGCCCGATCCAAACTCCCACGGCTGCGGGATGGATGCGACCGCCGTGGGCAATCGTGCAGTTTTTCACGGTGATGTGGGAGACGAGCGCATCCTCGCCCTGGGGTCGCTGACTGGCCCCCTGCCAGTTGGCCGAACCGGCATGCCCAATCTTCACGCCACCTGCCCCTAGGTCAACGAGTTCACAGTTTTCGAGCCGGCAATTGCGGCATCCCTCTCCGAATGCGACGGCGTACGTGCCGGTATGAACCACCGCGCAGGTGTCGAACAGGACATTCCTCGCCCCGACTGCCGAGATCGCGCCATCCAGGCCCACCTCTGCCTGAGGATAGAACTGCCCATCATCTGGGCAAACCCAGTTGGAATGCGCGAAAATGAGACCGTGAAATTGGAGGTGTTCCACCCACCGCTTGTTGGCACCGTCACACGCAAAAATAACCAGATTTTCCAGGCGCGGAGCCACAACGTCCGCCGTTTGCGGATCTTCGCCTGGTTTGGGAATGTACGTGAGTTCACCCTTCGTGCAATCGAGGTAAAACTCGCCCGGCTCGGTCAGAGCCTCCTTCACATTTTCAAGGTAGTAACGATACCCTTTAAGAAACTGGGCCCAATAGGAGTCGAATCCGGTGCCCCGGCGGAAGATGACGAGTTTTTTCTCCGGGTCAATGCTGGCGATCCGCATCCGGGACATGGACCACTGGTGGAAAATGTTGACTTCCACGTCGCCAAGATCGGTCCATTGGGGATTGAATTCCGCTTCGGTATATTGGATGCGGTCATCCCCGGCTGCCTGTTTCTCGGCCGGGGGCGGCACCCGTTCCGCAATCGTGTAATACCCCTTTTTGGGCAATCGGGGACGGTAGCGACGCTGATCGTTGACGAAAAGCTGGGCGAACGCCCATTTTCCGTTTTTCACGTCATCAAGAACAAGATGCCACCGGCCATCGTCGTCCACTTTCCAGCCGGACAAGGGAACGCCACCAGAAATGATTGGTCGTTCATTGGGGTAAGCCTGGTAAATCGTGGGCGACTTTTCGGTGCCCGAATCCTCCGGGGTGAATCGAAGAGCCTGAATCAGGAAATACCGGCCCCCACGAATGCTTACCACGACCGGCGTTTGTCGATCAGGTTCTTTTTGACGGAGTTCTCGAACGGCCTGTTGAGCTCGGGCAAGCGTGGCAAACGGACCATCGGTCTTGGCCTCGTTGGGGGCTGCCAGTTTACCCGACCAACTGTCATTGCCATCCGGTGAGACATAAAAGTCCTGAGCCAGGATGGTGCCCGTACCAAGCGTTGTTGCCACGAACGTTCCAATTAAATACGTTAGCAGCGGAGTGACTTTGCACATGGTGAATCTCCTTCCGCGGTGGGCTAACGAATGGTGGGCCATGATGCCGGGGGAGCCAACAGTCCTAACCAGCAGGCTCCTGTCCCAGAGGCAGAAAACTTATTCCAAAGTGTGCGGTCACTATACCCTCTATGAGAGCTCACGGCAAGCATCCGCAGCAAACAGGAAACTGGGAAAGGGAATTACGGCCTGCCATCAGTCAACACGTCTGCGTACGCGTCTTATTTTCCGAATTAAAAATCTTTCTGCAATTTTTCCAGATTCCCAACCGTGAAACTGGATAGATTGTAACGAGGGTGTCGCAATTCTGCTCTCCCGGATTGACGAATTTATCCCGATTCAATTGGGTGCGGGGACGGGCTTTTGACGATAACGCTTAACAGCAGCGTGAAATCGTTTGTGGGGATTGCACCGGGTTGACCAGAGGTGCCGATCATGATCGGCCCCAAGGAGGTTGCCGTGTCGGCCAGATGGAATGCAAAGTTGCCGGTTTGGGCTGCGCTACCTCTTATCGGGTTAGCAATCAGTCTGAGCTGGCCGCACGTTTCGGGGGCCCTTCGTGCGGCGGAGCCCGAGCAAAGTTCGGCAGGCTCGGCGTCGGCCCCAGCAAGCGTTGAAGAAGCGGGGATTTCCTCGGCCGTTCCTGGTGCGAGGAGCTCGATCGAGCTCTCCCCAGCCTGCCCGGCGTGCGATTGTTGCGGACATTTCCATCAGGGGTGCCTTGCACGTTACATGTCAGCGGTCGGAGGATTTAACTGCACGTGCCGAGGGAGCTATAAGTTTCCGGTGCCGCCTCAATATACCTATCACTGGCCCGGGCTGTACAGCCAGCAGTTGATGACGGCGTACAATAGCCCTTACCGCTATCCGGCCCTGAAACTCCCTCCGTGGATGTCTCGAGGGAGTCAGGAGCCCGGTATTTCGGAGCCGAAACCGCTGACTCCATCGCCCGCAGAGGGAAAACCTCAACTGGAGCCGGTTCACTGAACATGGGAACTGCCGAGAGAAATAGGGGAACACAACGGGCTACTGCATGGTAGCACAGAGATTGCTGTTTGGAAAACATCGTTAACCACATCCATGGCGTCTACGTTATTGACCTAAGTTTTGCACAAGTAAATATCCGCCGCTGATCACGGACCCGATCGGCGCAACAACCCAGGGATGGAGCTATGAACAAGGCAGCGCAGCGTGCGATTTTGGTTCGCCGTGATGCCACAGGCGTGCCGTTTCTCTTCGCTTTCGGTGTGATCACCGCCGTCACCACCGTCTTTGCTTGGGCGTGGGGACGCGTTACTGCACAGGGGGAAGAAGCGAATTCCAATTCGCAAGCCCCGGCTCCGTTGCGCCTTCAACTCCAGGTAGGCGACGTCCACCCCCTGATGCCCGAGGAAAGCAACAGCTCTGGCACCGCGATTCCGGAACCAAGTTCGGAGGGCAGCACGATTCAGTTGCGGATCCGAGCCCCGGCGGATGAACCGTCCATTTCCCAGCCGGCTGCCCAAAATCGACAGGCGACCGTTGTTTCTCCCGGTTCGCCGGAAGAAGTGTGGATTGAAGAAAGCCTCGAAAGCGTCCCCGCTGAGATCTGGGTCAGCGAAGATAAAGCCGCAGTCCCCGCAAAACAAACACAAACTGCGGCCCCTCAATCGCTAGTACAGCGGACCGACAAAAACGGTGGTCTCGCCCCCACGGGTGCCGCGTCGTCCCCAACACAAGGCGAGTCGTCAGCGAGAGGCGGCGGACTGAATTCCGTCGTGGCGCGCGCCGGAACAGGTGACGGGGCGTCTCCCACCCACCGAATCGTGCTGGAAACACCGGGATCGCAGCAACAGATTGTCCTGCGAGTCCGTGCTGTCAATGCGCCTTTGGCGGTTCGGAATCATGCCGTTCATAATAATATGGAGGGCAACGTCGGAGGCGACGAGTCACCGCTGGCCGGTCTGGGTGCGGCTTCGCCCAGGATCCCGCGCACCACGCCGAGTGTCCTCCGATTAATCCGGGAAAATATGGAGGTAAGCCAAAGCTGGGCGGTGGCGGCCAGCCGCCCGGTGCGCCCTTTCCTTCTGGATAACCAGCCGGTCCTGCGAGTTCCGGCTGAGGTGACACCCGAACTGGCACGGGCTACCAGCGAGGAGGCCGTTCCGAACTCCCAGGCAATTGTTCTCACGTCAACCGGCACGGCACAACAGGCGGCGGAAACCCAGGCCGTTTCATCACCAGTGGCCACTGCCTGGGACTGGCCGGGACGGACGTCTGATCCGCAACGAAACCAGGCCCCACGCAGTTCCGATAGTGACGGCCTTGTAACATTTATCGACAACGACATTGTCGCATTCAAACGAAGCCCGCTAGCGGAGGATTCCACCCCCCAATGGCGCGTGGTCACACCCCGGCCTTCTCTGGCTGACCAGACAACAACGTCTTCGCTCGCGCAAGCGGAAGAAGCACGACCTGCGCCAACGCAACCGGTTCTCAGCCAAGACAATTCCTCTGAGAGCGCGCTGCCGCTTCGTCCCGTTCGGCCGTCGATCGTGGGCGATTCGGGTGAGATGGCCGGACAGGCGGCACCATCCAATCGTTCGTCGATTCAAGTAAAGGAGTTCAGCCCTTCCAGCAAACAAACGCCGACTGCTTTGACAGGCTTGCAAACCGAGGCTCCTGCGGTTTCTGCAACGCCAGCGCCTGAGCAACCAAAATCAGAAGCCGCGGCAACCCCGTTTGAAATCATCGAGGAGTCCGGCGAGCTGACCGTCATCGTTCGGCGGAGCAAATTGCTGCGGACGCAGGTAGACGTGTACCGTACGGCGGTGGTGGATTCCAGCATCTGCGACGTGGTTCAATTTACACCCCGTGAGATTTCTATCCTGGGCAAAAGCCAGGGAGCCACGCACGTGACGTTCTGGTTCCAGGATGACCGCTATCGCCCAGTGACCTATCTCGTGCGGGTCATCCCCGATCCGGAAGTCGAGAAAACCCAGGTGGAACGGTATGAACTTCTCGAATCACACCTTGCCAAGTTATTCCCCGAAAGCAAAGTGGATTTGATCGTCGTCGGCGACAAGCTTGTAGTGAAAGGACAGGCACGCGATGCCGCCGAAGCCGCGCAGATCATGGCGGTGATCCGGGGCGAACTGGTTCGGGGGCGGAGCGTGGCCGAGGGGAGGGCGGCCGACCCAGTCGGTCAGGAAGCAGCCGGCCAAACCCTCCCGGCAATCCAGGTGATCAACATGCTGCGGATTCCCGGTCCCCCGCAGGTTGCCCTTAAGGTGAAAATCGCTGAGCTCAATCGGACAGCCGCCCGCAACTTCGGCGTGGACATGCACCTCAACTTCGACCAGGGGAAGTTTCTTATCGAGTCCCTGTTGAATATCTCGTCGGGTGGTTCAGCAAGTGTGATTGGCAACTTTGATGGGGGGGACCTCCAGTTTGGACTGCACTATCTGGAAGAGCATGGCGTGGTCCGCCTGCTCAGTGAACCGACGCTAGTCACCCTCAGCGGCCGTCCTGCCACCTTCATCGCGGGCGGAGAGTTTGCCGTGCCCACGGCCGTCGGTGTTAACGGTGTGGGAGCGGTCACCACAGACTTCCGCGCGTACGGAGCGATCATCACCTTCCTGCCCACCGTGCTTGATAAAGACCTTATCCGTTTGGAGGTCGCCCCGGAATTCAGCCAGATCGATAGGCAAAACACGGTAAACGGCACTCCGGGCTTGCGAACCCGTGCCGTCACCACCACCGTGGAAATGCGCGAAGGCCAGACACTGGCCATCGCCGGGTTGCTGGACGATTCCATGACCGGCAACAACCGGGGTGATCTGCCGATTTTCAATCAGATCTTCGGGCGTCGCAGTCTCAGCCGCAATGAAACTGAGCTCATCATCCTGGTCACGCCGGAGATCGTTCATCCGATGGAACCGGAGGAAGTACCGCCGCTGCCAGGTTTCGACGTCACTGAACCGACCAACCACGAGTTTTACCTGAAAGGCCATCTCGAAGGGCGACCCACTCAGGAATACGACAGCACGACTTGGCCACGACTCCGTCGGCGCTACAACGCCGGGGGACCGGCCACCATCTCCGGTCCCTACGGCCATGGGGACTGAGGCGAAAAAGACGAGTCGTTTTTTCAGCAACGGAAAAACGCACGTTCGAATTGAAGAAAGTTTTCAGCCGAAACAAGAAATAATTTGAGGAAAGAATTGCGAGATAAGCCATGAACCGGCATGAATGCATCCTCCCAATGGCCTCGGCGGGCCAATCGAAACGGCAGCGCAGTTCGCATTACAAACAGCCGGAGATTCACGAAAGAGGATGGCACCGCCTCGCCAGGCTGGGCTGGGGACTGCTGAGCGTGGTGCTTGTAGTAGGTTGTCATACGCCGAAGGTCTCTCACGAGGCCAAAATGGGACCGGTCTACGATCGCCCGTTCCCGCTCGGACAGGTCACCGATGCCCATTGGGAAACGATGCAAACCAATGCCGAAGCCGCGGACTTCATCTTCTACGATCACGAATTTGTGGGCGAGACGGCCGATCTGACACCTCTGGGGCGAAAACATCTGCTCTCTGTGGCACTGCGGTTGGAGCACGTTCCTTTCCCCGTGGTAGTAGAGGAATCACCCCGGGGGGAAAATCCCCAGCTTGACGAAGCCCGCCGACAAACCGTCGTCAATCAACTCGTTCAGCTTGGACTCAATCGGGAGATGGTGGAAGCGCGGGTGGTTGTGGCGCCGGCGTTTACGGAGGGGCTTTCCGCCATTGAAGGCGAGGCGGCGTACTACAGCACACTCCTCGACGGCCAGTATGGAACGGGCTTTCGTGGCATGAACCGCGGCTTCAGCGGCTGGCGACGGTAGTCCTTACAGGCGGCTTCGAAAAAGATTGCCCAACACATTCACGGGACGGAGCGATTTTCTCCGTCCCGTGTTTTCTGATGACGTCTCCAATTCACAACGGACACGACGAGCTTCACAGGGCATGACAAGCGTGCCTCCCTAGTGCCGCGGTGGCACAAGTTCGTCACGTCTGCTTTCAGACCATTCACGCCGGAAAGAAACACCCAACTGGGCCCGCCATACCTGGTCTTTGCTTGACAATTAACACTCGACCGGTCATCATTACCGGTGACCGAAGAGGGAAGAACGGGTGTCTTCGGCAGGTGTTCGATCTGGCGTGGCGTTTTTCCGGGAGGGTCGAATCGATGTGCGAACACTGCACGCGGCGTGAATTCTTGGGAACCGGCGTTCTCAGCGCTCTGGCAGCATCTGCAAGTTGGAGTTACACATGGGCGTCGGAGGCAACTCCCGTCCAGCGGCCGGAAAAAGTCAAAATCGGCGTTCTCTGGTCAGGGTCGCCGGGTCCGGCAGATCGGGGCTGGAACACCGATCCGCCCCATGTAGAGCAGATGCAGACGGTCCTCAAAGAAGTTGAGCAGAAGCTGGGGAACGTCGAACTGGTCTACGGCAAATCGGAGAACGCCGAACAGACCAAGAGCTTTTTGGCCGCCATCGGAGAAGGGACACCCATTCTCGCCATCAACCTCAGTTGCTTTGCACTCACTCGGCTGGTTGGTCCGATCCTGGAAGCCCGCCATCCCATGATCGTCTTCTCACTCCCTGCCAGCGGGCATGACTGGATGTACCCACATCGGTGGCAGCGGGGGGGACACCGCGTCACGTTGTTTGCGACGAGCGATCTCGCCGAACTGGAACACGCGGTGCGGCTACTGCGGGTCATTCCGCTCCTCAAACAGACACGGATTCTTTTGTTCCCACCCGCCCGTGGAACTGCCCCGGCTTGTTCGCCGGAACTGATTAAAGAGCGATTAGGCGCAGAAGTACTGGCTGTTGAGCAGTCAGCATTTGACGAGATGATGGCGGCAGTAGAAGAGGACGCTGTCCGTGAAGAAGCCCAGAAGTGGATCAAAGGCGCCAAGCAGATCATTGAGCCTACAGAAGAAGACATCGCCAAAGCGGCTCGGGTGAGTGTGGCTCTCAATCGGCTCATGGACAAGTATCAGGCTCAGGGGCTGGCGGTGGGAACCTGTATGGGTTGGTTGCCGAGGGGATTCCCCTGCCTCGGCTTCGCACGGTTGCGGGATCGCGGATTGCCAGCCGCCTGCGAGGGCGACATGGATTCGCTTCTTACAATGCTGATCTTCCGATACGCGTTCGACAAACCCGGCTTCCAGGGAAATGCCACCTTCGACACATCCCGCAACGTGCTTTGGACTGCCCATTGCACCGGACCTCTGAAACTGGACAGCATCGATGGACCGGAGCACCCTTACCTGCTCCGCGGACACTCGGAAGTCGGTGGCAGTGGGTGTGTACCGGAGGTGCAGTACCGTGTCGGCGAAGTGATCACCCGAACCAAGTTCGTCAACCTGGATACCTTACTGATCTCCACGGCCAAAATTGTGGAAGTCCCGGAAAAATCGGTCCACGGCTGTCGCACGCAGTTGGTCAGTGAAGTCCGCGACGCGGCCAAGATGGTGGCCAACTGGAGCAGTGCGCTCCAGACGGAGGATGCGATGACGCTCCTCCACCGGGTGGTGTTCTACGGGGATCACCTGCAAAGTGCCTACCACCTGGCCCGCCTGATGGGCTGGAATGTCATTGAAGAGGGTTGAGCCCCTTCAGGGCTGAAATTCGCCGAACCATTCCTGGGCAAAATACGCTCGGAGACCCTCCGGCCAGGCAGCGCTTTCGGGCGGCAGAGTGCGTCCACCCCGGCGCTGATCGGTCTGAGGCTTGGCTTTCGGGCCTTCCGGTTTATTGACTTTGGGCAGCCATTTGGCCAGCCCCGCTTTGATTTCAGTGTACGCAGGATCGTTGGCGAGGTTGGTCCACTCCATCGGATCTTTCTCGTGGTCGTAGAGTTCTTCCGTCCCGTCGCTGTAGCGGATATAGCGCCAGCGCTCCGAGCGCACCGCGTGATTCATATAGCCGTGCGTGGTGATGACCGGACGATCCCAGGGCGCATCCGGCTGCTTGAGGAGCGGCAGGATGCTCTTGCCTTCCACGTGCGGAGGGATGGGAAGATCGCACAGCTCGCACAGGGTGGGATAAATGTCAAGCAGACTCACCGTGCGATGGCATTGACTTCCCGGCTCTGTCACTCCCGGAACGCAAATAATGAGGGGTACCCGGGTAGCCTCTTCCCACAGCGTGAATTTCCGCCAGTGAAGCTTCTCCCCCAGATGCCAACCGTGGTCTCCCCATACGATCACAATCGTATTCTTGGCATAAGGACTTTTTTGAAAGGCATCTAGTAAGCGGCCCACTTGGCGATCCACAAATTCGATGCTCGCCAGATAGCCTTGAACGGCTTTTTCCCAATTGTGGGTCGCTAGTACCCGGGCATGATCTCCTTGAGGGTTGGCGATCTTTTTCCCCAGCGGCGGGACGTCATCCAGATCGTCTTCTTTCACTTGGGGCAAAACGATGTTCGCAAGGGGAAAGTCATCGAAGTACGGTCGGGGGACATACCAGGGCAGGTGCGGGCGAATGTATCCGACAGCCAGGAAGAATGGGCGATCGTGCTTCTGGCCGAGGAACTCAATCGCCCAGTCGCTCAGCTTTGCGTCGCCCATTGCGGCGTCGCCCACGTCAAGCGGCCCCCAATCGAAATGGGCCGCGTTCGGGATGCCATTGACCGGCCGATTTGGCGGCACCGGGTCACCAGGCCGATTCCAATATACTTCCCACGATTGGGGATCGTTAAAAACATTGTGGAAGAGCTTTCCTCCTCCGTACACCTTGTATCCGTGAGCCATGAAGTGCTGGAACACGGTGATCGTGTCCGGAAGTTGCGGGCGCCAGGGGTTGTCATTGTGATAGACACCTGACGACGACGGGAGGACGCCGCATAGCAGGCTTGTTCGTGAAGGATTGCATGCTGGAGCGGTGCAATACGCACGGGTGAAGATCATCCCTTGCTTCGCGAGGGCATCCAAATTCGGTGTTTTTGCCTGCGGGTGGCCGCCCAGAAAGCCCGTCCAATCATTGAGATCGTCAATCGCGATGAACAGCACATTAGGCCTTGCCGGGCCAGCTCCCACTCCGGCAGATCCCGAGGTTTGGCAGACCAACATCCAGCCCACAGCGAGGCCCCACAATTGGAAACACCGACGACTCACCATGAGACACCTCCCCGTGCGTTAAAAAGTTGAAACATCATCTGGTGGCGGCACCAACATGCCTTGCCCAGCCCACCGCCGAACTGACCCCAATTTATCCGAGTCCTGGCCGATCTTGGAGCACCTGCGGGTCCTCTGCCCTGCGGAGAAATGCCATGTCGTTGGTTTCCTGACTGTGCTTCCACAACTTTGTAGTCTGCGTGAATTCTGTGGACAGATTGGGCCACTGTGCGACATACGAACGCGGACGACAGCACCTGCGTAGAAGCATTAAACCCACCTCATGCCGTGCACGGCAACCCCGCCGAAAAACGCGGAATGTTTTCCTAGCGCCCTCCGCGCTGACTCTGGACGAGTGGACTGACAAAGTTGTGACGATATAATAGCAATGAATCGCTATCAGCGTATTCAGGGGGTTGTGCTGATAGCGCCGGTCATGTGTCTCCAGAACGAGGGAGGTCACACTTGCTTACCGAACAACAGGTTGCCCACAGTTGGAACTCGTTGTTCTCTAAAGGTCCGGTTGACGAAAAGAAGCTGAAAAGGGCCGAATCTCTGTTGAAGCATCTGAGGCCGGAAAGCCCTCTCCATTACCGGCTCAGCAAAGAACTGGAGGAAATTCGGGCCCGGTATCTAGAGCGGAATAAGCAAAGCCGAGCCGCGGCCTCAAGTTGAGGTTTCTCGCTTCTTCCTTGTGCATCGGTCCCCATTAGGTGCCGGCGACTCGCGCGGGCGGTTGGCCTTGTGCCTGTCCGAGACAACGCCCGATCTGGCGAACGGCCTGGCGGAGGCGATGTTCGTTTTCAACCAGCGCCAGTCGCAAGTATCCTTCGCCCGCTGCGCCAAAACCGCCGCCGGGGCTGACAGCCACGTCGGCTTCTTTCAGCAGCTTCATGGCGAAGTCGAACGACGACATCTGGCTCGCCCAGGGTTCGGGAATCTTTGCCCAAACAAACATCGTCGCCTTGGGCCGCACAATGGGCCAGCCGAGCCGTTCTAGCCCCTCGCAGAGGACATCTCGTCGCCGTTGGTACTCACGGGCTTGGGCCTCAACGGCGGCATCCGTGTGCCTTAGGGCGACAATTGCCGCCACCTGAATCGCGCGAAACATGCCGTAGTCGTAATAGGTCTTCACGGTGGCGAGGGCCCGCACCATCTCCGCATTTCCACAGCAGAATCCCACTCGCCAACCCGCCATGTTGTAACCTTTGCTCATCGTGGTGAGTTCCACGCCCACATCCCGACCGCCAGGAACGGCCAGGAGACTCGGCGCCCGATAGCCGTCAAACGTGACGTCCGCGTAGGCCAGGTCGCTGATCACGAGGAAACCATAGCGCTTGGCCAGTCGCACCAGTTCATGATAAAAGTCGGCTTCCACGACCGTCGTGGTGGGATTGTGTGGAAAGTTCACGACAACGACTTTTGGCCGCGGAAAAATATTCTCGCAGACGAAAGCCAGCCGCGACAGAAACTCATCCGGTTTCGTGACGTCCAAACTGATGGTACTCGCGCCCGCCAGAATCACGGCGTAAACATGGGGCGGATAAGACGGGGCCGGCACAACGGCCGTGTCTCCCGGTCCCAATAAAGCCAGACACAGATGGCTGAATCCATCCTTTGAACCCAGGCATACGATGATTTCTGATTCGGGGTCCAATCGGACACCGAACTGTTTAAAGTACTTGGAAGCTACCTCCCGGCGGAGGTTCAAAATCCCCCTCGATTCGGTGTAACCATGATTGTCCGGATCCCGAGCGGCTGCCGCGAGCTTCTCAATCACAATGTCTTGCGGGGGATCGCTGGGATTCCCCATTCCCAGGTCGATCACATCGGCTCCGGCGCGGCGTTTCTCGTAAAGCAATTTGTTAATCCGCGCAAATAGATATGGCGGCAGGCGGAGAACGCGCTCGGCCACCGGAATACTGAATCCAGAGCGGGTTTCGATGGGACCAATCGGCCCCGGGACCTCTCTTGCCAACTGTTTATCGTGCATACACCACCACATCCCCCTCTAATAAGGGGATTAAAGCAAGATTTTTGTGGACGAATTTGTTAGCGAGCTTTGGGATATTATCCTTCAGTGTACTGAATGGGCGGGACAAGAGGAAATACCGGCAGCCTGCCACTTTAGGCACCGTCATTGGTGGGCCATGCTCCAACGCGAATGCTCGCGGGAGCGGGTTGGTTGCCTCAAGGCGAATCCGCAGATTCACGGCGGAGCGCCGCTTAACTTTGCCGACAGTTTTCCTCGAAACAGCCGTACTGCCATCGGTTGCCATGGCGTTTTTACGACCTATCTTTTCTTAGCCGCTTCAATTGGGACCGCCTCTCTGAGGGAGAAGGAGCCTCGGTCGGGGCGTGCTGTCGACATCCATTGCCCGTTTTCGACAGGGAGGTTGCAGAGAGGCATGCCACGAGTTTTCACACCCAGGTTGCTGGCATAATTCATCCGTCCAAACGATTTGCCGAAGAGTACCTGTGACCATGGATGCCTACCTGAGCGATGAAATGTTTCAGGAAATGCTGGGGGATTTTTTGGATGAGGCCACCCAGCTCCTGGACCGTCTTAATGAAAACCTGTTGGCGCTTGATGAATGGTTGCGGCAGCGCCCGGCGAACGACACTGCTGGCTTTGACGCTGAAACCCTTAACGAAATGTTTCGCGCCGCGCACAGCCTGAAAGGGCTGTCGGCGATGCTGAATCTTACCAACATCAACCAATTGACACACAAGCTCGAGAATCTGTTCGACGCGGCACGAAAAAATGAACTGCAGCTCGATCACAACGTCGTGGATTTGATGTTCCAGGCCGCGGATCGTTTGCGAGCGATGGTCGAGGCCCTCAAAGACCCAACTCCTGAACCTATCGAGGCGGGAGATATCGTGGAGGCGATGACGTGTCTCTTGGAGGGGGAAAGAGCCGCCGCGTCGTCGCTGGCCAAACATGTCGAACAGGTTCTGGACCATGCTGCGCAGAGAGTAGAGCAGGTTCTCACCGAAGAGGCATTGGCACCGCAAGAAAGGCCGCTCTCGTCAGCGACGCCAAAGGAGTTTCTGAACCGCGCTGCTACAGAATTCCAGCAGGTGACTGATGAGGCCGACCTCAACTCGAAATATCTGGCCCTGTTCATCGATGAGCTGGAACAGGGGCTCGATTCGTTGAGCGAGACGCTGGTCGCTGTAGAAGGTGGTGGAACCCGCGAGGAGCTGGAAAGCCTTCTGTGCACGGCCCACCGGATTAAAGGCGCGGCGGCTTCGGTCGGTTTTCATCAAGCCTCCAAGCTGGCGCACCTGATGGAAGACGTACTCCAGATGCTGCTCGATCAGGGCAGGCAGCTCACCCCCGAGCTCAACGATCGACTCCTGAAGGCCACCGATACCCTCCGTGAATTCCTGGAACAGCTTCGCCAGGGGACGGCTCCCACGGTCGATTTTGCACCCGTTGCCGCCGGGCTTCTAGCTTATCAACAGGTAGTAGCGCAGGGGGTAAATCCGGACAAAAAGTTGGGTGCCCATTCTCAGGAAAACGAAGAGGCGGTAATTGCTGGGGAACCTCAACCTAAGGAAAGTGTTCCAAATCAATGGCCGCCGGCTCAACTTTTGGAGAAGGCCCGCGAGTTCGATCGACCGGTCGTCATGGGACGCGTCGAGCTGCAGCCGGGACTTCAGCTCAGCGGACTGAAAGGCCAACTGCTCCACGAGAAGCTCTGCCACATTGGCGAAGTCCTGGAGTATATGCCTCCCGTCGAGGAGCTGGAGAATCAAGAGTCCCTTCCGGCTGTGGAATTCATCGTCGCCACCGAGAAACCGCTGGACGAAGTAACCCGAGTGCTTCGCGTGGGAGGCGTGCGGGACATCAAATTGCATTCGCTCGTTCCAGAACGTAGAGCCGCCACTCCGACGGCCAATGCGGAGCAGGACGGTCGTCCCGCGACAGCACAGCCGGCAGAAAACGCGAATTTGGGCGCATCGGCCTTTTCATCCCGCCCCGATGAGCAGGGGAACGCCAAGACGAAAACCACGGAACCGGCCAAAAGTGTAGAAACCCTCCGCGTGGATATTGAACGTCTGGATCAGCTCATGAACCTGGCCGGGCAGCTTGTGATCACGCGGGCAAGGCTCACCGAACTTTCGGAGAAACTCAAACAGAGATTCCACAGCAATCGTGCTGTTCAGATACTGCGCGGGGTGAAAGATTCCCTGGGACGGCTTGCCGCCTGGTCGGAGGACGATGGGCCGTACGGCAATCGAGGAAGTGTCAGCCGTCTTTCCTGGAATCGGCTGGAGAAAGAGCTGGAGCTGCTCACTCAGGAACTGGAAGCCGTTACCGAAGCGCGCGTGGCCGTCAACCAGCTTATGGAAGCTGTCCATCAGCTCGATCGCGTCACGGATGGGATTCAGCGGGCAGTGATGGAAACGCGGATGGTGCCCATTGGTCCACTCTTTAATCGCTTCAAGCGAGTGGTCCGCGACGTCACCCGCCTGAATGGCAAGCAGATTCAACTTGTGATTAACGGAGAGAAAACAGAACTCGACAAACGGATGATCGACGAGCTGGGCGACCCACTCATCCATCTGGTACGCAATGCCGCCGACCATGGGATTGAACCGCCGGAGGTGCGGCAAAAGATTGGCAAACCGGTGGTCGGAACTATCACCCTTAACGCCTTCCACCGCGGGAATTCGATCGTCATTGAAGTCAGCGACGACGGCAAGGGGTTGGATGCCGATCGGATTCTCAAGAAGGCCCTGGATCGCAACCTCATCAGCCCTGCTCAGGCGGAGAAAATGTCCCGCGAGGAGATTTACCGGCTCATTTTCCTGCCCGGCCTGAGCACCGCTGAAAAGGTCACGGAGGTCTCCGGTCGCGGCATGGGCATGGACATCGTCAAAGCCAAGATCGAAGAACTGAGTGGTGCCATTGAACTGACGAGCGAACCGGGCGTGGGAACGAAAGTCACCATCAAATTACCGCTGACACTGGCAATCCTTCCCAGCCTGCTCGTGCGGATCGACGGTGACGTCTTCGCCATGCCTATCGAGGCGGTTCGGGAGATCGTGGCTGCACGCCAGGAAAACCTGACCACCATCCACGGAATGAAAACCGCTCGTATCAGGGAGCGCGTCATTTCAGTCATCGAGCTGGGAGAGGTGTTTGCCTCGCACTGCTATGGATCGTATTTCGGCGACGGTTCCCGAGAGGAGACAACCCTGGTGGTTCTGGGCGACGAGGAGCACGAGGTTGGGCTTGTGGTGGACGAGGTCCTCGGTGAAGAGGATGTCGTCATCAAATCAATCGCTGAAAATTACCGCAACATTCCGGGTATTGCCGGGGCAAGCATTTTAGGGAACGGCCGCGTGTCACTCATTCTCGACGTGGCTGCCCTTCTGGGCATGATCAGTCGTCGGACTGGAGTGCACTGATAATGGAGTGCGCGGCTTCCAAGACTAAAGGAGGGACGGAATTCGTGGCAAATGCGTCCTGTTTAACGAACATGTGTGCATTGTAAGAGGAACACTCATGACCAGCGCCATTGCAACCAACCGAGCAGACATTTTCCGTCCTCTTTTCGCCGCTGCCACCCACGACGCGTCAGCGGCCATGTGCCGGTGGACGGACGGATTAATTACGTTGACCCTCGATGAGGTACGGGAAATTCCGCTCCATTCGGTAACCAGTGAACTGGGATTCGCTGATGACATTCTCACCATGGTGATCTTGGGAGTTGAATCGGATCCGGGCACCGTGCTTATTCTCACCTTTGATGAGGATAACGCAAGACAACTGGCTGCCACTTTGACCCGGCGTGTCCGCAACACCAACCCCGAGTGGGACGAGCTGGAAATTTCAGCGCTCACGGAGACAGGCAATATCCTGGGATGTGCCTACATGAACGCGTTGACTCGCCTAATGGGCCGCACCATCATCCCCAGCCCCCCTTACTTCGTCCGCGATTATTTCGCTAGCGTCATCCAACAGGCATTGGCGGAACAGGCGGCCGCCTCGGACGTGGCGCTTATCGGGCGGACCGGCTTTCACCGCGAAGGGGAAGCCCTCAACTGGCACGTGCTCTTCGTGCCGTCTCCGGAATTCCGGAGGATGCTGGAGAACGCCATCAGGGTGAAGCCAAATGACGGATGAGAAAAACCATCACCGAACCCAAGAATGCACGCAGCCCAATGACATATTGATAGGGGATAAACATGCTCAATCCGACAACCGCTGAAGCAACTTCCGTCAAAGGACAGGCAATCCACGTCGGGATGGGTCAGATCGCCACAGGCGATCGTTCCACACAATTCACGTCGGTCCTTGGATCATGTGTGGCCGTCGTCCTGTGGCATCCCCGGCTAAGCTTGGGGGCAATTGCGCACGTGGTGCTTCCCCAATCGCATGGTCAGAACGGCCAGCCAGGAAAATTTGCCGACACAGCGATTCCCACCATGCTCGAGCAACTGGCTAGCATGGGCTGCCCTAAGCCCGGACTTGTCGCTAAAATCGCGGGCGGTGCCAACATGTTCCGGGTAGGTGGCCCGCTGCAAATCGGAGAGGAAAACGTGGCGGCCATCCGCGAGATTTTAAAGAGGGCTGGAATTCCCATTACCGCCGAAGACGTCGGCGGAACCTACGGAAGAAAAATCACCTTCACCTGCAGCACCGGCGAAATGCTCATTGAAGTCGCCGGCCAGAAAGCGAAGGTGATCTGATCTGCCCGAGGGCATCCCTCCGGTGAATCTGTCTGTACACTTCTCAAAAAACTGTCACGGTAGTTGGGGCGGCTCAATCTTGGGATATTCGCCGGAAAGGGCCTTCAGGAACTCCACGAGATCTTTTTGCTGTTCGGGAGTAATTTTGGCCTCTCGAACGGTGTCGAACTCTTGCGATCGGTGCGGATTATCAATTCCCCCTGCTGCCATCACAGCGACCGCTTCTTCGAGCGTGGCGGCACTCCCGTCGTGGAAGTACGGAGCCGTGTTAGCGACTTCTCGCAGGCTGGGCACGCGGAACTTGCCGAAGTCCTCATCCTTTCCTGTGACGGCTTTCCGGCCTTCGTCCGGCTTTTCCTTGTTCATACCCACACCTGCGTTGTAAAACTCATAACTGCTGAAAAGGGGTGGCGTGTGGCAATCCGCGCAGCCAGACTCTTCAAAGACCTTGAGCCCCCGTTTTTGGGCCTCGGTGAGAGCGTTTTGATCACCCGCCCGATACCTGTCATAGGGCGAATTACCACTCAGCACCGTTCGTTCAAAAGCCGCGATGGCCTTGGCGAAGTTCTCCGGCGTCACCCCGGTTCCGAACACTTTCTGAAAGAGTTCCTTATATTGGGGAATGCCGTCCAGCGATTGGACCATGCCCTCGATGGTGTGACCCATTTCGGTGGGATTGGCCACCGGTCCCAACGCCTGTTCTTCAAGTGTCTTGGCTCGACCATCCCAAAACTGCGATGTTGCATAGGCGGCATTGATGACTGTGGGGGCATTGCGGGTGCCCACCTGGCCGTGGATGCCTTTGCTCGTCGGCGTGTGTTCCGCCCAGGCCATGTTTGGATCGTGGCAGGTGGCACAGGAAACAGATCCGTCAGCGCTCACGCGTTTATCAAAGTAAAGCATCTTGCCGAGCTCAATTTTTTCGACCGTCATCGGATTATCTTCCGGAATGGGAAGAGGGGGCAGTCCAAGTGGAACTTTGACTTCGTACGGAGTTCCCTGAGGGGCCGCGCTTTGAGCCTCGGCGGGCGGCGACGCGGCAGGTTTCTCAGCAGGAGTTGAAGAGGCCTCTTCCTTCGGTTTTTCAGCCGATTCCTGCGGAGCCACCGGTTGTGCAGGTTGACTTTCGGCTGCTGGTGGCGTCGTCTCAGGAGCGGGCATGGCCTCCTGCTGCGTCGGAGCTGGAGCCGCCTCCTGCGCCTCAGGCTTGGGGGCCTCTTCTGAGGACGCCGGTTGCTGCGATTGCGCGGCCGGTTGTGCCTCACCAGGTTGAGCAGCTTGCTCGGTTGTTGATGGCGCTGCGGGCTCGGCCGTGCTCGGCGCGGCTGCGCCTGCGGCAGGACCTGTTGTATGCGCGGCCGGTTTTTGACCACGTTCAGTGGCGGGTTTGGGACAACCGGTCAGGAAAGCGACAGCAATCAAACACACAAGCCATCGAATCAAGGTCTTCTCGAGCATCGTCCTCCTCCATTTGCCAGCCAGAACTTGCCATCGGACCAACGGGAAAAGACGCCTTTCGCCCCGGTTCCTTCCCCGCGAAAACTTCTGTTTGTTTGTTACCTACGTTCTCACACTCTCGAAAACCTGACGCAATCCCATGCAGAATTTCGTCAGTCAAAATCCATTGCTCAGTTTAGCCGGTTCATGATCGGATGCAAGAGTAGCCCGGTTCTTTGATTACCAATTTTACATAATGGAGACTTGACATGCGCTTATCGGCTGACCGGCAAAGGATGATCGACGCTCGTCAGTCCTGCTTATCTCGACGAAAATGATTGGGAGCCGTGGGGTAACTGTCCGAGTCCCATGCTCTCTTAGCGGGAAAGAAAGCGAAAAAATGCCTTACGAGAAGCGCGTGGATATACAGGACGCGTTGTTTCTGGTCGGTCCGACCGCGTCGGGCAAGACCCCGGTGGGGATTTGTCTGGCCGAGCAACTCGAAGCCGAGATCATCTCCCTCGATTCGATGGCTGTGTACAGGGGGATGGATATTGGAACGGCCAAACCCACACCGGCTGAACGCAGCCGGGTCCGCCACCATCTGATCGACATTATCGAGCCTGGGGAGGAATACAGCCTTGCCCGCTACCTTGACGATGTCGAACGGGCGCTCGACGAAATCCGCTCCCGGCGACGGAGGGCCCTGTTTGTCGGGGGAACTCCCCTCTATCTAAAGGCCTTACTGCGCGGAATGTTTGAAGGACCTGGTGCGGATTGGGAACTCCGCGAGCAACTGCGGGCCTGGGCCAACGCTCATGGCTCGGAGGCGCTCCACGCGAAATTGAGCTCTGTCGATCCGGAGGCTGCCCGCAGAATTCACCCTCATGACCTGCGGCGGATCATTCGAGCCCTGGAAGTCTATGAAAAGACCGGCCAGCCGCTCAGCCAGTGGCAACGGCAGTTCGATCATCCGTTAGAAGTTGCAAAAGGTCGTGTGCTGGTCCTTGATTGGCCTCGGGAATTGCTTTACCAACGGATCAACCGTAGGGTGGACGAGATGTTTGCCGAAGGACTGGTGGAGGAAGTACAACAGCTTCTTGCCCGGGGTTGCCAGCTCAGCCATACCGCCCGACAGGCGTTGGGATACCGGGAAGTCCTGGAGTACCTCGAGGGCAAGCGCTCATATAGGGAAACTGTGGAACTTGTGAAAACCCGCACGCGTCAGTTTGCGAAGCGCCAGCTCACATGGTTTCGGCATCTCGAGGAGTGTCGCTTTGTGCCGGTGAGCGAGCCGTTCCGACCTGAAAATTTGGCAGAGCGGATCCTCCGCGAATACTGGTGGGAATTCTTGTAAAAGTAGGTCCCGTTTGGACCGAAGGTGTTTCGCGGCCGGAAATTCCCGTTGCATCGGCCGTGCAATTCCGCGATATTACAGCACACGTTCTCCTTTGCAATTTGTTCTAACAACATCAAAAAGAATGGGTCCGTCTCAAGAAAATTCCCTGGCACTGCCGGACGAACAGCTTCTGGAAAATGCCCGAAAGGGCGACTTCAGTGCGTTCGAGTCGCTGGTCAACCGCTACGAGCGCCGGATCTACGCGCTGGCCCGGCGAATCGTGTCGCGTCCCCACGACGCTGAAGAGGTGGTTCAGCAAACGTTTCTGACACTCCTTGAGCACCTAGACGATTTCCGCGGGGACTCGGCCTTTTCCACGTGGCTGCTGCGTATTGCCACCAATCACGCGCTCGCGCTGCTGCGGCGGCAGGCCATCCGTGCCACCCTCCCCCTGGAAGGTGGCTCCCACGCCGATGAAGAGAGCGATCTCCCACTACCGCAGGCCATCGCCGAGTGGCGGGAAAGTCCCGAAGAAATTCTTGCCCGAAAAGAAACTCGGGAACTGGTGGAAAACGCCCTTCAGTCCTTGGATGAGAAATATCGCATGGTTTTTGTTCTGCGGGATATCGAAGGCCTTTCCACGGCCGAGACGGCAAAGCTGCTCAATATTAGTGAAGCGAATGCGAAGATCCGTTTGATGCGGGCGCGGTTGATGCTTCGCGAAAAACTGACGCACCTATTTGGGGATCTCCAAAAGACCTACGCTCCCCATCACCACGACGACGAACTGGACAACTCGGTGGGGCGATAGGAGTATTTCAAAAAGCGCGATCTCGATTCCGGCTCAGTCCAGAGGCACTCCGCTTCCCGCGGGATGAATCCATTTCAGTCCGGCCTCTTTTTCAAGATTTTGGATCCACCCCTGATAGATTGTCGCGAGATCGAATTGAACAACATCCAGGTACGATGCCCTGGTATCCCGCATGAAGCGTTCAAAAAGCTGCTCCATTGGCGGCTGGAACTCAAGGACTCTCACCAGGTACACAACAGTGTGGGGTCGGTTCCACGCCAGGCCCGCCTGACCAACATCTAGGGAAAAAACGGCCGCCATAAACTCATTGCCGGCATCTTGGACCGCGTCTTTTTCCACAATAAGCCCGCTGGCGGGATCTTTCACGCGAATTTTGATGGGACTGATCCGTGGGGGTGTCCGGGTCAGTCGTGCCAAGTCAAACTCTCCGTAAGTGAGCCAGGTGAACGGCTCGGATTCCACGGGCTCCGGCAGATCCATGGCAGGCTCCGCCTGCTTGCTCGCCTTATAGAAGTCTGCCAGGGATTGCCGCGCTGCATTCACTTTCTCGGCCAACGCCTGAACTTCCTTTTCGGCTAGCTTCCGCGCCTCCTGCATCCGCCAGGTATGGATCACCTGCTCGCGCACACCCGGCTCGTCCAGGGTTGGCACATGTTCTTTGACCTTCGCCGTGACCCACGCTAGATATTGATTACTGTCCTGGTCCACTGCGCGAAGAGTTAAGAACTCGGCCAGATCAAACACCGATTGCAGCACCGGTGCTCCCGAAAGATCGAAGGCCTTGCCAATATCGCGGTCCGCCAGGTCCCAGATCGCAGCATTTTCCACGATGAAGTAGTCGAGTCCTTTTTCCTGGGCCAGTTTGCGAAGATCCGGGCGACTCGGCGCGGCAGGTTCCGGCTGTTTGGCCCTTTCAGCCTCCTCTTTGGCTGCCTCGTAATTTGCCAGGTCGCCTTGATACTGGCGCATAATTTCTTCGATTTCGTCCAGGACCGCCTTAATCCGTTCGCTGATGATCAAGGAGCGGACCTGATCCTTGACCTCTTCAAACGGACGGTATTTGGAAGACTCGGCAGCGGGTTGCTGGGACGGTGTTTGGGCCGACGCAGCAGGGGATTGTGTCTGGGATGCTGGCTGCGGTTCGGAAGCTGGCGTCTGGGGCGCAGTGGCCGGTGCTTCCGCCGGTTTCTCCTTGGCGGAATCGCCTGGTTGGGGCTTTTCCTCCGTTGAAGCAGCCGAAGCGGGTGATGCGACCGGTGGTGTTTCAGAAGGTCCCGCAGATGTCTGTTCCGGCTTTTGAGGTTGCTCTTCCTTCTCCGGTGCTTTCTCCTGGAGATTTTCTGGGGCTGGTTCGAAAGCGGTGAAAAGCACTTTCAGGCGGCTTTCATCACGCGATCCCTGTGTGGGTTGGGGCTCACTGGTTCCGGACGAGGATTGCCCCTGCGGCTCAGACGTGCCTTGCTCGGCCTTCGGCTGAGATTGTTCCGCCGGTTGGGAGGGTGTTTCCGTTGGGGAGGGCGATCCCTGAGGTGCTGACTGCTCGGACGTGGGCGTCGATGAGGCAGGGGGTTTCTCCGTCCCGGCTGAAGGGGCTTGCGTACTTTCTGGAGACCCCTGCGGAGACCCTCCGGATGACGGATTTCCTGCTGTTTGTCCAGATTCGGAAGGCGAGGTTGACGTGGCCTCCGTCGGAGGTGGAGCCGGACGGACAAACAGATCGTCCTTCCGCTCTTCGTAGACGCGTCGGAGTTCTTCCTCGGGAATCTTCGTATTAAGCAGCCATTTCTGGAAATCGGCCTTCAGGTATTCGAGCGTCACCTTGTTGGGAACCTTAAAGCCAGGTTCCGGGGATTGGGGATTGGGAAGCCGGGTCTTGTATTCATCGAAGAAGGCCCGCACGGTGCGTTCGTCGGGCGCCGGCACCTGGTCGATGTATTTTTCCACAGGAAAATCGCAGAGTTCGACAGAGGCCATTCTGTTGAGTCGGAGAAAATAGTCCCAGCGGGCGCCGGGCGTTTCACCGGTCAGGCCGGGTTGCAGACTCAACAGGTCCAGCCCAGCAAGCTGCATATAGCGGAGAACCAGAAGTTCGTGCTCCAGACCCGCGAAAAGAACGTTCTCGTCGATATTTCGGGACCTCATCAGGTTGACCAGGTCACTCTGCGACAACGGGACGCCCGAAGCGTCAATCAAACTGCGGAGGAAGGCATTGACACTTTGGTCGGTGACCTTCAGACCCGTTTGCCGGGCATACTGCGCGATGAGCCAGGAACGCACGAGATTCTCTTCGGTGGGTTGGTCGATGGTCATCAGGGCGAGGCGTACCCGAAAGCTGTTTCCTTTGAGCTCCTCGATCCGCTGCATGAGCGCTTCCAGGAACCGGCGGACCACGGCCCGTTCCCTGCGGAGAGAGGCCAGTTGTACTTCTGAAAGATTGCCGAATTTCACGGTGGAGACCACCACACCAGCAGTGCGACTCCGCTGGGTCTGGAGCCACTGGAGAAAACTGGGGATGACAACGAAGCTGACCATCGACAGCAGGAAAAGTCCCACCAGCAAAACTTTCGCGTTCTTTCGGAAGATTTTGAAAGGACTGGCCATAAGACGCTGACTTTCCGTTGACTGAGTTTCGTACTCCGCTCGCGTCTCCACGACTGCCGGGGCTCGCGGCACCGGTTTCCCCGGGCCCCGCCAAAAAACGCTGCCCCCGGCCCGCTGGCGACCGGTACCATCCCCATCGTGGCTCCGTCACACGGTCCCTTAACTCTTAAAGGGATGACGAATACGATGAACAAACGGGCTGGGAAGGCAGAAGCGGGATTCCCTCACCGAAAACGCTCATTCTAAAGGGTGCGAGGATCGTTGAAAATGCCAACCCTAGCCCCGGGCAAGCGAGGCCGACTCAAGTCGCGGCTACTCCCAGCCGGCTCGGCGATGCCAGATTGAGGCAGGCAGGCCGACAGGAAGCATGCGGAAACGGCAAACGTAACCGGGCAATTTCCCGCTGAAATTGAAACTTCGCCCACGGATTCCCCTCCCGGATCACCGACTTCCCCTGGTTGTCAAGCATGCCGACACTTCCACCTCGTCACTCCGCCACCAGAGAAAATGACTGGGAATACAAAAATCCGCTCGAGTGCCCATGACCATAGAATGGGATGCCACTCCCTGCCCATGTACGACTCCGTGGTGTCAACACGATCCATCGATAGCGTCCGGCAAGCGAGGACGGCACCAATTTGAGTGGTAAAAAACTTCTCCGATATTGTCTGATTCCGGCGCACGGTCATAAGATTGCGGGACGGAAAACGAGGCAACAACTCTAAAGGGTGGTTTATGTCGGCCATTGCGTGGGGATCAGGTGGCCTTGGAAAGTTTTCGGAAACAAAGTAAAGAGTGAAAGCTGGCTGTCCCGGTGGGCTTCGCCAGCGTCGCCGCGATGGGATGGGCTAAGACTAAAAAAGAAAGCGGATGTTCCCTGCGGGTGGTACCAACTCAAACGTGGAAGGTTTATCGGCCAAATTGTCGATTTTGATTCCCGAGTTTGCCCATGGCGAAGAAAAAGGCAAGTCAAGCAGGAAAGAGTGATTTTCCGAAGACACGAACGGCTCGCGGGAGTGGCGAAAAGGTCAAGCTGGTCATTGTAGAGTCGCCTACCAAGGCCCGCACGATCAGCCGCTTCCTGGGCTCGCCGTACGCCATCGAAGCCAGCCTGGGCCACATTCGGGATTTGCCGGAGCGGGCCACCGACTGCCCGCCCGAGTACCGTTCCAAACCCTGGGCGTACCTCGGGGTCGACGTGGAAAACGGCTTCCAGCCCATCTACATCGTTCCCAAGGATAAGGTCAAACAGGTCCAGAAGCTCAGAAAGGCTCTTCAGTCGGCAGAAGAGTTGCTTTTGGCGACCGACGAAGACCGGGAAGGGGAGGCTATCAGTTGGCATTTGTGCGAGGTTCTCCAGCCCCAGGTGCCTGTCCAGCGGCTGGTGTTCCATGAGATCACCCGCGAGGCGATTCTTCAGGCTTTGCGGTCCCCGCGCCAGATCGACGAGAATCTGGTGCGGGCGCAGGAAGCCCGGCGGATTTTGGACCGCCTTTTCGGGTATGACATCTCCCCGCTTTTGTGGAAGAAAATTCGGCCAGGTCTTTCTGCGGGCCGGGTGCAAAGCGTGGCCGTGCGACTCATCGTGGATCGAGAACGCCAGCGGATGGCCTTCCGCAGCGCGACGTACTGGGACCTGGCGGCGGAATGTCTTTCTCCGCAAGGGGCCCATTTCTCGGCCCAATTGGTGAGTGTAAATGGACGAGGGATTCCCTCGGGCAAGGATTTCGATCCACAAACCGGCCAGTTGAAGAATCCGGAGTTGCTTCTGCTGGACCAGCCAGCAGCGGAGGCTCTGGCAGAACGGCTCCAGGGCAAATCCGCCCGGGTGATTCTCGCCGAGGAAAAGCCCTATACGTCGCGGCCGTCGCCTCCCTTTACGACGAGCACCCTTCAGCAGGAAGCCAATCGCAAATTCGGGTTCACCGCCCGGTACACGATGCAACTGGCCCAGCGGCTCTACGAAAACGGGCACATCACCTACATGAGAACGGACTCGACACACCTGGCTGAGGAAGCCGTCGAATCGGCCCGGCAATTGATCCAGTCGCAGTATGGACCCGAGTATCTACCCGAACGGCCTCGGGTCTATCAGACGACTGTCAAAAACGCGCAGGAGGCCCATGAAGCGATTCGGCCCGCCGGACATCCCTTCGCCTCGCCGGAGTCGCTCAAAGACGTGCTTTCCCGGGACGAAATGCGGCTGTACGACCTCATTTGGAAGCGGACGGTGGCCTGCCAGATGGCCGACGCTCGGGGGCGACGGATGACCGTGCGGGTGGAAGCAGACGGGGCGGTCTTCCAGGCCACCGGTCGAACGATCGACTTTCCCGGATACCTTCGGGCCTACGTCGAGGGCGCGGACGATCCCGATGCTGAACTCGCCGATCGCGAGACGTTATTGCCAGCGCTTCAGGTGGGAGATACCGTTCTCCTGGAGACGGTGGAGCCAAAAAGCCATGTGACCCAGCCTCCAGCCCGGTACACCGAAGCTACGTTGACCCGGGCACTGGAAGAACTCGGGATCGGCCGGCCCAGTACGTATGCCACCATCATCGATACGATTCTCGAGCGCAAATACGTCATCAAGAAAAACAACGCCCTAGTTCCCACCTGGGTGGCCTTTGCAGTCTGTCAGCTTCTCGAACAGCATTTTCCTGAACTGGTGGACTATTCATTCACCGCTCAGATGGAGGATGAGCTGGACGCCATCAGCCGTGGGGAGCTCCACTGGGTGGATTATCTGAAGCGGTTTTACTACGGGGACGGGCATCCGGGCCTCAAGCGGTTGCTGGAGGCCAAGATCGCCGAAATCGACGCGAGGGAGATCAACCGAATCCGCATCGGCCGGCCGTCGGACGCCGGTGAGGATCAGCCCGAAATCTACGTGCGAATCGGACGCTACGGCCCGATGCTGGAATGGGGTGAAAAACGGGTCCCACTTCCAGAAAACATTGCCCCCGACGAGTTGACCCCAGACGTAGCGAAAACATTCTTCGAAAAGGCCGAAAAGGAGGAAGAGCCGATCGGAATTTGCCCCGAGACGGGCAAGCCCATTTACGTTCGCACCGGTCGGTTCGGGGCTTATCTCCAGCGGGGAACCGGGGAAAACGGCGAGGCGACCGAACGGGTGTCACTGCCGCGGGGCATCCTTCCCGAGAATCTCACACCAGAGAAAGCTGTGGAGCTGTTCCGCTTTCCACGGAACCTCGGCTCTCACCCCGAGACAGGAGAACCTGTCGAAGTCCATCTGGGGATATATGGGCCATATGTCAAATGTGGTGAAGCCACTCGATCCCTTCCTGATGGGAAACCGCCCACCGATATTACACTGGAGGAGGCCCTCCAATTGCTCGCAGAGCCCAAATCCCGGCGTCGACAGATCGCACAGCTTCGCGAACTTGGCCCGTCACCTGTGACAGGAGCACCTGTGCGGCTGATGAGCGGTCGCTACGGTCTGTACGTGACAGACGGCCAAACGAACGCCACTCTTCCCAAAGACGTGTCCCCAGACGATGTCACTCTGGCAGACGCGCTGCAGTGGCTGGCTGAAAAGGCTCAAAGAGAAGCCATTTCCGGGAAAAAGAAAGGCGTGCGACGAAGAACGAAAAAGGCCGGCTGACTGCCGCAATACGGTGCGGGCGTGTCAAGAAAAAGAAAAACCGCAGCGGTAAGCTGCGGGGATGTGAACCGTTACGGGGGGCTTACCGTAACGGATTGAATGGGAAACCGGCGATCGGGAATCTCACGGAGAGCTGAGTCGTCAGACCAGCTCCTTCTTCGCGCCCACGAGGGTGCGAATCCGTTCGGCCAGCAGATGGGCATCGAACGGTTTCTTAAACGTCTCGTTGATGGACGATCGGTCGAAGCTCATGGCGCTTCCGTCGTCCGGCAACAGGGCAATGAGGATGACGTCGCTGAATTCAGAATTGCGACGGACGTGCTGGCAGATCTGTAGGGCCTCCGTGCGGCCGATGGAGAAGTCCACCACGATGCAATCGGGGCGGAAACTCTCGGCCTGGATTCCCGCATCAAAGCCGCTCGATGCGACCGCCACTTTGAAAGAGCGTTCCGGAGGAAGCTCTTTCTTAAGGTTCTCGATGAGCACCTGATCCTGAGCGACGATCAACACCTTGGCGGTGGTCTCGTCCTCCAGCTCACCGAGAGGCATCCCGTGTTCCTTCAGGAATTTGATCAGCGATTCCCGCGGAATGCGCCGATCCTGCGAACCGGGGATGCGGTAACCTTTGAGACGGCCCGAATCGAACCACTTGCTGACGGTGCGCGGGGCCACTTTACAGATCTTGGCAACTTGACCTGTAGTGAAGACCTTCATCGCAGGCTCTCCAAACTGTCACTCGCTCAAGGTAGTCCATCCCAGTCGGCTTTCTCACCGACTTCCCACACCGCGTTCCCGAGTTTGCGAGCCGCCTTTCCGCACACTCCTTCGCGCGGGACTCCTCCTGACAGGTCAGCCCGCAAACCGCTGGGTCGGAACGCCGGGAACAAAACGCTCCGTACAATCTCGGCCGTGGTTCAGCTCCTTCTGACCCGCGCCTCATTAATCACTTCGGCAAATCGGGCCGGTGGAAAACAGTGAAAATTCGTAAAATGGGGAAGGACGATTCCATCCGGACGATTTGCAAAACGATTGGTTCCCTGTCCTTCCGCGTTGAGCAACACGGTCCGCACATCCGTCAACCGGTGACCGTCCTTTGCCCGCTCATTCGCGTGCCGGACGTGATCGACCCTCTCCCCTGGGACGCCTCGGCGGCCGTTCTCACTCTCATGAGAAAACGGCCCTCCGATTGATAGTTTCGAATTCCCGACGAGAAACTCTTTAACGAGTTTGTCGCGTCGTATCGAATTTATTGGATGTAGCGGTCGTCGCGGTTGGCGCGGCGGTTCCGGTTTTGCCAAGTCGGTCGGTCTTTGTCTTTTTTTGGCAACCGGAAGCGCTCGACCGCGCGATCAGCCCGGGCGGAGAAGTCGGTCTCGGATACGTCACGTTCGATGGAGAGACGCCGCGAACGTTTCATCGACTTGGTTGCGGCGGCCGATTCGTCGATCCCGGCTGTGCGGGAACTGTCGGGAAGAAAAGTCTGGAGACATTGGGTCTCGATTAGGGCTAACGGGTAAAAGCGATCATTTCCAGTTCAGAGGGAGAAAGCACCCGATTGAAGACGGCCACTCCATCGATCCACACCTGTGTCCCTTTGTCGAGGTGGATGCCGCCCAGCCCTAGTGCCCGTCCAAATGTGAATGGCGCTCCCGAAAGCAGGGCCCTTCGTACAGGAGTTCCGACAGGCTGCCCGCCGTCGTCGGCATCGGTTTTCAATTCGTAAAGCGTGGCCTCAAGCTCGTCTCCCCACCGCCAGTTGAATTCGTCCGGCAGAGGGAACGAAGTCCCGGGGTCAACGGGCACGCTTATCGGCCGGGGCAGGACCTGTCGCGCGTCGCGGAAAAGATTGATCGTGACTCGATACTTTGTGCCAGATTGGACCCGGGCCGGGGTTCTGCCGTAGGTGATCCTCCGCTCCTCGAGATTGACCTCCAGCCAGTGTTCGTAGACTCCAGACTCTGCGTAGTTGTACCCGTTGAACTTGAGGATGAAGCAGCGTGGGGAATAGATGGGCCAGGTGAACGGGAAGGGATTAGCTTCTCGTGGTGCCGCGTCACCGTAGACGCTCCGAATGACAGGGTCGATATGAACACATGGGGTTGCGCGTCCATTGAGGTAGGCGGTCACGGTCTGTGAGTGCGGATCGAAGGTCATGGCCATACATACCCACTGGCCGTTCGGAAAGGCAGCTCCGTCTATAGCCCGCATCCGCGCAAATTGAGAGCCCGGTGCCGTGGATTGGGGAAAGCTGGCGGCACCAGTAGCCGAGATATGGGCAATCACTCCCTGTGAGCCGAACAGCCCACCGAACAGGGCAAATTGGCGGCGACCGCTGTATTTTCCCCAGTCTCCTTCATCCCAGATTCCCGCTACGAAATGGCGGTCCCCGTAAAACTTGACCCAAGTGACCAGCGTCAACGGTGCCCGACCGTGAATATCCAGAGGCGTCTGGTCGAATTTCTCCCGCGGAACTTCGGCGAAAATGTAGCCCCGATTGCACCGGAATGCCCTGCCGAGGGGCCCGCTTGTGTCATACATCAGTTGCGACTGCGGGTCTTCCTGATAAGGCCAATTCTGCGGAGTATAGCGATGCGTGTCGTCCAGACGCCGCAAATAGACAGGGAATCCGCGGTCCACAACGCGGGGGTCGAATCGCGAGGACCACGTGTCACCTTCGGCGTATTCAAAGTCCCAGAAGGCGATCAGCCCAGGAATCGCCGCGACTTTCTTTTTGGCTTCGTCTGGACTCAGAGCAAAAACCGAAGATGCAAGCGTCAAGGCTGCACCATAAACTGCCAGAATCCGACAGAATCCGAGCAACCGCCTCATAGTTCCGGGTGTTGTCCATCATCGGATATTCACAGGGCTCACAAGGCCAGCAAGATGGGCCGGATGGTGGCCAGCCTCATTGGGTGTCGCCTCACGGGTTGGACTTAAGCTCCTGGTATTTTTTCTCTGCCTCGGCCTGGGCTTTGGCAAGGACATCGGCAATCGCGACGGGCTTGCCGCCGAGCTGTTTGCTCACGTCCGCCGCCTCCATAAAGGCGAAAAGCTCAATGGTCTCCTCCTTGGGGACCGGGGAAACACCAGTCTTGAAGAAATTGCAAATCTCGACGACGAGCGGCTTGTATCCTTCGTAGCTCCCGGCCGAGCCACTTTTTTCTGTGCCTTCCACTTCGGCCCCATATCCTTTTCGCTCTTCAAAAATACCGACGCGGCCGTCTTTCCAGGTTCCTACAACCCGATTTTGGCTTTCCCGGACAACCGTCTGACATCCGGTACCCATGATGGTGTAGAGCGTCTCCACCCCGTGAATACCGTACCAGAAAAGGTCCGGATGATGCGGTTCGATGCTCATGGGACTCCAAGCCAAACATCGCTTAATCTGACCGAAGCCAGCCTCCCCTTTGCGAACCGCCTGAAATCCCGAACTGAAACGCAGGGAGGAGCTGGAAAACACCGGCACATTGGCCTCCTCGGCCAACCGGAAGATGAGAATCACATCACGAAGGGACGCTGCCATGGGCTTGTCGATAAACATGGGCTTACGAGCGGCAATCACTTTACGCGCCTGTTCCAGGTGGGGGCGGCCGTCAACACTTTCGATAAGCACGGCGTCTACGCGAGGTAACATGGCCTCGATGGAATCGAAAATCTGGAGTCCCTTCTGACGGAGTTGTTCCGTATAACCGCCCACCCGATCCCAGCTAAAAGGATTGTCCGGCATCCCATTGGGATATCCGGCAACCACTTGGAATTCTGCCAACACTCCGTCCGCCTTCGGATCGTTGATGATGTCGGTAAAAGCGATCGCGTGGGAAGTGTCCAGCCCAATAAGGCCGAGTTTTTTCACTCGGGGGGAAGCCTCTTCCCCTTCTGCCGCGTTCATTGAAAAGCCGACCAGTAGGCACGCCGCAGCGCTGATGAGTACCGCAGATGGTAATCGCGGTAAGCGGAACATCACACGTCTCCTTTTCTTGGCACGTGGCATGAGGCGGGGTTGATTGTCTCAAAGGTGGACTTACTTGCCCGCGATAATGAGATCCAGGCGGCGACTGAATTCCTCCAGTGGCAGGCCATCATCTTCAATGGTCATCCAGCCGTTGTAGCCGATCTTATCCAATTCTTGTCGCACCGCCGGCCAGTCCACACTGCCGTCTCGCGGGTGGACGAACTTGCCGCCTTTTCCGTCGGGATTGAGCAGGAAGTCTTTCACGTGTAGTTTGACGATCATCGCCCCCAGTGCCCGAATCCACTCCACAGGCGGGGCGTATTTCACGTGATTTCCAATGTCGAAATAGGCCCTGACCATCGGGTGGTCGAAGGATTTCACAAAATGGGCGAAAATAGCAGGCTTGACCCAGAGGTTGTTCCACACATTTTCTAGGGCGATGATCACACCCGTTTTTTCTGCCACCGGGATGAGTCTCTTGACCGCCTCCCGAGATGTATCGATGGCATGATTGTGGGCCTCGATGTAATCCTTGTAAGGAGTGTTATCACCCTTGACCACGCGAAGCACATGCCCGGTCTTCTCATCGAATTCGATGTCGAATTCCCATGGTTCGGGCATTTTCATTCCACCAATGCGGCAGGGAACGAGGAGCAGGGCGTCCGCACCGTAGGCAGCGGCTGTGCGAAGGGACTGCGCCACACTTTCGATATCCTGATTGACGCTGTCGGTATTGAAGTTGGCCCAGCCATACAGAACTGAGTGCACGCGCATGCCGAGGCTTTCTGCCAATTTACGTGCCGCTTGTGCATCTTTGGGATCCGCGTGGCGGTCATTTGATTCCACACCGTGGAATCCAGCCGCTTTGAGCTCTTTGAGCCACTGCTCCGTAGGTTTGCCGATCATCGCCTTGTGGATGGTTGTGCGAAAGCCTTCCGCGGAAGCGATTCGACCGAATGCCAAAATTCCGGCAGCAGCGGAGGCCTGGGCCAGAAAATCGCGGCGCGAAAACAAAGAGCGCATAACTTCCTCCTTCCAACAAATTACCCATCAAAAGGTTGTGATCGATAGGGAAAGGATGTTCAACCGTCGTTTTCGTCGTATACACGGATCTCACAGATTCCCATATCCGGTTGGGCTCGCCGAATCACAATTCTCAATCGGTCTGCCGTCACAGTGGGGAACGTCAACACGCGCCGGCGGTCAAAATTGTCGCGGACTTCCAGCACGGTCGTCCAACCACCATCCTGGCCCACCTGAATGTCAAAATCATCTGCCCGCATCAATTTGGATTGGAAGGAGATGTGGACGGTGTTGAACTTGACCGGTCGCTCAAAATGCAGCTCTACCCATTGAGGAAGCGGTTGCTGGGGATCCGGGCGCCAGGAATGGGGAATGCCGCGTATCGCCCGGGCAAACCCGTCAATGACGTTTTCCGGAGCGAAGAGCCGCTGCGATTGGTCCGTTTCCGTCGCCAGTTTTATTCCAGGTTGGTCCCCGGGAGAAAGTCGGAAGGCATAGGTCTGAGGCATGGTGGTCCATTTTCCACCGGGGCTGCGGTACGCCCGCGAGGTGTCGGTTACCTGCTGCGAGAACAGCGTCCAGAAGATTCCGGCTGTTTTGGGAAGCCACACGAAGTAGTAACCCTCGGGCAATTCTCGTTGGATATTCACAACAACCCAGCCGCTGGTCCCACCGGGCACGCTTACTGAGGATTTGGCTACCGGTCGGCCGTTCTCGAAATCTCCCAATCCGGCAGCGGCACACACCTCGACAGGAATTTCGATGGGCCCGGAGAGCTCGGAACCCAAATGCAGCGCCACATTGTCAAGCCTCCCGCCTTTCCAGTGGAACATGACCGCGCGATCGTGATCCAATTTATGGGTGGGCAGAAGAGTGGCGATCTTGTAGACCTCGTTGGGGGCGGCGCTGGAGGCTGCCACCTTTGCGGAACGTGCCAGATCGCGCGGGTCCTGGTTGGGTAGGTCGATAATGTAGCAGCCATCCTTGAGGAGTTGCTGCTGAAGATCAGAAATATATCGTTCGTACACTCCCCGAGGCGTCGTGTCATGCATTTTGCAGAATCCGGCTGCCGTGCCCACTGCCTGGCCCTGCAGACCGCAGGTGATCATCACCCGTGTGGCTCCCAGGGCCACGTGCGTCACAGAAATGCAGCGTCCTGCCATCATCAGGTTTTCGATATCTTTGGAGTACAAACTCCGGAAGGGAACGGAGAACTTAACCTTGTGCGAGAATACTGCGGGTGGCCCTGGATCGTAGAACCCCTTGGGCGGGTGGATATCAATCCCCCATCCCCCGTAAGAGACGCGATCTGGGAAAAGGGTTTGATTGGCAATGTCGTGCTCCGTCATGATGTAGTCGCCCATTAGGCGGCGCGACTCGCGCTTGCCCACCACGTAACTGACCCAGGTGAGCTTAAAATTCTCAGCCTCTTCCTTGAGTTCAGGGCAGTGGTTTTTGGCATGATCCCACATTCCCCAAATGATCCGCAGCAGCTCGTCTCGAATGATCTCAGCATCCTTATAAGTGTCGAGCTCCCCTCCGTACTCGATCACCCATTGCCAACCGCCGAAACGCAATTGCGGATGGCGACCGGGGTTGAAATCGGAACACTTCTCGAACTTGTGAGCCCAATCGGGGGCTTTGAACGGGACAGGCTGGGCCATCTGCTCGGTGGCATAGCGGAGCGTCCCGCCCATCGTTCCTTTGTTGACATCACCCACTTCCGGAGCGCGGCTTTCGTTGTACATGGACCGGGGTTCTCGACCGTGCCGGTACTCTGCCCCCGCCCACACGCCTATCGAACCGTCACCCGTGCAGTCGATGAAAATCTTTCCCGGGAACCGCAACCGCTGCCCGGTGTTCACGTCCAGTGCCACCACGGCCTTGATTCGTTTAGCCGATGCCATTTCCACGCCCATGGCGTGGGTATTCAGGAAAACGTCCAGGCCGGGCTGATTTTTCACCAGCTTGAGGAGCCGTTCGGAATAGCCGAATACATCTCCGCGGACTTCCTCGATAATTCCGCCTTCGCCAGGATCGAGCGGCTCGCGCGTGGAATCTCCTTCCGGATTAACGAGAATCTCCGTACTGCCATTACCGCCCAGTACGGGCCGGTTTTGAATGAGCGCCGTCCGGCATCCCATTCGGGCGGATGCCACAGCAGCAAACGTCCCGGCCAGTCCACCGCCCACAACAATTGTGTCATACGGTTCGAGTGTTTTGATTTCTCGGCTCACGCCACCGTACATTTCGCGCTGGCGTGCCAGGGGTCCCAATTCATCGGAGGGTCGGAATGTGGGATCGTCGCTCAGCACGATCGCATCGCATCGAGAATAATGACCGGTCAGGTCGTGAAGTTTGACCGTCAATGGACCGGCCGGCAACTCGACGAAGCCCCCATCTTCCCAGGTCCATTCCCCTTTTTTGTTCGCGCCGAAGACATGCTCGATCAGGCGGTCGTTGAGGACGACCCGAAATTTGCCCGGGCTGTACTCGGGAAGCCAATCCCGATTGCGGACCCACAAGCGATAACGACCGGCTTTGGGAACGTTCACTGTGGTCGAGGCATCCTGGACGGGGCCCTCCAAACCGATGGCCAGCAGAAACGGTGATCCCATCTGATCCACAAACTGGGCATCGTTGACCCAACCGCCTCTGTTTTCAAACTTCTCCGTTTCCAGCCAGATGACATGCCGGTCCTGGGCCCAGACTGAAAAGCTCGCGCACAACGCCACACAATATCCAATAACATTCCCCAAACGGATCATCCGGACGTGCTCCTGGGAAGGTTTCCCTCATCTCGGGCGAAGATCGTCATACCAATCCTTGTTATGCCCCAGTGACCCTGGTTTCCAAGGCACTATCACAGTAACCACGGCGCCTAGGCCGGTCAAGTGCCTTGAGTTTTGGAATTCCACCACCGCGATGACAAATGGTCGCGCAGATACGCGGAAAGCCGCGGAAGGTGTCGCTTCAATGGCCGGATGGGAGGGTCGAGTTCCACCCCGACTGACCACCCGCCAGCCTTGCAATCTCTGCTACAGAGCGTCATTATGTGGGGGGCTAAGCTCTGCACGTCTTTCTCACTGAACCGCGCTCCCCGTAAGAATTGAGGAGTTCTCCCATGCACATCTCCAAGCTCAATCGCCGCGGATTTGTGGCGTCCGGCGCGCTGGCAACGGTAGCCAGCGTTGTGCCTCGCTCGGTCCTGGGTGGGCCGGGCTTTGTCCCCCCAAGCGAAAAAATCCGCATCGGTTATGTGGGGTGCGGAACGCAGGGGTTGCGGCAGCTCATGCAGGCCGTTCCGCGACAAGAGATCAAAATTGTGGCGGTTTGTGATCCCAATCGAAAAAGTGACGATTACCCCGAGTGGGGCCCGAAGGAGATCGTCTCCAAGGTCCGTACGTTTCTGGAAGATCCTCGCTGGGGCGAAGGTGCCCGGGGAGGACTCTGCGGCCGGGAGGTCGGCCTGGAAATTGTTTCACGCTATTATGCCAAAGTCGCGGGCAATGCTAGCGAACAACCGCAGTGCCGCGCTTATTCCGATTTCCGGCAGATGCTGGCCGACGAAAAAGATCTAGATGCCATTTACATCATGACCCCGGATCACCTCCACGGAGTGATTGCCGCGCGGGCACTCAAGGCGGGCAAACACGTCATCACGCACAAACCGATCTCCAATGTATTGGGGGAAGTACGGACCCTGCGTGACTTGGCCCAACAAACCGGTCTGGTCACACAGCTTTTCTGCGAGGCAGACAACCCCGATGCCGCCACAATCGCCGAATGGATCCAGGCTGGTGCCATTGGGCAGGTCCGGGAAGTCCACAACTGGTCCACGCGACCTTTCTGGCCGCAGGGCATGACCGAATACCCCACGGAAAAAGTGCCCGTGCCCGACGGTTTTGAATGGGATTTGTGGCTCGGACCGGCTCAGGAGCGGCCATATCATCCCGCCTATACGCATGCCGTCTTTCGCGGATGGTACGACTTCGGCACCGGGGCGCTGGGGGATATGGGACATTACAGCTTCTATCAAATCTTCAAAATCCTTGGTCTGGGATCACCGATCAGCGTGGAAGCTAGTCGCAGCCAATTCTGGCGGATTGAAAATTACACTTGGAAGAAGCAGATCAATCGCGTTTCCTATCCCCGAGCTTCCCTCATCCACTGGGAATTTCCGGGGAGTGATCAACAACCCGCCGTAAAACTTCATTGGTACGATGGAGGCTTGCGACCGGAATTGCTGCCCGAACTGGAGGCCGACGGTCTCGAAATGCCCGAGGAGGGTATGCTCTTCGTGGGCGATCAGGGCAAAATCCTTGCCGGGTTTACGGGAAGCAATCCCCGAATAATTCCCCAAAAAAGGATGAAAGATTTTCAGCCACCCCCGAAGACACTTCCTCGCCCCGCCGGGGAGTTGGACCAATTCATTCGCGCGTGCCGCGGAGAAAGAAAGTCTGATGCCAACTTTGTTTCGGTGTATCCCATGGCGGAAACAATCCTGTTGGGAACTATCGCGGTTCGGGTAGACCAAAAGCTTAAGTGGGATCCAGCCCGGGGTGAATTCACTAATTCGGCAGAAGCGAACGCGCTGATTCGGCGGGAGAATCGCTCTGGTTGGGAGTTATGAGCGCTCACACTTCTTCGTGGAGCACTTCTGCGGCCTGCTGCTGATCGAGCGGCGCCGCTCTGGTTGTCCCTGATCGCCGGCGATGGATCCGCTCTTCCTGTTCGTCTGCCCTTTTTTGGGCATAAAAACGAATCGTCAAATTGAGGGCCAGGGCAATGAGAAGTCCAATGATGCCGAGGTGGTAGATAATCCGGGCGACACCGGCGGTAGCCGCTATGGCGACCACGGCCGCCAGAAACCAGCTCACAACCACCCAAATCGCGCGACCGATTTTGAGATCCGCATCGCCTCGACTGAGGACGCGGTCGGCCAGGCCCGTTGCCAGCACAGCGGCAAACGCCACGTAGGTGGTGGAAACTGGCAGACCACGGCTGGAGGCCATCGCGATCACCCCCGCACTGACCGAGCTGATCACCGCTGCCCGCAGCGCGTCGTAGTGTACCTTCTTTCCGCGTGGCGTCACCATGGGAGGAGGCGCAAGCTCGGGTCGGTGCGGGAATCGGCGGAGAATCCATCGGGCAATCGCGCGACACCACTCCGGCGCATAGAGGGCAACTTTGTCATATTGACTTCCCACGTTGACCTGGGCTCGCGTCACCCGCTGGGCATTCTCCGTCATCATGCCTGCCACCATTAAAGAGCCACAAATCGTCAGCACCCACATTGGAATTTGAATTTGCGTGGCCGAGGCCACACTCTGATCAGAGTGCCGCCACAACCAGAACGCCGAGATGCCCGGAGAGGCACAATTCGCCAGGTCGTTTTGCCCAAAGGCAAAAGCCAAACACAGCATTCCTAGGATCGCCAGTCCCGGAAATAAGTACTTCGTCCCAAAGTTCCCCGAGAACGAAAGAAACAGATGAACGGCCAGGGTGAATCCTCCCCAAACAGTCAAAAAGGCCAGAGTCGGGGTGTACGCATCAATATAGGGATCAATGGCGTATTCCCGAAATGCTTTGACAAACGCAATGCCCGACATGCCCTTAAAAAGCATGAACCAGCCCAGTCCGGTAAGCATCAGACCAGAGATCCATGGGCCATGAAGAAGAATCGTTTCCCGATCTTCTATCTTGTCTCGGATTGCAGCGCGAAAGACACGCTGAATCAGAAAACCGGCCACGCCGGTCATAAAGATGGAAACGAAAATGGCCGCCACCACGGTCCACACTTTTCCCCAGTGAACCACTCCCGGACCGCACAATCCCAGCGAGGCCCCTACCAACTCGAAAATGAGACATGCCGTGGTGCTCACCGGCATCCCAAAGGCCGAGTAGGTGAAAAGAAGAACCGTGTCCACCAGATACACACTGATGTACGCCACAATGGCCTGATAAAGGGTGAGGAGTCCCGGGTCAAAGATGCCTTTTCGGGCTGTCTCAAAGACTGGGGTGGCAGCGCTGGCCCCAATAATCACGGCGAGACCGGCCAGCCTGACGGCCCATTTGCCGCTGAGAATACGAGCCCCAAACACCGCGTTGACGATGTTGGAAGCGTCGTTTCGGCCGACCTCGATACAGTCCCAAACCAACAGCACCAGCCCGAGAAACGCCAAAATGGTGTTCAAACCCACGGTTTTGTTTCCCCCGGAAGATAAGAAAAGACCCCGCTGAGACAGAAGATCCTCTGAGACGAAAGTCTCCTCACCCAGCTTCTTTCTGTCTCAGCAGAACCTAGCCCAGAACGTCTCAGCGGTTTAATTTATCGCGACCGGGGGCTTTTCAGAAGGACCCGCGCAGTCTGGACCTCTGTCACTCCACGGAAGTCGGAGAGTCTTCGCCCCCAGATGCTTCTCCGGCAGCGGCCTCCTGATTGGCCGGGTGGGAAATCACCTGACGAATCTTTTCTAAACTCATAAGTTTCCTCACATGTTCGTCGACTTCCACCAGCACCTTCTGGGCGAGGATCTCGTGGCCAATCACTTCGCCTTCGCCTTCGTCCGTAAGAACTCGGGAGCCCACCGGTGGGAGTTTCTCCAGCAGTTCCTCGTACTGCTCGAACTCATACCGGAGACAGCATTTCAGACGCCCGCACCGGCCGGAGATCTTCGCGGGATCGAGTGTCGCCTTCTGGAGCTTGGCCATCTTCATCGACACCGGCGGCATCGTGACAAGATGGTTGTTGCAACAGACAGGCTTGCCGCAATCGCCATAATCCGCTAGCAATCTCGCCTCGTCCCGAACGCCGATCTGGCGCATTTCAATCCGGGTACGGAACTCACTGGCTAGCCGGCGAACCAGCTCGCGGAAATCCACTCGGCCATCCGCGAGATAGTAAACGATGATCCGTTCCCCGCCGAAAATGTGTTCCACATCCACGAGGTCCATCTGCAGGCCCAGCTCTTTGATGATCCGTTCGCACCGCGCGATTTCATCGGGTGCCCGGCGGCGAATCTGCAACGCCTCGCGCTCGTCTTCCGGGGTCATTTTCCGCAGAATCTGCCCGCGCATCGGGTTGGTGAGAAACGACTCGGTGCGTTCACTGGACTCGATAAGCACCTCCCCCACTTCCAATCCGCGGTCCGTCCGAACGATGACACGATCTCCGCGGACAAACGATTCTCCTTCCTTTGCCGGCGTGAAAATGCCCAGAAGACGCATCGCGCCAAAACGCACAATATAGCGAGTAGCCATCGCAGGACCTGGCCTTTCTGGTAAATGGGTTCCCAAGACCATTGACGAAGACCAAACGCCTATCTCAGGGAGGGAGCATCACAACGGCCAAAGCCGACTGATAAGGTCGGCAACGACCCTCGGGTCTCGAAAAGCGCTGAAGGCGGTGAGGGAGAACACGATCCCCCCGAGCGCGACCAGGAAGATTCCCCTTGGATTGGGGCGTACCTCCACGGTCGCCAGCCGCTTGCTCAGCGCCACTCCGAAACGCTTCCAACCCTGAAAGTCCTGCGTGGGACCAACGGCCGCGAGTGTGACGTTCCGCCACGACGGCCAGGCGATGAGAGTGCATTGAACCCCTAAATTGGGCATCAGCAGGCAATCGCCCGCCCACCGTGAATCTGTGTCCAGGCTCACCGCGGTCTCACTAATGATGGAACGCACCTGGTGAACGGGAACATTAAGGATGACGATCTTGGGGGGAGCCGTCAGGACACCCAACCCCAGCACCAGGACCAGCAAAACGAGAGCAATCAACCAGACTGCCGATCCGTACGCCGCGTAAACAGACAGTGGGAGGAACAGATCGACAGGCCCCACCACAATGAGCCCGAGAATGGCCAACCCGAGCAAAATTCTGTCCTGCATCCCTGTGAGAAGTACAGGGCGTCTGACGAGGTTGAGAAACCCCATCAGCATCAGGTAAACAGAAAGCGGCCCGAGGGCCAGAAACCACTGCCAGCCCGTCATCTATTTCCATCCGATACCACAACCGGACTCTGGTCAAACTCTATTCGGAGTGTCTTTATTGTAATCGGTGCGAACCGCCTCCGTCGAGCACCATGCTCCTTTCCTGACCGCGCGATCTGTAAGACTCTTAGCGCGTGCACACTTCACTTCGAAAATCAATTTAGTAATGTTTCTGTTTCGGCGACGGCAGTTTGGCCACCCCACTCTGCGATTGATCCGATAGCCCTGCCCAATTCGGCCAAACGGTCCGCCCGACCGGAAACCTGCTCGTTCCCTGCCAACCGTCACCGAAATTTTATTCGCTTTATTCGCCCTATATCACCTACTCTCTTTGTACTTCGCTATTTGCCACACCCTCATTCGCGACCTACGTTTACTTGGATGCTAGGGAATCGCTTCGCACGACCCATAAACTTACCATTTTGCCCCAACTCACCAAGAGCCATGCCCACCATGAGACGCGCTTCTTCGAGTGGCTGCATTGTGACGCTGGCCAAGGCCTTCTCCTGCAGGTTCGGCTGGGGACTGGCGGCGGCGATCCTCATCGCCGGCTTGGTCTCACGATTCGGCCAAGTTTTTCACCACCCACCAGAATTGGGGGCTAGCTACCCGAACGACAGCATTGCTTGCGACACTGGCGCCTCGACACACCTCGAGGGAGTTTACTCCCCGGCTGAGCCGACGCCGCATTTGGGTGGCACCCCAGAAGGAAGCGTCCCGAAGGCGGTCGGCTCGGGTGGTATTGGAAAACCGTATTTTCGCCGGGACTTCAACGGAGCGAACAATAGGGAGACCGCCCGGATTTCGGCAAGTCTGCTGGCGCAATTGGAAGAGCGCGCCGCGGATTGGGGCCCCTGTCCCCTGACTGAAGAGGAAAGGCACCTGGTTCGAGATTGCGAAGACCAGCGATTGGACGGTTTTACTTTCTTCCAGGCCGTCCTCATAGCGGGCGGTATTCCGCGGCGGGAGCTTGACGCCTACCAGCAAATGCTGGACGAGCACGCCCAGGCAGTGAAGACCGTCGCGCGGGAATCGCCGGACGAGCTCTCCGCAGTGCGAAATGTGTTTGGCTATCTTCATAGAAGAATCCTTACAGGTGGCTATCAAATCGACGCCACTAATCCTGGCATAGCCTTGAAAACGGGACGCTACAACTGCGTGAGTGCGGCCATTCTGTTCAAGCTCCTAGCTGAAGCGGCCGGGTATCCCACGAGGATTGAACAGCTTCCCACCCACGCCTTCTGCCGCGTGGAGACAACTTTTGCCTCGATCCCCGTGGAGTGCACTGCTCCGCGATGGCTCGACGAGGTGCTCCTGCCGCAATTTGGCCTAGCGACGAAAGGAGTCAGCATCGGTTCCAGAGATTACAGTATGGAAGACGACCTAGGGAGGCTGGTTTCTGCCTCACGAGTCTCCGAGCGCGACTGGCGTCTTTACGAGCAGGGGCGAACGATGTCGGAAACGCAGATCGTCGGGACAATCTATTACAATCGTGGCGTCGACGCCCTGTTCTCACGCCAGTTCGACAGGGCGCTTTTCGATAACATCGTTGCGCTACGGCTGGACCCCACGAACCAGTCGGCGAAGGATAACCTGCTGGCCAGTCTCAACAACTGGGCGATTGCACTGGCCGAGGCCCAACATTTCCCACAGGCCGCCGAGAGGCTCTACTGGGCGCTGCGATGCGCTCCGAGCGCCCAGCCCGTCCAGGCTAACCTGACGCGACTGTTTCGCCAGTGGAAGACCACACTGGCCAGGGAGGGATGCGCCGCCGAGTTCCGCACCGAGGCCGAGAAGGGCCTTCGGGAGCTTTCTTCGATCCCCGGAACCGAATCCGTCCAGACAAACCTTCGGGCACTCCTTGCAGAATGAAAAACCCAGCTTTTGGGCCGGTTTCCAACGAGGACGACCAGTGCCCCACAAAGTGATCAGCTACGAAACCGGCTGTCTCCAGCTTCCATGCATGCCCGTACCGCCTATCTGCGGGTAATGTCGAATTCTCAGATCGCAAGCGCACGGAATCGGTTCGTCGCCCGGTGATGGCCTCTTACTGTCGCGCACGCCACATCCCGGTGATTGACCTTACCGGCGATGAGCGAGAATGACGCTGTTCATGTTCTCTGTGCGGATACGTAAATGGGGTTCCGAAAAGCCGGCGGCTAGCAGATCTTCGCGGTACTCATCGAGCGTGTACGTTCCCCCAGCGGGCGTGTTCACGAGCATATTGATGGCGAACAGTGCTCCGTGTACAGGTGCCGTGCGGGTGGGGTCCATCACGATATCCCGGATAGCGATCTGTCCTCCCGGCTCCAGGGCCCGATAGACCTTCCGAAAGAGCTCCCGGTTCTGTTCCCGCGAGTTCTGGTGGGCAATGGCGCTGACCCACACGAAATCCACTCCCGAGGGAAGTTCGTCACGGTAGAAGTCGCCCACTACAAATTCCACGCGGTCCGCCAACCCCGCCTGTTCGGCCTTTTGCCGGGCCAGCGACACGGCATGGGGGAGATCGAAAAGGATGGCCCTCGCCTCGGGAACCGCCCGAAGAAAGGCAAACGTCCATGTCCCCGGGCCGGCGCCCACGTCCAGCATCTTTTTAAATTGAAGCGGCAGGAGCTGGCGAACGACATCGTCGGCCACCTCGCGCGAGATGACATCCATAGCCAATACGAAAGCCTGAAGGTCGCCATCCGGCCCGCGAATTCCCGATGTTTTGGGGGCCGGAAATCCAGCTTTGGCTGCCCAGGCCAATTGTGACCATCCGCGCATCATGGAGATCCGATGCCGCAACATAGGGATGGCTGTGTCCGGGCTGTTTTCACTGAGTACCGGCCGAAGTTTCGCGGGCACAAAATACCTGTCTTCCCTTTTTTCGAGCACGTTCAGCGCAGCAAGCGCATCCGCTAGGACCTGGATTCCCCGTACCGCGGCGTTCGCCTTGCACGCCAGTTCAGAAATCGTAATTCCCTCATCCGGAATTAGATCGAACAACCCCAGTTCGGCAGCAGCCCCCACCACGGCCGTGGGCCGGAATCCATCCGTCATATCCAGAATCCACTTCTTTTCTGGCAGCATGGCTTTTCCTTTCTCAGCGACAACCTCTGTGGGACGACTGGCCAGTGATTCTCCCACATTTCGCAAAAAATATTCCCAATTACTCCTCAGGACACCCGTGTTGCTCGTGAACTCACGGACTGGTCAGAGAATTCTCCTCCACCTTGGAGATCACCTGACAACCCGGCAGGGCCTGACGGAGCTTTTCTGCCCCGCCCTCGGTCACCTTTGTCCGGGTCACGTGGATTGTCTTGAGCTTTTTGAGGTTGAACAAAGGTTCCAATCCACCGTCAGTGATCGCTGTGCGTCCAAGATGAAGAAATTCCAACTGGGTGAGCTCCGCCAAATAGGGCAAACCTGCATCGGTGACCTTCGTGTTGTCCAGGTTGAGCCATGTCAGTTGCTTCATTTTGGCAAGGATGGGCAACCCCGAGTCTGTCACCTGCGTGCTCCACAAATTCAGCTTGGTAAGGGTCGGTATTTTGGCCAGTTCGGCAAGCCCGACATCGGTGACGGCCGTCTCGCTGAGATCCAGATCAGCCAGGGCAGTCAGCGAGGTGAGAGCGGCCAGGCCATGGTCGGTGATTTTGGTGCCGCGCAGCCGCAGGCGTTTGAGGGCACGGCACTGGGCGATGGCGGCAAGCCCTGCGTCGGTCACTTTGGTTCCCGTCAGAAATAGTTCCTCCAGTGAGGAAAGCCCCGCCACATGCTTGACGCCCGCATCACCAATCCCCGTGTTGTCCAGCCCGAGCGTCTTTAGGAACTCCATGCCGGCCACGATGGTCAGACCGTCGTCCGTGATCGGACAGCCGGTGAGGCGAAGCGAGCGGAGTCGTCGCGCTTCTTTGAGCGGTGCCAGATCCTCATCTGTGAGCTTGGCGGTCGCCGCGTCCACGGCAATCAGATAACCGTCGTCATCCAGGCGACATTTGGCCCCTTTTTTCTCGAGGGCTTCTGCAAGGCTCCCTTGATCTGTGCGAGACGCACCGGACGGTGTCTCGAGGGTCTCCGTCTTCGCCGCCGCTCGCGGGGCCTCTCCCGGCGGTTGAGATGATCCGGCCGAAGAAGCAGGCTCCTTCCTGGCACAACCACTCGCCAGAAGGAGCACAAGACTGCCGACAACCGTCCAACTTATTGTTCCCCCAATCGACAATGGCCAATTGTTTCTGTGCTGCATGGGATCTCTCCTCGGTGAGCCACCAACGCGGCGCCAATACGTGTCATTACACTGCAAAAGAGGCGCTATGACAATTCATGGCGTCTCTGACTTATCCTCCTTTTGCACAAAATCTACGACATGGCATGGGCATAACGCAGGGGCAATTCATGGATTGCTCCTACCGTTCAGCCAGCAAGTGAAGCTAGCAGTTGCAGGCCGGTCGGCAAAATGGATGGTCCAAACATTCGAATGTGACCTGGCAAGCAGGTCCCTCCGGAGGGCGGAGGGGCACGCGTGTCGTGCCCGCTGGATCAGAAACGCCGTCGCCGAGCGGAAATTCCTGTTATGGGCGGGCGTCGTCCTTGCCTGCAGTGCTCTGGCGTTACACAATACGGGGATGAAGCGCCTTATCTGGATTGCCGTTTTCAACCACCCGCCTGTGTGAAATCCTGACGCTCCATCCGGCACGGTCCGTCGAAAGTTATGGTGGTTGAAAGCTGGAAGGACGCTGCGCGGATCGTGTTTCGGTGGCCGATTTGCCCGGTGAAAGACGGTACATTTCGCCGCGACAAGCGTCGATTTAAGCTAAAAGTCTGGATAGTATTCTCAATCCACTGGCGAGCAACATTTGGTGTCGAAGCAATGAGTGATCCCTATTTTCAAAAATTGTTTGCCCAGCGAATCGGCGGCAGTCAGTACGGCAAAGGAACGGAGATCTACAAGTTTGAAAAGATCAAGCGTGCCAAGCGGCGCGTGCTGGCTGAACATCCAGAAAGAAAACTCATCGATTTCGGGATCGGCGAAAACGACGAGATGGCCGACGAGTCGGTCCGCCGTGTGATGGCGGAGGAAATCAACAAGCCGGAAAACCGAGGTTACGCCGACAATGGGATTCCCGCCTTCAAGGAAGCGGTTGCCCGGTTCATGCTCCGGGAATTCGGTGTCGAGCTGGACCCGGTAACGGAGATCAACCACTGCATCGGGTCGAAGACCGCGCTGGCCATGCTTCCAGCCGCTTTCATCGATCCGGGAGACGTCACTCTCATGACGGTGCCTGGCTATCCCGTGGCCGGAACCCACACGCGGTATTATGGCGGACAGGTGTATAAACTCCCGCTTTTGCCGGAAAACGATTTTTATCCTGATCTCGATTCGATTCCCGCAGATGTCTTGAAGCGAGCCAAGCTGCTCGTGCTCAACTATCCCAATAGTCCCACCGGCCAGGTGGCGACGGTGGATTTTTACCGGCGGGTGATTGATTTTGCCCACAAACATGAGCTGGTTATCATCCAGGACGCCGCGCATATCATGCTGAGTTATCGAGATCGCCCTCTCAGCTTTTTGCAGGTACCAGGAGCCAAAGAGGTGGGCGTCGAGGTTCATTCCCTGTCGAAGGGATGGAACATGATCGGCTGGCGGTTGGGCTGGGTATGCGGGCACCCCAGAATCGTTCAAGCCTTTGCCGACATCAAAGACAACTGCGACTCAGGGCAGTTTATCGCCATTCAGAAAGCGGGAATCGCTGCTCTGGATAACCCGGAAATCCCCCGTCGGACTCGGGAAAAATATCGGCGGCGGTTGGAAAAACTGGTGGCCACCCTCAGACGTTGCGGTTTTCAGTGCGACATGCCCGGCGGAACGTACTTTCTATATGTCAAATGCCCGCGAGAAATCGCCGGTCAGCGCTTTGAAACTGCGGAAGACTTGGCCCATTACCTGATCGCGGAACACTCCATCGTCACGGTTCCCTGGGATGATGCAGGTCCCCACTTGCGGTTTTCGGTGACATACCAGGCCGCTGACGAAGCGGAAGAAGACGCCTTGATGGCGGAAACGGAAAAGCGACTAATGTCTCTTAATCCCAAATTCGATTGACTGTTTTACAATGCCAGTGGGTGTGCTGAGAATCTTCGTCTTATTTATCCGGACTCATCTGCAAAGCGGTGCCGCGGCTGCCGCAGCCAGGCCCAGCACCGCTGCAACAATGACGGCTGGTCACAGCCAGAACACTGCGGAGAATCACCATGGCCCACGACATCCGCTATTTCGTGTTTGATGTGGAAAGCGTGGCCGACCCCGATCTGGTGGCCAAACTCCGCTATCCTCACGAGGAAATCGAACCGGAAGAAGCCGTTGAGCGCTACCGCCACGAGCTTATCGAAAAGTATGACAGCGACTTCATCCCCTACACCTACCAGGTGCCCGCGGCGATTGCAATCGCCAAAGTAACTGAGTCGTATCGCCTCGTGGACCTCGTGGTGCTCGACGAACCACACTTCCGACCGCACGTCATGACGGAACTGTTCTGGCGGGGTTGGGAAGCATACAAACGGCCGACGCTGGTCACTTTTAACGGCAGGGCATTCGATATCCCGCTGTTGGAGCTGGCCGCTTTTCGCTACGGCATCAGTATTCCGGGGTGGTTTCAGATCAACGCCCGGGCAATGGATCAGCCCCGCAATCGCTACAATACGCAGTACCACCTAGACTTGTGCGAACTTCTCACGAACTTCGGTTCCACACGCTTCAGCGGAGGGTTGAACCTGGCAGCCCATCTTCTCGGAAAACCGGGCAAGATGGAAATCGCCGGGCATATGGTCCAGGACCTTTACCGCGAGGGGCGGCTCGCTGAGATCAACGATTACTGCCGCTGTGACGTGCTCGATACGTACTTCATCTTTCTGCGGTCGCGCGTTCTGGTGGGGCAGTTGACACTGGAGGAAGAACACCAGATCGTGGAGGAAACCAAAGCCTGGCTCGCTGAGAAGGCCAAAACTGATCGCGCTGCCCGCATGTATCTAGAACACTGGGGCGACTGGCGCAATCCGTGGCAGGAAGCGTCGGATGTCAAGCAGGCTGCGGAAAGCACCTAACGACCTGGCTGACGAGACCGGGCATGACCGCCTGCGAGGACCGTCTCCCGGGTTTTTTCTTTGGTCAGGTCAAAGAGGCAGCCCGACCGCTTTGAGGATGCCTGAAACGACTCACGGCCAAGCAGGTTCCCACGGCCAGTAGAGTCGCCGTTTTTTCCCAAACCGCATTTCCATGCCGATGGTCGCGGAAAACTGGTGCGTCACATTGAATCGAGAGGGGAAAATGATCTGATCTGCGAACTCAAAGCGGAAGACCGGTCCTGAGACGGGGCGAAATTTCAGCCCCAGCGCCAGCGGCATAGTGAAGTATGTTCCCTCGTAGCTCGTTCCCAGTAGGTCGGTAAAATCAATGTGCGTGATCCCCACGCCCCAGTAAACATAGGGCTGCCAGGGATCGTCTTTAGAACCAAAATAGAGTAGCCCCACATCCCAGCCGACTGATCGGGCCCACCGATCGCGGCTGGTACTCAGCCCCTGGCCTTGTGCCCCTGCTACGGCAGAGGGATGGTCCCACAGATCAATGCTGCCCACCGAGAGCCGCGTCTCCACGCCATAATGAGGATGCCAGTCCCAGCCCAGCCGCACCCCACCCCACCAGCCGTCGCGTTCTTCCAGCCAGTTGTCAACGAGCTCAGTTCCCCAGGCGTAACCTAAGAAGATCCCGGCGCTTCCCGGCCGTTCGATCCAGGGTTCCCACTTACCGGCCGACTGTAATTGCGAGACTGCCCCACCGAGAAGCCTGCGGACAGGACCTGTCGGGACGCAGCAGGCGGCTGGAGACGATGATTCTACGATGGAAAGCCCGGTCTGCGGCGAGACCGCACCGCCGGCCATCTCGAAAGTATGCGAGCTCGATGTGGTTTCCTGGAAGGTCTCCCCGTGCCCCAGTTCGTGAGACGTCTCCTCCTCCGGTTTCGCAAGGGGCGGCAAGGCAAGGAGCGGCTGAGGAGCAGTCTCATCGGCAGAGGTCACAACCTCGCCGGTTTCTCCGGAAATCCACACCCAACTTTCGTGGGAAGGTGGCCCGGAGAATTTCGTGTTGCCGGGTGTGTCGCGCAACGCCGAACTGGTCGCAGGAATGACCGTGAGGGGCTCCTGTCCAAAAGCCACGCCCCAAATAGTGACGCCCATCATCGCCAAAGCCCCCGCCACAAGCCGAGGTAAAACGCTCTTCCGCGGGACATCACCTTGGCGCGCGAACGTTCTCCTCCCGCCCAGCGGCGTGGGAAAGTTGCTCGATAAGTTTCGGAAATGGGCAGCCAATCGCGTGGTATCCACTCAAATTGGGCACTGGCACAGGATCGATTTTTCCCCAATCAAGCGGCGGGATTATCAGAAAGACAGGGGGGATATGTCAAGGCTTGTACATCAAGGGCTAAAGCGGGGGAACACTCGACGGCCGGTCGCGAGGCCCGGTCTTGGAAAAAAACTGCAACGGTCCCAGGGACAAAGACGTCACGCCGTGGCTATTCGCCGAAGTTTGCTCCGTGCCCGACTGAGAATGGGCCCGATACTATTCGCTGGGATCCCGGTGATTTGACTGATTTCCTGGTAACTTTTCCCTTCCAAGTGATAGAGCCGGACAACCGTGGCCTCCTGTCCGTCGAGCATCTGAAGTAGGCGCTCCGCTTCGTCCCGATTCGCGATGCGATCTTCTTCCGGCCAGGCCACCGGCGAGGGGACTTTGGAAGAAGCGGGTGGTTCTGCGCGGCTGGCAGTCTCGTGAGTTCCCGCAATCTTGCGCTTTTGTAGGGCCCGAACAACCACCCGTCGGGCAACCACACAAAGGTAACTAGCTAAACTACACCGACCGCGAAACTTGCGCAAAACAGCGAAATCGTCTTTGAGAAGGGTAAGAAACACCTCAGAACAGAGATCGTCCCGAAGTTCCGGCGTCATCCGCAGGCGTCGGGACTCCGCGGTGTGGTTGATCACGTGAATCACCAGCCCGAGGAAGCGGTCCACAAAGTCTTCCCACGCCCGCGGCTTGCGCTCCAGACAGCGTTCCAGGAGATGGCGGTCAATTTCGGAGAGAACCACTTCTTGTTACACTCCGCTTCTCGGCTCACAACACCTGGCCCGCTGACGTCACCTGAAATCCCTCCCCGGGGCAGTTTGACGCCCTCTGTTGGATTTTAAGCACGGACGCGTCTTGTAACAAGAGAAATTGCGCGCAGTCTCACCCCGTCGCGGGGTATTATCCACATAGAAGGTACGGCAACCTGAGCGTGCCATCCTCACACCATCCACGTAACTCCGCGCGACGATGAAAGATGCCGGCCGCCTTGCCCATCGCTGTATGCTTCCAAGATGGGCGTTCTGCGTTCGGGTACCGCGGAAGAGTGCACAGGGAGAACTACCTATATCCTTCTGAGCAAACTACCAGAATTGCCCGGATTGACAACGTTGATGGTCGCAACGCAAAAGCCGAGAATGCTTCTCACCTCACCCAGCGTCGGCCCAACTTGCCGGTTGCCCAGTGAGCTTCAGTTACCGAAAAAGCGGAGTATTGTTTTGATCCTGGCTTAGGCTTCGTGGACACCATGACACCGAACTTTTTAGAGAACGACTGTATTGCGGTCCTACTCAGCGGAGGACTAGATAGCAGCCTCATGCTGGCCAGGCTGGTTGCAGACGGCAAGAGTGTTGCCCCGCTTTATGTGAGGTCCGGCCTGTTCTGGGAAGAAGCGGAGCTGCTCGCCGTGGGCAGGGTTCTGGCATGGTTTGCCGACCATGTCCGTCCTCTCACGATTCTCGACCTACCGGTTCGGGACATTTACGGGGATCACTGGAGCCTCACCGGGCAGCAGATTCCCGATGCCAACTCCCCCGACGAAGCCGTATACCTGCCCGGGCGAAATCTCCTGCTGCTGGTCAAAGCGGGTCTGTGGTGTCGCCAGCACGGGCTGCCATTGCTGGCGCTCGGTATTTTAGATAGCAATCCATTTGCCGACGCTTCCGAGGAATTTTTACGGACCGTGGAGACAGCCCTCAATCTTTACGGACCTCCGTCACTTCAAATCATCCGGCCCCTCCAAGGTGTTTCCAAAAAGGAGCTGATGAAATGGGGGGAGCGGTGGCCTCTCCATGAAACTTTTTCCTGCATCGCCCCGATAGAGGGCCTTCACTGCGGTGGCTGCAACAAATGTGCGGAAAGGCGCCGTGCCTTTCGCGAGGCGGGAATTCCCGATCTAACCCCATACGCTTCCGATCCGAATGGAAAAGAGGTGTCGCCAACTTGAAAATTGGGGCCAACAGCCGCCGGATCCGAGCGACGATCTGTAGAATACTCTATCGGTGGAAAAACTGCACTCTATTATTGGCTAACCGGTGTTCGAGGAAATGTCCATGTACCAGGTGTCGCGAGAGATCGATTTTTGCTACGGGCACCGTTTGCTCAATTATTCAGGGAAGTGCCGGAACCTGCACGGACATAACGGGTTGCTTGTCATCACGTTTGAAGCCGCGTCCCTCGACGAACTCGGGATGGTGCTCGACTTTACAGACATCAAGCGCGTCGTGCAGGGGTGGATCGACGAGCATCTCGATCACCGCATGATTCTCCACCGCCAGGACCCGGTGGTGCCTGTGCTCCAGGAAATGGGTGAACCACTGTTCTTGATGGATGAAAATCCCACCGCCGAGAACATTGCGCGGCTCATTTTTGACTATGTGTTCCAAAAAGGTCTGCCCGTGGTGGAAACGCGGCTTTGGGAGACCCCGCGATGTGCGGCGGTGTATCGTCCGTGAATCGCCACACTCTTCGCTGACGTATCCCGGCGGAGGCAGTGTGACAATTGGCAGAGGTTTGCCGAATTCAATCCGCACGAAGGGCCGCCTCGTAGAATGGCGCAGAGAGTTTTTCCGCTTGGTTGCGGGAACAGGTGTGCGCGATTCGTGGCGGACCAGGGTCACTCTATGACGGAATATCGTCCCGCTCCCAAAAGTTTTCGGCTCCACATTGGAATTTTCGGTCGGCGGAACGCCGGAAAGTCGGCTCTGCTGAACATGCTCACTCGGCAGCAGGTGTCGATTGTCTCCGACGTGGCAGGGACCACCACCGACCCCGTCGAAAAACCGATGGAAATGCTGCCTCTCGGGCCGGTACTGTTCATTGATACCGCGGGCGTGGACGATGAAGGCGCCCTTGGAGCCATGCGGGTCAAGAAAACCCGCCAGGTCTTGGACCGAACTGATTTGGCGCTGCTGGTAGTCGATGCGGGCCGGTGGGACATTTTTGAAGAGCAACTGTTGACCGAGTTTCGCCAGCGTGGCATCCCGGTCATAGTGGTCTTCAACAAAGCCGACGTCGCTCGCCCTGATGCAACACTGTTGGCCCATTTGGATCAACAAAAAATCCCCTACGTATTCACAGCGGCGATCCGGCAGGAGGGACTGGAAGCAGTCCGCGAAGCCCTCATCCAGAATGCGCCCGAAGACTTCATCAACAGCCCACCTCTAATCGCCGATCTGGTACAGCCGGGGCAGATTGTTGTGCTGGTCGTGCCGATCGACAAGGAGGCCCCGAAAGGACGTCTTATTCAGCCGCAGGTGCTCACCTTGCGTGAACTGCTGGATCATGGCGCGCTGGCCATGGTCTGTCGTGACTTTGAACTGGCCCAGGCGCTCCAGTCTCTGGTAGAGCCGCCAGCCCTGGTCGTGACCGATAGCCAGGCCTTCGCCCATGTTGCGCGGGTGACTCCGCCGCACGTGAAGATGACCTCTTTTTCCATTCTCCTTGCCCGTCAAAAAGGGGATCTCAGCGAATTTGTCCGGGGAGCTCTGGCTATCGATCGTTTGCGCCCAGGAGATCGCGTCCTCGTCGCTGAGTCTTGCAGTCATCATCCCATTGTGGACGACATCGGCCGCGAGAAGATCCCTCGTTGGCTTCAAGAGCGAGTGGGCGGCACACTTCATTTCACGACTGTGCAGGGACACGACTTCCCGGAGGATCTCTCCCCGTATCGGCTGCTTGTGCATTGTGGGGCCTGCATGTGGAACCGCCGTGAGGTCCTCACGCGGATTGAGCTCTGCCGGCGGGCAGGCGTTCCCATCTGCAACTACGGTGTGACCATCGCTTATACACTGGGCATCCTCGATCGCGCCCTGGAGCCGTTTCCCGAAGCCCAGCGTGTCTACCGCGAATTGAGCCGCAGTGCCACAGTTGCCTCCTGATCGGAAGCATTGCCCCGGGCAGCTTCGTGCCGTAGGATAAAACGAATTTCGCTGGTTAACGGAATAACCGAAAAAACTCGCCGGCGGGAGGCTGGCAAGGCCGTTTTTGTCCCGTTCTTGGAATCAGTTGGGGTCTTGTCTCCCGGCTTACACAAGAATAGACAGCGCAATCGCTATTTTAACGTTTTTTGATTCAACCATGCCCAACCGTCTCATTTTTTCGAAAAGTCCTTATCTTCGACAGCACGCTGAAAATCCTGTGGATTGGTACCCGTGGGGTGAGGAAGCCTTCCGGAAGGCCAAAGAGCTCGACCGCCCCATTTTCCTCTCCATCGGCTATTCTGCCTGCCACTGGTGCCACGTAATGGAGCGAGAAAGCTTCAGCGATCCCGAAATTGCGGACTTTCTCAATCGGCACTTTGTGTCCATCAAGGTGGACCGCGAGGAACACCCTGCTGTGGATGCCCAGTACATGGAAGCCGTTCAGCTTCTCACCGGCCGCGGAGGATGGCCGCTTACTGTCTTCCTCACTCCCGATCTCCAGCCGTTTTATGGCGGGACGTACTTTCCGCCGAGAGCTCGGGGTGGAATGCCTGGTTTTCTGGATGTGCTTCGCGCCGTGGCCGACGCCTGGCAGAACCGCCGCGACGAGGTTGTGGGACAGGCCGATAAGCTGACCATCCTCGTCTCGGATATCGCGGGAACGCTGGCAGGCAGGGCCGACAAGCCCGAGAGTGCCATAGCCGATCTTGCTGAACGCGCGCTGGCCCAGGGATTTGACAGCCGTTGGGGTGGGTTCGGAGCGGCTCCCAAGTTTCCCCATCCCTCTTTGCTGCGATTTCTCCTTCTCCGATATGCCACCGCATCGTCCCAGGTTGCCCTTTTCATGGCGTTGAAGACGCTCGACTCCATGGCCGCGGGCGGCATTCACGATCATATTGGCGGCGGATTCCACCGCTATTCCACCGATGCACAATGGCTGGTGCCGCACTTTGAAAAGATGCTCTACGATAACGCGCTTCTAGCACGGGCCTATCTTGATGCTTTCCGTCTCACGGAACGGCCGCTCTATGAAGCTGTCACCCGACAAACGCTCGATTATCTCCTCCGCGACATGGCCCATCCGGGTGGCGGATTTTATTCCTCTGAAGACGCTGATAGCGAGGGCGAGGAGGGCAAGTTTTACCTCTGGGATTTTCAAGAAATTCGGGAAATTCTGGGCCATCGCGCTGATCTCTTCACTGAGTACTACGACATCCGTCGGGAGGGCAATTTCGAGGGCCGCAATATTCCAAACCTCATCGCTTCCCAGGATCGTCTGGAACAACTCAACGCCCAAGAGCGAGAAAACATCGAGAGAGAACTTGCAACCTGCCGCGAAATCCTTTTCCAGGCACGTAACCGGCGAGTGCGCCCCGGCCGGGACGACAAGATTCTCCTCAACTGGAACGCATTCACTGTTGACACGCTCTTCTGGGCGGGGCGTGCACTGGGGGAATCACGCTACCATGAAGCCGCCCGGCAGACACTTGATTTTCTGCTCGCCACGTTCTGGAGCAACGGGCACCTTTTCCACTCCTGGTGTGACGGCGAACTTCAGGGTCCGGCCGTCCTGGACGATTACGCAGCCCTGAGTGTGGCCCTGTTGAGTGGCTATGAAACCACGGCCAACGCGACTTACCTCGAACATGTCTATCGTCTGGCGGAAAGGATCCTTGAGCAATTTCGGGATCCGCAAAGCGGGGCGTTTTTCATGACCACGCCCGACCATCCTCATCTGCTCTGCCGACAACTGGATTATTTTGATAACCCCACGCCTAGCGGCACCGCGTTGACCGTGGAGCTGCTCCTCCGTCTGGGGCATCTGCTAGGGGAAACTCGTTTCCTCGCCCAGGCCGAACAAGCACTGGCCGGTTTATCGGGTTGGATGCAGCGGGCGCCCATGGGCGTGGGACACGCCCTGCTCTGTCTCCAGACGCTGGCCGTCGGCTGGACGAGCTGGGTGTTTTGTCTGCGAGGAACTCCCCAGCTTTCGGGCGAATTGCCCCATTTTGTTCACGAATATTTTCGGCGCTACATCCCCGCCTCTGTGACCGCGATGGACGGTGCAAACGAGCATCCTGCCGGGTCATTGCACGAGCGGATCTTTCACGACCGGGAACCGATCGACGGCCAGGCCACTCTCTACCTGTGTCAGGGCAGCCAGTGCAGGCCACCCGTTGTGGGTGACACTGCCATCCGCAACGCGATTCTCAGCCGGAGTGTGCTCGTTCCCAAAGCGCAAGCAGAAGCCGGTTAGGCTTCAGCGGCCGCGACATGATCAAACAAATGGCCGATGCTGGAAGCGGTTTTCTGTCGGTCAGTTTGAACGGGACGCGATTCCGGGCGGCTCGGCCTGAATGTGCTAGTCCAGGTTGCTTGCCGGCAGCTTTATGGGGTTGCCCGGGTGTCCTTACGTCGTTGTTGCCCCTGGCCGTTTTTCCTAAAATATCGGCCAAATCTTCGTGAAAGTGGCTCACCATGGCGGATACCAAAGAGAAGGAGGCCCGGCTATGCAGTGGAAAAACTTGCTAAGTGTGGGTGGGTTGATCGCCGCGTTATTCACCTGGCCGATCGCTGTCCATGGACAAGGCCTCAAAATCTATATCGTCACGGATCTGGAAGGCGCAAGTGGTGTTTATAAGTTTGCCCAAACCCGCGAGAGTGGCCCCCTCAACGAACAGGCCAAGGAATATCTGATGGGCGATATTGCGGCAGTGGTCCGAGGACTTCGCGAAGCTGGGGCGACCGAAATTGTGGTTCTGGACGGTCACGGCAGCCAGGCCTTTGTGCCGCATCTGATGGTGCCTGGTGCCAAATACATCACGGGCTTGCCACGACCCAGCGTGATGCCCGAACTCGACGAAACGTTCGCAGGACTGGTGCAACTTGGCGCCCACGCCATGATGGGAACACCGGACGGCGTTCTCTGTCATACACAATCGTCTCGAAACGAGAACCGTTACTGGTACAACGGGGTGGAATCGGGGGAGCTGGCCCAGGTGGCTCTTTACGCGGGAAGTTTCGGCGTTCCCACAATCATGGTAACTGGTGACGAGGCCACCTGCCGGGAAGCGAGAACGTTCTTTGGTCCGGAGGTGGTGACAGTTGCCGTCAAAAAAGGCTTGGCTCGCGAAAGCGCCGTGCTTTATCCCTTTGAAGAAACGCGTCGTGCTCTCTACGAAGGGGCGAAAAAAGCCATCGAAGCCATCCCTCGTTGCAAGCCCTACCGCATTGAGATGCCCATCAAGGCGAAGAAGCAATGGCTCGTCTTTGATAAGCCCGGCGAGCCGGGACGCCTCATGACCAAAGAAGGTGTCATCGAAGACGTGCGGAAACTTTTTGAGTTTTGAGCGGGAGCAAACCCATCGATCAGTTCCATCATGTCCCGGCCTGCTCTTTGAGTGCGACCAGCCGGGCTCGACCACGGTCCATAAAGACGAGTTTGTCCTCTCGGGCAAGCCAGCCGATGGCCTGCATCACCTCGTCACGCGGGCGTTCCAGTTTCTTGACAAGCTGACTGAGGTTGAGCGGCCCATTGGCGTGCAAAGCATGCCATACCAAGCCCGCGGTTTCACCGATCCGCGCCACATAAGAGTTGGAGATCTCACTCATGGGTCCGTCCTTTCCCAACCTGAGCCAATTGAGGCGGACAGCAAGACAGACTAGTCACAGCCGCGTTTCCTCCTTTGGCAAGTCCTGCACATCGCTCCGTTCTGGCGTGAGAAAAACGTCTCCAGAACGGCCGTCCGCTTTCCGGCCTTTATTTTACCCCTGGCAAATTTGCCTTCCAAGGAACAGCGACGGCTGTCGTCCGGCGATCGATTAGTCCGCCTCCGATGTCACTGTGTGGGAGCGGGTGGACGCGTCAAAACACTCCGGATGGATGCACCGCGCCAGGATTTCCGCCAGATTGATCATCCGTGGGCCGGGGACCACGGGCACATCCTTTCCCAGAAGATAAACACGTCTATTTTGGACAGCGGCCACCTCCTTGACTTCCTCCCAGGCGGCCAGCCACTCCACCCGATGATCATCTGGAATCTCTTTCCCCGCCTGGATTTCGATAATCACCTCCGGATTAAGCCGCAGCACGGTTTCCGCCGAAATAATCGGGAAAGCTACCGCAGAATTCCCGAGGACGTTTTCACCGCCGGCCAACTCTACGAGTTTGTTGAGAAACCCATCCGACCCGGCTGCACAGAGGTTTTGGAGGCGACTGGTTTCCAGCGGCCGATCGACGACAACCAGCACGCGCGGCCGTGGTTGACCGCGACACCGCTGGGCAATTGAATCCAGTCGTTTCCGCCAAGTTGCAGCCAGCTCTTCTGCTCTATGTTCCACCCCCAAAGCCTTACCCAGAATCGACAGCGAATCGAATACACCATCGATGGAACGGTGGTCCACGGTGAGCACATGCAGCCCCATCGCCTGCAGTTTGGTGGGTAAGTCTTCGGCCCCCGCCGGTGCAACGACCAGGTCGGGCCTGAGCCGCAGCACGGCTTCTAGATTGGGATTGATATATCCACCAATCCGAGGCAAGTTGCGAACTTCAGGGGGATATTCACAGAAATCGGTAACAGCCACCACTCGATCGCCGCATCCCAGGGCAAAAAGCGTTTCGGTAATGCTCGGAGCCATGGAGACGATCCGACGAAACTGTCCTGAAGAGGGAGCAAGATCGCTCGATGCTTCTGTAGCCGCAGCGCGAGGTGCTTCCTTGCGCTCTGCC